>CBFIFR010000044.1:0-25242 GCA_965661915.1 Polaribacter sp. | reverse complement strand
CAATAAACTTTTAATTAGACCAATCATAGAAAGGGATACAAAAGATTTTACCAACCATTTTTGACTATTAAGCCAAACAAAAAGCTCTGTTTGCGTTGCAAACAGAGCTTTACATTTATACTTAACTTTTAGTGTTATTTCTTCTCCTCTAACTTTTCTTCGTTTTCTTCTTTAGAGGCCTTTTTAAACTCTTTAATACCACCACCTAAACCTTTCATTAACTCTGGTATTTTTTTTCCACCAAATAGCAATAAAATAGCTATCGCAATAATTAACCACGATCCTCCACTTGGCATTCCTAATAAAAATATATTTAAAGTATTCATTTGTTCTAAAATTTAATAATACAAAGATATAAAAAAGGATTGTATTAATCTCTTTTTTGAATAATACCTCCTACTACTTTCTTGTCTTTTAACACTTCAGGATTCCCTTTATAAAAAATTGATCCTCCAAAACTTACTTTTGCATTTAGAGTTTCTTCTGCTAAAATTTCTGCTTTAGCACCAGTACCTGCTTTAACAGTTGATTTATTTGTAGCTTTTAAATCAAAACCATTATAAATACCATATAAATCTACATCTACATTTTGGTTTTTGGTGATTCCAGATAATTTTACAATACCACCAGAAATAGCTTTAACTTCTAAATGTTTAACATTTACTACGATATTAATAAATGCTCTTTCTTGAGATTTTACCTCTAGTTGATCTTGTTTAATTTCTTTACCTGTAATGGTTGCGCCTTCATTACCATCAATTATAGCTAATTTATTTTTGTAATATAATTTTACCAAAACTTCTCCGTTAGCAAGATTATTTTCTGGTTTTAAAGAGAAGGGTAACGAAATTTTTAAAGTATTATTTACATTTTTTATTTTTACAATTTCAGATTTTTTTCCGGTAATTTCTAGCTTTTGTTCGGTAGATTTTATCAACTCTAACTCAATACCATTATATACTTTTAAAATAGAAAAATCTCCTAAATTTTTAGTGACTTTACTTTGAGAAGTTATAGGTAAACTACTAAATAATAGAAATAGGTAAATTATTTTTTTCATCATTTTTTTTATTTAATTGTATACTTTAATCTATAAGTATACCACTATAAAGCTTTTTTATTGGTTTTATTGTTACAAATCTGAAAAATTAACAGCAAATGAGTATAGATATCAACTAAAATTTAGCACTAAGCTACTTGAACAGCTGTACCTGTAATTGAAACTAATAAAGTATTTGAATTTGCTAAAGGTTCAACATCTAACTGAATACCAACTACTGCATTAGCCCCTAATTTTATAGCATTTTCTTTTAAATTTTGAAAAGCATTTTCTTTAATACTTTCTAATCCTAGTGTATACATTTCTCTATACTTTGTCATGCTAAACATATCTTTAAAAGACATTTTTCTTCCATTGGAAGAATAACTAGAATCGTAAGCTGTACCTGTAACAATGCCTAAATAATCTACTATTTTAAAACCTTCAATGTTGTTTGTTGTGGTTAAAATCATTTTTAAAAATTTATTTCGATACGGATTGTACTAATTTTTACACATATATGTAAAGTTACTACCCTAATAAAATTAGTTTCTAGTTCATCATTCTTTAAAATACTAAATATCATTTTAAAAATTGTAAAGAAGCTTAAGATGATTGTTTAAATCATTAAAAAAACTCTAAAATAAATTCAGCATTAGTCTTCGACTAAATTAAAATCTAAATGTTTGCGTTCTAAATCTGTCTTTTTTACTTGTACTTTTACATTATCTCCTAACTGATACATTTGCTTTGTAGATTGCCCAACTACTGCATATTGCTCTTCATCAAAAATATAATAATCACTTTTAATATCTCTGATACGTACCATTCCTTCACATTTATTTTTAGTAATTTCTACATAAACACCCCACTCTGTAACTCCTGTAATTACACCATCAAACACTTCATTTTTATGGTCTTGCATGTATTTTACTTGCATATATTTTATAGAATCACGTTCTGCTTTACTGGCTAATTCTTCGCGTTTTGAAGAGTGTTTACACTTTTCTTCATAAATATCTTGTTTTGCGCTATTTCCACCCTCTAAATAATGTTGTAGTAATCTATGTGTCATAACATCTGGATAACGTCTTATAGGTGATGTAAAATGACTGTAATACTCAAAAGCTAATCCATAGTGACCAATATTTTGAGTGGTATACACTGCTTTAGACATAGTTCTAATGGTTAAAGTCTCAATCATATTCGATTCTGCTTTACCATGCACATCACTCAACAATTGGTTTAAAGAATCTGAAGTAGATTCTCGTGTATTGGTATCAATTTTATATCCAAATTTACTGATGATGTTTTGTAGAGATGCTAATTTTTCAACATCGGGTTCGTCATGCACTCTGTACACAAATGTTTTGTTGGATGGCTTCCCTCCTTTTGCTTTTCCAATAAATTCAGCTACTTTTCTATTGGCCAATAGCATAAATTCTTCAATCAATTTATTCGCATCTTTGGCTTCTTTAAAATAAACACCAACAGGATTTGCTTCTTCATCTAAATTGAACTTTACCTCTACTCTATCAAAAGAAATAGCACCTTGTTTCATTCTCTTTTTTCTGAGAATTTTAGCCAGTTCATCCAATTTTAAAGTAGCTTCTACAATAGCATCATCCACTGTATATTCTTTTCCTGTTAGAGAAACATTTGCGGGTATAATGTTGTTATATTTGATAGAATTCTCGGCTGTGTTCGAAATGACAGACTCATCTTGGTTCTTTGTTCTTTTATCTTTTTTCTCTATTCTATTTGATGCTATAATTGCTTGTGCTTCTTCATACGCAAAACGTTTGTCTGAATACGTTACTGTTCTCCCAAACCATTGATTGATAATTTGTGCTTTTTCATTGATTTCAAAAACCGCAGAAAATGTCAGTTTTTCTTCATTAGGTCTTAAAGAACAGACTCCATTACTTAACATTTCTGGTAACATAGGTACTACTCTATCTACTAAATAGACAGATGTTGCTCTTTCATAAGCTTCATGATCTAAAATGGTTTTTGGTTGTACATAATGCGAAACATCTGCAATATGAATACCTATTTCGTAATTTCCATTTTCTAATTTTGTAAATGATAATGCATCATCAAAATCTTTTGCATCTTTTGGATCTATGGTAAACGTTAAATCGTTTCTCATATCTCTACGTTTGGCAATTTCGTCTTTAGTAATATCTAAAGAGAGCGATTGCGCCTCTTCTTCCACTTCTGTAGGAAATTCATAAGGTAAATCATATTCTAGTAATATAGAATGCATTTCTGTATTATGATCACCTGGTTTCCCTAAAACTTTAGTAATTTTTCCAAACGGATTTTTAGATTTCTCTGGCCAATCTATAATTGTAGCTTGTACTTTATCTCCATGTTCAGCACCATTCATTTTATTTTGTGATATAAAAATATCAGCATACATTTTGTTGCTGTCAGGTAGTACAAACCCAAAGTTTTTACTCATTTGTAAAACCCCAACAAACTCTTTTTTGGCACGTTCTACAACTTCTACTACATCAGCTTCTAATTTATTAGATCTTCGTTTTTTATACACATAAGCTCTTACAACATCTCCCTGCAAACCTTTACCAAGATTAACATTAGGTATAAAAATATCGTGCTCATAATCATCAGAAATAAAATACCCATTTCCATTAGAGGTAATATCTAATGTTCCTAAAGAATATTTACGATCTTCATTAATCTGGTATTTTCCTCTATCTACTTCTTTAATTTTTTTAGTAGCGGTTAACTCGGCTAACTTCTTTAAAACTTGTGTTTTACCATCGGTATCTGAAATACCTAATTTGCCAGCAATTTGTTTGTAATTGTAATACTTATCACTGTCTTGATTTAAAATTTTAAATATATTTCTTGTCAAGTCTTTAATAACTTTACCTTTCTTTTTATATATTTTTTTCTTCTTTCTTGTCATTAATTCGTTCTTCTATTATTTGATTACCAAAATACAACTATTTAACTTTTTATATTATTAATTAACTGTTATGATTCGATTTTGTATTTTGCCAATCCATTATTATTTATATATGTCTCAATTCGTTACTAAAAGTGATGAAAATTCTTGGTTTATTATTGCAAATCCAACATCAGGAAAAGGTAATTTTTCTAAAAACTGGAAGTTGGTTAAAAAACTTTTAAACGCAAAAAACATCGAGTATTCTTATGCTTTTACACAATTCTCTAAACACGAAATTGAACTGGTGGAAACTGCCATTCAAAACGGTTTTAGAAACTTTATAACTGTAGGTGGAGATGGAACACTACATCACGTAGTTAACGGAATTATGATGCAAAGGTATACAAAATCTTCGGATATAACTATTGGTGTGATTCCTTTAGGTACAGGAAACGATTGGATTAAAACCTACAATATTCCCTTAGATATCAAAAAATCCATTGAAATCATTCAACAAAAAAAAACTATTTTACAAGATATAGGAGTTTTAAAAACAGCTAATGCACCCCTAACCTATTTTAATAATGTAGCAGGTTTAGGGTTTGATGGGTATGTAGTACATAAATTGAAAAGATTAAAAATTTTAGGTAGTATTGGCTATCTTTTTACCGGGTTAGCAGGAATTTTACTTTACAAAAAATCAATTTTTAAAATAATATTAAATGATAAACCTATAGAAACCAAAAGTTTAATGACAATTATTGGTATTTGTAAATTTTCAGGAGGTGGAATGCAATTTACGAAAGATGTTAATCCATCAGATGGTTTGTTAGATGTTAGTATTGTTAAAAATTTTAGCTTTTTAGAAGTTGTATTCAATTTACCAAAGTTATATTCTGGTAAAATTGTACAGCATCAAAAAGTAGCTAGCTATAAAACGAAAGAAATTACTATAATTCCAAATAAAACAACACCATTTATTCAGGCTGATGGTGAGCTAATAGGAACTGGAAAATTACAAATAAACATCATTAAAAAAGCGATTAACTTTATAGTAAATTGATAAAAGTTAAAAAAATCTTAATTTTTTTGTAACGTTTTCATAATTCATACGTCTTTATATATAAAGGTCAACTTATTAGGATGAAAAATCTACGTAAAATTATCGCTTTATTCGCTTTTATCTTTGTTATCGGTATTTATTTAACGATAAGAACGGTACATACTTCTTTGAATAAAATTGAAACGCCTAAAGAAACCGTAGAAATTCAAAAAGACACTACAACTTTTTTAAAAGCTAAAAAGAAAATAAAAACAGTTTAAGTTTCTATTTTTTTAGAGAAGAATAATTAAAGTTTAGAAAATTCTAATTTTAAAAATAAACTTTAACACTTATCAACATTCTATAGTATTATTATTTTTCTTTTATAAAATTTTAAAAAACAATGATGTTTATAATAGTATGTGAATAGCTACAGTAAAAAATGATTCATTTATTTGATTTTATCACTTATTAAAAAAAATTGACAAGTTATGAGTTATTTAAAAGCTTAAAAATCAATTAAAAATTAGAGTTATTAACAAAAGTTATAAACAGCTATTCACTTATTATTATTGATAAATAATAAAGCTAATGATGTAAATAAATTGTAAATTTTATGTTGATAAACTCTTATCAAAAAAGTAAAATAAAAGTTGCATATATCAACCAAGAGCTTGTATTGTAATAAATATTAAAAACACCAAAAAAAGTTTTGAGTTTTTAATGATAAGTTCTTAACATTTAGGTAAAGTTGTTAATTGGTTTAAAAATAAGGAGTTATTAAAAATTTATAAAATTTCATTGTTTATAACTGTTGATAACTGCTATTTTCTATATTTTTGCTTATATAACTACGTCATTGCGAATGAAATGAAGCAATCTGTAAATTTATAAAAAGATTACTTCGTAATTCTTCTTGTAATGACAATAAATAAAAAATTATGACAATTGCTATTGGTAATGATCACGCAGGGACAGCATATAAGTTCGAAATTCTTAAACATTTAGAAAATAAAGGGTATACAGTTTTAAATTTTGGAACAGATACAAATGATTCTATGGATTATCCTGATGCTATTCATCCAACTGCAGATGCAGTAGAATCTGGTAAAGCAGATTTAGGAGTTATTTTATGCGGATCTGGAAATGGAGCATTAATGACTGCCAATAAACATCAAGGAATTAGAGCTGCATTATGTTGGAATAACGAATTAGTTGCACTTACAAGACAACATAACAATGCCAATATACTTACAATTCCTGCTCGTTTTGTGTCTTTACAACAAGCCATTGGGTTTGTAGATGTATTTTTAACTACAGAATTTGAAGGTGGAAGACATCAAAATAGAATTGATAAAATTTCTTGTACATAAACCTGCAAGGGACTTAAGTCCCTTGTAAAAATAACTTATGAAATTTATCACTAAGTCCTTTCAAGAATTAACTACAAACGAACTTTATAATATTCTTCAATTACGTTCTGAAGTTTTTGTAGTAGAACAAGATTGTGTATACCAAGATGTAGATTTTAAAGACCAGAAAGCGTTACATATTTTTGGTACAAAACAAAATAGAGTAGTGGCGTATACTCGTATTTTTAAACCAGGTGATTATTTTGATAATGCTAGTATTGGTAGGGTAGTGGTTGCTAAGAACGAACGAAAGTTTGGTTATGGACATCAACTAATGATTGCCTCTATTGAAGCCATAAAAATATATTTTAAAGTTGATAAAATTACCATTTCTGCACAAAAATATTTACAAAATTTTTACAAATCTCATCAATTTAAACAAATAGGAGAGGAGTACCTAGAAGATGGTATACCACATATTAGGATGGATAAAAGTTAATTTTTATCATTCTTTTTGGTCATTTTATAAATTAAATAACCAAAACCAACTACAAAGTGTAAAATTATAATTGCGGCTACTATATAAATGGTGGTATTAGAGTTATTCATACATCAAAATTAAAGAAATTTGGTAATCTATTTTGTAATATAAGTTACACTAAACTTTCAATTTCAGTAACATCTCCAACTTTTAGATTTTTTAAGGTAGTTTCTCCAATTCTTACACGAACCAAACGCAAAGTTGGGTAGCCTACAGCAGCTGTCATTTTACGAACCTGTCTAAATTTTCCCTCTCTAATACTAATAGAAATCCAACTTGTTGGGCCATGTCTTTCATCTCGAATTTTTTGGCTACGTAATGGAAATTTGGGATCATCAATAGCAAAAGCTTCACAAGGTTTAGTGAGGTATTTTTTTCCTTCAAAACCAATTTCTACACCTTTTTTTAGTCTTTTTATTGCTTCTTTTATAATTATTCCATCAACTTGAACAAAGTATTCTTTTTCAAATTTACTACTTCTAATTTCTTGAGATACTTTACCATCTGTTGTTAAAAATAGCAAACCCTCAGAAGCATAATCTAATCGCCCAATTGCCATAGTTCCTTTAGGAAAATCATACAACTCTCCTAGTAATTTTTTCTTTCTTTTAGTTTGATTATTAATAAATTGCGATAAATATCCCCAAGGTTTATGAACTATAAAATGACGATGTTGTAGCATAAATACTAAATTATTTTTAAAGCCACAGAAAAAGAATTTTTTCCTTTTGATAAACGTATATTTTTTTCAGAAAATTTTTGGTCAGTGTACGATGTATACTGTGTAATAGGCTCAATACAAACCATATTATTTACCTCTGTCCAAAGCATAAAATTATCAAAACCTTTGGTAGTAATTTCTAAATCGTTTTTATCGATATTTTTAAGTATAATTTTATCAGAATTTAGCACAGGAAATGCATTAGAACCAGCTTTATAAACATCGTCTAAATTATACTTTTCACCATTAGAAATAAAGATTTCTTTACCAGTATTTGATAATAAAAAAGCAGGATGATAGCCTAACATAAATGGCATATTTTCTTCAGAATCGATGATAAATTCGATGTGTAATACATCATCTTTTAAAAATAATTTCTTTTCGAAAGTAAAATTATAAGGCCAATGTAAAAATTCTTCAGATGATTTTTCTGGAAATTTACTGTTTTTAACTAAAGTATTTTTTTTATAATTTTTAACAAATCGAGCACTGGTTTCATCAGCAGAAATAAGTTTGTAATCCATTTCACGTAACAAACCATGCTGATCTTGAATAGCATCACCATTTCTAGTATGTACTCTAAAATTATTTTTTGAAGTTGGGCCAATTACAGGAAACATTTCATCATCAGATTTTCGCCAACCTTTATTCCCTTTTTGATGAATATATTCTACATTATTATTCAAAAAACTTACCAATTCTCCATTTTCAATTGTAGCAGAAGAATTTAAATTACTGATTAAAATTTTAGATTTCATTACTTTAAATTTATGTAAAAATACCATAAAAATGAAATTAAAACATTAGGAAAATACTGTTTGTTTTTTGTAACTTGTGCATCCGTTAAAAACAAGGTATTTATAAAAAAATATATGGCAGCAGATAAAGAAAAAGCAGCAAAACTGAAAGCGTTACAACTTACTTTAGATAAGTTAGATAAGACGTATGGTAAAGGTTCTGTAATGAAATTGGGTGATGTAGTTACAGAAGATGTAGATGCTATATCATCTGGTTCTTTAGGGTTAGATTTAGCTTTAGGTGTTGGTGGTTATCCAAGAGGTAGAGTTATTGAAATTTATGGGCCAGAATCTTCTGGTAAAACAACGTTAACCATTCACGCAATTGCTGAAGCTCAAAAAGCTGGTGGAATTGCAGCATTTATAGATGCAGAACACGCTTTCGATAAATTTTATGCAGAAAACTTAGGTGTTGATATTGATAATTTAATTATTTCTCAACCAGACCATGGAGAGCAAGCGTTAGAAATTGCAGATAATTTAATAAGATCTGGTGCAATAGATATTGTTGTAATTGATTCTGTGGCTGCATTAACTCCAAAATCTGAAATTGAAGGTGAAATGGGTGACTCTAAAATGGGCTTACATGCTCGTTTAATGTCTCAAGCTTTACGTAAATTAACAGGTACCATTTCTAAAACAAATTGTACTGTTATTTTTATCAACCAATTACGTGAAAAAATTGGGGTAATGTTTGGAAATCCAGAAACAACAACTGGTGGTAATGCTTTAAAATTCTATGCCTCTGTTCGTTTAGATATTCGTAGAAGAACACAAATTAAAGATGGTGATAGAGTTATTGGAAACAGTACCAAAGTTAAAGTTGTAAAAAACAAAGTAGCACCACCTTTTCAAATTGCAGAATTTGATATTATGTATGGACAAGGAATATCTAAAGTTGGAGAAGTTTTAGATATTGGTGTAGAATTAGGTATTGTTAAGAAAAGTGGTTCTTGGTTTAGTTATGGAGATACCAAATTAGGGCAAGGTAGAGATACTGTAAAAGGACTTATAAAAGATAATCCAGAATTAATGGAAGAGTTAGAAGTTAAAATAAAAGAAGCTATTGAAAATCAAGATTAAGTATTAAAAGTTCTAACTATTATTAAACTGCTATTGGAGTAATCAACCAATAGCAGTTTTTTAATTTGTCATATGATTAAAATAGCCAACAACATACAATTACAAGAGATTTCTATTTCAGATTATGAAATTCTATATAAATTGATGCAAGAAATATATCCATTAGCTTACAGTCATTTTTGGGAAGATAAAGGAGATTGGTATGTGAATTCTCAATATGCTAAAGAGCAAGTTGTAAAAGAATTATCTCAACACAATGCTGATTACTATTTTATACTTTATAATGATGAAATTATAGGTAATTTTAGAATTATTTGGGATGAAAAATTGGAAGGTTTATCAATAGAAAAGCAAGTAAAATTACACCGAATTTATTTGCATCAAAAAATACAAGGAAAAGGAGTTGGAAACCAACTCATGAATTGGTTAGAAAAAGAAGTCGTCACTAAAGGTTATCAACTTATTTGGTTAGATGCTATGGATAAACAGCCACAAGCTTTTCAATTTTATAAAAACTTAGGTTATCAATACCATTCTCACACTTTTTTACCTTTTCAATTAATGTATAAAAAGTTTACAAAAATGAGTCAGCTTTATAAAAAGATTGGTTAATTACTCACCAGAAATTAATTTTACCAACCATAATAAAATATAAGCTCCAATACCCAAACCACCAAATAATACTAATAATACAAGCAATATTCTAATATTTTTTGCACTAAATTGTGTTTTAGTACTCAACCATTCACATACTCCTAAAATCATAATTTTTATTTTAAATTTATTAAACTCCAGTACTTCCAAAACCACCAGAACCACGTTCAGTTTCAGATAAAACTGTAACTTCTTTCCAGTTAATTCGTTCATGTTTTGCAATCACTAATTGTGCAATACGCTCACCATCATTAATAATAAAATCATCATTAGAAAGGTTTACTAAAATTACGCCAATTTCTCCACGATAATCTGCATCTACAGTACCAGGGCTATTTAAAACTGTAACTCCTTTTTTAGCAGCCAAACCACTTCTTGGTCTAACTTGCGCTTCAAAACCAACAGGCAAAGCAATAAACAAACCAGTTTTAACAATTGCTCTTTCTAAAGGTTTTAATGTGATTGTTGCATCTATATTTGCTCTTAAATCCATTCCAGCAGCACCTTGAGTTTCGTAACTAGGTGTAGCATGTTTTGATTTGTTTATAATTTGTACGTTCATTTCTTATTTGCTAGTTATGAATATCAAAAATATAATAATTAAGATAAGCTTTCATCAAAAGCTAATAGTTTTCTTACTTTTGAAGCCAAAAAAAGAGTAAAATGGATAAACATCAGAAAATAGCAGTTTTTGGAGGTGGTAGTTGGGCAACTGCCATTGTAAAAATGTTGATGGAAAATTTAGATACCATAGGTTGGTATTTGAGAGATGAGCAAGCTATTGAACATATTTTAGAAAACGATCACAACCCTAATTATTTACGATCTGCAGAATTAGATGCTTCTTTATTAGATTTATCAAGTGATATTAGTACAATGGTTACTAAGTATGATATATTAATTTTTGCTATACCATCTGCTTTTTTAACTGCCGAACTTAATAAGTTAAATGTACCTTTAAAAAACAAAATAATTTTTTCTGCAATAAAAGGGATTGTTCCAGAAACTGGTTTAATAGTGGGTGAACATTTTAATCAAAAATTTGATATTCCATTACAAAATATTGGGGTTATTACAGGACCTTGCCATGCAGAAGAGGTTGCTATGGAACGTTTATCGTATTTAACAATTGCGTGTATTGATGAACAAAGAGCTCAAAAAATGGCAGATGCACTTCAAAGTTGGTACATAAATGTTAAAATTTCTGATGATATTATTGGTACAGAATATGCTGCAATGTTAAAAAATATTTATGCTGTTGCAGCTGGTATTGCTCATGGTTTGGGATATGGAGATAATTTTCAATCAGTATTGATGAGCAATGCCATTCGAGAAATGAAACGTTTTATAAAAAAAGTACATAAAATGAAACGTAATATCAACAATTCAGCATATTTAGGCGATTTATTAGTAACAGGCTATTCTACTTTTAGTAGAAATAGAATGTTTGGTAATATGATTGGTAAAGGCTACACAGTAAGATCTGCACAACACGAAATGAGTATGATTGCAGAAGGGTATTATGCCACCAAAAGTGCTTATAAAATAACCATTGAAAATGGTGCAAAAACACCAATTATTAAAACTGTATATGATATTTTATACGACAATAAAAATCCTAAAAAAGAATTTAAAAAGTTGACTAATAAATTAGATTAATTGTTTAATTTTGAACAATTATTTATATTTTTAAACTTTTAATATGAAAACAATACAGGAAGTTGTAGAAAGTACTATTAGAAAAACTCCATTTATTGAAGAAGCATTGAATGAAAAACTAATTAATGTTTCTTCTTTAGCTAGAATTATTTTACCAGAAGTATCAACAATTTTAAAGAAAGAGATAAAGGTGGGTGCTGTAATGATGGCAATTAACAGACTTTCACCTGCAAGTGAATTACGTATCAGAAAAAACATAAAACGCTTAGCATTAGACTTAGGAGATGTAATTGTACGATCAGATTTATGCGATTTTACGTTTAAAAATACTCCTTCTTTATTAAAAGAAATTGCTAAGATTTTAACTAAAACTGCAGAAAATTCTGATTATTTCTTAACAGTCTCTCAAGGTATTTTTGAAACAAATATTGTTACAAGTAAAAATTTACGACCTTTTGTACAAGAAATTTTTGAGCAAGAAACACTAACAAACAGTATGTTAGAGTTGGCTTCAATCACTATAAAATTACCAAAAGAAAATTTAGAACAATCAGGTATTTATTATTTTATTTTAAAGCAATTGGCTTGGGCAGATATTCCACTACAAGAAATTATTTCTACAACGAATGAAATGACTATAGTAGTTAAAGAACACGATATTAACCAAACTTTTGCCATTTTAATGGATATGAAATTGAGTTAAATAAAAATAGTAACTTTGAAATGAATATTAATCAAGTTAAATATGAGTTACAAAATATCCTTTCAGGAAAGAGCAGCCAAAGCTATGAAGCACTTATCCAAACAATCACCAGTTACTTTAGAGGAGGCAAAAGCTCAAGCACTTTGGTTGAAAACAAATTCAAAAACAAAGCAGAAGAAACAAAGGTTCTCATAAATTATGCTAAAAAAGAAAATTTATTATATAGCAATATAGCTATTGAAAATTATGTATCTGAAGGAGCAGAACAAAAAGTCTTTATTAAAAATCAAGATTTTGTTCTCAAACTAAATGATGCTATTTATTATGAATCTTGGAGAGATTATTTTTTTGCAGATACAGCTTATCAATTTCTAGGTTTTTATATAGATGATAAAGATTTCTATGCAGTAGTAAAGCAACCATTTATTAAAGGTGATAATTTTACAAATCTGAAAAATGTTAAATCTTTTTTAACAGAAAATGGTTTTGAAAATACAAGAAATCACGATTACTTTCATCCAAACTTAGGAATAATTTTAGAAGATTTACATGATGAAAATGTACTAACAAAACAGGAAACATTATTTTTTATTGACACGGTTTTTTACATTAAACCAGAAATTTTCTGGAAATAAATACATATTTCAATGCCAAAACAAGACCCTTATGCAGCATTAAGAATAAGAGAATTTAATATTTTCTTATTTGTAAGATTTCTACTAGTTTTTGGTTGGTCTATGCAATTTATAGTTATTGAATGGCAAGTGTATTCCATTACTAAAGATCCGCTTTCATTAGGCATAATTGGTTTAATGGAAATTATTCCAGCATTTTCTATGGCATTATTTGCGGGTCATATTGTAGACCAAAAAGAAAAGCGAAATTTATTAGCACTGTGTACAGCTGCATTTTCACTAATTAGTTTAGGTTTATACTTATTAACATCAGAAACAATAATTGCAGATTGGAGCATAAATTCTGTTTTGTATTGTATTTATGCTTTGGTTTTTTTTGGTGGTTTTTTACGTTCCTTTTTTGGACCTACAATATTTTCATTAGTAGCGCTTTTAGTTCCAAAAAAAATATATCATAATGCTGCAACATGGAGCACAAGTACTTGGAAAACAGCTTCAGTTACAGGAGCACTTTGTGGTGGTTTTTTAATTGGTTTAATTGATGTTGATAACACCTTATTACTCGTTTTTATCTTGGTTATATTATCTTTATTAGGTACTTTTTTCATCAAAAAGAAACCAATATTAAATAAAAAAATAGGAGAGCCTGTAACAGAAAGTTTAAAAGCTGGGGTAAAATTTGTTTTTCAAAATAAAGCCATTTTAGGTGCTTTAACTTTAGATATGATTGCGGTTTTATTTGGTGGTACTGTAGCTATTTTATCTGTTTTTGCACAAGATATTTTAAAAGTTGGCCCAGAAGGTTTTGGTGTATTAAATGCATCGATTTCTATAGGTAGTATAGTAACTATGTTGTTGACCACATATATTCCTATCAACAAAAATACGGGTAAAAAAATGTTGATTTCTGTATTTATTTTTGGATTAAGTATTATTGCTTTTGGGTTATCAAATATCTTTTGGGTAAGTTTATTGGCGTTATTTGTAAGTGGTGCTGCAGATGGTATTTCTATGGTAATAAGGCAAACCATTTTACAATTAAAAACACCAGATGATATGCGTGGAAGAGTATCTTCTGTGAACTCTATGTTTGTAGGTTCATCTAACGAATTAGGGGCTTTTGAAAGTGGTTTAGCAGCAAAATTAATAGGGCCTGTTGCTGCTGTGGTTTTTGGAGGAACAATGACTATTATAACAGTAATTACAACTGCAGCTGTAAGCCCAACAGTTAGAAATTTAGATTTAACCGAAGATATAGAAGAAAATGAAAAAGAGGTGTAACTTATTGAGGTATAGTTCTAAAATTACCCAAACTTAAGGTCCAATCATAATTTTTAAAATCTAGCTTTTTGGGTTTTTCAGGTGTTATTCCATAGTTAAAAAGTATTTTTTTTGCGCCACATTTTCCACCAAAATCGCCTCTAAACCAAGAAAATAATGCAACAGATTTGGCGGTTTTAGTTTCTTTATTGTACGTTGTTTGTTCAGTTAAATACTTTTTTGTCATAAAATCGAATTCTTTATCTAAGTGTTCTGCTGAGTAAATGGCAACAGGAGGACAGCTTTTTGCACCACAGTTTAAGGCAAAATGAATTCTCCAATCAATATCACCATCAATACGCAACTTGCGTTCCCATTTTGGTCGAAACCATTTTCTTAGATAACCTAAGCTAATTTTCATTCTAGATTTTCTAATGATACCATGTTCAATATCATCAAAAGACAACATCTCTCCTGCAATTTTTACACGTTCTTTTTTAAAAAATTCACCTCTGTTTTCATATTCTTTTGGGTTTTCTGTTAAAGAAATTTGAATAAAAGCATTGTAAACATTTACCCAAAATGCAATTTTTTGTTGATCTGTTTGTAGCTCAGAAATTAAATTATTTAACGTACTTTTTGATAAAATTTTAACTTCTTTGTCATAGACTTTTTTATGTATAATATTTTCGAGTAAATCTTGAGCAACTTTACTATAATTGATAGAGTTTTGAGAATTTAATATAAAAGAAGACCAAAAAAATAGGATTAAAAAAAACTGTTTCATATAAAATTTCGTATGTTTAAGTATGTTAATAAGTATAATTATTCCTGTTTATAACGAACAAGAAAATCTTGTAAAGTCTTTGTCGTTTTTATGTGAACAAGCTAACAAATTTCCTTTGCAAATTATTGTAGCAAATTCTCCTGAAACGTCTGACGAAACGCCTAAAATTTGCAATCAATTTGCTAAAGTTACGTTTTTAAATTGCAAAACAAGAGGCAGAGCTGCTCAAATGAATGCTGGTGCTAAAGTTGCTAAGGGTAAATTACTCTTGTTTTTACATGCTGATGTAACTTTACCTAATGATTTTTACACACAAATTACAAATGCATATAAAGAGGGTTTAAAATTTGGTTTTTTTGCTTATCAGTTTGATAAAAAATCACCGTTTTTAACTTTTAATAGTAAGTTTACTACTAAAGATGGTTTTTTTGCAGGTGGTGGAGATCAGTGTCATTTTTTTACAAAAGAAACATTTTTACAATTAAAAGGCTACAATGAAAAATTTTGTATCATGGAAGATTTTGAAATGGTAGACAGAATTAGAAAGCAGAAAATTCCTTTTACCATTATTCAATCTAAAGCTACAGTAAGTGCTAGAAAATATGAAACCAATTCTTGGTTAAAAGTTAATGTAATTAATGGCTATGTATTTTTAAAATACAAATTAGGTGTACCCCCTACAAAATTGCGAAAAACCTACAAGAGTTTATTACGAGAGTCTGTTTAAGAGATCAAATACACATAAATAACGCTAAATATTAGGTAATTTTTATGATGATACTACTTCATTTACCACTTTATAAATCAGTTCGTTCTCAAATCCTTTTCTCATTAGAAAGCCAATGAGTTTTTGTTTCCTCTTGTGAATATTAGGCTCAGAAATTACGGCATTTCTCTTTTCTGTAATTCTGTAAATTGTTTTTATATAGTCTTTTTCATCAATTTCTTTAAGCGCAGTTTTAATATTGTAAGCAGAAATATCATTGAACTTTAATGCTCTTACAATTCGTTGTTTTCCCCAGTTTTTAATTCTGAATTTTCCTCTAGCAAAACTCTTTGCAAAACGTTCTTCGTTTAAAAAATTATCTTGCATTAGGCTTAATAAAATTACCTCTTTGGCTTCAGTAATTAAGTTGAATTCTCGCATTTTTTGTTCAACTTCTTTATGACATCGATCTTGGTATACGCAATATTGCTCTAACTTTCGTTTAATTTCATCAACCGTAAAGACTTTTTTGTGCATTTGTTTTTATTCTAAAAATAGTAGTATTTACATTATTTTTTACCCTCAACAATAACAACAATTTCTCCTTTTGGTGGTTTTTTGGTAAAATGAGCTAAAACTTCTGGTGCAGTTCCTCTTACAGTTTCTTCGAACATTTTTGTGAGTTCTCTAGAAACTGAAACTTTTCTATCGGCACCAAAATATTCAATAAAGTGTCCTAGTGTTTTTACTAATTTATGTGGCGATTCGTAAAAAATCATAGTTCTAGTTTCTTCTGCTAATAGTAAAAAACGAGTTTGTCTTCCTTTTTTGACAGGTAAAAATCCTTCAAAAACAAATTTATCATTAGGTAAACCAGAATTTACCAAAGCAGGTACAAAAGCAGTTGCACCAGGTAAACATTCTACATCAATATTGTTTTCTATACAAGCTCTAGTTAATAAAAACCCAGGATCTGAAATTGCAGGCGTTCCAGCATCCGAAATAACAGCACAAGTTTCTCCACTTTTAATTCTGTTTAAAATACCTTCAATAGATTTATGCTCATTATGCATGTGATGACTGTGCATTTGCGTAGCGATTTCAAAATGTTTTAACAATTTTCCACTGGTTCTAGTGTCTTCTGCTAAAATAAAATCAACTTCTTTTAGAATTCTGATGGCTCTAAAAGTCATATCCTCTAAATTACCTATTGGAGTGGGTACTAAATAGATTTTGCTCATAAATTAGTGATTAAAAATTTCTAAATAATCATCAAAAACATAAAGACGATTTCTTTGAGATCCAGTAATTTCTCTTAAAATTTTTAAGTTTTCAAGTTTGCTTATTAGTTGATATGCAGATTGTGGTTTTTTGTCAATAATACTTCCTACTTTTTGTGCATCAATAATTGGGTTGTTATACAAATAATCTATTATTTTATGTCCATCAGCACTTCTAGCTCCTAGTTTCGTAATTTTCTCTTCTGTAGATTTAGATAAATTCATTATTGAATTAAAAGTTTCCACACCGTTTTTAGAAGTCTCTATAATACCAGTTATAAAAAATTTTAACCATTGATTTATATCATTATGAGTTCTAACTCGCATTAAATTATCATAATACAAAGTTCTATGTTTTTCAAAAAAATCAGACAGGTATAAAATGGGTTTTTTGAGAATACCTTTATTTACAAGATATAATGTAATTAACAATCTTCCCACTCTTCCATTTCCATCTAAAAAAGGATGAATTGTTTCAAATTGGTAATGAATTAAAGCAATTTTTAGTAAATCAGGCAAAGGGTTCTCTAAATCATTTGCAAATTTTTCAATATCAGAAATTAATTCGTTTACTGTATTATGAATTGGAGGAATAAATACAGCATCGTTAATTGTGGCACCACCAATCCAATTTTGACTACTTCTATATTCTCCAGGTAATTTATGATTACCTCTAACACCTTGTAGTAATACTTTATGAGTTTGTTTTATTAAACGACTCGAAAATGGAAGGTTTTGAAGCAAATGTATTGCGTGATTCATTGCTTGAATGTAATTTTGTACTTCTTCCCAGTCATCTCTTTTTTCACTAGAAACTTCTTCTTTTTTTAGAAATACTTCTTCAATATTTGTTTGTGTTCCCTCTATTTTTGAAGATAGAGTAGCTTCTTTTGCAATATGCATTTGTGTAAATAAATCAATATTTACATACTCAGAATACATATCTAATCTGCCTAATTGTCTATCAGCTAAACTTAATAATTGAAGCAATTTCATATCATTTATAATCCAATCTCGATTTATAAAAGTTGGCTGAAAACTTTTATAATATCCTTGATTTTGATACAGACCAGATTTAAAATTTATCATAATAATAAAATTTATTATTATGTAAAAATAGAAAAAAATCACTTTAACAAATCACTTATTATGAATTATTTTAAAAAGTCATAATAACATGTGTTTTAATGATGACTTTAAAAAGCTAAATACTTTCATAATTTTCTACAGTAATATCAGCAACAACATTACCTGTATGACTTATGGAAAGTGGTTCAAAAAGTAAAATATGTACTTCTTCTTTGGCAACAGGTTTGTGCTCTACACCTTTTGGTACAATGTAAAATTCGCCTTCATTTATGGTGATAATTTTATCGCGTAAATGCATTTCTAAAACCCCTTTTTTTACTAAAAATAATTCATCTTCATTATCGTGCTTATGAAATACAAATTCGCCTTGAACTTTGGCTAATAAAATCTGTTGCCCATTTAATTCACCAATTTTTTTAGGAGTCCATTTATCATCAAATAAATTGAATTTCTCTTGAATATTTACTACGCTCATCGCTTCAAATTTACAAAGTTTTTCTGGGAATAAATGAAATTATAAAACCTGATGTTTTTCTTACGAAATGATTAAATTTGCGGTCTTATTCTGAAACAAGTTCAGAAGCATAAAATATAACAAAGATTCTGAAATAAATTCAGAATTGTAAATTCAAATTTACAATGTACAGAAGTCATTCTTGTGGTGAGTTACAAGCATCACACATCAATACAGAAGTAACCTTAGCAGGTTGGGTACAAAAATCTAGAGACAAAGGTTTTATGGTTTGGGTCGATTTGCGAGACAGATATGGAATTACGCAACTTATTTTTGATGAAGAGCGCACTCCAAAAGCAATGATGGAAAAAGCAAAATCTTTAGGAAGAGAATTTGTGATTCAAGTTACAGGAACTGTTATCGAGAGAGAATCAAAAAACAAAAATATACCAACTGGAGAAATTGAAGTGTTAGTTTCTGAGCTAGAAATCTTAAACGAATCAAAATTACCTCCTTTTACCATAGAAGATAAAACTGATGGTGGAGAAGACATCAGAATGAAATACAGGTATTTAGATATCCGTAGAAACCCTGTTAAAGACAGTTTAATTTTTCGTCACAAAGTAACTATGGAAGTTCGTAAATACTTGTCTGATCAAGAATTTATAGAAGTAGAAACACCTTATTTAATAAAATCTACTCCAGAAGGCGCAAGAGATTTCGTAGTTCCTTCAAGAATGAACGAAGGGCAATTTTATGCTTTACCACAATCGCCTCAAACCTTCAAACAACTCTTAATGGTTGGTGGAATGGATAAATATTTTCAGATTGTAAAGTGTTTTAGAGACGAAGATTTACGTGCAGACAGACAGCCAGAATTTACACAAATAGACTGTGAAATGGCATTTGTTGAGCAAGAAGATATTCTAAATATTTTTGAAGGATTAACTAGACATTTACTAAAAGAAGTAAATAATGTTGAGGTAGAGAAATTCCCGAGAATGTTGTATGATGATGCAATGCGTTTGTATGGAAATGACAAACCAGACATTAGATTCGGAATGGAATTTGGCGAGTTAAATGCAGTTACACAACATAAAGATTTCGGCGTTTTTAATAATGCTGAATTGGTAATTGGTATTGCTGTTCCTGGTGGAAATGCCTACACAAGAAAAGAGATTGATAATATCATTAAATGGGTAAAAAGACCACAAGTTGGTGCTCTTGGAATGATTTATTGTAGAGTTAATGAAGATGGTTCTTTTAAATCTTCTGTTGATAAATTTTACGATCAAGAAGATTTAGCAAAATGGGTTGAAGTAACTGGTGCAAAACCAGGCGATTTAGTTTGTGTTTTATCAGGAGAAACGAATAAAGTTAGAGCACAAATGTCTGCTTTACGTATGGAATTGGCAGAACGTTTAGGATTAAGAGATCCTAAAGTATTTGCTCCACTTTGGGTAATAGATTTCCCATTATTAGAGTTAGATGAAGAAACTGGTCATTATCATGCAATGCACCACCCATTTACATCACCAAAACCTGGACAAATGGAATTGTTAGACACAGATCCTGGAGCTGTAAAAGCAAATGCGTACGATTTGGTTTTAAACGGAAACGAAATTGGTGGAGGTTCTATCAGAATTCATGATAAAGAAATTCAGGCAACTATGTTAAAGCATTTAGGTTTTTCGGAAGAAGAAGCAAAAGCGCAATTTGGTTTCTTAATGGATGCTTTTGAGTATGGAGCACCACCTCATGGAGGTTTGGCTTTTGGTTTAGATAGATTGGTTGCTATTTTAGGAGGTCAAGAAACCATTCGTGATTTTATTGCTTTTCCAAAAAACAATTCAGGTAGAGATGTTATGATTGATGCACCTGCTTTTATTGATGATGAGCAATTAACAGAGTTGAGTTTAAAGCTTGATATTTTAGAATAAATTTTTAACATATAATATTTAGACCTCACAGGTTTCTTGTGCTGAACGTGATTCAGTATAAAAACCTGTGAGGTCTTTTTGTTTAACTATTTTTATTACTTTTAAAATATGAAAAACCTAAACATAGTTTTAGTACTATTTATTTCAGTAACAACATTTTCGCAAACAATTACTGGGGATGAATTATTGGAAAAAGCAATCCAATTTCACGATCCAAATGGAAATTGGGAAACCTTTAAAGGAGAGTTATTCGTAACTATGGAGACTCCAAAAAATGGTGATAGAAAAAGTAAAATAAATATTGATTTACCAAAACAGTATTTTTCTGTTTCTGCAAAAAGAGATACAATTATTACTGAATTTATTGTTGATAAAAATCAAATTCGTTTTTCGTTAAATGGAGATGAAAATCCATCAGAAGAACATAAAAAGAAATTTAGTTTAACTGAAGAACGTGCAAATCTTTATAAAAATTATTATACGTATTTATACGGTTTACCCATGAAGTTAAAAGACGAAGGTACTATCATTCATCAAAAAGTAGAAAAAAAAGAATTTAAAGGAAAAACATATCTATTTTTAAAAGTAAGTTATCCCAAAGAAATTGGTAAAGACAATTGGTACTTTTATTTTAATCCAGATACTTATGCTATGGAAGTATATCAGTTTTTTAAAGAAACAAAAGATAGTGGCGAATATATTTTACTTTCTGGTTTAGAAACTATCAACGATATAAAAATGCCAAAAATAAGAGCTTGGTATTATAATAAAGATGATAAATATTTAGGAACGGATATTTTAAAAACTAAACTTTGATTAGCTAGTTTAGCTTGATATTTGTCAGTTAAATTGAAATTTAGAAACATTATTTTAGCCTTAAAATCAATATTGAATCAAAATGTCAATCTGAGCTTGTCAAAGACCATTTATGTAGAAAATGCCAACCAAAAACAAACTTTTAAAACGGATTTTACTTTGGAGATACAAATACATCTCTGAGCGTCAGTTTGTTTATCTTTTAAGCATTTTAGTCGGCTTTTTAGCAGGAATAGGAACTGTGGTTTTAAAAAACTTTACACATTATATTCAGTTGCTTTTATCTCTTGATTTTTTAAAAAATTACCAACGTTCGTTATATTTTATTTTTCCCATTATAGGTTTGCTGATTGTTACCATAATTAAAAAAACATGGCTCAAAAAACATATTGGTCATGGAATTTCAACAACCTTATATGCTATTTCTAAACGAAAAGGAATTATTCCAAAATACAATATGTTTGCCTCGTTAATAACAGCACCAATAACAGTTGGTTTTGGAGGTTCTGTTGGGTTACAAGGACCCGCTGTTAGTGCAGGTACAGCTTTGGCTTCTTACACTTCTCAGTTATTTCATATGAACACAAAAACGAGAATGTTGTTAATTGGTTGTGCTACTGCAGGTGCCATGTCTTCCATGTTTAAAGCCCCAATTGCAGGGATTGTTTTTGCTTTAGAAGTCTTTAGTTTAGATATTGCTTTTGTATCATTAGTTCCTCTTTTGTTAGCTTCTGTAGCAGCAATTGTTACTTCGTATTTCTTTTTGGGCGCAGACGTTTTATTAGGCTTTGAATTGAATGAAAAATTTGAAATCGATGAAATTGGATTTTATGCGATTTTTGGAATTTTTACAGGAATTATTTCTGTTTATTTTTCATTTATTTATTTTGCAATTCGAAAGTTTTTTTATCGTTTTGAAAAACGTTTTAAACGCTTAATTATTGGCAGTATTGTTATTGGTACTATACTCTTTTTAATGCCTTCTTTATATGGTGAAGGGTATGGATTAATCAATAATTTATTGCAAGGAAATCATATCGAAGCTATTGGAAATACGCCTTTTTCTTTTGATGAAAATAATATTTGGATTGTAATTATTCTTCTTTTGCTGATTACATTTTTTAAAGCTATAGCCATGAGTACCACTTTTGCTGCTGGTGGAGTTGGAGGAATTTTTATACCAACTTTGGTAATGGGAAGTGCATTGGGTAATGCATTTGCAAAAATTATTAATAATATGGGCTTAGGTTTTCATGTATCAGAAGCAAATTTTACTTTAATTGGTATGACAGGTTTAATGGCTGGAGTTTTACATGCGCCCTTAACCGCCATTTTCTTAATTGCAGAAATTACTGGAGGTTATGATTTATTTGTGCCCTTAATGTTAGTAGCAGCCATTTCTTTTGCCTTTACCAAATACTTTATTTCCAATTCCATTTATACCTATAAATTGGCAAAAAGGGGCGAATTGATTACGCATAATAAAGATAAAAATGTATTAATGATGATGGACATTCATCAATTAATTGAAAAGAATTTCAAGTCCGTTTATCCAGAAATGTTTTTAGGAGATATGCTAAAAAAAGCGGTAGCAAAATCAACTAGAAATATTTTTCCTGTGATTGATAAAAAGAACCGGTTTTTGGGTATTGTGTTGTTAGATGATATTCGCCCAATAATGTTCGATTCAGAAATGTACAAAAGTGTAACTGTACAAACCATTATGAAAGTTGCTCCAGAAACCATTCAGTATGATGATTCTGTTTCGCAAATAATGCAAAAATTTAAAGAAAGTGGTGCTTGGAATTTACCTGTAATTCAAGGCAATACCTATGTTGGTTTTATTTCAAAATCGAAATTATTAACAGCTTATAGAAATAAATTAATTGAGGTTACTGCTTAAAAAAAGAATAAATGAAAAAGAATAAATTTTCAAAAAATATGAGTTTAAAATCTAACTCTGAACTAGAAAAAATAATTTTAAATAAAAGTAAATATACAGATGAAGCTATTCAAGCAGTGATTTGGGAACTTGAAAAAAGAGAAATTATTCAGGAAAATGAAATTGAACGAGTTCCTAAAAACACAGTTGAAAACACTACTAAAGAAACTTTTAAGATAAAAGAATTCAAAAAAGATGAAAGTGCATTTGATGAATTTGAATTACCTATTTTATATTCTAAAAATGCAATAAAAGGGTTTTCAATATTCTTTGGTGTAATATTTGGTGCTGTTTTATTAATGTACAATTTAAAAATAATGGAAAAGCCAAAAGGAAGAATTCATGTTTTCATTTTTGGAATTTTATTTACAATTGTTATTTATTTTATTGCAAACACGCTGTCTTTACCTTTCTTTTTGTCGTTAGTTTTAAATCTTTTTGGAGCATCTATTTTAACGGGTTTATTTTGGAATAAAAACTTAAAGAAAGATTTAAAATATGAATCAAAAAGCATTACCAAGCCTTTAATTATTTCTTTGTTAATTATAGGTTTTATAATTTTTATGGCTTTTTTACCATTCATTATAGAGGTATAAATTTTTCAAAAATATATAAATCCTACACATGCTGATCAATCAGAATCGTATTTCCATCTGGATCAAAAAAAACAATACTTGCTGGACCAGAAGTGCTTTCATCAGCCTCACTTTCTAAGTTAATATGATTGGCTTTTAAATGTTTTTGAATGGTTCTTACGTCATCAAATTCATCCAACTTGTTGGCGTTTTCATCCCAACCTGGGTTAAAGGTTAAAATATTGTTTTCAAACATTCCTTGAAATAAGCCTATTAAGGCATTTCCAATTTTTAAAATCAAATAATTTTTTTCCATTTCACCAGCAAATACAGAAAACCCCATTGTTTCATAAAATGTTTTCGATTTGTGAATATCCTTTACAGCTAAACTTATAGACATGGCTCCTATTTTCATATAAAAATTTTGATTGATTGTTTAAAGTTAAAAAAAAATAATAAGGAATTCTAAACTATTGTATAAGAAATTTCAATGGTAAAATACTTTATAGCTAGGTTTGTTCAATCAAAAAAAAGTATAAAATATTAATTTTTCAAAGTTTTAAAAATATTATTCAAAGATGTTTTTATCCTTGTGTTGTCAACAAGCTAGAAAATTCGTTAAACCAAGAAACATATTGATTGAATTTGATAATTTAGTATCTTTGATTAAAAGAAACTCAAAATGAATATAGAAGCTCGAAAAATAGAATTTATTCAAGAATTCTTAAAACTTCAAAACGAGGATGCAATTTCCAAGCTTGAGAAAATACTGAAAAAGGAAAAAGGCACTACTGAAGAAAGTCTTTTTAATCCAATGACCATTGATGAGTTAAACAAACGAATTGACAAATCGGAATCGGATTTTAATAACAATCGATTTAAAACAAGTTCTGAACTTTTAGCCAAATATGAATAATGAATTTTGAAGTTATTTGGTCTGACTTTTCCGAAACTCAACTTGACGAAATTTATGAATATTACGAAAAGAAAGCAAGCATAACAGTTGCTACTAAAATTGTAACTGGAATAATTAAGGAATCGGAAAAATTAATTAAAGCCTCTTTTATTGGACAAGAAGAAGAATTACTTAAAGATAGAAAAATTAAATATCGTTATTTAGTTTTCAAAAACTACAAGGTAATATATTCAGTCGATGAACAAAACCAATTTATGGCTTAATAGTCAAAAATGGTTGGTAAAATCTTTTGTATCCCTTTCTATGATTGGTCTAATTAAAAGTTTATTGA
>CBFIFR010000043.1:0-25315 GCA_965661915.1 Polaribacter sp. | reverse complement strand
TGACCTAAACCAATTCCAGCTCCGATTACGATTAATCCTGCTCCAATTAAATTGTACATAATAAATGTATTTATATTAAATTAAACAAACTTTATTAATGAGCCTCAGCATGATCTTCTACAGCCATACCAATAAACAATGCTGAAAGCATTGTAAAGATATATGCTTGTAAGAAAGCTACTAAAACCTCAATTAATGTTATAAAAAATGATAATACTAAAGACAACCCTGTAGCACCCACAACCCCTAAAGATTCTTTAAGTGTAAACATAATTGCAATTAAGCTCATTACCACAATATGACCTGCTGAAATGTTCGCAAATAAACGAACTAACAATGAAAATGGTTTAATTAATAAAGCCCCAGCCAATTCTATAATTGCTAATACTGGACGAATTAATACAGGAACATCAGGCATCCACAACATGTGCATCCAATATCCTTTTGTACCACTTATCGTATAAATTATTAACGTAAAGATTGCCAAACAAGCTGTAACTGCTAGTTGACCTGTTACATTAAATCCAAATGGAGTTAAACCTGCTAAATTTAACAACCATATAAAAAAGAATACTGTTAATAAATAACCTGTAAATCTTCTGTAATGCTTTTCACCAATGTTTGGTTTTGCAATTTCATCTCGAACATATAAAACCAAAGGTTCTAAAACTCTAGCAAAACCTGTTGGCACTTTTTTAGTTTTGTACTGTTTTGCCAATCTAGAAAACCAAAACAATAATAAAAAGCCTATTAATAAAATACCCACAACACTTTTAGTAATTGAAAAATCTAAAACTTTGTGCGCGTTAGTAGGATGATGATCTGCATCAAAATTGATAGAAGCAGCACCTTCATCTAACTCATAAATCTTAGAATGTACTTTTGCGAATTTAGCTCCATTTTTTTCTACAATTACATGCCCATCATCATTGTGATGAAATTCAGAAGACATAAAAGTAACTAAACCTTCACTAGACCATAAAATTACTGGTAAAGGAAAGCCAAAATGATGTCTTTTACCATCATCACCTGTGTAAGAAAATAAAGAAAAATCGTGTGAATCTTTAATGTGATGTAGAATATAAGCCTCTACTTCTTCTTTCGTATTTACGCGACCACCATCGTTTTGATTGTCGTGTTTTTTATCTGTACCAGAAGCAAAAATAGTGGCTGAAAAAAAGGCTAAAAATGCTATTGTAAGAAATTTGATTGATTTTTGTGCAATCTTCATGGTAAAAATACGCTTTCTAAATTCGGCGCAAAGATATATAATATTTTATAACCACAAACCATTTTTTAAGGAATTGTTAATTATTACTTTTTCATTAAAATTTTAGCTACAAAAACGGCTTCTGTTAATAAAAATATAATTGCAGGTAAAAATAGTGCCATTCTTGCATCAAAAGATAAGTCATCCTTTGTAAATATTGGGTTGTAGAAGATAATACATAAAAGAACTATTTTTAAAACTATGGTTGCTAAGTAAACAAAACCTAGTTGTTCAAAAAATTTATTAACAGTTGAAAAGAACAAAAAATTAGTACAAATTAACAAAGAAAAACCTAAGTGAAAGAGGTATACTTTTTTTAAAGAAAATGGTAAGATTATACCTTGGTCTTCGATATAATTTTGGTGTAAAAAAAGACTCACAAAAAATATTGAAAAAAACACCAATGTGTATAGTAGAATACTTTTAATCATTAATTCTATTGGCTTGTTTAATTAAAGAATACATGGCTAAGAAAATAGCTAAAAGTGTAATAGTTTCTTTTAAAAATTGAGTATTAAACCTAGCATCTAACCATTTACCAAACAAGAAACCCAAGTAAATTGTTACCCCCATTTGTAAACCTGCACCAGAAAGTTGTAAGGCTTTATTTAAAGGCTTTTTTTTCTCTTTGTTGGTCTTTTGAGTTTTCGGCTGTTTTTTTTCCATTTTCTAGATTTAGAACTCTTGGTGCTACTTTCATTGCACAAGATGCATTAAATGTTGCACCTGGTTCAACAGATAGTTTACCTACTATAACCTCACCAGAAATATTTGCAGAAGTTTTAATTGTTAAAATATTTTCTACGCTTAATGTTCCAGAAAATGTGCCTTCTATATCTGTATTATGCGCGTTAATATTTCCATTTACCACACCTCCAGAACCAATGATAACTCTACCTTTTGTAGTTAAATCACCTTCTAAAAGACCATCAATTCTGTAGTCTCCTTCAGAAATAATTTCTCCTTTTATTTTGGTGTTTTTTGCAATAACGTTTCTTTCCATTGATCTTAAAACTTTAATTATTTAGATGTTTATTTGCCTAATCTTGCTACGATTTCTTTTGCTTTTTTTCCTTCTTCTGTATTTCCATAGCTCACAGCAACAAATTCTAAAGCAGTTTTATAAGCTTTTTTATCTTTAAACTTTCCAATAGCGAAAGCTTTTAATAATTCAAATTTTGGCAATAACTCTGAGTTGGGAATTGTAGGTAAAAATTCATCAACTTTAGTAATTGTTTCTTCAAACTTATTATCTTTATAAAGGTAATATATTTCTTTATATGCCTTCTCTACCTCACCAACCTCAGCTTCTTCCTCTGCAAAAGTAGCGTCAGGATTTTGAATTATCTGTGCGAATTTGGTATCAGCATAATCATTTAAAATTACACTTTTATATTGATTAGCTTGTTGCTCATCACCCAAAGCATTAGAAATTTGATACAAGTGCCAGTTTATTGGCAATATCAATTCTTTAGCTGGTTGCAAGTTTGCTACTCTTTCTAATCGTTTTTTTGCAAAATTTAAATTTTTGAACTGCTCTTTATAGATTAACCCTAATTCATATAAAGCCTGATTTCTCTGTATTTTTAAACTATCAATTACCTTTTCGTCTTTTGGAATTGCACTTAAATAGGTGTCTAAATCATACTTAGGATTCGTTTTTGTAACTTTTGCTGAGTCTTGTACTGCACCTCCAATTGTTGCTTTTTCTGCCCATCTCCAATTATCTTCTAACTTTCGTGTTCCCCATATTTTTTGAAATTCAGATTTCCCAAAACTTAAAGATTGGTTGTTGTAAAAGTACCAATTACCTTTGTCTGCACCAGCCAAACCCCCTCCAGCATTACCAAATGCTAGCTGATTTAAACGTAATTGAGCAGCTTCTTCATCTGCTTTTTTAAGCTTAGCAATATAATTTTCGAAAAACTCTTTTTGCTCATCTTCTGATAAAGAGGCAATGCTAACAATACTATCGTTTGTAGCAACTACTTCTTCAAACCGAATTAATGATGCCAAGTTTCTATGTTTTCTTTTGATTCGTCTAATTCTTAGGTTTAAGGTGTCTTTTGCTATCTGTAAAACACTATCAAAATATGCACTTGCATCTTGATAGGCATCTGCTTTAAACGATAAATTTCCTAATTTTTCATAAGCAAAAGTTTTTTGTTTATCGCCAGCATCTTTTGCTCTTAATGATTGGTTGTAGTTTTCAATTGCCAATTGAATACTGTCATTATTTTGATGTAAAACCCCTTTTTGATAGTACAAAGCATCTAAATACGGCCTGTTTTCTCTAACTTTGATTAATTTATTTAACTTTTCTAAAACCAAAGCTGCAGTAGAATCATTAGGTGCATTTTTTGCTAATTCAATATTGGCACGAATCTTATATTTGTAGGGTGCTTTTTTAAAGTTTGCCAATTTCTGGAAAACTAAACTAGCAGAATCTTTTTTATTTTCTTTACTATACATTTGACCTAAAACAAATAGATTTCTTGCTCCTTGTGCTCTGTTTTCTAATGTTCTTGTAGCTAATTTTAAATGCTTTTTGGCTTTTTGTAAACTATCGGTTTTTACATATGCCATTGCCAAAGCTGTGTTGCCTAATTCTTTTATTTCATCTGGTAAATTAGCTTCTAAAGTATCTCTAACCAATAATAATAATTCTAGAGTTTCAATTGCCCTCTCTTCATTATCCATTCTTATCGCTGCTTTTGCTCGCCAAATTTTGGTTTCTGCAATTAAATTTGCATTCGGATAATTGGCAATAACATAGTTAAAAGCTTCTACAGCTGGCACAAAACGTTGTGAATAATAGCGAGATTTCCCTAACAACAAATAGGCGTCATCAATTTGCCTATTGTGTTCCATTCCGTCAATATTCATACCATGTTTTTGAATGGCTTTTATAGCTTTGTCTTCTGCTTTTTCGAAAGTTGTAAGCGCTTTTTTTTCTTCATTTTTAGTATTATTCCTACCAAAACCAGCTCCAGGCTCATTATTAGTATATTTTGGAATCACAAACTTATCCTCTTCAAACTCAATAGGCTCTATGGGTAATTGCTCAAACCAATCATCCTTATACTCATTATTGATATTTTCAATACCCTCTTTAAAGGCTTCTTTACCATTAAATAGCACATTATATTTTGTAGTTAATGCATGGTAATTTCTACTAATTATGGTGTCTTTTTTGGTGCTACAAGCATACATAGCAACAAAAAATATAAAAATGATGGTTATTTTTTGAGTGTTTTTCACACAGGTAGATCTAAATGATTATTAATTTTATAAGAGTTACATCCTCTTATTTACAACTGATTTGTAACTAAAATAGTATACATTCAGTGTGTAAAAATACTAATAAAATCAAAATAGACTACTTTTATTAACTAGATATGAATTTTACTGATTATTTGACTTCATTTTTAAGATGGTAATTTTAAAAAATATAGCCACGTGTTCACAAAAAATTAATTTTTGGTTGATTGATACTAGAAGTGAATTTGTGGCTAGGTATTTTTAAACCGAAAAATAGCTCTCTAATTCTTTAAGGGTTGCTTCAGAAGTTTCAATATCTTTTACTACTGTGCCTTTATCTAAAACTACAATTCTTTCACAAACCTCGGTTACATGCGTTAAATCGTGACTAGAAACTAAGACTGTAACTTCTCTGTTTTCTGTAAGTTCTTTAATGATTTTTTTAAGCCTGATTTGCGTTGTAGGATCTAAATTTGCAAAAGGTTCATCTAAAATTACCACTTGTGGGTTACCCATCATTGCAGCAACAATACCTGCTTTTTTCTGATTTCCTTTACTTAAATCTCGTAAATATTTTTTCTTGCCAATAATTTCACCGTTAAAAAACTCTTCGAATTTTGCTATGAATTTTTTTACATCAGCTTTATTCATGCCTCTTAAATCGCCAATAAATTCGAAATATTCATCTGGAGTTAAATACCCAATTAAAAAAGATTCATCAATAAATGAACCTGTAAATTGTTTCCAATCTTCGCTAGTATTTACTTGAATATCATGATTTACAATAGCACCAGTTGTGGGTCTTATTAAATCTAATAAAATATTAAAATACGTGGTTTTACCAGCTCCATTATTGCCAACCAAACCAAAACTTTGACCTGTAGGAATTTCTAAAGCATCGATGTGTAATACTTCTGCTGCTCCGTATTTTTTTGAAAGTTGCGTAGTTTGTATCATAATTTTTTAGTTTTCTTGATTAAATGCGTGAATCATTACATATTTGTTTTCAATATATTTTTTAGTGATAGCTGCCATTAATTTTTTATGCAATGCAACACCAATAAAGCCCATAATTGCAAGGGTAGCTGTTGCAATTTCGAAACTTACTAGCCAATTTATGAGTCCGAAAATTCCCATTGGCAACAACATTAATGGTAGACCAATAATCCATTGTACAGCTCCTGTGCCTTGAAAATTAAAAGCTGCCTTTTCATCTAGGTTTATTTTTTTTCTATTGAAGGTTCCTCCGTATAAAATTACATGCGTATTTACACCCACATTATAAATCATTGCTGCAAAATGCACTAGTAATACTTTCCATCCAAAATACACATAAGGAATTCCTAAAACAAAAAGGGCAACTACACTAATGGTCATAATGGTAAATTTGGATTTTAAGTAACGTTCGTACTTAAAATTCTGGCTCATAAACATTTTGTAATAACCACTGTCCCAAGCAGGAATAAATTGCCCAAAATTGATTAAGAAAGTTCCTGTTGAAAAAATCCCCACTAAAACATACATAAACTGCATATCTGCATACATAGGATTAGGATAAAAAAACAGCCCATATAAAAGCCCCACAGCTACCATCCAAACCGAAGATTTTGTTCTTTTATTACGCCACATTAAACGTAAATCGTTTTTAATAAATGGTGCTAAATCTCCTAATTTATCTGTAAAAGATAAATCTGAAGCACTTACTTCTTTGGTTTGCTCTGAGATAAGCGCATCTAAATATACTTCGTTTCTAAGTTGTTTGTAATTAATTGCATACAAGGTAATTAACAAAATGATAAAAATTATCGTTAAAATAGGAGTCGCATAAATTGCATCAAAACCTTGCCCTACAAAACCCGGTAAATCGAATACATCAAAATATTGTACAAAATACCCTACAATTAAAACTGTAATTAAACCGCCAAAAACTGCATTCTTTTTATTTACTAAAAAATTGAAAAAATTGGCACATTGTGTAAGTAAAATCATTGTAGCCAACCAACCTAAAATTCCTACTGTATCATAACCCTCTTTAATTAAAACCACAGCAAAAGGAATATAAAAAAACAAGCCCATAATATTGAAAAAAGATAATGCCGACTTTCCTAGAATAAAATGAACAATTTTACTTCTTGCAATTGGTAAAATTAATAAAGGTTTAATGTTCATAACAGGTAATTTTTGCATGATGTACCTGAAAATTAAATCGCCAACAATGGCATACATTAAAAAGGAATTGACTAATACTAAAGGATCTTGTTCTGGAAATTGATCTCTTATAATATAAAATGCACTAATCCCTAAAATCAAAAAAGATGCCGCAAAATAAAGTGCAAAAAAACCGATTAAAATTTTGGCACCAACGCTTTTGCTAAACGAAGCAGAGCGAAAAAATTGTTTCCATTCTAAATTTAAAAAATGTGAAATCATAATTATTTGGTTTAGTTAATGTATATGTAGTTGATACTGTGATTATGTTACAAATTTTTAACCATTTTATATTCTGGATACGTTTCTTGCAATAATTCTTCTGCTTTTTGAGGGATAACATACGAAGTAACGTAAAATAAAATTACAATTACTGTTGATGAAAATGAAATGAGCAATAACCAATGATTTTCTAAATTATGAAAACTAACTTTTGTAAGATGTATAAAATTAAACATATTTATAAATGTTAATCCCACAAAATTTTGCCTGGTAGTGCCAATCATAGCCTCTAACAAAAAAACTTTTTCGTTCTTATCTTCTTTTTTCTTTTGTTGTTTTTTGGCTTTGGTTTGTTTTATAATATCAAAAGTAAATAAAGCCAACAATACAGCTAAAACTAAAAATTCTGAATATTTAATTTTTAACACTAAAAACAAACTTAAAAAAACAGTCAAGGTTGAAATTACTTTTGGTAAGGTAAACCATTCTTTAAAAAAACGCCACATTATTTTTCGATAACGCTTATTCATTTGTTTTTGCTTGGCTTCAATAACATCCATAAAACCAAAAATGCCAAATTTTTTGAACGATTTATCTCTTGCATCTTCAAATGATAAATTGGGGTATTCTTCCCAAATTTGTTCAATATCATTGGCTAAATGATCTACCAATTCTGTTTGCACATCATAATGATACACATAATGCTGACGTGTAAATTTATATAAGTTTTCTATTTGAAGTTCTGTAAGTTTCATTATCAATAAATTTATAAAGTTTGATAATCAGGATACATTTCTTGTAATAATTTAGTTGCTTTTTTAGGGATAACAATTAAAGTGATGTAGGCTACAAGAACTAGTAGTGTAATTAAAAAAGCAGATAAGAATTTTCTAAAATCGCCCATTACTAAAAAGTCTTTTGAGCTTTTGAAAGGAAAATCGAAAAAATAAAATAATAGCACGCATATATTTGCCATTCCGTTTATATTTATGATGTTTTCAAAAAGCCATTTTTTACCTGTTTTTTGATATTTTGCTTTTATCTTTCTTGCATTAAGAATCATAAAAATAATTTGAGACACCATAATCCCAATAAATATTGTATAATATGCTACACTACCCAATTGGTATTCCTGTAACTTATAAAACAGAAAGAACAACAATAAGGTAATTGCAATTTTTGGAATCTTAAACCATGCTTTCGTAAATTGTAAAACCAGTTTAAAATACTTTTTTGTCATTTGCCATTCTTTGGCTTGCACCACATCCATAAAACCAAAAATTCCAAATTTTTTGAACGATTTATCTCTAGCTTGTTCAAAAGATAAATTAGGATGTTCATCCCAAATTTGCTCAATATCGTTGGCTAAATGATCTACCAATTCTGTTTGTACATCATAATATTCTACGTAATGTTTACGTGTAAATTGGTAAAGATTTTCTATTTGAAGCTCTGTTAGTTTCATAACCTATTTCATCAATTTATTATAAATGTTTTGAGAAGCTTTGGCTTCTTTAAGCATAAAATTAAAACCAATGTATAAAAACGGAATTATAAGCGCTAATGTTACTGCCACGTGAGTTAAATTCATTTTATCGTAGTCAAAAAGTATTTGTGGTGCAAAAATTAAAAGATTATGAACACCTACAGGAATTACAGCAAAAGAAAAAACAGCATTTAAATGTGAAGATTTAAATAGTTGGTATTTTACTACAAAAAATATCAAAAACAAAACAACTGCAATTATTTCGATAGTAAATGTGAGCTTAATAAAAAAACTATTGTTGTGAATTAAATATAAAAATGCCCATAAAATTAATATTGGTATTAAAAATAAAACGCTGCTAAACTTTCTTTTTATTTCTTGTCCATATTTTCTACGCACTTTTTTTACATAATAGACGTTTCTAGATAAAAAAACTTTCTCAAAACCACCACCATTAAAATTTTCTTTCCAACCTAGAGCAACAAAAGAATCTTGTACAATTTCTTTAAACTCATATTCTGAGTTTTCTGGTTTTAGGGTTTTCTCAACATCAGAAACTATGTGATCTAACATTTCTATTCGAATATCCCAATATTTTACGCCTTCGTTTTCTAAACGATGGTCTATGTATTGTATTTGTTCTTTTGATAATTCCATAGTTACACAATTACATTAGGGTATTGCTCTTTTATCATTTTTTTATTTTGATGAAAAACAAACTCTCCTGACCAGAAAAATAGAAGAATAACCACAAAAACACCTAATTGAATATTATTCTGAGATTGATTTAAAAAACTTTCTGAACTTCTAACTGAAGTAACAAAAAAAAATACTTGATAAATATTCATAGCAATAACGTTAAAATGTGAAGATTTATCTAATGTTAAAAATTTTTCTTTTTTACTCTCTTTTTTAAAAAACAAAACTGAAACATAAGCAAAGTAAGATAATATCAAAACAACAGCTATTGCTTCAAAAAAAACTTCTTTATCTTCAACATAATTCATCAGTATAAAAAGCACATAAAATACTACTACAGAAATTAAAATTTTTGGAAGTTTAAAAAAGGTGATCAAATGCTTTAATGATTCTTTGTAAAACTTTTTAGTTACAGAACTTGTTTTCTCTTTTAATAATTTACTAAAGCCTCTATCAGAAAAATTTCTGTGAATATTTTCTATTTCTTTTTTAAAATATAAATCAGGATTTTCTTCTAACTTTTCTTCTAAAATATTGGCAAAATGATCTACAATTTCTGCACGTACATCATAATATTTTATACCACACACAAAAATGTAATTGTCTATTTGTAAAAGTTGTTCTTTTGTTAATTCCATATTATGAAATTTTATATTTTTTGATAGCTTCTTGGTGTTTTCTAAAAAATGTAAAATAACTTAAGGTCATAAAAAGATAAGAACAAATCATGCCAATGTGTATACCATCTAATTCTTTTAAACGATTCATAATTATCATAAAAACAATTAAACCCATGAAAACTCCTAAACTTTGCGATTTTAAAATAAAACCATACGTTGTTTTCACTGTATTAATTTTAAAGAAAAGCATATAAAAAAAAGCAAGTAGACTAAAACCAACAATAACTTTTAAAACTAAAAAAAAGGAATAATCAGCGGGGTTTTCAACCTTAAAATTAAAATGCGTTAATAACAAAAAAGGCACAAAATAAGAAGCTAATAAGAGTATATAGTGTTTCCAATACATACGTTTTGCTTTCTGTATCACCAATTTTGGTGCAGAAAAACCGAGTCCAAAAAACATGCTTGTAGTTTCTTTACATTGTGAGTTCCATTTTTGTTTTGCTTCTGCAAAAGCAACATAAAAATCAACATTATTAACTTCTATTTTATTTTCAATTTCAGTTGTAATATGATCTAGAACTTCTAAACGAATATCTACTTGATAAACATTTTTTGAATCTAAATATTTCTCAATTTTTTGTATGTGTTTTTTTGTGATTTCCATAGTCTTAGTTTAACAAGTGTTTGTATTTTTCTAAGATGATTTTTCTTTTTTCATTTAAGACTAAAACTGATGCGATACTTAAACTTAACGCTAAAAACCAATAAAGTGTAAACAACAACGTGTTTTCAAAAAGAAGCTTTTTATCCTCTAAAATTAGTGGAAACAAAACCATTAAATAGGGAATACCTATTCCAAAACCAGTACCTAAAAATTTAACTTCTTCTAACTTTCTAATTTTTTTAGATTTAAATGTAGTTACTAATAGAGAATATCCATAAATTCCAAAAACGGAAAAGAAAAAACTTAACCAAAGAAATGTATCATTCAAATACAGTACTAAAAAATAAATAGCGATAAACCCAAAAATTGTAAACGGTAAAAACTTCACATTTATAAAAAAGCTTAAATATTTTAATCTAATTTCTTTATTGTAGTTTTTTTGAATTGAAATCATCTTATTACCTACAAACGTTCTAACAAACTCTAATTCGTTAGACAAATACTGAGATAAATTGCCGTTTTCAGTAGTTGCCTCAAAATCTGAAATTAAGTGGTCCGTTAACTCAATTCTTGTTTCATCACTAATGCTTGGATATTTTCTTAGAAGATAATCTTCTAAAAAAACCAATTGCTTTTCTGTTATTTCATAGCGTTTTTCCATACTACTCCAAACTAAATTTAGGGTTTACCAAATGCTGCATGGTTTTTAAAAACTCTTGCATTTCTGCCAATTTGTTTACAGTTTCTTTAGTGCCACTTTCTGTGAGTTTGTAATATTTACGTAATCTGTTACCCACTTTTGCAACCTCAACATCTAGCAAACCATCAGCTTCTAATTTGTGCAAAGCTGGGTACAAAGCACCTTCTGTAATTTTTAATTCGCCTTTGGTGAGTTCTTTTACTTTTTGGGTAATTTCATAGCCGTACATTTTATCATTAGTTTCTAGTAATTTTAAAATGATGGTTTGTAAAGAACCTTTGTATAATTTCTGATTTCCCATGTTATGGTGTGTAATCGGTTAATGGTTTATTTGTGTAATCTTTAATCTGTCAGTTTGATCGCAGTCGAGAACTATTAAAACCTCTCGACTGCGCTCGAGGTGACATTTTAAATTTGTCTATGCGCCTCGCATCAAATATACATAATTTTTTGATGCATTAGATTCTTAGGTATAAATTTTAACAATAAAAAAATCCCAAGTTTAAAAACTTAGGATTTTACTTTTTATCTAAAAGATCGCTTCGTAAACTCGCAATGAAAAGCTAGTTTGTTACTTTTAAAACATCTGCAATAACACGTTCTAATTCAGCTTTTGGTAAAGCACCATTTGCCATTTGTGGCTGCCCATCTGCAGGACAAAACAACATGGAAGGTATACTTCTAATACCAAATGCAGCCGCTAATTCTTGCTCTGCTTCTGTATCTATTTTATAAATATCTATTTTACCAGCATATTCTTCTGATAATGTTTCTAAAACAGGAGCTAACATTTTACATGGCCCACACCAATCTGCATAAAAATCAATCAACGCTGGCTTGTCTCCTTCAAATTTCCATTCTTTATTTTCTTCAAAATTAAACACCTTTTCTAAAAAAGTTGCTTTTGTTAAGTTTTTTGTCATAATAAATCTATTTTACACAAAAATAGTCGTTTTTATATACTAATCATTACAAATGCTGATTTAAGCCAACTAAAGCGATTTTAAAAATCACAAAATTACTTCGCATTATAATCAATATCAGCTAACCTTTTAGGCAAAAAAATTATACTAATTCAGAATCAATTTAATTTTACTACTTATTTTAGCATGTATATTCTTAGACTCATATACAAAAAAAAACTTGATATTGAACTATCCTAAAACGAAAAAAAAACCTGTTACAGACACTTTTTTTAACACTGCTGTAACCGACAATTACAGATGGTTAGAAGATGATAAAAGCGCAGCAACAAAAGCTTGGGTAAAAGCAGAAAATGATGTTACTTTCGATTATTTAAGCAAGATTCCTTACAGAGCACAATTAAAATCTCGTTTATCAGAAATGCTAAACTACGTTCGAATTGGAACACCAAGCCAAGAAGGAGAGTATACATATTTCTCTAAAAATGATGGTCTACAAAATCAATCTGTTATCTATAGAAAAAAAGACAATTCTGAGCCAGAAATCTTCTTAGATCCAAACACTTTTTCTAAAGATGCTACTACTGCTTTAGATGTACTTTGTTTTTCTGAGGATGGAAAAACTGCTGCATATTCAATTTCTGAAGCAGGCTCTGACTGGAGGAAAATTATAGTGATGGATGTGGCTTCTAAAACCATCAAAGAAGATGCTTTGGTTGATGTAAAATTCTCAGGAATTTCTTGGTATAAAAACGAGGGTTTTTACTATTCTAGTTACAATAAATCGAAAGGTAGTGAGCTCTCTGCAAAAACAGATCAACATAAATTGTATTATCATAAGCTTGGTACATCTCAAAAAAAAGATACTGTAATTTTTGGCGAAATTGACTCGGAAAAGCACAGGTATGTAAGCGGCTATGTAACAGAAGACCATACCTATTTAGTAATTACTGCATCTGTTTCTACATCTGGCAATAAATTATTCGTTAAAGATTTATCTAAACCCAATAGCAAGTTAATTACTATTTTAGAGCACACAAATAGCGATACGTATGTGATAGATAATAGAGGTAATAAATTGTATTTGGTTACAAATTTAAATGCTCCCAATAAAAAAATAGTTACTGTAGATGTTCAAAATCCTGCCATAGAAAACTGGAAAGATTTTATCCCAGAAACAAAAAATGTTTTGTCTCCTTCTACAGGGGCTGGCTATTTTTTTGCAAGTTATTTGGTAGATGCAGTTTCTAAAGTTTTGCAATACGATTTTAACGGTAAATTAATACGCGAAGTAAAACTACCAGGTATTGGTGCTGTAAGTGGTTTTACAGGAAAAACGAACGCTAAAGAACTCTATTTTTCTTTTACCAATTACCATACACCAACTGCATCTTTTCAATTACATCCAAAAAACGGGACATACAGTATGTATTGGAAACCTGATATCGATTTTAATGCTGATGAATATGAAAGTAATCAAGTGTTTTATACTTCGAAAGATGGTACAAAAGTGCCCATGATTATCACTCATAAAAAAGGCATACAACTTAATGGCAAAAACCCAACAATTTTATACGGTTATGGAGGTTTTAATGTGAGTTTAACGCCTACTTTTAGCACAAGCATTGCTGTTTGGATGGAACAAGGTGGTATTTATGCTGTACCTAATTTACGAGGTGGTGGAGAATATGGAAAAAAATGGCATATTGCTGGCACCAAACTGCAAAAGCAAAATGTTTTCGACGATTTTATTGCTGCTGCAGAATATTTAATTGAAAAAAACTATACTTCTTCAAATTTCTTAGCAATTCGTGGAGGTTCTAATGGAGGATTATTAGTTGGTGCAACTATGACGCAAAGACCTGATTTAGCAAAAGTTGCTTTGCCTGCTGTTGGTGTTTTAGACATGTTACGTTATCATACTTTTACAGCTGGTGCTGGCTGGGCTTATGATTATGGAACTGCAAACGATAGCGCAACAATGTTTAAATATTTAAAACACTACTCACCTGTACATAATATTAAAAAAGGGGTTCAATATCCTGCAACAATGATTACCACTAGTGATCATGATGATAGAGTTGTACCTGCACATAGTTTTAAATTTGCAGCTGAATTGCAAGAAAAACAAAGTGGAGAAAACCCAACTTTAATACGAATTGAGGTAAATGCTGGTCATGGAGCAGGTAAACCGATTTCAAAAGTTATTGAAGAAACTGCAGATATTTTTGGTTTTACCTTATTTAATATGGGCTTTGATCAATTGCCCAATCCTCCTAAAAATAAACTAAATGATAAATTACAAACTTAAACCTAAAAACCATTTGTTTGAGGTTTGCTTTTTTAATTTCAATACTGACAAAAAGAATTATATTTTGTGAGGTTTGTAAAAAAGCCTTCGATGTAAAAAAGACAATCCTTTGTATAAGTATGTAGGCACTTGGAAAAAGTGATATTTACTTTTAAATCAAATCTAATAATTCAAGAGGGTGCTTTAAAACCTGTACTGCTCCATTATCTAAGAGTTCTTCTTTAGGTCTAAACCCCCAGGAAACACCTACAGGTAAAAATCCTGCATTTTTTGCTAGTTGCATATCTACATCAGAGTCGCCTACATAAATGGTTTCCTCTGGCTTTACTCCTATTTCTTCCGAAATTTGCAGTGCAACTTCTGGATTTGGTTTTTTTAACCTTTCTTCTTTTAAACCTAAAACTGGTGAAAATATAGTTGGTAGTATAGTTGAAGCTACCTTTTTGGTTAAAGAATCTTCTTTATTAGAAAGAATACTAATTTTTAAAGGAAGTTTTTTTAGTTCTTGTAATAAATCAAGTACACCATCATAAGGTGATGTCTTATTGGTACAATTATCTGCATAGATTTGCATCATTTCGTTTACGCAAGCATCCACTTCTTCAGCTTTTGGATTTTCTGATGGTAACGCTCTAATAACTAATTTTCTTAATCCACTTCCTACAAAGGTTTTATAAACTTCGTATGAATAAGTGCTATAATTTCTTGCTTTCAATACTGTGTTCATAGCATCAGCAATGTCTTTAATCGAATTTACTAATGTACCATCTAAATCGAAAATTACAGCTTTATATTTCATTTGGAATTGGTTTAAATTTGTTTTTGTTGAAATGCAAAAATAAAAAAACTACAAGTTTAATTTTAACTTTCAAACGTTTGTTTCTTCAATAAATTTAAAAAAAAGTATATCAATTATTTTTAATCTATCCTAATCGTTTTTTTAATGCATAATATAAATTAGTTGTAGGTTTTTTAAATACTTGTAATTCTAAAAATTTAAATATCTTTATAACAAATAAATAATAGCAAGCTTTTTTCATCTTTTTCTTTGGATGGAATTACCAAAAAATAAATTATGTCTATTAAAAAAGTATTTTCATTTGTTGTAAAACCATCAATTGTAATTGTAATTTTCATTTGTAATTTTCAATCATCCATTGCTCAAGAATTCAAAATAATTGCACATTCAGACAATAGAATTACCACTCATAAATTAAAATCTGGACCTTCTGGCTTTGAAATAGGTATTACTTCAAATGGTGGTGGAGTTATCAATTTTGTGAATTTTCCTGGTATTGGAGACATTATGAAACTGGCTTCAGATAGGTATGGAAGAGCAGGTCAACTTGCTTTTAGAGATACTTCTCATGGTGGAAGTTATAACCCAACTCAAGCTGGTTATAATGAAGATATTGGTACCAAATGCCAAGTAATAAAAGAGGGAAACAAACTTATTGTTCCACAAAGAGGCATGGCACTTTGGTTTGGCGACAAACGAAATGATTTTACCCAATGGGAAAATATAGGTAGTGATTCTTATGATAATGATGGTGGAAATAGTGATACTGATGGTTTGGATGAAAGTAATTTAGAAGGCAAACAAGAAACCGAAGTTTTTAGTGAGTTTGATTATTATGGGGTTTATGAAGATGTTTACGGCCAAAACGATATCTCTGTTGGTGCCATTCGCCATTATTTTGAAGTTTCATTTATAAGAGAACCTGGGCATTGTTTGAATCAATTTAGAGCAGGTACTCCTTTATATAATGGAAAAGCATTACGAAATGACATTTCAAAAAAGTTTCCTGTAGGTAAACATCCAGGTACAGAAAAAGATATGAATGGTGTTACTGCAGTTTGGTCTTTACGAAACGATGTTGCTAGATGGAACTATAGTCATGTATATTTTAGAACAACAAGTGGTCAGTGGAATGTTTTTGAGGCAGATGTAAATGTTCCTTCCAATGCAGATCATCAAATTATGATTTTAGCTGAATCAGATAATCCAAATACAGGAAGAGCCTATTGTTTATACAAACCAAATACCGAGATTAACAATTTTCCAATAATTGGAGTTAATGAAAATACAGGAACTATTGCTTACAAAGACGAACGTATTTTTTTAAAAAATGAAGGTACCAAGATGAGCTATGATAAGTTTAGAGCACCTGCCATGAGTAAATATGGCTTTTCGAATAAGTTTTCAGGGTTGATAAATCGTACCAGATTAGATGCAAATTTTTTTGAAGCTTACAGAGGAGAATATTATATTTTTTATGGTACACCACAACAAATAATGGACAATATTAGTAAAATTGAAGGTCTTAAAATCAGTCAATATATTTCGTTTTCTGAATTAGAAGACAAAACTGTTGGAGATGCTAGTTTTTATCCTGGTGCTAAATCTGACTCAAAATTACCAATCAATTACACGAGTTCTAATACAGATGTAGCTAGAATTGAAAACGAAAAAATAGTGCTTGTAGGTTCTGGAAAAACAATTATAACTGCCAGTCAATCTGGTAATGATACTTACTTGGTGGCTGATGCAGTTTCTCAGGAATTAAGGGTAAATAATGAGGCTTTATCTATAGAAGATATTGAGGAGCAAGAAAAACTGTTAATATTCCCTAACCCTTCTAGTGGTTTATTTTATGTTTCTGAAGACATTCGTTATACTATATATGATGTGACAGGAAGATTAATTCTTTCTGGTAAAGGAGATATGATCGATTTATCTACAAAAGAAAAAGGGGTGTATTTTCTTCGCTATAATGGAAATGTAAAGTCGCTTTTTCGATATTAAAGGCTTTTTTGAAACTAAAAATAGGCTTAATAGCCAAAAATAGATAGTAAAAAGTAAAAACCTAACAACAATTCAGCTTGATTCAAATGGTGGATTTGTAGCTATGTTTTAATAAAAAAAGGAAGTAATTATTTCTATCACTTCCTTCTAAATCAATCTCAAAAGAAATTTATCAGTTGTATTTTGTTATATTATGAAAGCGAAATATAAAGCGCTATAACCAAACCTACAATTACATAACCTACAGGTTTTAAATATTTCCAATTCGTAATATCTACTTGCCTAGTATATTCTTGGTTATAGTCTGAAGTTCTTGGACTAAATGCTGTTATAATAAACATGATGATTACAGTTAGCACAAACAAAATTCCCATTAAATGTAAGAAACTAATATCTGGTTTAATAACATATAGCGTAACTAAATAAGTAACAACACTGAACAAAATTCCAATATTTGCTGCTTTGGCAGATACACGTTTGTTAAATATTCCAACAAGTATTATAGCTAAAATTGGCACACTGTGCGTACCATTTAATTCTTGTAAATATGTAAAGATTCCACCTTCAACACCATAAAGTAATGGTGCAATTCCCATTGAGAATAAAGCCAAAACGATTCCGAAAGTTTTACCAGCTCTTACCACTTGTTTTTCATTTGCATCCTTATTAATATATTCTTTATAAAAATCCAATCCAAACAACGTTACAGAACTATTTAGGGCACTATTAAAGGAACTTAGTATCGCTCCAAAAAGTACCGCTGCAAAAAATCCTATAAAAGCTACTGGTAAAACAGCTTTAACCACCATAGGATACGCTTCATCTGCATTTGCAAGGTCTCCATTAAAAATATAGAAGGCAATAATACCAGGCAATACCACAATAAATGGTCCTAATATTTTTATAAATGCTGCTAATAAAAGTCCTTTTTGACCTTCCTTAAGATTTTTGGCTCCAAGCGCTCTCTGAATAATGGCTTGATTTGTTCCCCAATAATAGAAGTTTACAATAATCATTCCCGTGAATAATGTCCAAAAAGGAACATCAGAATCAGGACCTCCAATGATATCAAATTTTTCTGGAAGTGCTGTTGTTAATTTTTGAAGACCTGTTAAAACATTACCCTCACCAATTTTCATCAATCCAAAAATTGGAATTAGCGATCCACCAATTAACAACCCAACTGCATTAATAGAATCTGAAACTGCAACTGCTTTAAGACCTCCAAAAATAGCATAAATACTACCTGTAATACCTATAGCCCAAACTGTTACCCAAAGTGCAGGTTCTGGTTCCATGTTTAATAATTCTGGAATATCAAACATGGTGTTTATTGCTAATGCACCTGAGTATAAAACTGTAGGCAACATAGAAATAGCATAGCCTAAAAGAAATAAGAGTGATACAATGGTTTTAGTGCTTTTAGCATATCTGTTTTGTAAAAACTGAGGTATGGTTGCAATTCCACTTTTTAAATATTTTGGTAATAAAACAAAAGCTGTAAAAACCATGGCTATTGCAGCAACAACCTCATAAGCCATGATAGGAATTCCGTCTCTAAACGAAACTCCATTCATCCCAACAATTTGTTCTGTAGATAAATTGGTAAGTAATAGTGAACCTGCAATTACAGGACCTGTTAAACTTCTTCCGCCTAAAAAATACCCATCTGAAGTATTTTCATCTGTTTTTCTTGTTGACCACCAAGCTATAATTGCTACAAGTAGTGTAAAAGCACCAAAAGATATAAGTCCCATAATTTATTTAGTTAATTTTTTTGGTTATCAAATTACTTTACAGAAAATTTGAAAATTGTTTTTGTTGCATATGTTTCACCTGGGTTTAAAACCGTAGATGGAAATTTTTCTTGATTAGGCGAATCTGGATAATGTTGTGTTTCTAAACAAAACCCTGTTCTGTGTCCATAGGTTCCACCATTTGGCATTGGTAAAGAACCATCTAAAAAGTTTCCTGTGTAAAACTGAATTGCAGGTTCTTCTGAATGAATTTCCATAAATCTTCCACTAGTTGCATCGTAAGCAGAAGCTACAAAACGCATTTCTCCATTTTCACCATTTAAAACCCAGCAATGATCGTAACCTTTGCCACGTTTTAATTGTTCGTTATTGACCTTAATTTCTTTACCTACTTTTTTAGAGGAATTGAAATCAAAAGGTGTTTCTTGAACTTCTCTAATTTCACCAGTCGGAATCAAAGTAGCATCTACTGGTAAATAGGTATCTGCATCAATCACAACATCATGATTTAAAATATCTTTAGAAAAATCTCCTGTTAAATTAAAATATGCATGCTGTGTTAAGTTTACTACAGTTGATTTATCTGTTGTAGCTTCGTAAGTTACCTCAACAGAATTATTTTTTGTTAGTGTATAAATTACTGTCACTTCTAAATTTCCTGGATAACCTTCTTCACCATCTTTACTTAAATACGTTAGTTTTAACGATGAATTTTCTTTGCCTTCCATTGGTGTTGCTGTCCAAATTACACGATCAAAACCATTAACACCTCCATGCAAATGGTTTGAACCATCATTGGTTGCCAAGGTATATTCTTCACCATTTAAAGTGAATTTACCATTTGCTATTCTATTTCCAAATCGACCAATTAATGCACCAAAAAAAGGATTATCTACTCTTAAATAGCCTTCCATGGTATCATGTCCTAAAACAACGTTTTCTAATTTTCCACTTTTATTTGGTACTTTTAAAGATGTTATTCTACCTCCATAGGTAATCACATTCAACTCAACACCATTCTTGTTTTTTAGGGTATATTTTTCAATTGCTGCGCCTTCTTTCGTTTTACCAAATTCTGATTTTACAATTGCAAAATTCTTTACTACTATAGATTTTGATTTTTCAGTTGTACTTTCTTTTTTCTGATTTTTACAGCTGATCCCAAAACAAAATAGTAGTATCAATAAAAAATAAGGAATAGTTTTTAAGTTTTTCATCTTAACATCTTTATAATTAATTTCTATTTGTAGAAAGCTTCATTGGTATGTATTGTGGTTTTAAAGCTTCTTATGGTTGTATCTTCATCAATTACTAAAGATTCTATACCTGCAATTTCTGCAAAATTCTCTAATTGCTCTACTGAGATATTTTCACTATAACAGGTATGATGTGCACCACCTCCTAAAATCCATGCTGTACAAGCTGTTTTAAAATCTGGTAATGGTTTCCACATAATTCTAGCAACTGGTAAATTTGGCAAGTTTTCTGTAACTTCTTCTCCTATCGTTTTGTTTACTAATAATCTAAAACGATTACCAAAGTCCATTAATGCTGCTACTAAAGAATCGCCAGCTTTACCATTGAAAACTAAACGTACAGGATCTTCCTTACCACCAATTCCTAAAGGATGCACCTCACAAGATGGCTTATTAGCTGCTAAAACAGGATCTACTTCTAACATGTGCGATCCTAAAATTCTTGGTTTTGCTGGGTTTAAATGATAGGTATAATCTTCCATAAAAGCATTTCCTCCTTCTAAACCAGAGCCCATAACTTTCATAGCACGAACTAAAGCTGCTGTTTTCCAATCGCCTTCACCTGCAAATCCAAATCCTTTTTGCATTAAACGTTGCACAGCAATACCTGGTAATTGTTTCATACCATGCAAATCTTCAAAAGTATCACTGAAACCTTTAAAGCCACCATCTACTAAAAATTTCTCTAAACCTAATTCAATACGAGCAGATTCAACTAAAGAGGAACGTTTATCTCCACCTTCAAGTAAATTAGCGCCCATATTGTATGAAGCTTCGTATTCTTTAATCAAGGTCGCTATTTCTTCGTCAGAGATAGAATTAATCACTTCAACTAAATCACCAACTGCATAGGTATTTACTGAAAATCCAAACTTTGTTTCTGCTTCAACTTTATCACCATCTGTTACTGCTACAAAGCGCATGTTATCTCCAAAACGAGCAAATTTAGCACCTTGCCAATCATCCCAAGCAGCAGCAACACGTGTCCAATCTCCAATGCTTTTTTGAACTGAATCTTCAGACCAATGTCCAACCACTACTTTTCTATTTTTTCTTAATCTACTAACCATAAATCCAAACTCACGATCTCCATGAGCAGCTTGATTCAGATTCATAAAATCCATGTCTATAGAATCCCATGGAATATCTCTATTAAACTGCGTATGTAAATGACATAATGGTTTTTGAAGTGCTGTTAAACCGCGAATCCACATTTTTGCTGGAGAAAAGGTATGCATCCAAGTAATAACTCCAATACAATTTTCTTCATGATTGGCAGCAGTTAATGTTTGATAAATTTCTTCTGTAGATTTTACAGTGGGTTTATAAACTACTTTAACTGGTATTGAAGATGAAGCATCTAAAGTTTTTACAATTTCAGAAGAGTTTTTAGCCACCTGTGCTAAAGTTTCTGGTCCATATAAATCTTGGCTTCCTGTAATAAACCAAACTTCTTTATTAGAAATATCTATCATAATTCTCTGTATTCTTTATTGTCCGTAATAAGCATTTTTACCATGCTTACGTTTGTAATGTTTTTTTATTAATGAATCTTTTAATCTTGGTGAATTTGAATTAATTTGAAGCGTTAAATACGCCATTTCTGCTACCACTTCTAATACTTTACTGTTATATACAGCTTTAGCTGCATCTTTACCCCAAGAGAAAGGACCATGATTTCCTATTAAAATCATTTCTACTTCTTTATGAGAAAGTTTTTTTTCTTTGAAACAATCTAAAATTTGGATACCAGTATTATGCTCGTAATTCCCCTCAATTAATGCATCACTCATTGGTGGTGCACAAGGAATATCCGCTGTTAAATGATCTGCATGAGTTGTTCCGAAAATTGGTACATCTTTTTGAGATTGTGCCCATGCACAAGAAAATTTGGCATGGGTATGTGCAACTCCACCAATATCATCCCAATTTTTATATAAATAAGAATGAGTTTTTGTATCTGATGATGGACGCATTGTACCTTCTACTATATTATTATCAAAATCTACAATAACAATGTCTTCTGGTTTTAATGTTTCGTAAGGCACTCCACTAGGTTTAATAGCAAATACTCCATTTGCTCTATCTACTGCACTTACGTTTCCAAAAGTATAAACTACAAGATCTAATGCATTCAATTGCATATTAGCTTCATAACATTCTTCTTTTAGCGACTTATATTTGGAACTCATATTATTTTATTTTTATTGATTTTTCTACAAATTCCCCTAAAGCTTTATACTCTTGCATGAAGTTTGCGTAGATTTTTACTTGATTGGATTGTGGAAAATATTCTGCTTCAAAATCGCTTCCCATTACTTTACTAGCTTCTACAACATTACTATAAACACCAGCTGCTACTGCTGCATAAATTGCTGCTCCTAATGCTGGTGCTTGATCTGATTCAGCAACTTTTATAGGCATGTTTAATACATTAGCTAAGGTTTGCATAATAAATGGGGACTTACGTGCAACACCTCCAATACCAATAACAGTGTCTATTTTTACGCCTTCGTCTTCAAAACGATCTACAATCATTTTAGACCCAAAACAAATGGCATTCACCAATGCTTTAAAAATGTGTGGTGCTTTTGTTCCTAATGAGATTCCTGTAAATGCTGCCTTTAATTCTTGATTGGCATCTGGTGTTCTGCGACCATTTACCCAATCTAAAGCAATTGGCACAGCTTCTTCTAAAGGAATTTTTTCAGCTTGACTTGCTAAAGTTCTTATAAAATTAGCTTCAATTTCGTTATGAAGTTTTTCTTTTTGATCTTCAGAAAGAATAGAAGATGTCATTACTAAATTATCAATTGGCCATGATAAAACATTTTTAAACCAAGCTAAGACATCTCCAAATGCAGATTGTCCTGCTTCTAAACCAATAAACCCAGGAATTACGGATCCATCTACTTGACCACAAATTCCTTTTACACAATTAGCACCAATACTTTTTTCATCGGCTACCATAATATCGCAGGTAGATGTTCCCATTACTCTAACCAATGCATGTTTATCAACTTTAGCACCAACTGCTCCAGAATGCGCATCAAAAGTACCCACAGCAATAACTGTATTAGTAGTTAAGCCTAATTTATCTGCCCATTCTTGATTTAAATGACCAGCAACTTTATCTGATGTATAAGTTTCGTTGTAAAGGTTTCCTCTTAATTCTGCTAAATAAGGGTCTAGTTGCGTTAAGAATTCTTCTGCAGGTAAACCATTCCAGCTTTTGTGCCACATGGATTTATGTCCTGCTGCACATCGACTGCGTTTAAAAGATTTTAAATCTTGATTATCAACCAACATATACGTCATATAATCACAATGTTCCATCCAAGTATAAGCTGCTTCTTTTACGGCTTTATCTTGCCTTGCGATGTGTAATATTTTTGCCCAAAACCACTCAGAAGAATAAATTCCTCCTTCATATTTTGTATAGTCTTCTCCTCCCCAACTTCTTGCTAATTCATTTATTTCATTCGCTTCTTTTACAGAAGTATGGTCTTTCCAAAGTACCATCAATGCATTTGGATTTTCTTTAAAACCATCTACTAAAGCCAAAGGTGTACCTTCTTTTGTTAACGGTAAAGGTGAAGACCCTGTTGTGTCAATACAAATACTTGCAACTGCTTCTGGTGAAACACCACTTTCTAAAATTACAGAAGTAATCGTATGTTCTAATCCTTCTATATGATCTAGTGGATGTTGTCTAAATTGATTGATTCCTGCATTACAATATTGTTGTTTTTTCCACCTTGGATACCAAAATACCTCTGAGGCTAATTCAGCTCCGTTTTGTGTGTCTATCATTACAGCTCTTACAGAATCTGAACCATAATCTAAACCTATTACGTATGTTTTCAACCTATTTTATTTTAAATAATTGTTTTAACAAAAATTGATTACTACTAGAAAGTAGAAAAACAAATATAAGCAAATATCTTAATAAGTGTTTATTTTACACTTATATTTTTATTTTGTATTCTGAACAAGTACCAGGTTTACTTCCTTTGATCAAAATGTTTACCCCAGAAATAATTTCTCCTGAAGTATCTTTAGCGGTTCCTGTATTAATATTTTGTTATGAGAAACTGTTAATTGAACACAGCCTAATAATTACTATAAATAACTGCTACTTTTTTAAAAACAGTAATAATGGATAAGTAGAAAATAATGACTTAATTTCTATCATATTATTTTATAAATCTATATTTCACATTTACAAGTTTAGTATTTAATTAAATATTAAAAAATTATATCTATTTTTGGTCAATTCAAAACTTCAACGAAAATGAAAATGAATTACAACCAAGAAGATAGGATATTTTTAGCTGTAGATTGTATAATATTTGGTTTTGATAATGAGGATTTAAAGGTTTTACTTATTAAAAGAGATTTTGAGCCAGAAAAAGGAAAATGGTCTTTAATGGGTGGGTTTTTAAAAATAAATGAAAATTTAAATCAAGCTGCTGCAAGAATTTTACACGAGCTAACTGGAGTTCGTGATATCTACCTAGAACAGCTTTATGCATTTAGTGAAGTAGATAGAGACCCAGTAGATAGAACCGTTTCTACATCTTATTATGCAATAATTAATATAGATAAACACAATAAAGATTTAACAAAGAACCATTATGCTAAATGGTTTAGTGTTTCTAAGATGCCAGATTTAATATTTGATCATAATCAAATGGTTGCAAAAGCTATAAAAAGATTAAGAAGGAGAACTTCTATTAACCCAATTGGTTTTGAACTACTTCCAGAAAAATTTACAATGCGTCAGCTTCAAAAACTTTATGAGACTATTTTAAATAAAAAAATAGACAAAAGAAATTTTACAAACAAAATAAAGTCTATGGATATTTTAATCAAATTAAAAGAAAAAGATATGACCTCTTCAACAAAAGGATCCTATCTTTTTATGTTTGATCAAGAAAAATACGATAATAAAAAATCAAATGATTTTTACTTAAAACTGTAAAGTTTAGTTTCCTTTTTTTAATTTTTTTGTGTTTCCAAATATGCCAATACTTGTTTGCTTACCTATTCTCCTGTAAAACCAAATTTATCGTCAAGTACAGTAGCTGGTGCAGAATAACCAAAATGCTCTAAACCAAATACTTTAC
>CBFIFR010000042.1:0-26803 GCA_965661915.1 Polaribacter sp. | reverse complement strand
TTGTACTGTTTCCTTTATCTGAGTATCAGATAAAACGGGATTCAAAATGAAAACAGTTTCGTAATGATTCATAATTAATAATTTATTGTTTATTTAAGCGTGCAAATATAGTAACTTTTTTGCAGATAAAACATCTTTTTTATGTTTTAAAAAATGTTACTAAAACTTTATCTTATTTAGATTAAAAAAGATAATGATTTAAAATTTAGTAATAGAAAAAAAGAGACTGTTTAAAATTTAGATATATAACAGGTTAGCATGTCTAAATTACGATATTCCAAAATGTTATATTGGCTTTTGTTACATAGGTTTTATTTGTCCAAAAAATCAATATTATTCATTAAAAAACCCCTTCTAATTCTTTATAAACAATCTCTCCTTTTACAATATTTAATCCTTTAGATAAGGATTTATCAACTTTACAAGCTTTTTCCCAACCTAAATTGGCTATTTTTAAAATATAATTTAAAGTAACATTGGTTAGTGCCATTGTAGATGTGTAAGGTACAGCACCTGGCATATTGGCAACACAATAATGTACAACATCGTCTATGATATAGGTTGGATACTCGTGAGTAGTAGCTTTAGTGGTCTCAAAACAACCCCCTTGATCTACAGCAACATCAACAATAACAGTTCCTGGTCGCATATCTTTTAACATATCTTTGGTGATTAGTTTTGGCGCTTTACCTCCTTTAACCAAAACACCACCAATAATTAAATCGTGTGTTTTTATGTATTCGCGAATACTGTATTCACTCGAAAAACCGGTAACTACGTGATTAGGTAGTACATCGTTTACATAACGTAAACGTTTCATATTAATATCTAAAATTGTAACATGCGCTCCTAAACCTGCTGCCATTTTTGCTGCTTGCACACCAACAATGCCTGCTCCAAGTACTAAGACTTTACCTGGTTGCACTCCAGGAACACCACCTAGTAAAATCCCTCGACCTTTAATTGGTTTTTCTAAATATTTTGCTCCTTGTTGTATAGACATTCTACCAGCAACTTCTGACATTGGCGTTAATAATGGCAACGTACCTTCTTCATCCTCAACAGTTTCATAAGCAATACAAATAGCCTTGCTTGCAATCATTGCGTTTGTTAAAGATTCACTTGATGCAAAGTGAAAATAGGTAAATACAATTTGATTTTCTTGAATTAAAGGATATTCAGCTTCAATAGGTTCTTTAACCTTAACAATCATATTACTTTTGGCATACACATCTTTAATAGATGGCAATATAGTAGCTCCAACACTTTCGTAGTCTTTGTCGAAAAAACCACTTCCATCACCTGCTGTAGATTGTACATATACTGTATGGTTTTGTTTGGTTAACGCAAATACACCAGCAGGTGTCATACCTACTCTACTCTCGTTGTTTTTTATTTCTTTAGGGATACCAATTACCATGCTATTTAAATTAATATTTCACGGTTTAAAAGTAAAACCTTTTTGTTAAATATTTAACAAAAAGGTTTTGAAGTGTTATTTTTATGATTGTTGTATTTTTTCAATCTATAAATTATGGAATACTAAATTATACTTACATTTTTTTAATAATAACTATAAAATTAAGAAAATATGTAATTAAAACAAATCCATTTCTACCTGTTTTAATCAAAATCGAAACGTATTCCCATCGAAATATTTCTAGTTTCAGTATCTTGAAACAATGGATTTAAATCATACTTTACATAAAAACTGGTACTTTTATAACCTATGTAAGTACTTACACCGTAATTGAAAATATTCATGTTAAAATTATCATATTGTACCTCTTCAATTTCAATATTATTGGCATCTGTGTACTCTAAATATTGTCTAGTTCCTAATTTGAACCCTGCAAATCCACCAACTCCAATTCTTAAAGATTCATTGGTTCTGTCTCTTAATTGACCACTACTATATTTTTTATTTTTAGATAAATCCCATTCTAAGTGAACTGGAAAATTCATTTGTACATGACGTAATCTACTATCTGACAATTGATTTGAAAAATCTTGAATTGCTGTGATATCGCCGTTTTTAACATGAATTCTATTATCTTCTAAACGTAAGTTATTCCATAGAAAAGAAACACCATATTTAACATAAAATTGAGAAGGTTTATTGGAAAGACGAGTTTTCCAAGAAAATCCTAATTCGTAAAAACGAGATCTCCAGAATTCATATTCAGAATCATTTAACGTTGATAACTTATTGTTGTTTAATACATTATTTACCCCCATTGCAAAAATGAATTGGGTTGTAGTGCTTCTTTGATATTTATTTTTACGTTCCCAGCTTTTTTTTCTATGTTTTTCGTTTTCATATTCATCATCTTCAGAAACCTTGAATTTAAATGTTTTATTACCAATAGTAAAGGTATTATCCTCATCATAATTATCATTATCCTTTTTAGAGCTTTCGTCTGCACTAGCAATTTTTCCATTGGTTTTATCTTGTACTAAAAGCTGTAACAAACGTTCTTGTTCACCAACTAATTTTTCAATTTGTCTTGCATGATACGCTGCTACTTCTTTTTTTAGCGTTTTTGATGTTACCTCAGTAATTTCTCCTTTTTCTAACTGTTTGTCTATGGAAATTACTTTTGCTTTTAATGAGTCTTTTTGTTGCTTGGTAATTTTTTCTATCCTCTTGGCTATTTTACTTACTTCATTCTCAAATGTTTTTTCTTGAGATTGGGCAATAGTTGTACACAACAACACTAGTACTAGTAGTATTCTTTTCATTTTTATTGATTTTAAAGTTATTGTTATTAATTGTAGATTATAAATTGATTCTTGACTTTTAATCATTTCTGCTAGCTATAGCAACTGCAATATCTGATACTCTTCTTTTAAGTGATTTTATAAAACTATTTTCAAAATAATCATCATCTATACTACGCTCTACTTCTGCTAAAATAGTATTCGGATTTACTTTTAAATTCGATTTTTTGAGCTCACCTTTAATAGCCTTGAGGACATCTTCTCTGCTTACATCATATTTTGCATAGTAAGCTTTAACTTCTTCTGAGGTGTGTGTAACAGCATATAATAAATCGTTTGCATTTACTTTTATGGTGCTAATTAAATTCTGTTTTACTGGTTTTTTAGGAGAGTTTTGATTTTTAAATTTTTCATCAGCTTTAGCAATTGAACCATTAATTTTATTATTTTCTTTATTGAAATTTTTCTTTTCAATTAATTTTGTTCTTTTTGTTACTGAAGTAATAGCGTGTTTAATTTCTTTTTTTGTTTCCAATTCTTCTGTCATAACAATAGCTTCAGGAATTGGAACTTCATTGATTAATTCATCTATTTTTACATCAATTACTTTTTTATCAATTGGTGAAATAACAATGTCATTTTTAGGCTCAGTACTTTGTGAATCTTCAGAAAAAACCTGTAGACCTATGGTAACCAATAACAAAATACTTGCTGCTGCACCCATATAAAAAAACCAGCCAAATTTCTTTTGCTTTGGTTGTTCATCTAACTGTATAGACAAACGTTCCCAAGCTGAAGCTGATGGCTTAAAAGTTCTATTCTCTAACTTTTCTTTTATATTTTTATCAATTTTATTTGTCTTCATGAACTGCTTTATTCATTATTAAATAATTCTTCTGCAATAATTTACGTGCCTTAAATAATTGCGATTTTGATGTACTTTCAGAAATATTCAATTTCGCTGCAATTTCCGAATGTTTAAATCCTTCAATGGCATATAAATTAAATACCATTTTATAACCTTCTGGCAATTGGTCTATTAATTTTTGAATATCTTCTACAGCTGTATTTTCTAAACTTTCTGTAGCTGCATCGTTAAATACAAAATCTTCATCAGATAAATTCAACACATTTTTTTTACGGAGGTAAGAAATACAAGTATTAACCATAATTCTTCTAATCCAACCTTCAAAACTACCTTTGTGTTTAAACTTGTGTAAGTTGGTAAACACTTTTAAAAAGCCTTGTAATAATAAATCTTCTGCGTGATGTAAATCTTTTACATATTGCCTACAAACCCCCAACATTTTAGGCGAATGCTGCTCAAACAATTGTTGTTGCGCTTCTCTATTGTTGGCAATCGCTTTTTTAATAAGCGATTTTTCTTGGTTATGCAATTTTATAATTTTCAAGCCTCTTGGTTCTGTTTTAACTGCCTTACAAATATATAGACTACCAAAGTTTTAAAAAGGTTGCTTTACAATTTATTTTTTTTGATGTTTTTTACTAAATCAAAGAAAATCAAAGAAATAAATATCAAAATTAATTCTAAAAGTTATACTAAAGTTGTTGGTCTTAAAAAAATGATATAGCTGTAAAGAAGTAATTCATTATCCTTTTTATTCTGTATTTTTCTTTAGTACCTTTATTTTTTTAAATCTAAGGCATAAATTTTGATACATATTGATTAAAAAACAATATATGACCCGTAAATTATTTTTATTTTTAATATTAACTCCTATTTGCTTTTTTGCACAAACCGCTGAAAACAGCTCATTGAAAACCATTTCTGGTTTTATAAACTACAATAATAAACCTCTTGAAAATGTAACCATATTTGTTGAAAACACAACAAATTATTCAGTTTCTAATGATAAAGGTTTTTATAGTATTAAGGCAAAAGTTGGTGATTTATTAAGCTTTAGTTACGTAGATTTAAACACTGTGGAAATTTTGGTTGAAGATGTTACGTCTATTTTAAATATAAAAATGAACCTTAAAAATAGTATTGCAGATAGCCAATACAATAAGGTTAAAAAACTTGGTGAAACCAATATTGGAGCAAATTTAAACATTCCTTTAGCTATTAAAATTGATGGCAGTACTTTAGACAAAAACAGTATTTCGTTAACAAAAGCCATACAGGAACAAGCTCCTTATTTATTAGTTCGTTATAATGATTATGGTGAAGAAATAACCTACATAAAAGGTAAAGAAATGAATGGCTCTGCAATTTGGACCATAGATGATGTTTCTTTTGATATTCCTTTTGATGTTTTTATACATGAAGTTAAAACCGTTTTTATTATTAATCACCTTTACAAAAAACCTGAAATTAAGGTAAATACAAACATAGACTATACAAAAATAAAAGGGATAAACTTCGATAATTATTACTTTACTCAAGATGATTTTTACAACAATGATGCTGTTGCTTACAAAAGAATTAAAATCAAATATCCACTTTTAGAGAAGTACAAAAAATTAAAAATTGATGAGGCTGTTAATATGTACAACACTACTAATGCTGTAGATAAAAATACAACCAATTTCCATTTTGCCTTATTTAATCATTTTAAAAAAGAAAAAAATACTAGCGCTTTTTTATTACAAATTTTAGCTGATTATGAAAGTTTAGTTGCTAATAATCCAGAAGATTTAAAAGCATTAGCTTACAAATATGAAGAAATTAATGAACCTCAAAAAGCCTTAGATATCTATAAAAAAATAATAAAACTAAGACCAAATCACTTACAATCGTATAGAGATTTGGCCAATATGTTTTCAGATTTGAAACAATACAGAGATGTTTGGTTAACTTATAAAATTTATTTTAAAAATGGTTTTAAAATTGATAAAACTGATATTGGAGAAGTTATAGCTTCTGAAATTATAGCAACTTATAATTTAGATACTGTAAACAGAACTAGTTTACAAAAAATAAAAGTGAAAGACCCTACTAAAAATGTAGAAAGTGATGTTAGGTTGGTTTTTGAATGGAACACAACAGAAGCCGAATTTATTATTGAGCTTGTAAACCCGAACTTAGAAGTTTTTGAACTTGAAAATTCTTTAGCCCAAAATATAGGTTTAATTGAAGACCAAAAGCAAAAAGGCTATACCTCTAAAGAAATTTTTATTGATCATTTAAATTATGGAAATTATTTATTGAATCTTACTTATTTAGGCAATAAACAATACAAACCCACCTCTTTTAAAGTTACCACGTATTACAATTGGGGAAGACCAAATCAAATAAAAAAAATGAAAGTTTTTGATTTTAAACTAAAAGATAAAAAAGTACAGTTACTAAGGTTGAACCGTAGGTTTTTGAGATAATTTTAAAGTCTCAAGTTTAGTAGCTTATTATCTCTTTAATATTATACGCTGTAATTATAATAACAAATACTGTTGGTTTATAAATCGATTAATGATACTAAGTTTCTTTAAAAAACTTATCTTTGAAAAAATTAATGCTAACCAAATGAAAAAAAAAATTTTACTCACCCTTTTTGTAATTTATTCTTTTAACTTTTATGCCCAAACATCCTTTGAAAAAGGTTATTTCATAAAAAACTCTGGAGAAAAAATAGAATGTCTTATAAAGAACTTAGATTTATTAAATAATCCAAAATCCTTTACTTACAAAACTTCAGAGAATAGTAAGGAAATAAAAGCTTTTATAGATGATGTAGAACTTTTTGAAATATACAACGTTTCTAAATATGAAAGACATACAGTAGCAATAGATAGGTCTAGTGAACAAACAAATAAACTTAGTTTAACAAGAAAAGTTAAATTTAACACAGAACAATTATTTTTAAAACTTTTGGTTGAAGGAAAAGCTAGTTTATATTATTATTCAGAACCTAATTTATCTAGGTTTTTTTATAGTAATAATGATGATAAGGTAAGGCAATTGGTTTATAAGAGTTATTTAACGGAAAGTGGAGACATCAAGAAAAATCAAAGATTTAGACAACAATTATTGGATAACTTTTATTGTAAAAACACCAATAAAATTAAAACCTTAAGGTATCGAAAAAGTGATTTATCTGATTTTTTTATTGATTATAATATCTGTGTAGCATCAAATTTTACAGATTATACTTTTAAAAATATCAAAACGTCAAAATCGCAATTCAATTTAAATGTAAGAGCTGGTTTTAATGTATTATCTTTTGAAATTAAAAATATTACATTTGAAACAAAAACGGTACCTAGATTTGGACTTGAGTTAGAATATATTATGGGATTCAATAATAATAAATGGGCCTTTATTATTGAGCCAAGCTACTTCAACTATTCTTCAAGATATAATGATACTACTGAAAGAATAACAGATGCTAACAATTCTGCTGTTATTAATTATTCAGCAATTGATTTGCCTCTAGGTCTTAGACACTATATGTTTCTAAATAATAATTCTAAGCTATTTATAAATGGTGCAATTGTCCCAAACCTTACTTTAAAATCTGAAATTAGATCAATTAATAAAAATGTAAATAATCCGTTAGATTTTGATGGTGAGTCTGATATTAATTATGCTTTGGGATTGGGTTACAAATATAAAGACAAGTTTAGCGTAGAACTAAGATACTCAACTGTAAGAGATCTTATAAATCAATTTGCTACAATTGATAGCAGTTTAGGTTCAACTGCATTAATTTTGGGGTATACTCTTTTTTAAGAGCAAACAAATACTCTAATACGCATCCACATCAATAATAAATCGAATAGGTCTAAAATCTTTAACAGCTTCAAAAGTATTTTTAACTTTTTGGAGCTGTTTTTTTGTATTCGCTAAATTCTGTTTTGGCGGAATTTTAATCACTAAATTTTTAATATATTGATTTCGAATTCTTGCTATTGCAGGTGCAGATGGTCCCAAAATATGTTCGCCAAAAGCATTGTATAAAGCTTTAAATAACCAGTTAATTCCTGCATCTACCTTGTTGTAATCTCTATGCTTTAAGGTAATTTTTATCAATCTGTAATAAGGTGGATATTTATATTGCCAACGCTCTTGCAGTTGCTCTTTATACATTGCTGTATAATTAGTTGTAGAAACTTGTTGCAATATTTGATGATAAGGATTGTAGGTTTGTATGGCAACATTACCTTGTTTTTTACTTCTACCTGCTCTACCCGAAACTTGAACCATCATTTGATAGGCTCTTTCATGTGCTCTAAAATCTGGATAATTTAACATGGTATCTGCATTTAAAACGCCAACTAAAGAAACATTATCAAAATCTAAGCCTTTGGATAGCATTTGTGTACCTACTAAAACATCTATTTCTCTAGCCTCAAAAGCGCCAATTATTTTTTGATACCCAAACTTTCCACGAGTCGTATCTAAATCCATTCTACCAATTTTGTAATCAGGAAACAATTCTTTCAGTTCTATTTCAATTTGTTCAGTCCCAAAACCTTTGGTGTCCAAAGTATTACTACCACAAGCACTGCAAGAATTGGGCATTGCTCTTTGGTAATTGCAATAGTGGCAACGCAATTCGTGTTTGAATTTATGAAAGGTTAACGAAACATCACAATTAGGGCATTGAGGAGCCACACCACAAGTTTTACATTCTACAATTGGCGAATATCCTCGCCTATTTTGAAATAAAATAACCTGTTCTTTTTCTTGTAAAGCTTCCGTAATTAATTTTAGCATTCTATCAGAAAAATGCCCTTTCATTTCTTTTTTTCGGTGTTTATCTTTTACATCAATTAGTTCTATTTTGGGCAACTGCACATTTCCAAATCTTCTATTCAATTCTACAAAACCATATTTGTTTTGTTGCGCATTAAAATAACTCTCTAATGATGGTGTTGCAGAACCTAATATAATTTTTGCTTGATGCATTTTTGCCAAAACTATGGCTGCATCTCTGGCATTATATCTGGGTGATGGATCAAATTGTTTGTAAGAAGTTTCGTGTTCTTCATCAACCACAATTAAACCCAAATTAGAAAATGGTAAAAAAATTGATGATCTTGCTCCTAAAATAATTTGTGCTTTTGTTTTTTTATCTAACACATTATTCCAAACTTCTACTCTTTCATTCATTGAATATTTAGAATGAAAAACAGAGATTTGATCGCCAAAATAATACTGTAAACGACTTATAATTTGTGTAGTTAACGCAATTTCTGGCAATAAAAACAACACTTGTTTCCCTGCATCTAAAACTTCTTGAATTAGTTTGGTATACACTTCTGTTTTTCCGGAGCTTGTAATTCCGTACAAAAGTGTAACATCTTTTTCTTGAAAAGAGTTTTTAATTTCTGATAGCGCTTTTTCTTGAAATTCGTTTAATACTTTTAGTGCATTTGTATCACCTTTAAAATTGATTCGATCTGTCTGAATTTCATAAAACTCAAAAATATTTTTATCTACTAAAGATTTTAAAATGGATGATGAAACCTTAGCTTTTGTTTCTAAATCTTTAACTTTTATTGGTTTCTTAGTGGTTGCTAATTGAAAAAATGTTAAGACTGCTTCTCGTTGTTTTTTTGCTCTTGATAATTTTTCTAAAAGTGTATTTAAGGTATCATCTGAATTATAATCAGCATGCAAGCGAACATATTTTACCAACTTTGGCTTATACTGTTCGTAAATTTGCTCTTTAATATAAATGGCAGTTTTTTGTAACAAACTATTTACAATAGGCATTACTTTCTTTTTCCCTAAAACATCAACTACCTGATGAATAGTTAGTTGCGATTGATGTTGTAAAGCTTCGAAAATTAAAAACTCATCATCTTCTAAAATTTCTTCTTTAGCAAAGGCTTCATTTTTATAAACAATGGTTTCGCTTTCTAGTAAAAAAGCAGAAGGCAAAGAAGCCCTATATACATCACCTAAAGCACACATATAATAATTTGCAATCCATTGCCAATGTTGCAATTGAATTTCATTTACCAAAGGTGTTTCATCTAAAATTTGATGAATTTCTTTAGCTTCGTATAAAATAGGTGCATTTTGGTGTATTTCAAAAACCAAACCTGTAAACAATTTTGTTTTTCCAAAAGACACTGCTACTCGCATTCCTTTTTGCAAATAGCTAGCTTCCTCATCACTAATACTATACGTAAAAGTTTTCTGAATAGGGATTGGTAATATGACGTCTATGTAATAAATATTCTTAAATGTTTAACATTATAAATGTCAAAGCTAAATAAAAAATACTATTTTTGTGTCAATAATTTAGCACTTAATCCCCCAAAAATATGACTGCTGAAAATTGGAAAAACTTAGGTGAGTTTGTTACAATAGACGATAAAAAAGTTTTTGTTATAGATATCAACCCTAAAAATCATGCTGGTACATTAGTTATCCTCCATGGATATCCCACAACCTCATATGATTATTATAAAATTATCCCAGAACTTTCTCACTATTTTAGAATTGTAATTCATGATCATTTAGGCTTTGGCTTTTCTGATAAGCCAGATTCTTTAACCTATTCTTTGATGGATCAAGCTGATATTGCTCTACGAGTTTGGGCTAAATTAGGCTTAAAAAGTGTTTCTATTTTAGCTCATGACTATGGCACTTCTATAGCACAAGAAATTTTATCACGTAAAAATCATAATTTAATTCCATTACGTATTAATAAAATATATCTGTGTAGTAGCAGTATGCGTTTAGATTATTTACACTTAAAAAACATTTTTAAACTGCTAAAAAACCAAAATTTAGGACGCTATATTTACAGGCTAACAAATTACGGGTATCGTAAAATTAAAAGAACGATACATAAGGATGACATTAATTATAACCTTCAAGAAGATTTTGATATTAAGCAAATGTGGCATGAAATGAATTCTACTCAAGGCGAAAAAGAAGTGCATTTTATAAGTAACTTTATCAATGAGCGTTACACGTATTGGCATAGATGGACAAATGCTTTAAAAGAAGCCTCTGTACCAGTAAGAATCTTTTGGGAAAAAACAGACCCAGTTGCTGTAAAAGAAATTGCCATTGTTTTGGCTACAGAAGAGGTTAGCAAACACTTAGTTTGGATTGAAAATGTAAAACATTATTCTATCAAAGAAACACCAAATAGTTGGATAAAATTGGTTTTTGAACATCAAAATAGGTCTAAACCTGTTTTTTAAACACGTATTTATGGATCTTAAAGAATGGGCAAAAAAGGGAAAAATGGTTTCTGTTTTAGGTAGAGATGTATTTGTTATTGATTTAGGTAAAGGCGATAATACGATTGTAATTTTACATGGTTATGGTACATCATCAATAGATTACCATAAAATTTTACCTAAATTAACCGAAAATTATAGAGTAATAATTCAAGATTTTATTGGTTTTGGTTTCTCTGAAAAACCTTTAGGGTATTACTTTAATATGCAAGAACAAACTGATGTTACTTTAGCATTATGGAGAATGCTAGATCTAAAAAATATTATGCTTGTATGCCATAATTATGGAAGTCTCATTGGTTTAGAAATTTTAACTAGAATAAATACTGAATTCTCTAAAATAGACATTCAGAAGTTATTTTTTTTAGATGGTACCATATCTTTTAATTATAATGATCTTACTAACAATAAAGTACAACCTTTAGAAGAGTTTTCTAAAATAACACGATTAATGTCTTGCTCATTTTCATTATATAAAAAGAAAATCAAAGAATTTTATTTTGATAAAACAAAAATTTCTGATGATGAAATAAAATTAAAATGGGGATTATTACACCATAATAATGGTGATAAAATTATTGATTTTTTATATGATTATAATACAGAAAGTAAACTATTGTGGAACAGGTGGTTTAAATATATAAAGCAAAACAAAATACCCACGAAGATAATTTCTGGAAAAAATGACCCTATTTTTATAGAAAATGATGCAATTCTTTTTGCTAAAGAAATGCTTAACAGTGAATTAATTTTTATAGACAATTGTGGTCATTATCCTATGTTAGAACAACCAAAAGAATTTGTTAAACTAATTGTAAATGCATAAATGAATGCTAGAATCACTCAAATAAAAACGGCAATTTCAAGTGTAAAAATGAAAACTTCAATTTTATTCACATTCACCTTTTTTACAATTAATTTAAAACTACTAAAGATGTTTAGGTTAACTTAAAGGTGAACCATTTTTTTTTAAGTTTATTTTCTTTTTTAACTAACCATAAATTATTTAGAAGCGTAAAAAAAGAAAAAAACGCAATTGTAAACAGCGTATAATCTATAAAATGATTTAACAAAGTATCTAAAGAAATTGATTTTATAAGTTCTAATACCATCATAATTTGTTTTGTTATTACTCAAAGCTAATCATTAATTTTATTTCATTATTTTATATTATACAAAAGGTATATAAAGTTCGTTAAACTGTTTTTAACATTCGATTAAGGAAATTACTCATTATTAAACAACAAGCTTTTCACATATTCAACACCTAAAAATCAAACTTCTTACCTTTTTTTTTACACAAATCTCAATTATTTATATTAATTCATTTTTTTAACATTGTTTGTCTATAATATGTTTGATTTTCATATATTCGTTATAAACTTAGCAGATTTTTAAATGATAATAGAAGAAAGAGCTTTTGCACGTGCTGGTTTATTAGGAAATCCCTCAGATGGATATTTTGGAAAAACCATTTCTGTAAGTATAAGAAATTTTGGAGCTTACGTAGAACTTTACCAAACGCCTGAATTACAAATCATTGATGGTCAGAGAGACAAAAATATGTTTCGAAACTTACACCATTTGTCCCAAGAAATTAACAGCACAGGGTATTATGGAGGGACAAGGTTAGTAAAGGCAGCAATTAAAACATTTTCGGAATATTGCAAGAATTCCGACATTAAACTAGCAAACAAAAACTTTTCAATCCGATACCAAACCTCTATTCCAAGACAAGTTGGAATGGCAGGTTCAAGTGCTATTATAACCGCAACTTTTAAAGCGCTACTTAGATTTTATAATATAGAAATTAAACAAGAAATATTGCCAAGCCTAATACTCTCTGCTGAAAGAGATGAGTTAGGTATTAATGCTGGTTTACAGGATCGTGTGATTCAAGTATATGGAGGATGTGTATATATGGATTTTGAAAAATCTTATATGAACAAACACGGCTATGGACAATACGAACAATTAAATGTTAAAGATTTACCAAATCTATTTCTAGCATATAAAACAAGTTTAAGCAAGGTTTCAGGAACTGTATTAAACAATATTAAACAGAACTATGATGCTGGTGATCAAAAAACCATTGATACACTTCAAAAAATTGCTCAATGTGCAGAGGATGGAAAAAAGGCTATTGAGTTAGGTGATTTTGAAGCCCTATATAAACTTATGGATAAAAACTTTGACCTAAGGTGCGAAATAATGAATGTGTCAGAAAGTAACATCGAATTAGTACAAACAGCACGTAAGTGTGGTGCTTCCGTAAAATTATCTGGCTCTGGAGGTGCAATAATTGGATTTTACAAGGACGACCAGATGTTAAAACATCTTATGGTAGAGTTAAAAAACCTTAACGCAAGAGTTATTAAACCTTATCTATTCTAGAGATACTTAAAATAAAAAGAAATGATAAAAAAAGCAGTGATTCCAGCAGCAGGATTCGGAACAAGATTTTTACCTGCTACTAAAGCACAACCAAAAGAAATGCTTCCAGTAATTGATACGCCAACTATACAATACGTGGTTCAAGAAGCAGTTGACTCTGGTATTGAAGACATATTAATTATAACAGGAAGAGGAAAACGTTCAATTGAAGATCATTTTGATAGGAATATTGAATTAGAACAAAGACTTCAGGATAGACAGAAGGAAAAATTATACAATGAACTTCGTAGTATTGAAGAAATGGCAAATATCCATTTTATCAGACAAAAAGAATTAAATGGATTAGGTGATGCAATTTATCACGCACGTTTCCACTGTAAGGATGAACCTTTTGCTGTTTTGTTAGGTGATACCATTGTTGATTCGGTTATTCCTTGTACCAGACAAATGATAGATGCTTATGAACAATACAGACAAACTGTAATTGGTGTGGAAACCGTAGATCCTAATAAAGTTGATCGATATGGAATTGTTGGTGGAAATAAATTAAGTGAGACAATTTTGCAATTGACTGACATGATTGAAAAACCATCCATTAAAGATGCTCCTTCAAATTTAGCTGTTGCTGGTAGATATATTCTAACTCCTGAAATTTTCTCAGCGTTGGAAAAAACGCCTAGAGGTAAGGGTAATGAAATCCAATTGACAGATGCTTTACGAATAATATTAGAGCAAGAATCTATGATTGCTACAATTATAGCAGGTAAAAGATACGATATAGGTAATAAACTAGATTTTATGAAAACCACTATTGAATTAGGGTTGAAGCGTGATGAATTTAGAGCTCCTCTAAGTGAATATATTAAAGAAATAGCTAAGAACTTGTAACAAAAAAGAGCTGATTTTAGCGCTCTAAAGTAGTACTTATATTTACCTAGCTTAAAATATTCTTTAGAATTTTTAATTGGAAAAAGAATAAATCATTAGTTTTATAATGAGACAAATGTAAAATTGGTAAAACAAAGGTTTTGGGTACTAGTATTTAACCTTCTAGTCCATGTAGGTGAACGAAAAAAATGAGACTGTCTTAAAAGGCAGTCTTTTTTTTGTGCAATTTTATACAGGGTTTCGAATTTTTATGAATAAGCAGAAAATTGTTTTTAAGACCTAATGAATCCAACTTTTGATTTATGCCTATTTACGAAACATATACTCTTAAAAAAAATAGAACAAGCATTATCAGAGAATAGTCACTTTATACTGAGTCAAGTTTAGCACAGGTTTGATTGCGTGAACAAAACAAACCAAACCAATAATAGGATTTTAGAAGCAAACGTCTTCAAAAATATTTTAAACCTGTCTTTAATCAAATAATGTTGCTTCTTGTAGAGCAAGGTGTAATTAGTTTAAAAGATATTTTTGTAGTTGGCACAAAAATAGAAGCCAATGCAAATCGTTATACTTTTGTTTGGGGTAAATCTATTAAAACAAGTAAAGCACGATAACCAATACTCAAAAAAGCATTAAAATCTAAAAATTAAGAAAAAAATCGCATAAAAATTACTTTAGAGATACCAAACCATAAAGTGTGTAAATAAAATTATACATTAAATCTAAAATGCATAACATCACCATCTTTTACAATATACTCCTTACCTTCTACTCTCATTTTACCAGCTTCTTTTACTTTTGATTCTGATCCATAAGTAACGTAATCTTCATAAGAAATGGTTTCTGCTCTAATAAAACCTTTTTCAAAATCGGTATGAATTACACCAGCAGCTTGTGGGGCAGTTGAGCCTACAGGAATTGTCCATGCTCTTACTTCTTTAACACCAGCCGTAAAATACGTTTGTAAGTTCAATAATTTGTAAGCAGAACGTATTAAACGAGACACACCAGCTTCTTCTAAACCAATATCTTCCAAGAACATTTGTCGCTCTTCATAATCTTCTAACTCTGTAATATCTGCTTCTGTACCTACAGCCAAAACAATTACTTCAGCGTCTTCGTTTTTTACAGCTTCTTTTACTTTATCTACATAAGCATTTCCAGAAACAGCTGAATTTTCATCAACATTACAAACATACAACACCGGTTTAGAGGTAATGAATTGTAAAGATTGTACAAATTCTATTTCCTTTTCAGAAAAATCTAAAGCCCTTACAGAAACGCCTTGTAATAAAGTTTCCTCTACTTTTAATAAAACAGCCAATTCTGCTTGTGCTTCTTTATTTCCTGTTTTTGCTGTTCTTTTTACGCGTTCTAATCGTTTTTGAACGGTTTCTAGGTCTTTTAATTGCAGTTCAATATCAATGGTTTCTTTGTCTCTTACAGGATCAATAGAATTATCAACATGAATAATATTATCATTATCAAAACAGCGTAAAACGTGTAAAATAGCATCCGTTTCGCGAATATTTGCCAAAAACTGATTTCCTAAACCTTCACCTTTACTTGCTCCTTTTACTAAGCCAGCAATATCTACAATCTCTACAGTTGCAGGAATTACTTTTTCAGGAACTACCAATTCTTCTAACTTTTCTAAACGCGAATCTGGCACATTTACTACGCCTAAATTAGGCTCAATTGTACAAAAAGGAAAGTTTGCACTTTGCGCTTTTGCATTTGATAAACAATTGAATAATGTTGATTTTCCTACGTTTGGTAATCCTACAATTCCTGCTTTCATAATTTCTAATCTATTTTAGCTTTGGCTGTTAATTTAAAGGCGGTGCAAATGTAAATAATTCTAATCGTTTTCTATGAACAATATTTGTCAATAAAGTGCACCATTAAATTATTTATCTATAATTATAAAATCTGTAGTTTTAAAGAATCGATTTTGAGTTTTTTGAACATTTACTAAAGTGTAAACCATTATGGTCTAACATGATAAATATTCAAAACTGTATGTAAAAATTAATTTTTGTTACCAACAATAAATAACCCTTTATAAATTTCAAAATTATCAAACCAAGCATAAACAGTCGTATAATTACCGTTTTTATCTTTTGGTGCAAAATCAGGTGTATTACCACCATGAAATGTTGAAAAAAGAAAATTATTTATTTCACTATCTTTTTTATCTACAGCTCTTAGTTGCAAACCTTTATAAGAGCTTACTTTCTCTCCATTAACATAAACACTAACCTCACCATTTGCTGCAGAAGCAGGTGTATTTATTTTAACATAAATAGCTATTTGATAATACTTTCCTTTTTTAAAATAAAAGTTTTTAGAGGATTTACCATCACCATATTTTCCTTTCATATTTTGATGATAAACATATGAGGTAATAAAACCCTTTTTTTTAAAACAAATTCGAGCACTCCATCCATCTTTTTCAATTGCTCTACCTCCTGTAATCTTATTTATAGGTCCAAGCCCATGCAACTTTCCACCTCTAGGAAACTGAAAATCTTCATCAAAATTTACAGCGTAGTTTAGTGTTGCTTCACTATATGATTCTGGCAGTTTTATACTATTTACTATTCGCTCACTTCCTTTATTAAAACCAACATAACTTACTTTAATTGCTGTGGACTCATTAATACCTTTTCCTTTATCCATCTCAACATTTTTAAGACCAAGAATTGCCTTGAACTCATTTGAGTTAATATTATCATCAAAATTAATCTTTAGAATAGGTTCAGGAAGTTTAGTTGGGATATTAGACTGTGAAAAAATAGAACTACTCAATAGTAAAAATAAATATATAAGGTATCTGGTATAATGCATATCTGTAATTATTATTTTTTTTAAGTACTTAATTATTGTCTATGAATATTTTAACTTAAATTAATATAATTCTTCCTAATTTTTTCAGAATCCAAATATAATACTTTGTTAAATTTAAATGTTGTTTTATTTCAAAATCTAAAAATTGTCTACTTTTCGAAAAAATCAACGCAACTATGACTAAAAAGTTACTTTGTATCACTTTATTTTTCTACGGATGTTTAGTAATACAATCTCAAATTGTAAATGGAAAAATTATCAGTAAAACAACTTCTAAACCAATTTACAGGGCTGCAGTAGTAACAAATTTAAAAACGGGTACTGAATCTGACAAAAATGGCGTATATAATCTACAAATTAAAAACGTAAAAAAGGTTACATTTTCATGTTTAGGTTTTGTTTCAAAGACATTAACGTTACAAGATTTGCAAAAACGGAACTTCTTAGTGGTTTTGACTGAAAATATTAATCAGTTAGATGAAATACAAATCAACTTAACTAAAATAAACCTTGATTCTTTGTTGATTAAAACTAAAAAAAGTATGCTAAAAAACTTTGTATCTGGGGCATTGCAAGGTAGTTTTTATGCTAGAGAATACGCTGAAATAGATTTTAAAAAATTAGATTTAGAATTGGAAAAAAGCACCTTGCTAAATAGAAAATCGAGAAAATTAGCGGAAAAAGAATTGACTGAATACGCTAAAAAACTTAGAGAAAGTAAACCAAAAGTTACTTCTGAATTTTTTGGAGTGTTGAAAACTCAAAAAAAATATTCAGAAAAATGGAAAAGAGATTTTAATTTTACAGAAATTGATACTATTAAAGGGATTACCTTTTTTAATAATGATAAAAATATAACTATAGAAACAGCTCAAAATGGTTTACAAAATATTGTTTTAAAACACTTAGATACGAATTCAACTTATAAGATTAGCTCTGGCCTATTTAGATTAGAAGATTCACTTTCGTTAAAAGAAATTGTAAGAGAAACCGATTCTCTATCAAAAAATAATTCTTTTGATAAAAACAATTCTAAATACTATTATAATGATGCACTAAAAAGTGCTACATTTTTTAAAAGTAACAACAATACTAATTTTTTAAGTAAAAAATATTACGACCATTATTTAGATAAAAATGAGGCTTTAGGAAGTAAATTATTTTATTGCATCAATTTTGAACCTCGTAAATCAAAATCGAAATTTTGGGGCAAAATTTATGTTGATCCAATTACGTATACAATTAAAAAAATCACCTATTCTTTTGCTGAGGGTAAAAAAGGATTCAACTTAAATTTAAAATGGCTATTAGGTATTAAAGCTTCTGAAAATATAAACACTGCTACAATTTATTATGAAAAAAACAGCAATGACCGTATTTATGTATCGTATTTTAAAGAAACTTTGGGCAATTATGCTTACATCCATAGACCAATAAAGTTTAAAGAAAATTCTCAAGAAAAAGAAAAAGTGAAGTTTGATATTAAAATAGAAGTAGATGTTTTATCAATTAATGAGATTTTACTGACTGATATACATGCTATTAAGAAGTTTACTGTGAAAGCTAAAAAGAAAAATGAACCTTCTAAAAAAGTACCCTACATCACTTTAAAGGAATACAATACAACCCTCTGGAAAAATAGAGCGCTTATTATTGATTATTTAGAGAACTACCAATGATTTTAAAAAGGTTTAATTTTATACTATTCTAATTAAATTGCTAATAATTTAAGTAAAAAAAGAAATGTTAACTTAAAATTACTTTATAATTTCTAATCTTCATCTTCAAAATTTATATCAAAATCATCATTATCATCAAAGAACTCTTCATCATCAGCATATTCTTCCATTGCATTTTCTAACTTGGTACTGATTTTTACTAAATAATTAGTATCCTCAGTTTTAACTTCTATTGCTTTTATGGTTTCTCCTTTGGCATTTTTAAATGAGATAATATCCTCATAATCATAGCCATCAGGATATTTTTCAATTAACATATCTAAGATGTCTTTAGTTAGTTTTGCATACTCAACGATTACTCTTTTCATTTTTTATAATTTTACAATTTATTAAATCAATATAAAATTTCTCAATCCACTAAAAAGGCTAATTTACATCTCTAGAATATAAGCATTAATGGAACTACAATAGTAATTCTAAATTAAAATCTGATAACAGATAAAATATAAGAAATACTTGCTCTTAAAAAAGAGTTATTACTGTATAATTTGTAAGTAAATCACATGCAGCCTAGATATTAACTGCATTTTTTTAAAATGGAAAAAAGGAGAAGCCTTTATTTTTTCGTTGCATTTCCAAAATGCATTGTAATTATTTATCTCCTGTAAAACATTACTCTCGAAATAAGAAAAATAAAACATTTAACTTTTAATAAGTATATTAAAAGTAGTTTATTTTTTAATATAAAAAAACAAAAGTGAAAAAATTTTTCACTTTAATTATACTATTATTAAGACTAGTCTTCTGGAGGATATCCATGAATTTCCTCGAAGTCGCGATCAAAATTTGTACGTAAATAGGCATTTAATTTTTTTCTGTAATCGTCTTTTAACCAGGTTACAAAGTTATGGGTACTTTTAGAGATACATTTTGCGTATCTGTTAATTCGGTCATCAATCTCTTCACCTAATTTTTTTGCTAAAATTAACGCATCAAAAACATCTTCACTATTTTCAATACACATTTTTGCATGGTGCTGTATTGATTTTTCTAAAACACGTTTTGAAGATTCACCAGCTCTAATGGTATCTATATAAACCTTTTTCATATCAAAATAGGTATCTGTAGATTTTGCAAATTCTTTTTTAACATCCGCAGGCAATTCATATCTAAATGTACTTTCTATTTCTTCATCAGATAAGATTGCATTTAAATAATAATCTGGAGCTCTAAACATTTTTTGCCAATCTAAATCTGCACCCCAAGGTCCAAATCTATAAAAGTTGTTTCCTAAGTCAACAACATCAAACGTAGTTTTATCTTTAAAAATTCGTGAACCACGACCAATCATTTGGTAATATAATGTTAAAGATTTTGTAGCTCTATTTAAAATGATAGCTTCAATACTTGGTTCATCAAAACCTGTTGTTAAAATACTTACAGAAGTAATTATAGCATTTGGGGTTTTATGAAACCAACGTAAAATTAACTCACGTTCTTTTTTGGTATTGGTATTGTCTAAATGTGCAATTGGATAACCTGCTTTTTTAAACGCGTGGAAAACCTGAATTGATGTATTGATTCCGTTGTTAAAAATAAGTGTTTTTTTACCTTTTGCAGTTTCTTCGTAAGCAGCCACCAATTTCGTTAACATATCTGTATTGGTGTATAAATCTTCTGATGATTTTACAGTATAATCTCCATTAGCACCAACTTCTAACGAAGTTAAACCTACGTTATAAGAATACATATTAGCTCTTGCCAAATAACTATTGTCAATTAAATCTTGAATTGACTCACCTACAAATAACTCTTGATAGTTCTCGTACATTGGTAATTTAATGTTAGAACTTAAAGGTGTAGCTGTTACTCCCAACACAAATGCGTCATTAAAAAACTTAAAAATTTTGGTAAAAGAATTGTAATGAGCTTCATCAACGATAACCAAGCCAATATCAGAAATATCTAATTTATCATCATTTAAACGATTTTTTAACGTTTCAACCATGGCAACAAAACAATCAAAGTCATGTTGGTCATCTAATTTAGCAGTAGAATTAATTATTTTATTTCTAACACCAAACTCTTTAAGCATTTTAGAAGTTTGTTTACTTAACTCAATTCTATGCGTTAATACTAAAACTTTCTTTTGATATATTTCTAAATAACGTCTTACAATTTCAGAAAAAATTACTGTTTTTCCACCTCCAGTAGGGAGTTGGTATAACAAATGGTAATCTTTAGGTGCATTTTCGAAACGTTTAAAAATTTCGTGAAGTGCATCTTTTTGATATCCGTATAATTCTTTACCTACAATTTTATTTGAAGTATTTGTATCTGCCAAAAGTTTAAAAATTTAAGTAACAAAAATAAGATTTAAATAAGGTTTAATGCAAGTTTATGTTATATAAATCTTGATAAATTTATTTCTGCGATTGCATCATGCGAAGTATTAAACACACATGTTTCATTTTTAACAACTAATACTTGAGGAGATTGGTGCACAACGTCAAACACTTCTGCAAGTTTATTAGAAATATCTCTATGATTTAATAAATCTAAATAATACACTTTAAAACTTTTATGCTCATCTGTAAACAATCTTTCTAACTTCTTAATCACCATTTTACTGATTCCACAACGTGTTGAGTGCTTATAAATTAAAACAGTGTTAGATTTAGACACTTCCTTTAATTCATCAATCTGATTTATATTCGTTAAATCAATCCAATTAAAAGCCGCTTTTTTTTCTGATGTACTATCTTTTTCTCCAAACATTTTATCAAATAATCCCATTTTTTAAATTTTATTTAAATACAAAGATAAGAAACTTTATCAGTCAAAACGTCAGTTATACAAAGGATTTAAAAGACAAAATGACGGGTGAACTATTTAAATTAGAGCTGGTATTATAATTGATTATTATAAATGGTAAAAAGAAAAATAAACGAAAAATGAATTTTAACAACTATACAACAAAATCGCAAGAGACCTTACAAATGGCGCAGCAAATTGCCCAAAGTTTTGGTCATAATCAAATAGAAAACGAACATATTTTTAAAGCTTTAACACAAGTGGATGAAAATGTTTTACCGTTTTTATTGAAGAAATTGAGTATTAACCTAAATATTGTTAATCAAATTGTAGACAAACAATTAGACAGTTTTGCAAAGGTGTCTGGAGCTGAAATTATGCTATCTAGAGAAGCTGGCAAAACGTTAAATGAAGCTTCTATCATTGCTAAAAAAATGAAAGATGATTATGTTTCTATTGAACATTTAATTTTAGCAATTTTTAAATCAAAGTCTAATATTTCTCAAGTTTTAAAAGATCAAGGAGTTACTGAAAAAGGTTTAAAAGCTGCTATTGATGAATTGCGAAAAGGCGAACGAGTAACTTCTCAAAGTCAAGAAGAAACCTATAATTCTTTAAGTAAGTATGCTAAAAACTTAAACGAATTAGCCCAAAATGGAAAATTAGATCCTGTAATTGGTAGAGATGAAGAAATTAGAAGGTTATTGCAAATCTTATCACGAAGAACCAAAAATAACCCAATTTTAGTAGGTGAACCAGGTACTGGTAAAACAGCCATTGCAGAAGGTTTAGCACACAGAATTGTTGATGGAGATATCCCAGAAAACCTAAAAGACAAATTGATTTTTTCTTTAGACATGGGCGCATTAATAGCGGGTGCAAAATACAAAGGTGAGTTTGAAGAGCGTTTAAAGTCGGTTATCAAAGAAGTAACCACTTCTGATGGAGATATTGTTTTATTTATTGATGAAATCCACACCTTAATTGGTGCAGGAGGTGGACAAGGAGCTATGGATGCAGCTAACATCTTAAAACCAGCATTAGCAAGAGGTGAATTAAGAGCAATTGGTGCCACTACTTTAGATGAATATCAAAAATATTTTGAAAAAGATAAAGCCTTAGAACGTCGTTTTCAAAAAGTTTTGGTAGATGAACCAGATACAGAAAGTGCCATTTCTATTTTAAGAGGAATTAAAGAAAAGTACGAAACACATCATAAAGTTCGTATTAAAGATGAAGCTATTATTGGTGCTGTAGAATTATCGCAAAGGTATATTACCAATCGTTTTTTACCAGATAAAGCGATTGATTTAATGGATGAAGCTGCTTCTAAATTACGTATGGAAATTAATTCGAAACCTGAAGAATTAGATGTCTTAGATCGTAAAATAATGCAGTTAGAAATTGAAATTGAGGCAATTAAACGTGAGAAAGATGAAGTTAAGTTGAAATCTTTACGTGCTGAATTGGCGAATTTTAAAGAACAAAGAAATACATTAAATGCAAAATGGAAATCTGAAAAAGATGTTGTAGATAATATTCAGAATGCGAAATCTGATATTGAAAATTTTAAAATTGAAGCCGAAAAAGCAGAACGAGAAGGAGATTATGGTAAAGTTGCAGAAATTAGATATGGTAAAATTAAAGAGGCACAAGAAAAGCTAGAAGAATATCAACAAATTTTATCAGAAAATCAAAATAGTAATTCTTTAATAAAAGAAGAAGTAACTTATGAGGATATTGCTGAAGTCATTGCAAAATGGACAGGAATTCCTGTTACAAAAATGATTCAATCTGAACGTGATAAACTCTTACAGCTAGAGCAACAATTACATAAAAGAGTTGTTGGACAAGAAGAGGCTATTGTTGCTATTTCTGATGCTGTAAGACGCTCTAAAGCTGGTTTGCAAAATCCATCTAAACCTATTGGGAGTTTTTTATTTTTAGGTACAACTGGTGTAGGTAAAACAGAATTGGCTAAAGCCTTGGCAGCATATTTATTTGATGATGAAAGTGCCATGACCAGAATTGATATGAGCGAATACCAAGAACGCCATTCAGTAAGTAGATTGGTTGGTGCGCCTCCTGGATATGTAGGTTATGATGAAGGTGGCCAATTAACAGAAGCTGTGAGAAGAAGACCCTATTCTGTGGTTTTGTTAGATGAAATTGAAAAAGCACATCCAGATACATTTAATATTTTATTACAAGTTTTAGATGAAGGCAGATTGACTGATAATAAAGGACGTGTTGCAGATTTTAAGAATGCTATTATTATTATGACATCAAATATGGGAAGCCATATTATTCAAGAAAAATTTTCTGACTCAAAAGCTGATATTGATGCTGTTACAGAAGTTGCAAAAATTGAAGTTTTAGGGTTGCTAAAAAAATCGGTGAGACCTGAATTTTTAAACAGAATTGATGATGTTATCATGTTTACACCATTAAATAAAAGTGATATTTCTGAAATTGTACGATTACAGATAGTGCAATTACAAAAAATGGTAGCAAAGCAAGATATTACTTTAGATGCTACTGATGAGGCAATTTCATATTTAGCTAAAAAAGGTTATCAACCTGAGTTTGGTGCAAGACCCGTAAAAAGAGTTATTCAAAAAGAAGTCTTAAACCAATTGTCTAAAGAAATCTTGGCTGGAAGAATTACTACAGATAGTATAATCTTATTAGATGCTTTTGATGACAAACTAGTGTTTAGAAATCAATCTGATTTGGTAGTCAATTCCTAAAATTGAAATGAAATATGCTAAAAAGTGGTGTCCTAAAAAACACCACTTTTTCTTTTTTGTTTATATTCGCCTTTAAAATCAACTTAATGAAAAAATATTTCTTTCTTTTCGTATTTACTTTTAGTCTTCTAGTTTCTTGTACTTCTGGCGAAACCACAACTTATTATTTAATTCGCCATGCAGAAAAAGATAGAAAAGCCCCATCTAATGGAAATCCGAATTTAAATTTTGAAGGCGAAAAAAGAGCACAACGTTGGGCAAATTATTTTGAAGATATTCAAATTGATGCTGTATATTCTACCAAATATTTTAGAACCATGGAAACTGCTACACCAACAGCTATGACCAAAAAGTTAAGGATACAATATTACGACCCAAGAAATATGTACGATTCAATTTTTAAAGCAGAAACCAAAGGAAAATCGGTTTTAATTGTAGGTCATAGCAATACCACACCCATTTTTGCCAATAAAATTTTAGGCAATGATATTTACGAAAACATGGATGATGATGACAATTCTAGCTTATATATTGTAACTGTTACTGGTGATAAAAAAGAAAGCAAGATTGAAAAAGTAGAAAAAGTAAACTAATTATTTTTTTTACTCGCAAGTTTTTTCTTAGGATTGTAAATTATAATCAATTGTACAATAATAGCTAAGAAAACTAGAAAATAAATTTCAATTTGTGTGAATAGCTCGATTGTAGACAGTGCTTTTTTACTTACAGACATCAACCTACCCCCTTCTCTAACTTGTATATCTGATAAGTTTATAAGACTTTCTTCTATTTCTTTAATTGTAATAAGATAAGTTTTATGTGTATTTGCATTTTTTAAGTTTTTATCTTCTAATTCTTTAAGCGCCTTTATTTGGCTTTTTAAGTTATTGAAAACACCTACTTCTTCAATTGTTAAATTAGTTTCCTCAAAATTAAAAAGTAAATTATCTAATTCTTTATTCTCATTACTATTTTGCTTTTTAAAATAATTTAAATTATTACTAATTACTGCTACTTCTTTAACATTGATTTTATTTGAAATTTTAAAAATTAAATCTTTAGCAATAAGTCTATCTTCATAAATATTAATAACGGTATCTTTTACCCGTGTAAAATTATCTCTATCAATTAAATTTGTAGTGATTATTAGCACAAAAATCATTAAAACTCCTAAAATCCATTTTATTTTATCAAAGATTGTCATCATTAAAAAATTTAAATTAATTTATTTAGAAAAACCTCAAGATAACAAAAGTATCTTGAGGTTTTATAAATTAACATCTTTTTTAAAATAAAGATGCTAAAATGCAAGGTTTTATTGTTCGTCTCTCCAAGGTTTGTAATTCTTATATGCTGGTCCAGTAAGTTTACTTCTTTTGCTAGAAACTACTACAATTTTTGTTTTTTTACTATTGTCTCTCCAAGGCTTATAGTTTTTATAAGCAGGACCTTTTAAGTCTTTTTTATTCGTATTCACAAAAATTGGAGTTGGCTCAGATTTGTGTTCCCAAACTTTATAATTTTTATATGCAGGCCCTTTTAAATCTTTACGCTTTTGGGCAAAAATAGATGTTGAAATAAATACAAATGCGATTACTAAAACTAAATTTTTCATGTTGTTGCTATTTTAAAGTTATGCCAAACACTATTGTTTAACTACTTCAAATTTAGCCATGAAACCTATGTTCTTGTACTATAAGAAAATCGGTATTTTTATATCCGTATTTATACGGATATTTTTATAAAATTTTAAAATCTGTAGCCTTTTTAATAAGCTCTGCAGTATTTTTTACTTCAGTTTTTTTAAGAATATTTGCTCTATGAGTTTCTATGGTTCTGTTACTTACAAATAATTTCGAGGCTATTTCTTTAGTAGTCAACCCCTTAGCAATAAGTTTAAGAACTTGAGCTTCTTTATTTGTTAAAACATCTACACTTATTGGATTTTCAGACATAAAATTGATCATTTTTTTTGATATTTCTGCACTAAAATACTTTTTATCCTTTGCAACTGTTCTAATACTTTTTAGCAATTCTTTTTCATCTGCATTTTTCAATAAATATCCATAAGCACCCTCTTTTACACATTTTGCAATGTAATTTCCTTCATTATGCATAGAGATAATAATTGGCTTAATATTAATATCGCTATTTTTTATTGCTTTCAACACTTCAAAACCATCTACATTTGGCATGGAAATATCTAATAAAATAATATCAATATCATCAAACTTTTTAATTAGGTTTAAAAGTTTTTCTCCATCAGGTACTGTATCAACGATACAAATATCTGTGTGTTTTTTTAGTAATTCTGATAAACCTACCCTAAAAAGGTCATGATCATCTGCTATGATTATGTTAATATTTTTATTCATAATTTATAGTGGTAGTTCAATTACAAAAATAGATCTGCCATTATTGGTATCTATATCTATTTTTCCATTAAAGATTTCTACTCTTTCTTTAATGTTTGTAATTCCAGAACCTAATTTTATTGTTTTTAAATCAAACCCACATCCATTATCAAAATAGTATAAA
>CBFIFR010000041.1:0-27254 GCA_965661915.1 Polaribacter sp. | reverse complement strand
ATTATAAAAAATAATGTACTACAATAGTGGCAACTAAGAATAGGTAAAGTATGCTGTCTTTTATTATTTTCTTTTGAATCAATTCAATTCCGTTTGCCAATATAATTGCAGTTGGCAAAAATATATAAACCAATTCTGAACCATTTTTATCTGGTAGGTAAGATAAAAAGACAAAAGATATTGTAAAATTGATAAGGAGTAATATCCAATTTTTTCTAAAAGTATTATTAATTGATAAGGCTTTTATCGACTTTGTTATTATCGATAAAAAAGTAAAAAATAAAATACCATTTATAATCCATAGATATTTTGTTTGCCTATAAAATTCAATGTTATAAATAAAATCAAACTCAAAAAGTTTGGTAAATATATCAAGTTTATTATACCCATAAAGGTAGGTAAAATAGATGATTAAAGGGGTGATAAAACCAATAATAGGTACAAAAAGAGATTGAATTGTAATTTTATTGTGTATGTAAATTGCTATATAAATCAATACCAAAAATACAATAGTAAAAGGTTCCAAAATAAAAAGGATGCCCAACCAAAAACCACTATCAAAAAATTTTTCTATGGTCTTTTTTGATGAACGTAAACTGTATATTTTTCTCAAAAACAACAAGTAAATAAAAGTTTTAATTAAAATTAGGTACTCAATTAATACCGTTGAAAAGCTTAGCATTAACAAAACGAAGAAAAAGTACGCGTAAGAATTATCGAATGTGAGGCTATTTTTGTTATTGATGAAGTTAAAAACAAAAAAGTTGCTTAAAAAAAATAAGATTAAAATGGCACTTTTTAGCAGTTTACCTGAAGTAAAACCATCATAAAAAATAGTGTATAATAACCCAACTATAAAAAAAATTAACATACCAATAAAATTGATAGGCTTAGATTTGTTTAAAAAATTGGCTAACATCTTTTCTTTTGTTATTTTTGCACTGTAAAGATACTTAAGTTATGATAGCAAGCAATATTTTTAGATGGATTGGTAGTTTATTTACCGACGTTTTATTTTTACCTTTTAAATGGTTACGATTAGAACTTGCGACTGCAGATTTAGGTTGGTGGTTGTCTAATGGAGTAAATTGGCTGTTTTTACTAGTTCTTTTAGTTTTATTCGCGTATTGGATGAAAGAGTCTAAAAGATTCTTAGACGAAGGTACAGAAGATAGAGCATAATTTTACGACTTGGGAAGTAAAAACAAACTAAAACGTTTTGAGGAAAACAAAACGTTCAAAAATGTCATTCAGCCAACTAGAGATGAGGTTTTAACCGATTTTTCTTACAAAGGTAAATGGCATTCTTTTTTTAAAAACAACAACCCTATTATTGTTGAATTAGGTTGTGGTAAAGGAGAATATACAGTTGCTTTAGCTCAAAAAAATCCTAATAAGAATTATATTGGTATCGATATTAAAGGTGCCCGTTTTTGGAGAGGAGCAAAAACTGCCATAGAAGAAAATCTTGAAAATGTAGCTTTTGTAAGAACTCAAATTGAACTGGTAGATTTAATCTTTGCACAAAACGAAGTTTCAGAAATTTGGATTACTTTTCCTGATCCGCAAATCAAATACCAACGCACCAAACACAGAATGACCAATGCCAATTTCTTAAAGAAATACCATCATATTTTAAAAGAAAATGGGATTGTAAACTTAAAAACAGACTCTGAGTTTATGCATGGTTATACTTTAGGTTTGTTGTCTGGCCAAGGGCATACCATATTATATGCAAACCACAATGTATATAAAAATGAAGGAGCACCTAAAGAGGTTACAGAAACACAAACTTTTTACGAAAACCAATATTTAGAAGTAGGTAAACCCATTACCTATATTCAATTTCAACTCAACTATTAAAACGTTTTCGTAATTTACTGAAAATCAAATTTATTATTATTTCTTAAAAGAAATTTTAATAGTAAATTGTACTCAAAAATTATTCTTTAAAAAAGCATTAAAATGAATTTATATCCTTTAAAATTTACACCACTTTATAAATACAGAATTTGGGGTGGAGAAAAATTAAAAACTGAATTAAATAAAAACTACACTGAAGAAAATATTGGCGAATCTTGGGAAATTTCTGATGTTTCTGGTGATGAAACTGTAGTTTCTGAAGGAGCTTTAAAGGGAAAAACTTTACGAGATTTAACGAATGAGTTTAAAGGCGGTTTTGTTGGAAACGCTGTATATGAAAAATTTGGAGAAGAGTTTCCATTGTTGATTAAATTTATTGATGCCAAAACACCATTATCTATTCAGGTGCACCCAAGTAATGAGGTTGCCAAAGAGCGTCATAATTCGTTTGGAAAAAACGAAATGTGGTATGTAATGCAAGCTGATGAAAATGCAAAATTAATTGTTGGTTTTGATGAAGAAATCACAACTGATGGTTATCAAAAACATTTAGAAAACAATACAATTCTAGATGTGATGCATCACGAAATTGTAACCAAGGGTGATACATTTTATATTCCAACAGGAAGAGTTCATGCAATAGGTGCAGGAGTATTATTGGCAGAAATTCAACAAACCTCTAACATTACCTATCGAATCTATGATTATGATAGAGTAGATGCCAAAACAGGTGAAAAGCGCGAATTACATACAGAAATGGCTAAAGATGTATTGGATTATAAAGTGCATAGCTCTTACAAAACAGATTATAATTTAGAAAAAAACACCTCTAACAAGTTAGTACATTCTCCATATTTTAGAACTAATATTTTAGACATTAATACAACAGTTGCAAAAGACTATTCTAGTATTGATTCTTTTGTAATTTATATGTGTGTAGAAGGTGCTATAGATGTAATTAGTGAGGAAACAACATTTACAATTCAACAAGGAGAAACCCTTTTGCTACCTGCATCACTTAAAAAAATAGCATTAAAAGCTGAGGATGCTAAAGTTTTGGAGGTATATTATTAAAAGAAAAACACTACTTTTTAACCAACATTCGTTTAATCTCATTCAGTTTCATCAAGGCTTCTATGGGTGTTAAGGTGTCAATATTAGTCGCTAAAATTTCTTCACGAATATTTTCTAAAAGAGGATCATCTAGTTGAAAAAAGCTGAGTTGCATTTCTTCGTGTTGGGTTTGTTTTAAAGCGTCTTTGACGTCTGCACTTTTATTATTCTTTTCTAATTGTGCTAAAATTTTATTGGCCCTATGAATTACCATATTTGGCATTCCTGCTAGTTTGGCTACGTGAATACCAAAACTGTGATTAGAACCTCCAGAAACCAATTTACGTAAGAAAATAATATTGTTTTCTAACTCTTTTACAGACACATTAAAGTTTTTAATGCGCTCAAAAGTTGTGGTCATTTCATTCAATTCATGATAATGTGTAGCAAATAAGGTTTTTGCTTTAGTTGGATGTTCGTGTAGAAATTCAGAAATTGCCCAAGCAATCGATATTCCATCATAAGTAGAGGTTCCACGTCCAATTTCATCTAATAAAATTAAACTACGTTCAGAAACATTATTTAAGATAGATGCAGTTTCATTCATTTCTACCATAAACGTTGATTCGCCCATAGAAATATTATCACTAGCACCAACTCTTGTAAAAATTTTATCTACAATTCCGATTTTAGCATTTTGAGCAGGCACATAACTTCCCATTTGTGCCAATAAAACAATTAATGCAGTTTGACGTAAAATGGCAGATTTACCAGACATATTTGGCCCAGTAATCATTATGATTTGTTGCTGATTTCTGTTCAATACCACATCATTTGCAATATAGGTTTGATCAATAGGTAACTGTTTTTCTATAACAGGATGACGTCCGTTTTTAATATCTAAATCTGTGCTTTCATCCATCATTGGACGCACATAATTATGATCAACAGCCAAAACAGAGAAGGATAACAAACAATCAATTTTTGCAATAATCTGTGCATTTTTTTGAATTACATCTACAAATTGTATGATGTATTGCAATAATTTAGAGAAAATTTCTTGTTCTAATTTGGCAATTTTTTCTTCAGCACCTAAAATTTTGGTTTCGTACTCTTTAAGCTCTTCTGTGATATATCTTTCTGCAGAAACTAAGGTTTGTTTTCTGATCCATTGTTCAGGAACTTTGTCTTTATGCGTATTTCTAACTTCAATGTAATAACCAAAAACATTATTGAACGCAATTTTTAAACTCGTAATTCCTGTAGCTTCAGTTTCGCGAGCTAATAGTTCATCTAAAAACTGTTTTCCTGATGATGAAATAGCACGTAAATCATCTAATTCTTGATGTACATTATTGGCAATTGCATTTCCCTTATTGATGTTTACAGGAGCATCATCAAACAAAGTTTCAGAAATTTTAGTAATTAAAGTTTCACAAGTGTGGAGCTGTTTTCCTAAGTTTTGAACAGCTTTATTTTTACTTTTCTCTGATGCTGATTTTATAGGTAAAATTGCTTTCAGAGAATCTTTTAATAAGACAATTTCTCTAGGTGAAGCTTTGCCTGTAGCCACCTTAGAAATGAGTCTTTCTAAATCAGAAATTTGTTTTAATTGATAGGTTACTGTTTGAGAAAACTCATCAGAATCTATAAAAAACTTTACCAATTCGTGACGATTTTGAATCTCATCAATATTTTTTAAAGGCAAAGCCAGCCAACGTTTTAACAATCGTCCACCCAAAGGTGAAATGGTTTTATCAATAACATCTAAAAGGGTAACTGCATTTAGAGAATTCGGATTGTAAAGCTCTAAATTTCTAACAGTAAACCTGTCCATCCAAACATAATTATCTTCTGCAATTCTGCTGATATTTTGAATGTGTTTTAACTGATTATGTTGTGTTTCTGATAAGTAATACAAAACAGCACCAGCAGCAATAATTCCGTTTTTTACATCCTGAATTCCAAATCCTTTAAGGCTTTTTACTTCAAAATGATTGTGTAGTGTTTCGTTGGCATATTCCTTTTGAAAAACCCAATCATCCAAATAAAAAGTATAATATCTGTTTTCAAACAATTCTAAAAATTGTTGTTTGTTTTGCTTTTGAACCAAAACTTCACTTGGTGAGAAGTTTTGCAACAATTTGTCAATATATTCAGCTGTGCCTTGAGCTACTAGATATTCACCAGTTGAAACGTCTAGAAAAGAAATTCCCAATTGTTTTTTATCAAAATGAACAGCCGCTAAAAAATTGTTGCTTTTGCTTTGTAAAACTTCATCGTTTAAAGAAACGCCAGGAGTAACCAATTCTGTAACACCTCGTTTTACAATTTTCTTCGTCATTTTTGGGTCTTCCAACTGATCGCAAATGGCAACTCGCATTCCTGCTTTTACCAACTTTGGCAAATAGGTATTTAAAGAATGATGAGGAAAACCAGCTAGTGCAGTTTCAGAATCTGAACCTGCACCTCTTTTGGTTAGTGTAATTCCTAAAACACCAGCTGCTTTTACAGCATCTTCCCCAAAAGTTTCATAGAAATCTCCCACACGAAAAAGCAACATAGCATCAGGATATTTGGTCTTGATAGCATTGTATTGTTTCATTAAAGGAGTTACCTTTTTTACTTTTGGTTTAGCCAAGATTTAGAATTTTTCAGTTAGTTTTGCGAAGTTACAAAAAGTAGGCAGTATTCAGTATTCAGTCAAACAGTTTTTACTAATGACTGCTACTGCCAACTGAAAACTGAATTATGAGGAAATTAAAAAATAACGAATTGGGTAGAATTTCAGTTGATGAATTTAAATCGACTCAAAAAACACCTTTAATCATCATTTTAGATAACATTAGAAGTTTGAATAATATTGGTTCTGTATTTAGAACTAGTGATGCTTTTTTGATTGAAAAAATTTACTTGTGTGGCATTACTGCAACACCACCAAATAGAGATATTCATAAAACAGCTTTAGGAGCAACAGAATCTGTGGATTGGGAATATGCAGAAAACACACTATCTGTAATTGAAAAGTTGAAAGCTGAAAATGTAAAAGTTTTAGCAATTGAACAGGCTGAGAATAGTACAAATTTGGATAATTTTTTTCCTGAGAAAAATCAGAAATACGCCATTGTAATGGGAAATGAAGTAAAAGGCGTGCAACAAGAAGTGGTAAATACAAGTAATTTGTGTATTGAAATTCCGCAATTAGGCACCAAACATTCTTTGAATATTTCTGTAACAACAGGTGTTGTTATTTGGGATTTGTTTACAAAAATAAATGCGCATTAATTTTTAAATCATACTAGCAGAAGGGCAAAACAACACCGTAACTAAATGACAAACAGCACGATTGACATAAATGAATCTACTATAAAAAATTATGTAGAATCACTACGACCTGAAAATCTCGAAATTCGAGAACAATTAGATATAGGATATTCTTATGATGGAAAAACTATAATTTTATATGAAATTCGTCCTGATTGGACTGACCCAAAAAAGAAAGAAAAATTTGAATTTGCAAAAATCCGATTTTATGAGTCAAGAAAAGAATGGAATTTATATTGGATGAGAGCAAGCGGAAAATGGGAGCTTTACGAACCGTTTCCAGAATCAAATTATTTAGATAAAATTCTAGAAATAATAAAAGAAGATAAAAACGCCTGTTTTTTTGGATAAATCAACTCAAAATATAATTAAGAAAATAGCGCAAGAATTGGATAGCGGATTTAACTGTTATTTCAATCCCAAAACTGACGAAATTGTTGCAATTCCAAACTTCTCGCAATATTTTGATGACGAAGACTTTAAAGATGCTTTTAGTGATTGTTTAAAAAAAGTGGAAAATCATAAAGCGGATTTTATAAAAATTGAGTCATTAGAAAGTTACGAGTCATTTAAAATTATGGAGTTTTTTGTTGAGCAGTTGCCTGACGAAAATCTGAAGTCGGAATTGGAAAACGTTTTAGCAAATAAAAAGCCATTTCAGAATTTTAAGCATAAAGTCGACCATTCTGATTTTAGACAAAATTGGTTCGATTTTAAACAAACTGAATTGGAAAAAATAGTGGAAACAAAATTAAATAGCGGAAAAGCCAGCACATAAAAACGTATATAACTCATAGCTAGATATTTAATCAATAGAAGTTAAGCCATATTTGGAAAGTCGCCAAATTTTTAAATTTGACGATTTCCAATAAAAAAGATATGAAAATTCAAGGTTGTTTTTAAATATACCTGATATAACAACCAACTAAAAATCAACGAACTTCAGTAAAAGAATTTCAATATCAATTAAAACTCTTTTTTTGTCTGTTAAAAAAATCACCAACTTTGCAACTTTTATAAAATACAATGAAAACAAGAACTTTAGCACTAATTGCTGTATGTATTGGAACCTTTATTTATGGTATTAATTACACCATAGCCAAAGCAGTAATGCCTGTGTATGTGAAACCCTTTGGTTTTATTTTAATTCGTGTTTTAGGGACAACAATTATCTTTTGGATCATTGGTTTTTTTATAAAAACTGGAAAAATTGAAAAACAAGATTATAAAAAAATTGCAATTGCCTCTTTATTTGGTGTTGCTTTAAACATGTTATCCTTTTTTAAAGGCTTAAGCTACACTTCACCAATAAGTGCCTCTGTAATGATGGTAACTTCGCCAATTATGGTGCTAATTTTCTCGAGTATAATCATAAAAAAACCAATAGCAAAAAAACAAATTTTAGGAGTTTTTATCGGTTTAATAGGTGCATTAAGTCTAATAACTTTGGGCAGTACAACAGCTAACAATAGTTCAAATAATACGCTAGGTAATTTTCTAGTATTTGTGAATGCTGCTTCTTATGGTTTATATCTGGTTTTAGCTAAAAACTTAATTCAGAAATACCATCCCATATTATTTGTAAAATGGTTTTATTTATTTGGATTAATTTTGGTAATACCTTTTAGTACTTCAGAATTTCTAGAAATTGAGTGGATTACCATTCCTACACCTATTTATTGGAATATTGGTTTTGTTGTTGTTTTTACAACTTGTATAACCTACTTATTTAATTTGTACGGGTTATCAAAACTAAAACCAACAACTGTAAGTGTTTTTACTTATTTACAACCCGTAATTGCTGGTGGATATGCATTACTTGTAGGGAGCGATTCTTTAAACCTCATAAAAATAATAGCCACTCTAACTATATTTCTAGGAGTTTATTTAGTTACTGATCAGCAAAAAAATACATCAAAATAAAACTTATCTTTGCTACTCATTTAAAACAATGTTTGTATGATTCAATCTATGACTGGTTATGGAAAATCTGTGTTGCAATTGCCAACCAAAAAAATAACCATAGAAATCAAATCTTTAAACAGTAAAAATCTAGATTTAAACGTTCGAATTCCTTCTTATTACAAAGAAAAAGAATTATCTGTGCGTAAAAAACTAGCAAAATCTTTAATGCGAGGTAAAGTAGATTTTTCCATTTTTGTAGAAATCACAGCAGATGAAACGTCTACCACAGTAAATAAAACTGTTGTAAAAAACTATGTTGAGCAGCTTAGAAATACTCTTTTTATAGATTCTGAAGATGATGTTGAATTATTAAAAATGGCAATTACCATGCCTGATGCTTTAAAAACAGAACGTGAAGAACTAGATGAAAATGAATGGAATTTAATTGATACGCATATTGATGAAGCTGTTAAAGAAATTGTACAATACAGAGTTGATGAAGCTGCTTCTTTAGAAATTGATTTTAAAGAAAGAATTGTTAATATTAAAAAATATTTAGAAGAAGTTAAAGCTTTAGATGCAGATAGAGTTGAAAATGTAAAAACACGTTTAAAAAAGGCTATTGATGATTTAAAAATTGATACTGATGAAAATCGTTTTGAACAAGAACTAATTTACTATCTCGAAAAACTAGACATCAACGAAGAAAAAGTACGTTTGGCAAATCATTTAGATTATTTTTTAGAAACTTTAGCTACTCCAGATTCTAATGGAAAGAAGTTAGGCTTTATTATTCAAGAAATGGGTAGAGAGATTAACACTACAGGTTCTAAAGCCAATTTTGCACCCATGCAAAAAGCGGTAATTCAAATGAAGAATGAATTAGAGCAAATTAAAGAACAGATTTTGAATGTGCTTTAATATTTTAATTCCTGCAAGGTTTTCAAAACCTTGTAGGTATGTATAAAAAGTAATATTTTCTCCAACAAAATCCTACAAGGTTTTAGAAACCTTGCAGGAGAAATAAGTAAGTATGAAAGACAATTTTAAAGGAAAGTTATTCGTGTTTTCGGCACCTTCAGGTTCTGGAAAAACCACCATTGTTCGCCATTTATTAAAACAAGAGAAATTCAATTTAGAATTCTCTATTTCTGCAACTTCTAGAGCACCTAGAGGAGCAGAAAAAGATGGTGTTGATTATTATTTTATCGATTTAAAAACTTTTAAAAACCATATTAAAAGTGATGATTTTTTAGAATGGGAAGAAGTGTACAGAGATAATTTTTATGGAACATTAAAAACAGAAGTAGAACGAATTTGGGCACAAAAAAAACACGTTATTTTTGATATTGATGTTGCTGGTGGATTGCGAATTAAAAAGAAATTTCCAGAAAAAACCTTGTCTGTTTTTGTAAAACCCCCAAGTATAGACGAACTAAAAATACGTTTGAAAAAACGAAAAACAGAAAGTGACGATAAAATTAATATGCGTATTGCAAAAGCATCAGTAGAACTGGCAACTGCACCTCAGTTTGATAAAATCATCAAAAATTACAAATTAGATGTTGCTTTAAAAGAAGCAGAAGCATTAGTTAGTAATTTTTTAGAATTAAAGGAGCATAAAGAATAAAAAACTAAAATAAAAGTGAGCATCTTTTTTCTTTGCTCTCTATTTTATCATCTTAACAAAAAATGAAAATCGGTTTATATTTTGGCACATTCAATCCAATTCACGTTGGGCATTTAATCATTGCCAATCATTTGGTAGAGCATTCTGATTTAGACGAAATTTGGATGGTTGTAACTCCTCATAATCCTTTTAAAAAGAAACGTTCTTTGTTAGAAAACCATCATCGATTTGAATTGGTGTACAGAGCAACAGAAAATTATATCAAAATTAAACCATCAAATATTGAGTTTAATTTACCTCAGCCCAATTATACTGTACATACTTTATTGCTTATTTCTGAGAAATATCCTGAAAAAGAATTTAGCTTAATTATGGGAGAAGACAATCTAAAAAGTTTTCATAAATGGAAAAATTATGAAACCATTTTAGAGCATCATCATATTTATGTATATCCTAGAATTGCTGAAGGAACTATAGAGCATCAATTTAAAAATCATTCTAAAATTCATAAAGTTGATGCACCAATTATGCAAATATCATCAACAATGATTAGAAAAGGAATTCAAGAAAAAAAGAACGTAAAACCACTTTTGACTGAAGCAGTTTGGGAATATATTGACGAAATGAATTTTTATAAAAAATAGTTTCGTTATTTTTACGTTTTACACTAAAGGCTAAAGCACATTTCTGTGGATAATACTACCAAGAAAAAAGGAAAATTAAAACAAAAACTAACCGATAAATATCGATTGGTGGTTTTAAATGAAAATACGTTTGAAGAACGTTTTTCTTTAAAATTATCGCTTTTAAACGTGTTTGTTTTAGGTGGTGTACTTTCTTTTTTATTAATTTTAGTAACCACGTTTATCATTACTTTTACGCCAATTAAAGAATATATTCCTGGGTATTCATCTACTGCCTTAAAAATAAAGGCTACAAAGTTAGCTTTTCAAACAGATTCGCTAAAAAGAAAGTTAGATGTAATGCACGACTATACCAAAGCATTACAACCTATTCTTACAGGTAAAATAGAACCAGAAATTATAGATTCTATAACTGTTGCAGCAGATAAAACTATAATAATCGATAGTTTGCTAAACGCGAGTAAAGAAGATTCTATTTTTAGAGAAAAAATTGAAAGTAAAGATCGTTTTCCAATACAAAACAATGCCACAAGCAATGTAAAAATTGTGTTTTTTGCACCATTAACAGGCACAATTTCAGAAAACTTTGATGCAAAATCTAAGCATTTAGCTGTAGATATTGTGGCTAAAAGTGGTACTCCTGTTAAAGCTACTGCAGATGGATCTGTTATTTTTTCGGGATGGACTACAGAAACTGGCTATGTAATTATTTTAAAACATGCCCACGATTATATTTCTGTATACAAACACAATGGAACCTTACTAAAAGAACAAGGTGATTACGTAAAATCTGGTGAAGTAATTGCTAGTGTTGGTTCTACAGGAGAATTGACTACTGGACCACATTTACATTTTGAACTTTGGAGTGGTGGTTATGCCGTAAATCCTACAAATTTGATTGATTTTAAATAATGAGTATAAAATCTATATTGGCAATTCCGTTTGCTAAATTCGCAACAAAAAGAGTGTTTCAATGGGCAAATAAACCTCATAAAACACAAGATAAGGTTTTTAAAAATTTAATCTCTAAAGCCAAAAATACGGCTTTTGGTAAAGATCACGATTTTAAAAATATTAGTTCTTATGATGATTTTAAAGCACGTGTTAAAATCTCTGATTACGAAGGTTTACGAACCTATGCAGATAGAGTTGTAGATGGAGAAGCTGATGTGCTTTGGCCAGGAAAACCATTGTATTTTGCAAAAACCTCAGGCACAACTTCTGGTGCAAAATATATTCCTATTACCAAAGAATCAATGCCCACACATATTAAAGCTGCCAGAAATGCCTTACTATTTTACATTGCAGAAAAAAATGATGCAAGTTTTGTAGATGGTAAAATGATTTTTTTGCAAGGAAGTCCTGTTTTGAGTGATAAAAATGGAGTAAAATTGGGTAGATTAAGTGGTATTGTTGCACATTATGTACCTAAATATTTATTAAAAAATCGTTTGCCAAGTTGGAAAACCAATTGTATAGAAGATTGGGATACCAAAGTAAATGCCATTGTTGAGGAAACCATCAATGAAGACATGTCCGTAATTAGCGGAATTCCTTCTTGGGTGCAAATGTACTTTGAAAAACTGATTGAAAAAACAGGTAAAAAAGTATCAGAATTGTTCCCGAATTTTAACTTCTTTATTTATGGTGGTGTAAATTTTGAACCCTATAAAAATAAGTTTGAAAGTTTAATTGGTAAAAAAATAGATTATATAGAATTGTATCCAGCCTCTGAAGGTTTTATTGCTTATCAAGATTCACAAACAGAAAAAGGAATGCTTTTGCAATTAGATTCTGGTATGTTCTACGAATTTATTCCTGCTACTGAGTTTTTTGATGAAAACCCTACAAGAATATCCATCAAAGATGTAAAACTTGGGGTAAATTACGTTATCATTTTAAACACAACAGCTGGTTTGTGGGGATATAATATTGGTGATACTGTTGAATTTACATCAACAAAACCCTATAGAATTAAAGTAACTGGAAGAATTAAACATTTTATATCTGCCTTTGGCGAACACGTTATTGGTAAAGAAGTAGAAAAGGCTTTAAATGATGCTATACAAGGTACAGATATTAATATTAGTGAGTTTACAGTAGCACCTCAAGTAAATCCAAAAAAGGGTTTACCATACCACGAATGGTTTATAGAATTTGAAACCGAACCAAAAAATATAGAAGAATTTGCACAAAAAGTAGATGCTTCCATGCAATCGCAAAACATCTATTATTTCGATTTGATTGAAGGGAAAATTTTACGCCCACTTATTATCAGAAAGGTAAAAAAAGGTGGGTTTCATGCTTATATGAAATCTATTGGAAAATTTGGTGGGCAAAATAAAATTCCACAATTATCAGACAATAGAAAAATAGCAGACGTACTACAAGATTTTTTAAAAGATTAAAAATGGGAGGAAATTATTTGTTTTTAGTTTTAGCATTAGTTTTGGTTATTGTATACTTTTACAACAAATTTAGAAATAGACGTTAATGAGCACGATTAGAATTACGAAACAATTTAATTTTGAAACAGGACATGCCTTATATGGTTATGATGGCAAGTGTAAAAATGTACACGGACATTCCTACAAATTAGCAGTAACTGTTTCTGGTACTCCCATAAATGATAGTAATCATGTTAAATTTGGTATGGTAATTGATTTTGGCGATTTAAAAAAAATCGTAAATGAAGAAATTGTAGATGTTTTTGATCATGCCACTGTATTTAATAAAAATACACCTCATGTAGAATTAGCACATGAGCTTCAAAAGAGAGGACATCATGTTATTTTAGTTGACTATCAACCCACTAGTGAAATGATGGTGATTGATTTTGCAGATAAGATAAAAAATAGATTGCCCAAAAATATAAAATTACATTCCATAAAATTACAAGAAACTGATACCAGTTTTGCAGAGTGGTTTGCAAGCGAAAATTTAATTTAATAGAAATGTAACTTGGTTAAGGCAATATCGTTTGTATTAATGAGTTATATTTGACAAAAATTTATTCTTATGAAAAACTTTACATACGTTTTGGCGCTATTTATTTCTATAACTCTTATAAGTTGTGGTGATGATGCTGAAAGTGGACCTTCATTTATACTATCTAATGAAAACATAGCAGGTAATTATACTATTAGCAATTTAAGTATTAGTACAGATATTACTACTACAACCAATGGTTTTCCTGTTAAAGTGGCTACAGCAAGTACTGAAGGTGATTTGTTTAAGGTTGATGTAGAAATGTTTGCCAATGGCACCTATAGTATGATTGGTAGTTATACTACTGTTTATAAATTAACTCCTGTTGTTGGCAATGCTGTTGAAACGAGAGATATTATTACGATTAATAATTCTGGAAATTTTACTATTGATACAGCCAACAATACCATTACGTTTTCTGGTGATTTGATAAAAAATTTAACTGGCACTTTAAAAGTTGAAGTATTTAATCAAAATAGTTTTAGCCTGTTTCAAGAAATAGATGTTCCTACCAATGGTAATGTTGAAAAAATAAGCACTGATATTGGTTTTACAAGAAAATAAATACTAAAAAGTAAAGGTACTTATTTTAGTTACATTGCTAATATCGCTAGCATTTAGTTGATATTGTTCTACCGCAAATTCTGATATTATAAAAGCATGATTGTTTCTAATAATAATATCTATAGCACCTTGAGTTGCAATCTCATCAATATATTTAGAATCACTTGGATCTGTAACGTCAAATATTTTTACAGAATCGTCGCAAACTAACAAATAGTTATCACCATATAAACTTAAGCCTTTTGGCTGGGTTAATCCTCTTGTATTTAATAAAATAGGATTTTCTACATCTTCTATATTATACGTTTTTAGTTCGTTTACAGCACCACCACAAGTAGCATTACTATGTAAAGTTACATACGCATTTGTACTGTTCGCAACAACAGGATCACAAGCCCTAAAATGGTTTGAACGTGACATTAATTTAGGTAATTCTGCATTGGTAACATCGTAAATATACATGGCATCTTGTGAACCAATAAATAAATAGTCTTCAAAACTAAACAGGGTTTCTATATTAAAACCAACATTGATGGTATTTACTTTTATAGGATTAGAAATATCGTTAATATTAAATACCGACAAATTAAAAAAATCAACCGTATATAAATAATCTCCTTTTAAAATAAATGTTGCTAAAGAACCTCCTTGCCCATCACCTGCAACATCAGAAGAAACAGAACTATTGTTTTCGCTACATGACATAGCAAATAAAATAACAAATAACGGAATTAAATATCTCTTTTTCATAGTATTATTTTTGAACCCAGTTTACCACTACTTTATCATTTTCGTAAAAAGATTCTCCATCTGGCGAAAGTAATTCTGGAAAAACATTTTTTAATCGCTTTTTTACCTCAACATTAAAAGTTGTATAATCTAAATTTAATACTACTAAATCCGTAGCTTGATTAATATAGAGTGTATTATTTCTAATGGCAATATCTGTAGCTCCAGGAATTTTTAAAAATTTCTTTTTAATAGGATTAGTTTGATCTGTATTATCAAAAATATGAAACCCAGTTCTTTTATCGTTTACAAAAATATAATCGCCAATAATGTATATTTTTGATGATTCTGTAACTGGTATTTTATCTTGAATTTCAATTGAGTTTTCGAACTCTGTTCTAGACATTGTAACAGGATCAAATCTAGACCATACAGGATCAACGGATCTACTTCTACCCCAATTATCTGTAATACAACTCGTTAAACTTAAACAAAAAACAACAATAACAATTTTTTTCATAACTTTTAAACTTGGTTAAATATACAATATAGATGTAAAATACTTAAAAAGGTTGCGTTAAATTATTGGAAAGTTTTAACCCCAAACCTAACTTTTGAGTTTGATTCTTATTTACCATTAAAAGTATTCATTGTATTGGCTAAGCCAGCTGTACCAAAAGAAGTAATTACTTTTACTGATATTGGCAATCGTTCAATCAACTGGCTATTTTCCTCTTTATTCCATTCGCCTAAAACGTAATCTACTTGGCGCCCTTTTGAGTAGTTAGCTCCCACACCAAAACGAAACCTTGGGTATTTGGTAGTGCCTAATTTTTCTTGAATGTCTTTTAACCCATTATGACCACCATCACTTCCTTTCGCTTTTACCCTTATTGTGCCAAAATCGATATTTAAATCATCTGTAACTACAAGAATATTATCGATAGTAATTTTTTCTTTTTGCATCCAATATTTTACTGCTTTTCCACTTAAATTCATAAATGTATTAGGTTTTAATAGGATAAAAGTTCTTCCTTTAAATCGAAAGCTGGTTACATCACCTAATTTATCAGTTTCAAAAGAAACTTTATATTCCTCTGCAACTTCATCAAGAATTTTAAAGCCAATATTATGACGTGTATTGGTATATTTATCACCTATATTCCCTAAACCTATAATTAAAAATTTCTTCATCAACTCTTCTTTACTTTCAATTTTAATACCTAATATGTTTTTTAAAAAAACCAAAATTTTCATTCTTCAAAAGTAAGAAGAAATATAAAGTTACGTACTCTTAATCTTATTAGTAATTTCTTTTAATTAAAAGACCCTGAAACGAGTTCAGGGTGTAAAAAAAAAGCGTTACAAAAATGTAACGCTTTAGTGATATTTAGAATACTAACAGTAATTTATTCTGCTTCTGTTTCTTCAACTTCTTCCTCTTCATCTAAAACTGTTGCATTACGAGACGTTCTTACCTGAACAACTACTGTATTATCTGGGTGCATAAATGTATAATCATCATTCTTTAACGATGTTACAAATAATTTATTTCCAATTTTTAATTTAGAAATATCTGCAGTTACAAAGTCTGGTAAGTTAGCTGGTAATGCCTTTACTTTTAATTTACGGTTTGTAAAACGTAGAGAACCACCGTTTAAAACTCCAGGAGAAGTACCTGTTAATTTTACTGGGATACTCATTGTAATTTCTTTATCATCAAATAATTGATAAAAATCTACATGTAGAATTTTATCACTTACAGGATGAAACTGAATGTCTTGTAAAATTGCACTTATTTTTTGTCCATCAACGTTAATACTTGCTGTATATACATTTGGAGTATACACCAAGTTTTTAAACGCTTTTTCTTCTGCTGAAAAGTGAATTGGTGTTTCTCCTCCGTATATAACGCAAGGAACCATTCCAGCATTACGTAAGGCTTTAGTAGCTACTTTGCCCACGCTTTCTCTTTTTGATCCTTTAATTGTAATTGATTTCATTACTTTTTGTTAAAATTTACATTAAAAATTGTCCAGTAATTGAGCTGTTATCTTGTACTTTATGCATAACAGCTGCAAATAATGGCGCGCAAGATACTACTTTTATTTTAGATGTGTTCTTTTTTAACGGAATTGTATCAGAAACAATGAGTTCTGTTAATGCAGATGCTTCAATTTTCTCATAAGCATCACCAGAAAGTACAGGGTGTGTACAAATTGCACGTACACTTTTTGCGCCTCTTTCTTTCATTAAATTGGCTGCGTGTGCCAAAGTACCACCTGTATCAATCATATCATCTACAAGAATAACATCTTTACCTTCTACCTCTCCAATAAGCTCCATATGCCCAATGACATTCGCTTTTTTACGTTGTTTATAACAAATTACAACATCTGAATGTAAATGTTTAGAGTAGGCATAGGCTCTTTTTGAACCTCCCATATCTGGAGAAGCTATTGTTAAATTTGCTAATTGTAATTTCTTTATATATGGCATAAAAATGGTAGATGCAAATAAGTGATCTACAGGTCTTTCAAAAAAGCCTTGAATTTGATCTGCATGTAAATCCATGGTCATAATTCTTGTAGCCCCTGCTGCTTCTAACAATTTTGCTACTAATTTTGCTCCAATAGCTACTCTTGGCTTATCTTTTCTGTCTTGTCTAGCCCAACCAAAATAAGGCATTACAGCTGTAATATGTCTTGCTGATGCTCTTTTTGCTGCATCTAAAATTAACAGCATCTCCATAAGATTATCTGCATTTGGAAATGTAGAACCTATAATAAAAACGCGTCTTCCTCTTACAGATTCTTCAAATGCAGGTTGAAATTCACCGTCGTTAAAGTAGGTTATCTCAATATTTCCTAACTCTGTATTATATTCTTTGGCAATGTGAGCTGCCAAATCTTTACTTTGTCTGCAGGCAAAAATTTTAGGTGCTAATTGGTTATTAAGCATTTAGTTGTGTTTTGTGGTGTTATTATTGTTTCACAAAAGTAGAAATTATTTATTGAGTTTGAAATTAAATTTTATCTATATAAATTAAAAATATTTACTAAATTTGCAAACCAATTTTGATAAGCTCAAGTGGCGGAATTGGTAGACGCGCTGGATTCAAAATCCAGTTCTTTCGAGAGTGTGGGTTCGATTCCCACCTTGAGTACGAAAAGCTTTGCAGTGATGTAAAGCTTTTTTTATTGCTCTACCTAAAACATGTTAAAATTAGATTTGGTATTTTCTGATTCACTCTGCATCATCAAAAAGGTATATTTCAATAATTATGTAGTAAAAATATACTTTTTCAAAAAACGTTAAACTCATTAAAATACCCTATTATTCATCAGAACTCAATCCATCTGAAAGAAATTGGAAATATATCAAAAAACAATAAAAATAATGTATTGGAAAATCTTGACAAGGTAAAAAAGTGGCTTTGCGATTTTGTAAAATTTATTTTGCTTTTTAGGTATTTTGCTTATTTGAGAGTCTTTAATACTAACATATATTTGTATTGTTATTAATGAATTCCCCCAACTTTTATCTATAAAAAAAAGCTAAACTTGCGAGTTTAGCTTTTTCTATTTTTATACATTATTTTAAAAATTTTTGAGGATAATTAAATATAGTAAATTAGGCATTTTACCTATTTTAAAACATCTGATTGTAATGTATATTTATAGTATAAAAGTAACTATTTCCCCCAATATATGTCGTTAATTACATAACTCTAAAATAAGCTGAATTTTTTTCTAAAATTTAGCTTATTTTTTTTATGAAAGTGATGTATAAGATAAGTTTTTAAATACTTAACAAAAGACTAAAGCAACTATAGTAGATTTGACTTTTTATATATACTTTACTTTATGTAAAGTAATTTCTTAATTGGAGCTGGCAATATTTTTAATTAGTAAGTCAAAGTCTTTTGATTTATCATAAAATTTTTTGGCTCCGTTTTTTAAACATATTTTTTTTAACTCTATATTCATTGAAAAAACAAACACTTCTGCTTTTATTTGTTTTTTTTTGAGCCATTTTAGTAGTGCTACACCATTGCCATCTGGCAAACTTAAATCGAGAATAATAAGATCATAATTTTTTTCACTTAAATTTACCATTCCATCTTTTAAGTTATTACAAAGATGAACGCTGTTAATAACATCTAAGTTTTTAGCAGTTTTGTATAATTTCTCTCCAATATGAAAGTCATCCTCGATTAATAAAAGATTTTTAGGCTTGGGCATATCCAATTGTAAAAGGTTTTTTAATTTTATGGTAAACACTTATAAATTACATATTGGAGGACACTCAAATATAATACAAATAATTGTTTTAAAACATAAGCAAAATCCTTATTTCTTTGATTATTAACCCTTTTGGGCTAGATAAAGAAGTGGAAGTATTGAAAAAAATAAAAAAAAGGTTATAAAGTGGTTAAGCCTTCTCGAATTGCATATTTGGTTAATTCTGGAATAGTATATAAATCTAACTTTTTCATTAAATTATTTCTATGTACATCTACTGTTTTTGAACTCAAAAATAAGACCTCACCTATTTGTTTAGAGGAGTTTCCTTCAGCTATTAATTGTAGTACTTCAGTTTCTCTAGAACTTAGTTTTTTATGATCAGAATCATCATTTAAAAGTTTTAAATAATCTGGATTAATTTTTTTAGACAAGTATTTTCTGTTTTGCATTACAGTTGTAATTGCTGTAATTAACTCGCCTGAATCTCCGTCTTTTAATAAATAGCCATATCCCCCAGCTTTAAACATACCTTGAATAAATTTTTTATTAGCATGCATAGAAAGACCGATTATTTTAATTTGTGGGTTCTCTTTTATAATTTGTTTTGTAGCTTCAATACCATTTAAACCTTCCATAGAAATGTCTGTAACAACAACATCTGGCTTTAATTTTACACATAATTTAATGGCATCTCTACCATTTGAGGCTTCCCCAATAATGTGAAAATTAGATTTTTGTAAAATAATAGTTTTTAAACCATCACGTAACATTTGATGGTCGTCTACTAAAACAATATTTATTTTACTTGGGGAATTCATGCATCTAAAGATACAAAAAATTTAATTTTAGTACCAATATTAATTTTTGATGTAATTTCTAGCTTACCATTTATATTTCTAATTCGTTCTTTTACTGCAAATAAACCAAAGCCAGAGCCCGAGTGTACGGTTTTATTTAGTTTAGAAGTATCAAAACCTTTTCCATTATCTGATAAGGTAACTATAATACTGTCTTTGTCTTTTATAAAATCTAAAGTAATTAACGAGGCTTCAGCATATTTTAAAGTATTTGTTACACATTCTTGCACACAACGAAATAATAAAATTGATTTGAACTCACTTATTTGTATAGCAGTAACATTACAATTAAATTTAAATTCAATTCCATATTTTTCATTAGTTTCATCAGCAAACCAATCTAGTGCATCTATAATACCTAATTGATATAATACAGGTGGTGAAAGTTCGTAAGTTATTTTTCGGCTGTTTTCTAATGCTTCTGAGATATGGTTTTTAATAAACCCTAGGTCTTCTTGCACCTCTTTTGATGCTGCTTTTTTCTCTAAATCTACAATTTTCATTCTAGAAATAACAAGCGATTGGCTTAAATGATCATGAATATTGGCTGCAATTTCTTTTTTTTGTTTTTCTTCAATTAGTGAAATTTCACTAGTTAATCTTTGTAATGATGTTTGGTATTCTTCAATTTCTTTTTTTGCTAACATCCCTTGGGTAATATCTCTACTCGTTGAAACTAAAGAAATAATTTTATTGCCTTTTGCTACAGGAGATATTAGGGATTCTAACCAAACGTAGTTGCCATTTTTATGCTTAGCTCTATAAGTTACAGCCTCTATAATTTTGCCTTTTAAAAGTTTTTTTCTAATTATTGTTCTTAAGTTTGGTATATCATCTTTATGAATTACATTTATAAACTTATTATGAAGTAGTTCTTCTTGTTGATAACCTAGTAAATTTTCTGCAGCAGGACTTATGTATTTTAGACTTGCATCAGGCTCTTGTAAAGCAATAATATCATTGGTATTATCTGCCAATAAACGATACATTTCTTCTGCTTTTTTGCGTTCTGTAATATTTACATTGGTTCCAAGATACCCTGTAAGCTCATTTTTCTCGTTAAACACTTCTTTTACAGTTGCCTCTACCCAAACAATTTTGTTACTTTTTTTATTTATAAATCGATATTCGTATTTCCATTTCCCCTTAGATTTAACAGATTTATACCAATTTTTATTCATATCTTCTACATCATCTGGATGTATTACAGACAACCAACCAAAAGAGCTCAAAGCATCTTCAAGAACCAACCCTGTTAAATTGAGCCAGGTTTCGTTTACATAAGTATATTTACCTTTAACATCTGTTGTAAAAATTGCAATAGGAGATTTTTCTGTATAGGATTTAAATTTAGCTTCACTAATTTCTATTTGTTGCTTTGCTTTTAAAATTTCTAATTTAGCTTTTTGGGCATCAGTAACATCTATATTACTACCAATTATTCGTATTGCTTTACCTGAACTATTTCTTGAAACAATTGCTCTTGCTTCTATAAAATGAATTGAATTATCTGGCCAAATTACTCTAAAAACTGAATGAAAATCTATAATGCCTTTAATTGCATTCTCTAAATCTTTATTTACCCTTTCATAGTCCTTTGGATGAAGCGCATTTTTCCAAGTATCAACAGTTCCTGTAAATTTGCTCTTTTTTATGCCATATAACTCATACATCTTTTCATCCCAAGTTAATTTATCATTTATAAGGTCCCAATCCCATATTCCTAATTTTGCAGATGTTGTTGCCAAACGTAAACGCTCTGATGAAATAATTAAATCTTTTTCTGCTTTTTTACGTTCTGTAATGTCTAAAACAATAGCTATAAAATTGGTACTTCCCTCAAATTCAACAAGTTTTAAATGAACTTCTACAGGATATGTACTACCATCTTTTCGTTGATGTTTTGTAAAAAATACTACTTTATCTTTTTTTTTGTTCTTTAAAGGTGCTACTAATGTGTTAAAAGCGAATAATGTATACTCTGGCTTTATATCAAGTGGTGTTAATTTTTTTAACCCTTCTTTTGTGTATCCTAAATTTAGCTGGGCGCCTTTATTTACATAACCAAACTTGTAGGTTTCTGGATGGAACATGTAAATTTCATTCAAACTATTTTCTAAGGTTTTTTGGAATCTAGTTTTTTCTTGTTCTGCATTTTTTCGTTCTGTAATATCAAACCGAATTGCTAAATATTGGATGGGTTTATTTTTATCATTTAAAAAAGGCACAATAGTAGTATCTACCCAAAAAAAGCTACCATCTTTAGCCTTATTTTTTACTTCTCCACGCCATACTTTACCTGTTTCTATGGTTTCCCATAACTCTTTAAAAAATTGTTTAGAATGGTAATTTGAATTGATTATTCTATGATTTTTTCCAATAAGCTCTTCTTGCTTGTAACCTGATATTTTACAAAAGTTTTCGTTTACAGAAATAATTGCTCCTTTAGAGTCTGCAAACGTAATAATAGCAGATTGGTCTAAAGAATATTTGTAATCTTTTAATGTTTTTAAACTTTTTTCTAATTCAATTGCTGCAGTTTTTTGCTTATGAATATCTTGATAACTTCCATAGATTCTAGTTCTTTTTCCATTAATTACCTCGCTTTTACCTATAGACCTTGCCCAACATTCTTTACCTGTGGCAGTTCGCATTAAAATTTCTTCGTCAAATTCTATGCCTTCTTCAATTAAGAGTTTTAGAGCCTTTTTTATCCTTTCTTTACTTTCACCAACGTGAAACTCAATACCTCCTGTTAAAGTTGGGGTATAATTATCATCAATTTCTAATACTTCTCTTATTGTAGGAGACCAATACATATTTTCTCCTTTTTGATTCACTAAATCCATTTCCCAACTACCAATTCTTGCTACCTTTGTAGTTTGTTTTAGTAATTCTTCATTCTTTACTTCGTTAGTAACATCAAGAATAATTGAACTTAAAACAATTGTACCATCAGCTAAAAAACTTAGAGAACCTAGTGCTAAATGAGTACGTATTTTACCCGTTTTTGGCATTACGTATTTATATTGACATTGCCACTTGGATTTTGTTTGAATTGCTTTAATAACACTTTCCTTTACCAGTTCTAAACTTCCTGACTTTTTTAACTGATTATTAATCAATTCTTTATCTCCCAACACTTCATCAACAGTAAAACCCCATATTTTCTCTACTTTTCCACCAACATTTTTATAATAGCTGTTTCCGTCCTTTTTTAAATGATATTCTTGTATTATACCAGGTAGGTTTTGTGACAAGGAAATTAATCTATTTTCTGATTGCTTTCGGGCATTAATATCTTGAAAACCACCATATAAACGTATACATTTACCATCAATAAATTCTGCATTACCTATAGAACGAACCCATATTTCTTTTTTCTTTGCAGTTACAAGTACTGCTTCAAAATCCCATGCATCTCCAGTAACCATGGAATTTCCAATAGTTTCACTTACCATTTCTCTAAAATCTTCTCTGTAAAAATTGATACCTTCTTCTAAATTAGGAAAATACGATTTGGAGTCTGTTTCATGCATTTCATGTACTACTTTAGACCAAAACACTTTTTGTGTCTCAAGATCAACACTCCAGCTACCAATTCTAACCATTTTAGCAACATCATTATTTAATTCTCTTAGGTGTTTATCTTCTGTTATATTTTGTATAATTCCTCTTTTACCTATAATTTGGTTTTGATCATTATAAACAGGTTGTACTACATTTCTAACCCAAATTTCTTCGTTTTTAGCATTAATCATTCTTAACTCTAAATCATAAGATGTCCCATTTTTATCAAGTTCTTTGGTGGCTTTGGTAATTTTTTGTTGAGATTTGGCATCAAAAAAGCTTTTAGCTACTTCATAGTTTGGAATATCGTCTTCTGGTGTTAAGTTATATAATCCATAAATATAGTCTGACCATGTTAGCGTTTGTGATGCAGTATCATAATACCAATATCCAATTTTAGCTAATTTACTAGCCTGATTCATATTAAACTCACCTTGCTCTGCTTTTTCTTTAGCACTTCTTAGTTCATTTTCAATGGCAATTCGCTCTGTAATATCTTGGGTTGTTCCCTTGAAAGCAATTACTTGATTATTTTCATTTAAAACTGGTTTGCCTATGGCATCAACAATTTTCTTAGAAGCATCAGGCATTATAAGTTCAAGTTCCATTTTGTATGGAATTCCTTTTTCAGTTGCATTATCAACTACAGCATTAAAACGGTCCCAATCTTTTGGACTCATTCTTTTTTGGTGATCTAAAAATCCTATTGTAGTATTTTCTGGATCAAACCCCCAAATGTTATACGTTTCTTCAGACCAATAAGACACCTTATTAATAACATCATAATACCAACTACCTAATTTAGCCGTTTTTTGAGCCTCTTTCATTTTAAGCTCATTTTCTTCTGCTTTTTCTTTGGCGCTAATTATTTTTTCTTGCTGCTGAACTTGGTCTGTAATATCTCTTGAATTGATTACAATACCATTTACAGCCTCATTGTTAAGCATGTTAGTTAACACTGTTTCTACCCACCTCCATTCGTTTTTATGATTTTTTGCCCTATAATTTTCTACAACAATTCTTTCTTGAGAAACTACTTTTTTAATACTGTTTTGAGCTTTTTCAATATCATCTGGATGAACAAATTCAAAAGCATTTTTACCAACAAATTCTTCTGGTGGTACACCTATAATTTTATTGCTTGAGGGGCTCATATAAGTATAGTATCCTTTTTGATCTATTATAGCAAATAGGTCATAGCCTTCTTGTACTAGCGCTTTAAAACGTTGCTCACTTTGTAGTATTTTTTCTTCCGCTTTTTTCTGAGCTGTAATGTTTTGAGAAACTCCTCTTCTACCAATAATTTCATTGTTATCATTATAAACAGGCTCTCCTAAATTTCGAATCCAAATATTTTTATTTTTAGCGTTGATTAAATTTAACTCTAGCTCAAAAGAAGTACCTTTTGTAGCTAAATCTATAGTTGCATTTATTAGTTTTTCTTTTGATTTTTCTGTAAAAAAACTAAGAATTTCTTCGAGTTTTGGAACCTTATCTTTAGGATCTGTACCATATATATTATGAATTTCATCAGACCAAGAAATTACATCTGTTTGCCTATCATAAGCCCAATAACCTATTTTTGCCATTTTACCAGCTTGCCTAAAAGAATATTCGCTTTTTTCTAATAATTTTAAAGAGTTTTCTAATTGTAGCTGTACTCTTTTATATTCTGTAATATCTTGTAAAACTCCTCTTCTACCAATAACTTTATTTTGCTTGTTGTATACAGGTTGTACTACATTTCTAATCCAGAATTCTTGATTTTTTAAATTAATTAGTCTTAATTCTATATCATAAGAATTCCCATTGGTCATTAAATCTAAATTGTACTTTTTTAATTTTTGTAGAGACTTATTATCAAAAACTTTCTCAATTATTTTTTGTTTGTCAGCACCCTCATTTGGGTCAGTTCCATAAATATGGAAAATATAATCAGACCAAGTAACAACATCTTTTATGGAATCATATTCCCAAAATCCTATTTTAGCTAATTCACTAGCTTGTCTAATAGAACGTTGATTTTTTTCTATTACTTTTAAAGAAGTTTCTACTTCTATTTGTGCTTTTTTAGATTCAGTGATATCTTGTACTACTCCTCTTCTACCAACAATTTTATTCTGTTTATCATAGATTGGCTTTATTGTAATTCTAACCCAGAGATGTTTACCATCTTCCATGTTGATTTCTAGCTCTTCATCCATTGTAGAACCAAACTTCATGCAGTTTTTAACCCCTTGACTCAAAAGAGCTTCAGATTTATCTGTAAGTACTTCTGAAACTCGTTCTAAAGGAAATTTTTCATCTTTAGGAATACCAAAAAGCAGGTACAATTCGTCAGAAAAGAAAGAATTCTTACTATTTTCATATACCTCATAAGCACCAATTTTAGACAACTTACTCGCCTCTTTTAATAAAAACTCACTAAATTGAGTTTTTTGAAGAGATTCTTTAATTTTACTTTGTGATTCTTCTAGCTCTTCTTGGTATTTTTTTAGTTGTGTAATATCGTCTATCGTAACACAAACTCTAAAAGGTTCTACATTTTCATTTTCAAACTCGGGTATGGCATTTACTTTTAACCAGATATAGCGACCTGTTTTAGCATTTACAACGCCAACAACGTGGTTACGCTCTGGCTTCTTATTTTTTATAGCTCTTTTTGTTGGGCTTTGATATTCATCAAAAATTTCTCCACCTGTGGTTATAGGTTTCCAAGAAGTATCAAAAATAGATTTTCCAATCATTTCTTTTTCAGTGATTCCTAAAATAGCTAAAGTTGACTGATTTACAGAAGTAACAATACCCTCTGGAGTTGCGTAAATTACTCCATGAGACATGTTCTTAAAAAGGTCTAAGTATTGTTTTTGATTTTTTTTGAGACTTGAAATATACTCAAGTGTTTTCTGTTCTCTTTTTTTTAAAAGAACGTATATAAGAAAAGAACTTAATACAACAAAAATAAGTCCTTTATAAGACTGCACTTCGTTTAATAAAATATTAGAAGTGTTTTCATTGAAAAAAAACAGCACTAATTTATCAGAAATAATTATATATAAAGAACTGATTATGAGATATGCAACAGCAATACTACTCGCGTTAATTAAATTCTTGGGAGATGATTTAAGTTTCATTATGTATTTTAAAAAATTGAGGGCACTTAAATGTATAAAAAAAATAGTTCTGAAAAAATTAAATTTTAAAAGCTTTATAAAAAAACCCCAACTTTTAAAAGTTGAGGTTGTTTATTTTTGAAGGTTTATATTGTTTATTGCACAATAAACTTTGTTGTTTTTGTATTATTTTCAGACTCTATTTTTCCGATATAAATTCCTTTAGTTACTGGAGATTTTATATAAATGAATTCCTCATTATTTTTATTCATTGATTTGTGAATTAATCTACCTGTTACATCATAAATTGTAACTTTTGCATCTTTAGGTGCATTTTTAATTTTAATAAAATTATCTTGAACAATCCATTTTATCTTATTTTCTATTTGTTGATCAACAGAAAGTACAGAAGTAGCAACTCCATGAATATTGACATCTGCTAAACAGATGGTTTTACCACTGGCTTCATTTTTATACCAAGGATACACACGTAGCTTTAAAGTTTTGCCATAAGCGAGCTTAATTACAGGTATTTTAGAAACAGCGTACATGGTATTTGAGGTCATACTTTGAAACTCTTCCAATACAGAAGTTGTTACAAAATCGTCTTTAGAATATGAAATTCGGCATCGCATACCACTTCCTCCTGAACCCCCAACATACAAACTAATTTTATCGATATTTAATTCTGTATTTTCACTTGCTGAAATACCAAACTGAATGTATCGTGTTGAAACTTCATCAATATCACCTGCTGGCCAAACATC
>CBFIFR010000040.1:0-27378 GCA_965661915.1 Polaribacter sp. | reverse complement strand
TTTAGCCGCTTCATTTCTAAAGGTTTGTTCTTTGTATTGTTTACCAGTTTTTAATAAGCTTTCTAAATCGGAATTTTGATAAATAGAATCTAACACTTTAGATTCTATTTTTATATTGATGGTGTCTAAAATAGTTGGCTTTCCTTTATTGATTCGATACGTTACTGTTGCTTTTTTATGTGCAGAATCTCTTTTGATTTCTGAAGTTACCGTAGATTTAAAAAAACCTTGTGTTTTATAAAACGCAGCTAAATTAGCTGCTGTTCTATTAACTTTTAGTTCTTTTACAATTTCTGGAGTTTGAAAGTTTAAAAACCACTTATTTAGATTGATGAAAGAGTTGGCATAAGCAATACTTTGTTTTTCTGAAAATATCTTCTTTACAATATTATATGAATTTGGATTTTTTTCTGCCCATTCAATAGGGGTTTTAGGTTTATTATGATTTCCTAAATTATGAAAATACAGCCCTAATGGCATCCCTATAAAACGAGGATTGGGTTTTTGAAGAATGTATTTTTGCAAATCTGCTCCATTGGTTTTTGTGCTATCAATAAAAATATAATTTCTGGTAAGTAAATGTTCGCCATCAGTTACATGTTTTGTAGAATTACATGCAACTAAAATTACAATAAATAAAAAAGAGAAAGAAAGTTTTTTCATTATTTTAGCACTCCAAACGAAATCAAAAATAGTATTTTTCAACGGTTTATTTTCATTTAGCAGTAATTAATGAGTCTCTCAAAAAATCAACTTAAAGTCATCACAAGTTTATCGCAAAAAAAGTATCGACAAAAGTATCAATTATTTATGGCTGAAGGTGTAAAAGTGGTGAATGAATTGTTAAAATCATCTTTTGAGGTGGATACGCTATTTGCTGAAGCTGATTTTAAAACTACGCTTTCTGAAGATAAGATTGTAAGAATTTCAGAGAAAGAATTACAAAAAATTAGTAACTTAAAATCGCCCAATAAAGTTTTAGGTTTGTTTAAAATTCCAGCTGAAAAACCTTTGCAAAATACAGGTTTAATTATTGCTTTAGATGCGATAAATGATCCTGGAAATTTAGGGACAATTATTCGTTTGTGTGATTGGTTTGGGGTAACAGAATTAATTTGCTCAAAAGATACTGTAGATTGTTACAATGCAAAAGTGGTACAAGCAAGTATGGGGTCTTTAACTCGAGTTTCTGTAAATTATGTAGACTTAGCATCGTATTTGATATCAACAGAAAGCCCAACTTTTATAGCTGATATGGATGGCGAAAATGTATATCAAGTTAAGTTGCCACAAGAAGCTACTTTAATTATGGGCAATGAAGCAAATGGAGTTTCTGATAGAATTAAAAGTTTGGTAAACAATAAAATATCCATACCAAGGTTTGGAGAAATTCAAAAAACAGAAAGTTTGAATGTAGCTACTGCAACTGCAATTTTATTGAGTGAGTTTAAAAAGGGTTGAAAGTTTTTTTGTTATGGTTTACAATAAAGTTAATAGTTACTTTAATGTTTTGTGACTTAGCAATACTACTCAAAAGCTAAATTTAGAAATAAACCACGAGTACCCATAAAATTTACTGGAGATGTCCATTGGCTATTAGGATCATTATCATATTTAATTTCATTATTGATGGCAAAAACACCTCGAATGGAAGGTGAAAATTTAAAGAATGATAAATAAATATCAATCCCCATACCAACTTCATACATAAAATTGCTGGTTTTCATTCTAAACTGGCCAGCAGAATTATCATCTTGATTGGCTTCATTACTCGAAAAATTATGATCGTAAGAAACACCAGCCAATACATAAGGACGAATATTTTTATAACGATCTGTACTAAACTTTAAAATAACAGGAACGTGTAAATACGTGGAACTTACTTCTCGAATACTATCTCTGGGATTACTAGCATTGGTAAGATGATTAAAAATTATGTTTTTAGAATTGGTCATTAAGCCAGGTTCTAAACGAATACTTAAATTTTTGTGTAACCGTAATTCTGCAATAAGCCCAACATTAAAACCATATGTGGGTTCTACAGTATAGCCTGCATCAAAAATATCACTATTTCTAATGTTTAATTTAAAATCATTTTGATTTAAACCTAAATAAAAACCGTAGTGAATTTTTCGATCATCAAACGTTGGTAAATTTTCTACACGTTCTCTTTGAGCAAAAAACGTTACAGATATCATCAGTAAAAAACCAAAAAGCACTATTTTTTTAATCATTTTTATTTACTTGCTGTATAAATTGTGGCAACTCCAAAGGTTACAGGAGTATCTTTTGTATGGGTAAACCCATTTTTTTGTAAAATATTGTTGAAAGCTTTACCAAAAGGAAAAGAATTTGCAGATTCAGATAAATATGAATAAGCAGCTTTATCTTTAGAAAACAGTTTGCCTACTGTTGGTAAAAATAAATTTGTGTACAATTTATAACCTTGTTTAAACGGAAATTTTACAGGATTTGAAGTTTCTAAAATCACTAAAACTCCTGTTGGTTTTAAAACTCTTGCAATTTCTTTTAATCCTTTATCTAAATTTGCAAAATTACGAACACCAAAAGAAACCGTAATTGCATCAAAAGTATTATCATCAAAAGGCATGGCTTCAGAGTCTCCAACAATCATTTCTATTTTATCACTTAAATTGGCTTTTGCAATTTTATGCTTACCAACTTCAAGCATTCCTGCAGAAATATCTAAACCTACAATTCTATCAGGGTTTAAATCAGCCATCATTAAAGCCAAATCTCCAGTGCCTGTAGCAATATCTAAAATTTGTTTTGGGTTATTTTTACTAACAATTTCAACTACTTTTTTACGCCATTTTACATCAACCCCTAAAGAAATTACTCGGTTTAAGCCATCGTAATTTCCAGAAATGTTATCAAACATTTGGGCAACTTGTTCTTTTTTGCCAAGGTTAGAATCTTTATAAGGATTTATTTTTTCTGCTGACATTTTTATCCGTTAATAGCTACCACTTCATTAATTTGATTCGGTAACATTTCTTTTAATAAGGTTTCAATTCCGTTTTTTAAAGTAGCAGTAGAAGAGGGGCAACCACTACAAGCGCCTTGTAAAATTACACTTACTACTTTGTTTTGTTCGTCATAAGATCTGAAGGCAATATTACCTCCATCACCAGCAACTGCCGGTTTTATATATTCGTCTAAAATATCTGCAATTTGGGCAGGAACCCCTTCTAATTCAACTTTTGGAGCAGAATCTTTTACTTTTGTTTCTGTTGATGTCTGATTTGGTAATTCTTTGATAATCGTTTTTCCATCAACTAAATACTCACGGATATAAGTTCTTACTTCTGCAAACACTTCTTTCCATTCTACCATATCATATTTGGTAACAGAAATGTAGTTGTCAGAAATAAAAACTTCTTTTACAAAGGGAAAGTTGAAAATAGCTTGTGCTAAAGGAGATGATTTGCTTGCTTCTTCAATATTTTTAAACTCAACATCAGTTTGTGTTAATGCTTTATTGGTGCCAAATTTCATAACAGCAGGGTTTGGAGTAACCTCTGCATACACTTCAATAGCTTCTTTTTTTGTTGATGAAACTTCTTCGTTTACAACAACATTTCCATCAGCAATATAAGCTTGAATTTGCTCTGCAATTTCGTCTTGCACGTCTGTCCATTCCACAATATCAAAACGTTGAATGGCAATAAAATTAGCGGTAATAAACACCTTTTTTACAAAAGGTAAATAAAATAATTGCTGTGCTAAAGGTGAGTTTTTAGCTTCGTCAATATTCGAAAATTCATAACTACCCCCATTAATTAAAATTTTTGTGCTGTTAAATTTTAATATAGTATTGTTGGTGGTTTCTTGAATGGTAATTTGTGTCTCTTGCATAATCTTTAAATGAGTTGCAAAATTACAGCAAAAAACTGAATTGCAATAAAAAAGACCTTGTATGTTTTGAAAATACAAGGTCTCTACTATAAATATTTTCGATTATAAACTTAATGAAACTGTGGCAGTAAAAACGCGATTGTCAATATGTAAACTAGCAGGGTTTATAGTAAGGCCAGGGTAAAAGTTATAGTTACTAGCTCTATCATTATCTGCAAAAGCAAAATCTACTTTAAAGTTTCCAAAATTATAACCTGCACCAAATGAATAGCCTTCGACATCTGAAAAGTTGGTTATAGTGTTATTTGTTAAACTATTGTTTATAAACGGAGATTGTTCATAATTATAGCCACCTCTTATGCTAAAATTACCAAAACGCCATTCAGTACCTACATTATAGCTATGGGTGTTTCTTAAATTCTGTTGATAAAATTGATTTTCATTGGTAAAAACACCATTAGATAGTCTAATACCATTGTAGTTTCTGTTGATATAATCTAAACTCAGTAATCCGCTTTTTCCAAAAACAAATGCAGCACTTCCTGTTAACTTACTTGGTGTTCTTAATCTGTAAGAAATTAATTGAAAATCATTAAATTCAGAGAAAGACTCACCATTTCCTGGGAAAAAAGTAGTTTCGCCAATATCTACGTTACTATCTTGATTGTAATTTGAATCTTGAATAATTTCTGTGTACCAAGTTGGGGTTTGATAAGAAACTCCGAATCTAAATGCTTGATGTACTTTGTATATAAAGCCAGCATTTGCAGAAAAACCAGTACCAGTTGTAATGTTATCTTGAAATAATTCTACATCTAAAATATTAAAATCAACATCACTATTTAATTCTGCCAATACTGATTGTTGTGAAAAATCTAATTCATAAAAATTTAAACCTAATCCTATGTGTAATTTCTTTTGATGCACAGCAGAAAATGCAAAGTTCAATTCAGAAATTTCTCCATCATAGGTATTGTCAAAAAATTGGCCTTCAGTAAAATTATAAACATTTTCATCTCTTGGACTACTGTCAAATCTGGTTACAGCTTCATTTCCTTCAGCAGAGAAACTTCCCGAAAAATCTTGGGTAATTCTATAGTTAAAACCTATTGCAAACTTGCTCCAATCTTTACTATAAGCACTATCAAAAATAAGTACAGCTCCTGCTTGAGATAAATTTATAGATTCATTGTTTGTTATTAAGGTTCTTCTATCATTAAAAGCGGCATCACCAAAAGAAGCTGTTATATCTTGACTTCTTGAATTAAAAGTGCCTGTAAACATACTGTAATTAAAAACTGACAAACCTGCAGGATTTATGTTTATTGCAGAAACATCACCTCCTAAAGCTCCAAAAGCACCACTCATTGCAGTAAAACGTGCAGTGCCATTTGCATCGTCTTGAGAGAATAAAACTCCTAAATCTTGGTATCTCAAATTTTGAGAAATAGATGTAAAGCTTACTGCGAATACAATCGCTGTGATAAATATTTTTTTCATATTGGTTGAATTTTCTAAAAAACGTAATATTAATTTCCTCTTCTTCTACTAGATGATGAGCTTCTAGAAGAACTTGTACTTCTAGATGATCTGCTGCTGCTAGATGATTTTGTCCTACTATTTGAAGAAGAACTTCTTGTAGGTGTTGTACTTCTTCTTCTACTCGTTGACGATGATCTTCTTGTAGGGGTAGTACTTCTACTTCTGCTTGTTGAAGAAGACCTTCTTGTAGGAGTAGTACTTCTACTTCTGCTCGTTGAAGATGATCTTCTTGTTGAAGAACTTCTTCTTATAGGTGTACTGCTTCTTCTTGCAGTAGATGAACTTCTTGTTGTTGTAGAACTTCTTCTTACTGGGCTAGTTGAAACACGACTTCTATTTGTTGATGATGATCTTCTGCTAATTGAAGAACTGCTTCTTCTGGCAGTTGAAGATGACCTTCTGTTAATGGAGCTGTTTCGTCTGCTTGTATTAAAACTTCTTCTTGTGCTTAAACCACTTCTTCTGCTGTTATAAACAAGTCCTCTATTAAAACTATTGTTTCTGTAAAATCTGTTGGTATTCCAAAATCTATTATTCCAGCGGTTTCCAAAAAATCCAGTATTCCAAGCCCAATTGTTATGAAACGGATGCCAATATGGATTACGTCCCCAGAAACGATTTACACCCCAGCGATTTCCCCAAAAAGGATCTCCCCAAGCATTCCAGCCACCAAAAGCCCAACCATTATTGAAGCCCCAACCGTTGTTAAAGCCCCAGCCCCAATTATTGAAACCATTACCCCAAAAGGGATCATTTAATAAGTTTACATTTACAATAACATCATTATCTTCATAACCCCAAGGTTGATTTGCATCATATTCGTCAACTTCATCTTCATAAACGTTATTTGAATTGTATTCGTCAACATTTGTAAATATTTCTTCATCTTCAATATTTTGCAATTCATCTAATTTTCTTGAAAAATAATTTTCTTCATAATCATCATATTCTCTTTCATTTACAACAATTACTTTCTTTTCTTGCTGTTCTGTAGGAAGTGTGTCACCATAAATTCCATCGTTGTTATAAACGCTTTGATATGTTCCGCATGAAACTAATAACACATTTGCTATTGCAAATAAAATGATTTGGGTAAAATTGATATTTTTATAAAGTAGTTTCATAATTATATGTTTTTGCGGTTCTTTTTTATTGATGAAATTTTGCTTTAAAAACTCTAAATTATAGTAGTTTTGTAACAATTTCTAAAAAATAAAGTGTTTAATATAAATTTCACTTTAAATATAACAATATTTGTGCCAAAGTAAAAAGTATGGGTAAACATTTAACAAAAAGAGCAGACGATTATTCTAAGTGGTATAATGAATTAGTTGTTAAAGCTGATTTAGCAGAAAACTCTGCTGTTAGAGGGTGTATGGTGATTAAACCTTATGGTTTTGCGATTTGGGAAAAAATGCAAGCAGAGTTAGACAGGATGTTTAAAGAAACTGGTCATCAGAATGCGTATTTTCCATTATTTGTGCCTAAAAGCTTATTTGAAGCAGAAGAAAAAAATGCAGAAGGTTTTGCAAAGGAGTGTGCTGTGGTTACGCATTATCGCTTACAAAATGATCCAGATAATGAAGGAAAATTAAGGGTAGATCCAGAAGCTAAATTAGAAGAAGAGTTAGTGGTTAGACCAACATCTGAAGCGATTATTTGGAATACTTATAAAGGATGGATTCAATCATATAGAGATTTACCCTTGTTGATTAATCAGTGGGCAAATGTTGTACGCTGGGAAATGAGAACACGATTATTTTTAAGAACTGCAGAGTTTTTATGGCAAGAAGGTCATACTGCTCACGCTACAAAAAATGAAGCTGTAAATGAAGCTAAACAAATGCAAGATGTATATGCTGAATTTGCGGAAAACTTTATGGCAATGCCAGTTGTAAAAGGTGTAAAGTCTGATAGTGAGCGTTTTGCTGGTGCTGAAGATACTTATACCATAGAAGCGTTAATGCAAGATGGTAAAGCCTTACAGGCAGGAACAAGTCATTTTTTGGGTCAAAATTTTGCACAAGCTTTTGATGTAAAATATACCTCTAAAGAAGGAAAACAACAATATGTTTGGGCTACTTCTTGGGGAGTTTCTACTCGTTTGATAGGAGGATTGATTATGACACATTCAGATGATAATGGTTTAGTATTACCACCTAAATTAGCACCAATTCAAGTAGTTATTGTGCCCATTTATAAGAATGATGAACAGTTAGAAGCAATTTCAGAAAAGGTAAATGAGATTGTAAAAGATTTGCGTAAAAAACAAATTTCCGTAAAGTTTGATAATAGAGATACATTTAGACCAGGAGCAAAATTTGCAGAGTATGAGTTAAAAGGAGTTCCTTTAAGAATTGCTATTGGAAATCGTGATTTAGAAAATAGTACTCTAGAAATTGCTAGAAGAGATACTTTTAAAAAACAGATTATTGCCCAAAAAGATGCTGTTGAATTTATAGAGCATCTTTTACAAGAAATACAGGATAATTTATTTGTAAAGGCAAAGGACTTTAGAACTGAGTATACTACAGTTGTTAATGATTTTAAAGAATTTAAAAAAGCCATAAAAAAAGGTGGGTTTGTTTCTGCTCATTGGGATGGTACAGAAGAAACAGAGGATAGAATAAAAGAGTATACAAAAGCAACGATTAGATGTATACCAAATAATGCTTTAGAAGAAGCAGGTGTGTGCGTATTAACAGGAAAACCATCTTCAAAAAGAGTGCTTTTTGCTAAGGCATATTAATTTTTTAATTTTTTTTAAAAAAATATTGCAGAATTTCAAAAACGTTGTATATTTGCATCCGCAATTGAGAGATACTTAATTACAATGGTCCGTTCGTCTAGGGGTTAGGACGCCAGGTTTTCATCCTGGTAACACGGGTTCGATTCCCGTACGGACTACAAGTTTTAATAAAACAAGAAGTAAAGAAATTATGGCAAATCATAAGTCAGCATTAAAAAGAATCAGAAGTAACGAATCTAAAAGATTACGTAACAAGTACCAGCACAAAACAACAAGAAATGCTGTAAGAGATTTACGTGCAGTTGAAGATAAAACAGAAGCCGAAGGGAAATTAGGAAACGTAATTTCAATGTTAGATAAATTAGCTAAAAACAATATTATTCACAAGAATAAGGCTGCTAATTTAAAATCTAAATTAACGAAGCACGTAGCTACATTGTAACAAGGTTTACTGGATATATAAAGTAATAAAGACTCTGAATGTAAATTCAGAGTTTTTTGTGTTATAACTAATGGTGCCAATCAATACCAAAAGTTCTTCTTTTTTAGGTTACTCCACAACTTTTTGTATTGAGCCCAATTGATTTGAACTAACTATATATGAAAAGGAAAAAGAGCTTTCAATGATAAATTGAAAGCCCTTTTTTTCATAACCAGTATATTATAAGCTTAATACGCTGTTTTCTGCGCCTGCAAAATCATTCCAAGCAAGGCTGTCAGCTTCTAGTTCGTTGGTGTATGTACCATCAATTAAATATCTGAATTCATAAGAACTTCCAGTTTCTAAATTAACGGTACCTTTAAAAGATCCATTTTTTAATTTTTTAAGTGGTGTCGCTTCTTCATTCCATTTGTTAAAGCTACCTACTACTGCAACATTTTTAGCTTCTTCAGCAGGTACAGTAAAAGTTACTTTACATACTGGTTTACTTTTTAAAAATTGTTTTTTAATTGCCATAATTATTTGATTAAATTATATGGTAAAAATATAAAGAAGATTGCAATCTTAAACATTAACTTTCATTCAACATAAAGAATTATCAGTTTAATAAAATCTACACTTAAATTATTCATTTATCAAAATAAAAGTAGAGCTATATTATAGTTTTAGAAAAATTATGAAGCTTGCTTTTCATTGATTTTCAGGCTTTTTAGTTCGAAATCGTATTCGCGAACTTCTGTTTTATGTTTAAAATTCACGCAAAACGTCAAGTTTGATGAACTTTTAAGTTATTTTTGTTTAAAATTAGGAATATAATATGGTTACAATTATAGCCGCAATTGCAAAAAATAATGCACTTGGCTTAAATAACGATTTGATATGGCATTTGCCAGCAGATTTAAAGAGATTCAAAAAAGTTACCACTGGCCACCATATAGTAATGGGTAGAAATACGTTTGAATCTATAGGTAAACCTTTACCAAACAGAACTACTATTATTATCACAAGAAATAAAGAATATACTAAAGAAGGTTGTTTAGTTGCACATAGTTTAGAACAAGCTCTAGATATGGCTCAAGATGATGAGCAAATTTTTATAATTGGGGGTGCTCAAATATATACATATGCTATTGAAAATGATTTGGCCGATTTTTTAGATATCACCTTAGTACATCAAGAATTTGAAGCAGATGTGTTTTTTCCAGAAATTGATGCATCAGTTTGGGAAAAAGTAGAAAGAGAAGACTTTATTGCCGATGAAAAAAATAAGTTCGACTATAGTTTTATTCGCTTTAAAAATAAATATAAAAATAAAAAGAAAAAGAAAAATGAAGAAAATTCAAATTTTAATTATAGTTAGTCTCCTAAATTCAATACATTTTTACGCACAAGAATTTTTAAAGGAATTTGTTTCAATAAGAGAGTTTACAAAAGCAGAGAATCAATCTTTTTTTATTGCAACAGATGGCGTTTATGGGGAAGAATTATGGACAACAGATGGCACAAAGGAAGGTACAACTTTAGTTAAAGATATTTACCAAGGTTATTTAGGCGCTTCTATAAAAAATCTGTTTTATCATAATGGTAAACTCTATTTTGGTGCTAATGATGGTATTTCTGGTCATGAACTATGGGTTACAGATGGCAAAGAAGAAAATACAAAACTTTTAAAAAACATTTATACTAATATAAAAATAGGTTCTAACCCTAGGGGTTTTACTGTTTTTAACAATGAAATATATTTTTTTGCAGCAGATAGTAGCACAAATGGTTATCAAGATATTTGGAAAACTGATGGAACTGAAGCAGGAACCATTAAAGTATATAATGCCAATACCACTAAAGGTAATTTATTGGTTGCAAATCAAACCTTGTATTATACCCAAGGCACAAAATTATTCAAAGTAAATACAGATAGTAAATCATTAACTGAAATTAATATTGACGATTACTATAGCCTATCTGAATTTAACGTTTTCGACGATGAAATATATTTTATATCTCATACCAATTATAGAAGTAATATTAGACTTTATAAATTAGATAAGTATGAACAATTAACTTTATTAAAAGAATATAATCAGCCTCAATATGGAGATATTGATATCGATAATTTTACATATTTTAATTCAGAAGTTTACTATTCTATAAGAACCGATTTTAATTCATATAGTGATACAGATGTTTTATGGAAAACTGATGGAACTGCTGCTAATACTAAACCAATAAAAAGTTTTGGATGGGATAGACATTTTTCAGGTTCATACATTTCTAATTTTATAACATATAAAAATAGATTATATTTTAATGGTGGTAGTAAAAACCGTTTTAAAATGTGGGTTACTGATGGTACTGAATCTGGTACATTAGAGTTTTTACAGCAACAAGTTAATAACTCTTTAAAAATGTTTGTTTACAATAATCTGTTGTTTTATCAATCATCATCTAACCTTTATCAAACAGATGGAATCTCTAATGCTATTATTAAAAATAATGACGCTATCATAGCATCAAAATTATCAGATGATCAATTTAATTTAAAAGTAGGCCATAATACCATCTATTTTGAAGGTGCCACTTATAATGATTCAAAAAAAGGACTGTTTACCATAAACCCAAGCCCAATTATAGAAATTAAAGAAAACTCATACAGACTTGTTAAAAATTTAAAAACGATTAACTTTACTTCTAAAGTAGATAGTTTGTCAAAAAAAACAATAACAATTACTAATAAAGGAAATAAAGAGTTGGCTATTGGTTCTATAAAAATAGAAGGAAATAATTTTTTTGTAAACAATACTTCAAGTAAGAATACAAATCTTGAAAACCCTAATGGAATTATAAATCAAATTATAAAACCAAAGAGCAGTACTAGTTTCGAAATAGGTTTTTACCCAAATGAAATAGAAATCAGCAATGCTACATTATCAATAAAAAGTAACGATTCAGAATTTTTTAATTACACTGTTATTTTAAACGGAGTTACAAAAGAAGGAGAAGTGCAGCAAAAAGCACCCAACTTTCCTCTAGATAAAGAAATAAGATTTGGTAAAACGTCATTAATTCTAAAAAATACAACTATTGTAGAAAATAGTCCTTTACGAACCACTGTTGGTACGCTTTCTACTAAAGATAATTTAGAGTACACTTTTTCTTTGATAAATGGTGAAGCCGACAATGATAATGAGGATTTTATAATTGAAAATAATATATTAAAATCTAATAAAATTTTTAATTACGAGAGTATAAATACCCTTTCTGTAAGAGTAAAGGCGATGCCAAAAAATAATATTTATAATGATATAGAAGGTAATTTAATCATTAATATAGTTAATCAAAACGAAGAGGTTTCAGGAGAATGTACCCCAAGTTTAACAAACTTATCTTATGGTTTAAATGATGTAGAAGTAGTTAACGATAATATTATTATTGCTGTAGGAGATTTAGGGAAAATTATAAAATCTTTAGATAAAGGAATAAATTGGAAAAATATTGATATTAACGTAAACAGTAATTTATATAATGCTCAATTTCTTTCTGATAAAATAGGTTATATAAATGGAGAAAATATACTTCTAAAAACAACAGATTCAGGTGAAAGTTGGTTCAAAGTTAATTTTCCGTCTGCAGAGCCCTACAACTATCTTAGTAAAATGACTTTTATTACTACAGATGTAGGTTTTATTTACGGAAACGATGGTAAACTCTATAAAACTAATGATGGTGGTAAAACTTGGCTTTACAATAATTTAGGATTTAGTGACATAAATGATATTAAGTTTTTTGATGAAAATAATGGTTTGTTGTGTTTAAATAGTAAAAGTTTTTTGAAAACAAATGATGGAGGTTTAAGTTGGGAACAAATTTCTATAGATTTTTCTGAATTAAAATACAATACAAAGTTTGTAAAACTAGCGTTGATTGATAGCCAAATTGCTTATGCTATTTCTAATGATGGTGAAATTATTAAAACAGAAGATGCAGGAGTAACTTGGGTGTTTCTGAATAAAGCAATCACAAGTTACCCAACAGATTTTAAGTTTACAGATAAAAATACAGGTTATTTATTGTCAGGTTTTAATTGGGGGTATATTTACAAAACTACTGATGGAGGAATTACTTGGAGCAAAATAGATTTTGAAAGAGTAGGCTCGTTAGCTTTTACAAGTATGAGTTTTTTTAATGATGATAAGGCAGTTATTGTTGGGCATGGAGAAGGTTTTGGAAGTTCGTCAGAAAATGGACATGTTATTTATAATGCAGATTTCTCTAATAATCAATTAGAAATTCAATCTTCATTAAAAGGCGCTGCTACTTATGTATCTATGGATTTTTCTGGAAATTTAGGTTTAGTTTTATCGAATGGTCAATATTCAGGTAATAGTGGATCTAGAAGAACAATTGATAATGGTATGAGTTGGCAAAAAATAAACTTACCAGAAGTGGATTATGAAAGTTATTTAGATTGTTTTATTAAAAATGATATTTTTTACATTTTTGGAAGAGAAAATATTTATAAGAGTACAGATTTTGGAGATACTTTTACAACAATTGATTATCCAGGTTTGCAAAAAATATTTTGGGTAGATGATCAACTGGTTTTTGGTTACAATTATGACGGTTTTTATATCTCTAATGACGCTGCAACTAGTTGGACAAAATCTTCGGCTAACTTTAATGATCAATATTTTAATGATATCTATTTTGTAAATCAAAATAAAGGCTATTTGTTAACATATGATGGCTATTATGTAACAGAAGATGCAGGAAAAAATTTTACGTTTAAAAACATTAAGCAACAAAATGACCAAGGTTACACTTTTTTAAATTCTGTTTTTTTTAAAGATGAAATGAATGGTATTATAGGTAATCAAGATGGTTTGATTTATACAACTGCAAATGCAGGAGAAACTTGGGAAAGACAAGTAAATTTAATGCGTGCCCGAGTTACATTATTAACAGCTAAAAGTAATGGCTATTATGCAATTTCTACTAATGGTGGGGGTTATACAAGGCTTTTTAAAAGTTTAGATAATGGTAAAAATTGGCAGGAAGAAGTATCTTTTGAAGAAGACATTAATAAAATGAAAGAATTTAATGGTAATCTATATTTTATTGGAGATCGTGGGACTTTTTATAAGTATGAAAAATCGAATTCAATTTTGAATTTAGGATACATTGAAGGAAAAACAAATGTAAGTCAAAATACAAGTACTTCTTATTTTGTAAATCAAAATTACGCAACCAATTACAAATGGTCAGTTTCTGGCAATAATAGTATTGAATATTACAATAATACCGCGAAAATTGATTGGAAAGAACCTGGAGAGTTTACCTTATCTGTAACTCCTTACAATAATTGCTTAGAAGGACAGTCAAAAGAAATAAAAGTAAAAGTTTATCCAGAGATGACTCCTAAAATTATGGGATTAGAAGAAGTTAAGCAATTTACTACTGAAAAATATGTTACAAATTCTCATGAAACTTCTAGTTATTTATGGTCGGTTGAAGGAGATGAAAGTTTTGTTGAAAATAATAATGAGATACTAATAAATTGGGGAGAAATAGGTGAAGGAAATATTACGGTTATAGAAACAAATAAGCTAACCAAATCAAGAGTTAAAAACACCTTATCAATTCGTATAAAAGATGTTTTACAAACAGATGAAAACATAGTAAATAATGCTATTTTAGTCTATCCAGTTCCTGCTTTAAATGAAGTTCAAATACAAGTTCCATCAGATTTAAATATTTCTCAAAAAGATATTCAAATATTTGATTTACTGGGTAAACAACAATTATTTGATTGTAAAGAAGGTCTAAATAAATATTATTTAAACATTAGCAGTTTTAAATCAGGCATATATGTTCTTAAAATTAATATTGACACCAAAGTAATATTAAAAAAGATTATAAAGAATTAATTAATACGATTTCTTCTAAAACCGCCACCTAAACTCATTTTATATTTTCTTTGAGCAAATAAAAAGTAATTAAATAGTTTATAGTTTACTTCGTAACCGTAATCTATATTTTGCTGATAATCAATTCTGTTCTCGTAAATAGTTTCATTAAATTGCTGAGGATTTTGAAATCTCTGATTCCAAGTAATTACCCAAGCTCTATTTCTGGCCTCTAAATAGCTTTGAGAGTAAAATCCTTTTGGTTGTGCAATTGCATTTAAATAATAGGTAAAACCTGGGTCTATAATAATAATCTCATACTCTAAACTATCATTGGCAATTACTACTGGTTCTTCTTTTTCAGTAATTTTTTTAGTTGTGGGTGATGAACCACAGGCCCAGAAAAAAAGAGATAAAATAAGTAATGCAAGTATTGTTTTTAAATGTTTCATAGTATTAAAGATAAGAAATTATTAAGTTGTATGTAAAGCTAATCAAAAGTAGTTAGATTGTACACCAAACAAAAACCATAATGAGTAAACAGCCATTTCTATTGAGTAAAGAACTATTTATGTGAAAATTCTTCAAAAAACATACCACTTTTTCATGCATTAATACTAATTTTAAGACTTAAATTTTTTCAAATGAAATTCAAAATCATTGTGCTCCTATTTTTTATGGCAATTGTTTCTTGCAATACACCAAAAGAAGAAAAAAACTCATATACCATTTTAACAGAAAAAGAAAGAGCTATTAAAAAAGATGAGCTATTAGAAGATAGGTTTGCCAAAGTATTACCAGCTTTAATGGATAAAGCAAATATTGATATGTGGCTGTTAATATCTAGAGAATATAATGAAGATCCTATTTTAAAAACAATGTTGCCTGCAACTTGGTTAAATGCAAGAAGAAGAACCATTATAGTTTTTTATAGAGATTCAGCAAAAAATACTTTAGAGCGTTTAGCTGTGGCAAGATATGATATTGGTAAAAGCATACAATCTGCTTGGGACAAAGAAAAAGAACCCAACCAATGGAAAGCTTTGGTTGACATTATAAAAGAGAGAAACCCTAATAAAATAGGCATTAATACTTCTACTCATTTTGCTTTGGCTGATGGTTTGGTAAAAACCGATTATGATGAATTAGTAGAACATTTACCAAAAGAATTATCCTCAAAATTAGTGTCTGCAGAAAAATTAGCTATTGCATGGATAGAAACCAGAACCGAAAAAGAATTGGCACTGTTTAGAGAATTAGTAAAAATAACACATAACATTATTGATGAAACATTTTCTGAAAAAACAATAATTCCGGGTAAAACATCTACTGAAGATTTGGTTTGGTTTATGCGTCAAAAAGTAACAGATTTGGGTTTAGAAACCTGGTTTCATCCAACTATTGATGTTCAAAGAAATAATGAGGCTTTAAAATCTCATATCGAATCGTTTTCTAAAGGTAAAGACAAAAAAATAATCCAAAAAGGAGATTTATTACATTGCGATTTTGGGATTACCTACATTGGTTTAAATACAGATTGTCAGCAACATGCCTATGTTTTAAAAGATGATGAAACCGAAGTTCCTCAATTTTTAAAAGATGCTTTTCAAAAAGGAAATCGCGTTCAAGATATTTTAACAACCAATATGAAATCTGGTTTAACAGGGAATGAAATTTTAGCAAATTCTCTTTCTCAAGGAAAAGAAGAGGGTTTAAGACCGTCTATTTATACACATCCTTTAGGAAAATATGGTCATAGTGCTGGTACTACCATTGGTATGTGGGATTCTCAAAACGGAGTACCTTTTAATGGTGATTATCCTTTGCAAAAAAATACAGCATACGCTATTGAACTAAATACCACTGTTTTTATTAAAGAATGGAATAAAGATATTAGAATAATGTTAGAAGAAGCAGGTTTTTTTGGTGATGATATTTTTGAATATGTAAACAAAAGACAAACTGCAATCAAACCAATTCATATAAATTAATTTTTTTGTTGATGTTCTCGTTAAAAATTCCAAAAGATGATTTAAAAAAGATACTTGTCATTTTTTTTAGAGAAGCAGGGTTGTTCATAGCTGCTGTTTTTTTACTTTTTATTGATGGTGTTTATTTTAACGAACACATTTTTAAATCGCAATTATTACTAAACATTCTCATGGGTTTGGCTTTTATTGCCATGTTGTACAGAGCATCACCAAGAGTTAGAGAACTCATGATTATAGCCGTAATTTTAGGTTTTATTGGTGAACATTTTTTCTCAAAAATTTTAGGTATGTACACTTACAGGCTAGAAAATGTACCTTTATACGTTCCTTTTGGGCATGGGGTTTTGTATGCAAGAATATTCAGATTTAGTAAAGCAAGTTTGGTAAAAAAGTACCATAAAGAAATTGAGTCTTTTTTAACTTTAGTGATGATATCTGTATCTATCATTTATCTATTATTTTTAAATGATGTATTCGGTTTTGTAATGACCATTTTTGTGTTTTTAATTTTATGGAAAAGACCAAAAGATAGATTGTTCTTCTTTTCAATGTACGTTTTAGTGGTAATTTTAGAAATCGGTGGTACAGCTTTTGGCGCTTGGAAATGGCCAAGTATTGGTTTTGGAGTATTTGAATTTTTACCAAGTAATAATCCGCCAAGTGGTATAAGTTTATTTTACTTTTTGTTAGATATTGGTTGTTTTGTAGTATATATTGTTTTACATCAAAAAGCATGGAAAAGGTTAAAAAGTATTAGAAAACGTAAATCTAAATTAAGCGTATGAAACAAAGATGTTTCTGGGTAACTGATCATAAATTATATCAAGATTATCACGATTTTGAGTGGGGAGTACCTGTTTATGATGATGCGACTTTGTTCGAGTTTTTAGTTTTAGAAACTTTTCAAGCTGGGGTAAGTTGGATTACCATTTTAAACAAAAGAGAAAATTTTAGAAAAGCTTTCGACAATTTCGATTATCAAAAAATAGCAACATATTCAGAAAGTAAGTTTCATGAATTGATGCAAGATGCAGGTATTATTAGAAATAAGTTAAAAATACGAAGTGCCATCACCAATGCTCAATTATTTATAGAAATTCAAAAAGAATTTGGTTCTTTTTCTTCATTTATTTGGCGTTATGTAAATGATAAACCAATTGTGAATACATTTCATAAAAGAGAAGACGTACCAGCAACTACAGCTATTTCAGACAAAATATCTAAAGATTTAAAAAAAAGAGGATTCAAATTTACAGGTTCTACAATTATGTACGCCTATATGCAAGCTGTTGGTATGGTAAATGATCATACAACAGATTGTTTTCGTTATCCTAATTAATAACTACCATAAAAAACAAAAATTGACTTACCAAGAAGTTATAGAAAAATTATATGATTTAGAAAATCAAGAAAAAGTGGTTTTTAAAGAGCATAAGTTTGGTATAATTTCTAAAAATTCGCTTGGTATTTATCATAAAGACTTAAAAGAACTCGCCAAAAAGATTGGAAAAAATAGTGAACTAGGAATTCAGTTGTTTGACAGTGGTATTTACGAAGCCAGAATTTTATGTAGTAAAATTTTTAATCCCAAAGACATTTCTGAAAATCTAATGGAAAAATGGGTAAGAACTTTTGAAAATTGGGAAATATGTGATAGCTTTTGCATGGGCGTTTTTGCAAAAAGTAGTTTGGCATTAACAAAAATTTTAGAGTGGTCTACGAGAGAGGAAGAATTTCAGAAAAGGGCTGCTTTTGCAATTATGGCAGCTTATTGCATGGCAGATAAAACCTCAGATAATTTACTTTTTCAGCAATTTTTTCCAATGATAATTGATGCTTCTAAAGATGATCGATTATATGTAAAAAAAGGGGTAAATTGGGCACTGCGAAATATTGGAAAAAGAAATGTAGATTTAAGACAAGATGCCATTAAAGTAGCAAATAAACTAATACTATTAGAGCATAAATCTGCAGTGTGGATTGGTAAACATGCTTTAAAAGAACTACAAAAAGAAAGTACAAGAAGCTCAGATTATCCAAGAAAAATATATAGAAAATCTTAAACATGGCACAAAAAACTAAAGACCCAGGTTTTGGTTATAACTCTAAAAAAGATGCACAAAGCGTAATTAATGATGATGGGTCTAGCAATGTAAATCACATCAACAGAAAAAGAAACGTAAACGACTTATACACCTATTTTATAGATATATCTTGGTGGCAGTTTTTTATGTTTATCATTTTAGCCTATACTTTATTAAATGTTATTTTTGGTCTGCTCTATGTGGCTATTGGTATTGAAGAAATTACAAAACCTAAAGGTACTTTTTTTCAAGATTTTTTAAACGGATTTTTCTTTAGTGCTCAAACTTTAACAACAGTTGGTTATGGTGGAATTACTCCAAAAGGTATTACAGCAAATTTTATTGCCGCTTTTGAAGCCATGATTGGTTTGTTGAGTTTTTCTTTTATTACAGGGATGTTGTATGGGCGTTTTTCAAAGCCAAAAGCAAATATTAGATTTAGTGAAAATTTAATTTTGAGAGATTTTAAAGACGGGCAAGCCATAATGTTTCGCTTAATAAACAGCCGAAAAACAGTAATGATAGAGCCTGAAATTACAGTTACATTGTCTGTAACTGAAGAGCAGAAAAATAAAGAGTTCAAAAGAAATTTTTATCAATTAAAACTAGAACGAAGCAAAATAATGTACCTGCCAACCATTTGGACAATTGTTCATCAAATTGATAAAAATAGCCCGTTGTTCAAATACTCTAAACAAGAATTTAAAAATTTAGAGGCACACTTATATATTTTAATCAATTATCACGAAGAATCATTTTCGCAAAAAGTATATCAAATCAATTCTTATGATTTTGAAGATTTACTTATGGATGTAAAATATACATCAGCTTCAAGTTTTGATGTTGAGGGCTATACTGTTCTAGATCATGATAAATTAAGCGTAGTAGAAAAGATGTAAGTTAGTTACCAAAAATAATTCTAATCGCAACAAAAACAGCAATAATTACAGCACCATACAATAATACTTTTGTACCTGCATTTTTGTAATATCTGTTATGGTTTTGAATATCTTTTCTATAGCTCCAAACAATTAAAGTCCCAAAAGCCAATACAAAAAAGATCATAAAAATAATTCTGCCAGTAGTAAAAAATGCGTTAAAAATCATCTGAATCATTCTTTATAAGTTTTTTTGGTTTCCTTTTTTAGAAGCTTTAAATTTTAATGAAGTTTCTATATCTTTAAAATCACAAAATTACAAATAAAACCGATAATTATACAGGTTCAAAATCATAAAAATGAAAGATAAAATAGCAGCAGTTCACGCATTTCATAAAGCGTTTAAATTAAATATTCAAAACACACCAACTGTAAATATTTCTGAGGATAGAAAACAATTGCGTTTTGAGTTGATGAAAGAAGAAAACGATGAGTATTTAGAAGCTGCCAAGAATAACGATTTGGTTGAGGTGGCAGATGCTTTAGGAGATATGCTCTATATTTTGTGTGGCACAATTATAGAACATGGAATGCAAGATAAAATAGAAGAAGTTTTTAACGAAATTCAACGGTCTAACATGAGTAAATTGGGTGAAGATGGTCAGCCAATTTATAGAGAAGATGGTAAGGTATTAAAAGGGCCAAATTACTTTAAACCAAATATTAAAGAAATTTTGGAGAGTTAGATTTTTTATTTGGTTAACGGTTTTAAATATAGCTCGTAGTTAGTAAATTATCGATTGTTTTCGGTTTAAGCACAAACCAGGTTATTAAATGTTACCACTTATTTTATTTTTTGGGGAAGTTGTCAAGTTTAAAAATTTGGCGACTTTCCAAATACGCTTTAACTTCGATTAAGCAACTAATTAGTTATAAGTAATATACAGTATTGAAACTAGTGTTTTTTTTAGTCATAATGAAATCTGCATTTTGCAATTAATATTTCGCCTTCTCGATATTGGTAAATCAGTCTATGTTCGCTATCAATACGTCTTGACCAAAATCCTACGTATTTATGTTTTAACGGTTCTGGTTTTCCAATTCCGTCAAAAGGATTTCGAGAAATATCTTTTAGAAGTTCATTTATTTTTCGTATCTTATTTTTATCTGTTTTTTGCCAATATAAATAATCTTCCCAAGACTCGTCAACGAATGTGTATTTCATTTTAATTTTCGATTAGGTCTTTGTTGAAAGTCGTTTCGTTTTTTATTTTATCAATCGCAGAATCTAATCTCAATTCATTTTTTCGAGAGGAAAGTTCGTGGTTTGTAGCCATTAAAGAATTGTATTCTTGCAAAGACATTATTACAATTCCTGAATCCTTTCCACGATTTATAATCAAAGTCTCAAAGTTCTTTACAACTCTGTCTAGGTATGTTTTAATATCTTTTCTAAAATCAGAAACAGTTGTTATTTGCATAATTTTGTATTTTATAAAGTACAAATATATGTACAAAGTATCAATTAAGCAATTTTATAAATTAGTTACAATTCATTTTAGTTATTAAAAAAAGCATCAAAATGAATTGATGCCTTTTAAAATTTATGATGTTACATTACTATACAAAAACTCTCCACCCATAAGGGTCATCAGCTTTGTTTGTCTGAATATCAGTTATTAGTTTTTTTAATTTAGAAGCATACGGATTTTCTAAAACAGGTAAATCAAAATCATTTTCTTGATAACCAAACCCAGCAATTGGTGATATTACAGCAGCAGTTCCTGCACCAAACATTTCTTTTAAACTTCCGTTTTTGGCTGCTTCTACAACTTCACCAACAGAAATTTTTCTAATTTCAGTGTCAATACCATGATCTGCAGCAATTTGTAAAATACTTTTACGTGTAATTCCATCTAAAATTCTGTCACTTGTTGGGCTGGTAATTAACGTATCGTTAATTCTAATAAAAATATTCATAGCACCAGCTTCTTCTATAAATTGATGCGAGTTGTCATCTGTCCAAATTACTTGATTGTATCCTTTTTCAATAGCCAATTGCGTTGGGTAAAACTGTGCAGCATAATTTCCACCAGCTTTTGCAAAACCAACACCACCATTAGCAGCACGTGCATATTTTTCTTCAATCAATACTTTTACTTTTCCAGCAAAATAAGCGCCAGAAGGTGCAGTACAAATCACAAATTTATAGGCATCTGCAGGAGAAGCGTGGAAACCATTACCTGAAGCGAACATAAAAGGTCTAATATATAAAGAACTTCCTTCATTTGTAGGAATCCAATCGCTATCAACTTCTAACAATGCCTTTAATCCATCCATAAAAATTTCTTCAGGAATTTCAGGAATCACCAAACGTGCAGCAGATTTATTTAAACGCTTACAGTTATCTAAAGGTCTAAATAACATAATGTTTTCTTCAGCATCTTTATAGGCTTTCATCCCTTCGAAAATCGATTGTCCATAATGAAAAATCTTAGCTGATGGATCTAAAGAAATGGGTGCAAAAGGTTCAATTTTTGGTTCTTGCCACTTGCCATTCACAAAATCGCAAGTTAACATGTGATCTGAATATACACTACCAAAAGGTAAATTGTTAAAATCAACAGAAGTTATCTTCGATTCTTTAACACGTTCAATAGCTATGCTTGTTGTCATTTTTAATGAATTTAAAGATTACAAATGTACATAATTTATTTATTCAATATGTAACCAAAATCACTGTTTTCTTCTTAATTTTGTTACATTTGTAAAGTTTACGTTTAAAATTATGAATATGAAAAATATAGTAAAATTATGTGCTATTGCACTATTAGTTTTTGCGGCCTGTAAAAAAGAGAAAGTTGAACAAACAACTGAGAAAGAAGTGGTTGAAATGGCTTCTAATTACGACTCTTTTGGAGATAAAATAACAAAAGACAAAACAATATCGTCTGATGAAATGTTATCGAAATTCAATACAATGCAAGTGGGGGATACCCTAAATGCAAAATTTGTTTCTAAGATTAATGAGGTTTGTTCTAAAAAAGGATGTTGGATGAAATTACCTGTTGGCGAAGAAGAAACCATGGTGCGTTTTAAAGATTATGGATTTTTTATGCCATTAAATTCTAAAGATAGAGAAGTTATTGTTGAAGGTAAAGCCTACGTTAAGATTACACCCGTAGAAGAATTAAAACATTATGCAGAGGATGCAGGAAAAAGTGCTGAAGAAATTGCAAAAATTACGGCTCCCAAAAAAGAGTTTGCTTTTGAGGCTAATGGTGTTTTGATGAAAAAATAATGAAACAGTTTTTTTTTATTTTATTATTAATTTTCCTTTCTAGTTGTTCCACAAAAAAAGAAACTAAAGAGGTTAAAAAAACTACGAATGAATTTTATAAGCAGTCAGAAATGGCTGCTTTAATGCTTAAAATGTATGCTGTAAACTTAGAAAATAAAAAGTTGATTTTAGCAGGAGAATCGTCCGAAAATCTAACAAATTTTTCTAAAGAATTTCAAAAAATTCATGGTGCTCAACTAACAGATGCTAATGATAGAAATGCTTCTTTCAATGCTTTTTCTGATTTTTATTTAGAAACCTATCAGCAATTATTTACTGTTGATAAAGAGGCTTTACCAGAAGCACACAACAATACAATAATGTCTTGTATTGCTTGTCATAAAACCACATGTGTTGGGCCAATTCCAAAAATTAAAAAACTGCTAATTCAATAAGTTGAAAAGAGAAATTTTGATTACTTCTGATGGTTCTACCACCATACATTTGCCAGATTGGAATGAACAATACCATTCTAAACACGGCGCAATTCAGGAAGCTTATCACGTTTTTATAAAAGCAGGATTAGATAAAGTTCAACAAGAGTTTTCAACTAAAGCTAAACCAAATGTATCAATTTTAGAAATTGGTTTTGGCACAGGTTTAAACGCCTTTATTACATTTTTAGAAGCTCAAAAAAAGGGTTTAAACGTTAATTATGTTGGGGTAGAAGCGTACCCTGTTTTAGGTGATGAAATCGAAAAATTGAATTATGTTTCAGAATTAAAAGCAAAAGAATATCAACCTGAATTTGACAAAATACATTCAATCCCTTGGGATAAAAAACATCAAATTTCAGTTAATTTTTCGCTATTAAAGAGAAAGCAATTTTTTGAAAATATAGAAGATAAAAACTCATTTAATTTAATTTATTTTGATGCTTTTGGAGCCACAAATCAACCAGAATTATGGACGGAAATTATTTTCCTGAAAATGTACAATGCGTTAAAAAGTGAAGGTGTTTTGGTTACTTATGCAGCAAAAGGAAGTGTACGAAGAGCAATGCAAGCAGTTGGTTTTGTTGTAGAACGATTGCCTGGCCCACCTGGAAAAAGAGAAATGTTAAGAGCAATTAAAAAACAATAAGTACTTTACTGTGTACTATTAAAAGTTTTATTTAAATTTAAGATATGGAGTTTAAAAGAAAATTTGGGAAACAAAAAAAATCAAAACCAGCAAAAGGTTTGTTTTTAGTGCTTTTATTAGCATTAGTGCTGTTTCTTTGGTATAATGCAGAATCTCTAATAAAATCTATATTTTAATTATTTGGCAATAGAAAAAATTATTTTAGGTATCGATCCAGGAACAACAATAATGGGGTTTGGCATTATAAAAGTTGTGGGTAAAAAGATGGAGTTTATTCAAATGAATGAATTGCTGTTAAAAAAATATGACGATCATTATCTAAAATTAAAACTCATTTTTGAAAGAACTGTAGAATTAATTGATACTTATCATCCAGATGAAATTGCTATAGAAGCACCTTTTTTTGGTAAAAATGTACAATCTATGTTAAAGTTAGGCAGAGCACAAGGTGTTGCCATGGCTGCAGGTTTATCTAGAGAAGTGCCGATTACAGAGTATTTGCCAAAGAAAATAAAAATGGCAATCACAGGAAATGGAAGTGCGAGTAAAGAACAGGTAGCTTTAATGCTAAAATCGCTTTTAAATCTAAAAACATTACCTAAAAACTTAGATGCTACAGATGGTTTAGCAGCAGCAGTTTGTCACTTTTATAATTCAGGTAAAGTTGTTGGTGGTAAAAATTATTCTGGCTGGGCAAGTTTTGTGAAGCAGAATGAAAAACGTGTAAAAAAGTAAACAGTTACAGTTTTCAGTAGAAGTGTAAAAATTATAGTTATGAGTTTTACAGATTTATTAGCATTCAAAAAATCATTTGCATTAGCAATGAAAATTTTTGAAATTTCCAAATCTTTTCCAAAAGTAGAAAAGTATTCACTTACTGATCAAATTAGGAGATCTTCGAGAAGTGTTTCCGCTAATATTTCTGAAGCTTATAGAAAAAGAAGGTATCCAAAACATTTTATTAGTAAGCTAACTGATTCTGATGCTGAAAATTCGGAAACTTATACCTGGTTACTATTTGCTTTAGAATGTAAATATATTGATGAACTGAGTTTTGAGAATTTATCAAAAGATAATATCGAAGTTGGTAAACTTATAAATTATATGATTAATAACCCAAGTAAGTTTGGAGCAAATTAACTGTAAACTGATACTGAAAACTGAATACTATTTTGGCAGGAATCTACATCCATATTCCATTTTGCAAACAAGCTTGTTATTATTGCGACTTTCATTTTTCTACTTCTTTAAAAAAGAAAGACGAACTAATTTCTTGTTTAATTAAAGAGATTAAAATTAGAAAAGAAGAACTGGGTAATGCAAGTATAGCAACCATTTATTTTGGTGGTGGAACTCCGAGTTTATTATCAACTAAAGAAATAGAATTATTGGTAAATGCTGTTTATCAACATCATAAGGTTTTAGAAAATCCTGAAATTACGCTTGAAGCCAATCCAGATGATTTATCCGAAGAAAAAATAATTGAGCTATCAAAATCACCAATAAATAGGTTAAGTATTGGTGTGCAATCCTTTTTTGAACACGATTTAAAACTGATGAATAGAGCTCATAATGCCAATGAAGCCAAACAATGTCTGCAAATAGCAAGACAATATTTTAACAATATTTCTGTAGATTTAATTTACGGAATTCCAGATTGTACTAATGAACAATGGATTGCAAATATTGCTACTGCTTTACGCTTTGGAGTGCCTCACATATCGAGTTATGCTTTAACAGTTGAACCAAAAACAGCATTAGCTAATTTTATACAAAAAGGAATTATTAAAAATGTGGACGATGAAAAAGCCCAAGAGCAATTTAATATCTTAATTGATGAGTTAGAAAAAGCAAATTTTGTGCATTATGAAACCTCAAATTTTGGTAAAAAAGGCTTTTTTAGTAAAAACAATTCTGCTTATTGGTTGGGTAAACCGTATTTAGGTATTGGGCCATCTGCACATTCTTTTAGCGGAAATCAACGTAGTTGGAACGTTAGAAACAACTCAAAATACTTAAAGTCAATTCACGAAAATCAGTTGCCCATAGAAAGAGAAACTTTATCAAAAACAGACAGGTATAATGAGTATATTATGACAGGTTTACGAACAATTTGGGGAGTTTCTATCCATAAAATTAGCAAAGATTTTGGAGCACATTTTGCATCATATTTAGAAAATCAATCTAAAAAATACATTGATGAAGAATTATTGTATATTGAAAATCGAATTTTAAAAACTACAAAAAAAGGTAAGTTTTTATCTGATGGAATTGCTTCTGATTTATTTATGCTGCATTAAAAAAAGCATTTGTAAATTTGCAATTTAAAATATTTGATTTAAAATTGCTATTAACTCAAAGAAAAGTAATTATTTATAACAAAAAATACTGAAATTAGTTCAGCATACATGAAAGCAACCGTAGAATACAATTCAAGAAAAATAATAGTAGATATTTCTAATCCTATAGATATTTCAATTCCTATTGATTCGTCTAAAAAAAATGTGAATGCTTGGTATACAGATGGGCCAAAAATTTCTGCGGAAACTCAAGAAGGTTACGAAATAAGTGTTGCAAACGGAGCTGTAGTTAATTTTAATAATATTCATTTTAATCCGCATTCGCACATTACACATACAGAATGTGTAGGGCATATTACTAAAGAAGTACATTCTGTAAACCAAAATTTAAAATATTTTATTTTTTTGGCAGAAGTTGTTACAATTGCTCCTTTGTTTCATAATGGCGATTTTTTGATTGGCGTTAAACAATTAAAAACTGCTTTAAGAAATAAAAAACGCGATGCCATTGTAATTCGCACTTTACCGAATTTAGAGGATAAAAAAAGTTTGGAATATTCGAATACAAATCCTACATATTTGTCAGAAAAAGCAGCCATTTATTTAAGAGAAAAAGGTATTAAACATTTACTAATAGATTTGCCTTCTGTAGATAAAGAAAAAGACGGAGGTAAACTTTTGTCTCATAATGCTTTTTGGAACACTGCTGGAGAAGTAAGAATGGATGCTACAATTACTGAATTTATTTACGTACCAAATCATGTAGAAGATGGTGAGTATTTATTAAACTTAATGATTGCTCCTTTTGAAAATGATGCAACACCAAGCAAACCAGTTTTGTATGAAATTATAAAATAATTACGGGTTTATTTTTTTGATGAAAGCAGTTATTAAAAATAGTAGACTCTTGCTTATATTTTTAGGTTCATTAGGTTTGTTTCTTTTTATGGAGTTTTCAGAAAGAGTAAATAACACAATTATAAGTTTAGCAGAAAGTAGTTCAAGTAGAGCTTTTGGTGTTTATATAGTGATTCATATCTTTAAATATGCTGCTCTTTTATTTTGTATAATTTCTTTTCTACTTCTTTTTAAAGTGATATTTCTAAAAAAGGCTTAATAGTCAAAAATGGTTGGTAAAATCTTTTGTATCCCTTTCTATGATTGGTCTAATTAAAAGTTTATTGAAA
>CBFIFR010000039.1:0-28114 GCA_965661915.1 Polaribacter sp. | reverse complement strand
AGGAACGAAAGATTTTGGAGCAGATGATGATACCTCCAAAGAATATGATGTAAATAATAACTTCTATTACGTTCCCAATACGCCGTTTGAAGTACCAAATTTTCAAAATGGATACGTGCCTTTAGGAGGAGAAAATCACCCATTATCAGATAGAGAATTTAATGAAAATCCAGCAAAATGGACAGGAAATGGTGCTAGATCTCCAAAACCTAATTTTTACGATTGGTACGAAACTGTAAAAGTAAATTATGGAATTTCTCCAGATGGAAAAAAAGATTTTGACGAATTACCACAAGGTTTCGAAAACGAAGATTACAAAAAACATTTCGAGTTTTGGCAAGACAAAACAGTACCCAATTCATGGATAAAATTCAGAGATATTGCCCTGTATTGGTTAGAAAAAGGTGTTGATGGATTTAGATATGATATGGCAGAAATGGTACCTGTTGAGTTTTGGAGCTACATGAATTCGTCTATAAAAATGAAAAATCCAGATGCTTTTTTATTGGCGGAGGTTTACAATCCTTCTTTGTATAGAGATTATATCAAGAAAGGAAAAATGGACTATTTGTATGACAAAGTACAATTGTATGATACTATAAAACATGTAATGCAAGGTCATGGTTTAACAGATAATATCCCTCCAATTATTAATGATTTAAAAGATATTGAGCACAATATGTTGCATTTCTTAGAGAATCATGATGAGCAGAGAATTGCAAGTCCAGAATTTGCTGGAAATCCTGAAAAAGCAAAACCAGCAATGGTAGTTTCTGCAACCATTTCTACAGCACCAACTATGATTTATTTCGGACAAGAATTAGGTGAAGATGGTTCAGAAAATGCAGGTTTTGGAACATCCTCAAGAACTTCAATTTTTGATTATGTTGGGGTACCAAGTTTACAAAGATGGGTAAATGATAAAAATTTTGATGGAGGGCAATCTACCAAAGAAGAACTTGCATTAAGAGATTTTTACAAAAGACTTTTAAATTTCACCATTTCTTCGGATGCATTAATGGGTGAATATGCAGATATTCATCAATACAACAGAGAAAAAACCTTGAATTATGGTGATAAAGTTTTATCATTTGTACGTTGGTCAGAAAACGATAAATTAGTAGTTATTTCAAATTTTGATGCCAAAGATCATCACAGATTTGTGTTGGAAATTCCATCAGAAATTATTAAAAAATGGAATTTAGTTGATGGTGAATATGAAGTAACAGATCAATTATATCAAAAAGAAGCATTTACTTTAAACGTTCATGAAGGTAAGGGGCTTATTACTTTAAAATTAAAACCTTTAGAATCTTTTATTTTACAACTTCAATAAAATTATCAAATTATCCTGCAAGGTTTTAAAAACCTTGTAGGTATTAAAAATTAAGAATAATGAAAAAACTAGTCTTTGTATTTTTAATTGCAACTATTTTTAGCTGTAAAGAAAATGTATCCAAAAAAATAGTCGAAAAACTAATAGCAAAAAAAGACTTTGTTTGGGAAGGCGCAAACATTTACTTCTTATTAACGGATCGTTTCAACAATGGAGACACTACAAATGACATCAATTTTGATAGAACCAAAGAAACTGGGAAATTAAGAGGATTCGAAGGAGGAGATATTAAAGGAATCACTCAAAAAATAAAAGAAGGTTATTTTACAAAATTGGGTATCAATGCCATTTGGATGACACCCATCGTAGAGCAAATTCATGGTGGGACAGATGAAGGCACAGGTTTGTCTTATGGTTATCATGGGTATTGGGCTAAGGATTGGACAAAAATAGATCCAAATTACGGAACCAAAGCAGATTTAAAAGAGTTGGTACAAGTTGCTCATAAAAACGGAATACGTGTTTTGTTGGATGCAGTAATCAATCATACAGGACCTGTAACAGAAAAAGATCCTGTTTGGCCATCAGATTGGGTAAGAACGGAACCACAATGTAAATACAACAATTACGAAAATACAGTTACTTGTACTCTGGTAAAAAACTTACCAGATATCAAAACCGAAAGTAATGAGAGTGTAGATTTACCACCACAATTAGTGGCAAAATGGAAAGCTGAAGGACGTTATGAGCAAGAAATAAAAGAGTTAGACGATTTCTTCGCTAGAACAGGTCATCCAAGAGCACCTCGTTTTTACATCATGAAATGGTTAACAGATTATATTACAGAGTTCGGAATTGATGGCTACAGAGTAGATACAGTAAAGCATACAGAAGAATTTGTTTGGCAAGAATTTAAACAAGAATGTGATGCAGCTTTTGAAATGTACAAGAAAAATAACCCAGAAAAAGTGTTAGATGATAACAATTTTTATTTGGTAGGTGAAGTATATAATTATGCCATTTCTCATGGAAAAGCGTTTGATTTTGGCGATAAAAAAGTCAATTATTTTGATAAAGCGTTTAACAGTTTAATCAATTTTGAAATCAAAAGGAATGCAAAACAAATGTCACAAGCAGCTGTTTTTCATAAATATGATTCTATCTTAAATACGGAATTAAAAGGTTATGGAGTATTAAATTATATGACTTCACATGATGATGGACAACCTTTTGATAAAGAACGAAAAATGCCTTACAAAACAGCAAATATGTTATTGTTAACTCCAGGAACTTCACAAGTATATTATGGTGATGAGTCTGCACGAGATTTAACTATAGAAGGTACTGTTGGTGATGCTACTTTACGTTCAATGATGAATTGGGATGCTATAAAGAACGATCCAAATACGCAAGATATTTTGAGTCATTGGCAAAAACTAGGACAATTTAGAGTAAATCATATGGCTGTTGGTGCAGGGAAACATAAATTCATTTCTCAAGAAACTAACGAACTTGTGTTTTCTAGAACTTATAAAGATGATAAAGTTGTGATAGGACTTAATTTTAACAACAAAAATATTAGTATTGATGTTTCATCTGTTTTTACAAATGGTGATGAGTTGCATGATTTTTATTCCAATCAAAATCTAAAAGTAATTGATGGGAAAGTGAATTTAAACTCAGAGTTTGATACTGTTTTATTAGAAAAAAGATAATAATGAAAAAAGGATTTTTATTAATAATATTGTTTGCAATCACATTGATGTCTTGTAGTGTGGAATCGTCACAAATTACCTCACCAGACGAAAATATTGCCGTTAGTTTTCAATTATCACCTAAAGATGGTGCTTTTTCTTATGTGTTAAAATTTAAAGAAAAAACGGTTATAGATACCTCTTATATTGGTTTCGATTTTAAAAATATGCCTTCTTTAAACAAGGGTTTTAAAGCGATTGTAAAAAAAACAGTAGCAATAAATGAAACCTGGCAAATGCCTTGGGGAGAGCAATTTAACGTGGTAAATAATTATAATGAAGTTACTGTTCAGTTAGAAGAAATTACAGACTTAAAAAGAAAAGTAAATATAATTTTTAGAGTGTATAATGATGGACTTGGTTTTCGATACGACTTTCCTGAGCAAGAAAATTTAAAAGAAGTATTAATTACAGAGGAGAAAACAGAATTCAATCTTACAGAAGATTACAAAACCTTTTGGATTCCTGGGGATTGGGATATTTATGAGCATTTGTATAGTACTACAAAATTATCAGAAATTGATGCTTTAAATTACAAAGTAAATGACGCATTAGCCCAAACAAGTATTCCAGAAAATGCCGTAAATACTCCTGTAACTTTAGTGGGTAAAGGTGGACTTCATTTAAGTTTTCATGAAGCAGCATTAGTAGATTATGCTGGCATGACTCTTAAAGTAGATACTGAAAATTTAGGATTTACAAGTAATTTGGTGGGCTCTAACAATACCGATTATAAAGTTAAAAGAACAGCGCCATTTAAAACACCTTGGAGAACGATTCAAATAACAGACAATGCTCCAGATTTAATTCAATCAAATTTAATAGTCAATTTAAATGAACCCAATAAATTAGGAGATGTTTCTTGGTTTACACCTATGAAATACACTGGAGTTTGGTGGGAAATGCATTTGGGAAAATCCTCTTGGGATTATGGAATGGAACTAGTTGATGGAAATTGGAAAGACACAGGAAAAGCTCATGGAAAACATGGCGCAACTACTGAAAATGTAAAACGATTTATCGATTTTTCTGCAAAAAATAATATTGGAGGTGTTTTAGTAGAAGGTTGGAATACGGGTTGGGAACGTTGGATTGGTTTTGAAGACAGAGAAGGAGTTTTTGATTTTGTAACTCCTTATCCAGATTATGATTTGGAAGAAGTTACTGCCTATGCAAAATCAAAAGGTGTAGAAATTATTATGCACCATGAAACTTCTGCAGCCACAGAAACCTACGAAAAACAACAAGATACAGCTTATGCTTTGATGCAGAAATATGGAATGCACGCTGTAAAATCTGGTTATGTGGGTAAAATTTTACCAAAAGGTGAGTTTCATCATGGGCAGTACATGGTAAATCAATACAATAATGCAGCTATAAAGGCAGCAAAGTATCAAGTAGCAGTAAATGCACATGAACCAATAAAAGCCACAGGTTTGCGTAGAACGTATCCTAATATTATTTCTAGAGAAGGTTTACGAGGTCAAGAATTTAATGCTTGGTCTGGTGATGGAGGGAATCCTCCAGAACATTTGCCAATTGTAGCTTTTACAAGAATGTTAGCGGGTCCAATCGATTTTACACCTGGTATTTTTAACATTAAGTTTAATGAGTATAAAGATAATAATCAAGTAAATACAACTTTAGCGCATCAATTGGCTTTGTATGTGGTAATTTACAGTCCTGTGCAAATGGCAGCAGATTTAGTAGAGCATTATGAGGCAAATCCAGAACCTTTACAATTTATAAAAGATGTAGGTGTTGATTGGTTAGAAACCAAAGTTTTACATGGAGAGGTAGGAGAATTTGTAACCATTGCAAGAAAGGAAAAAAACACTGAGAATTGGTTTTTAGGAAGTATAACAGATGAAAATGCAAGAGAAATTGAAGTAGATTTTAGCTTTTTAGATGAAAATCAGAAATATGAGGCAAAAATCTATAAAGATGGCAAAAATGCTCATTGGAATGATAACCCTCTAGATATCAACATAGAAACTATGGAAATTACAAAAACTTCTAAAATGAAATTTAATTTAGCAGCAGGTGGTGGTTTGGCAATTAGTATTTTAAAAAAATAAAATGGTGAAAGAAAAAGTATAACCTATTTTAAAATCATAAGAATTAATATTACAATGCTTTTTAAATATTAAAAAAAATCACAAAAAGTATTATAAAATAAGCCTTTTTTACAAGTTCAAATTCACCTATTTTTTCTGTTTTTACATTTCATAAAATAAGTTTATCTTGCAGTTGTTATGCATGCATAATAAATTTAATTTTAGAATTATGAAATACAAGCACATTTTTGAACCATTAGATTTAGGGTTTACTACCTTAAAAAATAGGATTTTAATGGGTTCTATGCATACAGGTTTAGAGGAAGAAAAAAATGGCTATGATAAAATGGCAGTTTATTTTGCAGAAAGAGCAAAAGGTGGAGTAGGTTTAATTGTTACTGGAGGAATAGCACCTAATATTCAAGGGTGGACTGCCCCATTCTCAGCAAGGCTAAGCTCTAAAAAACAAGTTAAAAATCATCAGAAAGTTACAGAAGCTGTGCATGCAGAAGGAGGAAAAATTTGTATGCAAATTTTGCATTCAGGACGTTATGGGTATCATCCTTTTAATGTAGGGGCATCAAAAATAAAAGCGCCCATAAACCCTTTTAAACCTTTTAAGTTAAGATCATCAGGAATTAAAAGAACGGTTAGAGATTTTGTAAACTGTGCAAAATTGGCTTTAGAATCTGGCTACGATGGTGTTGAAATAATGGGTTCTGAAGGATATTTAATCAATCAATTTATAGCCAAAAGAACAAATACTAGAACAGATAATTATGGTGGAAGTTATGAAAACCGAATGCGACTTCCTGTTGAAATTGTTACCAAAATTAGGCAAGCTGTTGGTGGAAAATTTATCATAATCTACAGATTATCAATGTTAGATTTGGTAGAGAATGGAAGTTCTTGGGAAGAAATTGTAAAGTTAGGGAAAGCGATAGAAAATGCTGGAGCAACCATTATTAATACAGGCATTGGTTGGCACGAATCTCGAATTCCAACAATATCAACTTCAGTGCCTAGAGCTGCATTTACTTGGGTAACCAAAAAAATGAAAGAAGAAATCAAAATTCCGTTAATTACATCCAACAGAATAAATATGCCAGAAACTGCAGAAAAAGTTTTGGCAGACGGTCATGCAGATATGGTTTCTATGGCACGCCCTTTTTTAGCAGATCCAGAATGGGTAATTAAGGCAAGAGAAGAGAAAGAGGATGAAATTAATACCTGTATTGCTTGCAATCAAGCGTGTTTAGATCATGCCTTTCAGAAAAAAGTAGCAAGTTGTTTGGTAAACCCAAGAGCTTGTCATGAAACTGAATTGAATTATAACCCAGCTTCAATTCAAAAGAAAGTTGCTGTTATTGGTGCTGGACCAGCTGGTTTAGCAGCGTCAACTATTGCTGCCCAAAGAGGTCATATTGTTACTTTGTATGATGCTGATGTAGAAATTGGCGGACAATTTAATATGGCAAAACAGATTCCTGGTAAAGAAGAATTTTATGAAACCATTAGGTATTTTAAAAAACAAATAGAGCTCCACAATGTTATTTTAAAACTCAATACAAAAATTACTGTAGATGATTTAAAAAATACAGATTTTGATGAAATTATTATAGCTACAGGAATTAAACCAAGATCATTAAAAATTGATGGGATTAATCATCCTAAAGTGTTAAGTTATATTGATGTTTTAAAACATAAAAAGTCAGTAGGTAAAAAAGTTGCGGTTATTGGTGCTGGAGGTATTGGTTTTGATGTGTCAGAATATTTAACTCATCAAGGAGAATCAACTTCACAAAATATTGATGCATGGTTAAAAGAATGGGGAATTGATAAATCTATAGAAGCCAGAAGTGGAATAGAAGGCGTAAAGCCAGATTTTCATCCTTCAGCAAGAGAGATTTTTATGTTCAAAAGAAGTAAAGGTAAATTTGGTGGAAATTTAGGTAAAACTACGGGTTGGATACATAGAGCCAACTTAAAAAAGAAAAAAGTTCAATTTGTTGGTGAAGTTTCTTATGATAAAATTGATGACCAAGGTTTGCATTATACTCAAAATGATGAACAAAAAGTTTTAGAAGTTGATAATGTAATTATTTGTGCTGGTCAAACTCCATATAAAGAATTGTATCAACCTTTATTAGATTTGGGTAAAAATGTACATGTTATTGGTGGTGCTGATTTTGCTAGTGAATTAGATGCCAAAAGAGCTATTGATCAAGGAGCAAGGTTGGCAGCAAAATTATAGTAAAAATTAAAGTTTGATAAGCAAGTTTTTTTTGAAAATAAATCTAAAATAACAAAAGTAATAACAAAAGTTTTTATTGTAAGCTTAAGTTCGGTGTATTTTTTTAAATTTATACGCCTTAATATGTTAAAAATAAATAAGTTGTTTTTTAGAACAAAATATAGTACAATTCAGAAACTTAATGACTAGCCTGCGGTTTATCAATCAAATCAAATTAATAATCAACACATTTTAAATTAAACTTACTTATGAAAAACTTAATTTTAATAGCCTTTTTATTTTTAACGACTGTTTTTTGTGCTCAGCGTTCAAATGGCTTTGGTGGTTCAAGGTCTCCTCAAAATCAAAACAGATCTTTTACAGCAAACAATAAGGCTAAAGAAATAAAATCAGCAAATCTTGCAGGTGTTTTTTACTATGATGTAAAATCGGTGATAAAAAAAATTAGGGTAAAAGATAAAGATTTAAAAGATTCTGTAGCTAAAGCATTAAAAGATTACAATTTTAAAACAAAAGAAATAGAATTGTTAAATGCAGATAAATTTAAAGCTTTAGATATATTAATGAAATCACGGATCAATTCTAACGCAACACAATCTGCTAAGAAGGCAAGTGAAACTAATAACCCTAGAGAATTTAGAAAAACTATGGTTAAAATTATACGACCAATTCAACAAGAAATCAAAGAAAACGAAATTGATTTGAATGTTACTTTAGCTAAATTATTATCCGAAAAGCAAAATAAAAAATGGCTAAAACTCCAAAAAAGTAAAAAAGAAAAACTACAACCTAAAAGACCACAAAATAACAGGAGAGGTTTGCAACAAGGAACCAGAACAGGTGAGAGGTCAGGAAGAAGATTTTAAGGTTCTAAAGTTCATAAAAGCAAAAAAATCAAATCACAATCATTCGTTATTTTGTATAGCTCATATCCCTATTTTTTCTGATATTTGTAATTCAACTAATTTAATAACAGATTATGGCGATGAATAAAAATACAGTCCTTGGCTGGGCTACAATGTTAATGATTGCAATGGGGGTCATATTAATCTTAATGGGCGCTACTAGATACGAAGATGTTGCTGGTTGGGGATTTGCAACAGTTGGCATTGGTTTTTTCTGCATTGCCTGGGTGTTTAATGCCTTAAAAGGTAGAGTATAAAAGGCTACAAATTCGGTAGTATTTTCAGTTTAATTTTTTAAAGAGTATAGTACATGAGCGACGATAAGAAGGTCATCTTTTCGATGAATAAGGTTTCAAAAACCTATCAATCTACAGGAAAACAAGTTTTAAAAGATATTTATTTAAGTTTTTTCTACGGGGCAAAAATTGGAATTCTTGGTTTAAACGGTTCAGGTAAATCTACCTTGTTAAAAATTATTGCAGGTGTAGAAAAGAATTTTCAAGGAGATGTTACTTTTTCACCTGGCTATAAAGTTGGTTATTTAGAGCAAGAGCCACAATTAGATCCTGAAAAAACAGTTCTAGAAATCGTAAAAGAAGGCGTTGCAGAAACAGTTGCCATTTTAGATGAATACAACAAAATAAACGACATGTTTGGTTTAGAAGAGGTGTATTCTGATGCAGATAAGATGGAAAAACTAATGAACCAACAAGCAGAACTTCAAGATAAAATTGATGCTGCCAATGCTTGGGAATTAGATACCAAATTAGAAATTGCAATGGATGCCTTGCGTACTCCAGATTCTGATAAGAAAATCGCAGTACTTTCTGGAGGAGAAAAAAGACGTGTTGCTTTATGTAGATTGTTACTACAGGAACCAGAAATTTTATTGTTAGATGAGCCAACCAACCATTTAGATGCAGAATCTGTACATTGGTTAGAGCATCATTTGGCACAGTATAAAGGAACCGTAATTGCAGTTACTCACGATAGATATTTTCTCGATAATGTAGCTGGTTGGATTTTAGAATTGGATAGAGGAGAAGGCATACCTTGGAAAGGAAATTACTCTTCTTGGTTAGATCAAAAATCGCAACGTTTGGCACAAGAAAGTAAAACAGCTTCTAAACGTCAAAAAACTTTAGAACGAGAGTTAGATTGGGTTCGTCAAGGAGCAAAAGGTCGTCAAACAAAACAAAAAGCACGTTTAAAGAACTACGAAAAGTTGATGAGTCAAGATCAAAAACAAGTAGATGAAAAACTAGAAATATACATTCCTAATGGGCCTCGTTTAGGAACCAATGTAATTGAAGCAACTGGTGTTTCTAAAGCTTTTGATGATAAATTATTATATGAAGATTTGGCATTTAATTTACCACAAGCAGGTATTGTAGGTATTATTGGACCAAATGGAGCTGGAAAAACCACTATTTTTAAAATGATTATGGGAGAAGAAACTCCAGATAAAGGAAGTTTTAAAGTAGGGGAAACTGCAAAATTAGCGTATGTAGATCAAGCACATTCAGATATTAATCCTGATAAAACCATTTGGGAAAACTTTTCTGATGGTCAAGATTTGGTGATGATGGGAGGTAAACAAGTAAATTCTAGAGCCTATTTAAGTCGATTTAATTTTTCAGGAAGCGAGCAAAATAAAAAAGTTGCTACCTTATCAGGTGGAGAAAGAAACCGTCTGCATTTAGCAATGACTTTGAAAGAAGAAGGTAACGTTTTACTTTTAGATGAGCCAACAAACGATTTAGATGTAAATACTTTACGTGCTTTAGAAGAAGGCTTAGAAAATTTTGCAGGTTGTGCTGTTGTTATTTCTCATGATAGGTGGTTTTTAGATAGGGTATGTACCCATATTTTAGCCTTTGAAGGCGATAGTCAGGTATATTTCTTTGAAGGTTCTTTCTCTGACTACGAAGAAAATAAAAAGAAACGTTTGGGTGGAGATTTAATGCCAAAGCGTATTAAATATAAAAAATTAATTCGTTAATAGCAATAACTATGAAAAAAATTTTCCTTTTGGCAATGTTTGTATTTATCAATTCTTGCGAAAAAGAAAGCACCTGCGAAACCAAAAGAAACTGTTATAGTGATGGTGATGGAGGGCAGACTTGCGTAGAAACACCAATTCCAGGTACTTGTATTGATAATAGTTTTGGCTTCTAATAAATTTAGAATCTCTTAATAGTCTTATAGAAAAAAAAACTTCATTCTTTAAACGAATGAAGTTTTTTAACTATTCAAATAATTCCAAAACAGTTTCTTGTTTCAACAAATTTACAAAAGATCAAAATCATATAATAGAGGAAAAACCCTGTTTCTACTCTTTAAAAAATGGGGGTTAAAAAAAATTAAAACTATCATTCTTACTTTGATGGAGGGGGTTAAATTATATTCCATGTTAATGAATATATTTTATGTGTAAACTATACATGTAGTTTGAAGTAGATTTTATTTTTAAAAAATAAAGTATAAAAAAAACAGACTGCTGATAGCAAGATTATTTGGTATTAAAAATGTTATAGTTTGTTAAAATTTAATTTGTTTAACTTATTATTTTTATTTTTAAACAAAATAATAAAAAATGAAAATTTCTCCATTTGTATTCATCGCCATTACCACCTTTATATTGTTTTTTGTAACGATTCTTAGTGCTTTAAATTATTCTTTCAGTTGGATATTTTATTTAACGGTTTTAGGTCAATTTTTTGTAATTATAATGGTGTATAGGGTTTTAAAAGACAAATACACTACAAATAAAACTTTTGAGCATTTTTATGAAGATGCTCCTATTCGTGTTGATGAAATTACTAAAGAAAAGTTTAGGGGTTCATAAATAAAGGCGTTTGGCGCTTTAATTTATTGCAAAAATAACGAATTTATTCAGTAGACTTCAAAGGATAAAACTCATTGAAAAGCATGTATTGTGGCTTGAAAAAAATTAAGTTCTTATCAACAATACTTAAAGTTTTATGAATTTTAAAAATTTCAATAGTTCAAAAATCCTATTAGAAAAACAACTTAATGTTAAACTATCTATTTTAATAGTAAACAACTACTTAAAAGTTATTTATTGGTAATCTTAAAGAGTATCTTTGCGCAAAAATTTCAACCAAAATTTTTATAATCAATAAGATACAACGCAAAATGAATACAATATTTACAGAGGCTAGCTTTCAGAACATGATTAATGTAGCAAATCGTTACGGAATAAGTATAAATGCAGTTACAGATTTAACCCAAACATTAATGCAAAGTGGAGGAACAATGGCGCAGTTTAATATCGCTGAATTAGGTGGTGGTGGACAATGGATGTTAGGTGGAATGACTATGGTAGGTGATATGTTTAACAATGGCTTAAAATCCACAGTAGATGGTTTGTGTGGTGAATTGTCTAACTTAATCAATCAAGGTGATATACAGTACAAACCATTGCCAAAAGTGGAAAATCGAAATGGAGCTATGGCTGGGAACAGTGGAAATTGGTGGGGAGATTTGGGTTTTCCAAACTCAACAGGAAGTCAAAATAATACTAGTTATGCTATTTTTTCGCAGATTAATCGTTTAGCAATTCAAGAAAATGGAAAAGTAACCATTTTTGATACTTTAGATCATCAAATAGGTGGTGTAGGGCAACAACAAGCAGGTTCGTATTCAGTATCTTTTACGAGTCAATATGGTAATGTAGATTTAAATCAATTGCCAATTGTTTCTGGTGGAAATCGCCAAGAAACAAATAATTTAGCAACTACTAATGATAATGATTTTGTAGATCAACAAGCTAAACCAATACAACAACCAACACAAGAAGTTGCTGTTAATCAAGACAATACTACAAACAATAATGTTGAAGAAGATATTTTTATGAAAATTGAAAAAATTGCAGGCCTAAAAGACAAAGGTATTTTGAGCGCAGAAGAGTTTGAAAACAAAAAATCGGAATTGTTAAGTAGATTGTAAAAAGATATATTTAGTTTATAATTTTTAAAAAACACCAAACTTTTTGAATAAAAAGTTTGGTGTTTTTGGGTTAAAAGTTCTTAATTTTTACAAAACTTTTTTTAAGTAGGTTCCTTACAAAAAGATCTCCATCTAATAACTTAACGCAACAAATCTAAATTTACAGATTTGTAAATAGAAAAAAATACAGACGATTGACTTTAGAAGAAAGTATAAATATGCAACTATCAAATTTTAATTAGCTCAATTGTTTTATTAACAGCAATTTAGATGTAGTTAAAGGTCACTATAAACATCTGTATAAAACAACGCTAATACTAAGTTAAAAGCTAACTTTCAAATAAACTTTATTTAATAGACATCGTATTTTAATTCAAGTTAAGATGCAGGTAATCAATCAAATAAAGTATTCTTTAACAGTTGAATGTCATTAAGTAAAAAGTGTTGGTATCTTGTAAATTCAAATAAAGTCTATTTTTGAAAGCTGATACCTTTTTATATCAATAAAAATTAACAAAAATGGCAAAAACATTATTTGACAAAGTATGGGATTCGCACGTGGTACGTAGTGTAAAAGACGGACCAGATGTGTTTTTTATAGACCGTCATTTTATCCACGAAGTTACAAGTCCTGTAGCTTTCTTAGGATTAGAAAGTAGAGGGAACAGTGTAGTATATCCAGAGCGCACATTTGCAACTGCAGATCATAATACACCAACTATAAATCAACATTTACCTATAGAAGATCCGTTATCTGCAAATCAGTTAAATGCATTAGAGAGTAATGCAGCTAAATACGGTATTTCTCATTGGGGTTTAGGTGATGAAAATAACGGAATTGTACACGTTGTAGGTCCTGAAAACGGAATTACTTTACCTGGAGCAACAATTGTTTGTGGAGATTCACATACATCTACGCACGGAGCTTTTGGTGCTATTGCTTTTGGAATTGGAACTTCGGAGGTAGAAATGGTATTGTCAACGCAATGTATTATGCAGCCAAAGCCTAAAGCCATGCGTATTAACGTAAATGGTAAATTAGGTGTGGGAGTTACTCCTAAAGATGTTGCCTTATACATTATTTCGCAACAAACTACTTCTGGAGCAACTGGATATTTTGTAGAATATGCAGGTGATGTTTTTGAAGATATGACTATGGAAGGACGAATGACTGTTTGTAATTTGTCTATAGAAATGGGAGCAAGAGGTGGTATGATTGCACCTGATGCCAAAACGTTTGAATACTTAAAAGGTCGTTCTCAAACTCCCAAAGGAGCAGATTGGGACAAGGCTATGAAATATTGGGAAACTTTATTTACAGATGAAGGTGCAGAATTTGATGCAGAATTTATTTATGATGCAGCAGATATTGAGCCAATGATTACTTATGGTACAAACCCAGGAATGGGAATGGGCGTAACAAAATCAATTCCTTTAGCAGAAAATGTAGAAGGTGGAGTTGATACCTATAAAAAATCATTAGGTTATATGTCTTTTAACGAAGGCGATGCTATGATTGGAAAAGAAATCGACTTTGTATTTTTAGGTTCTTGTACAAATGGTAGAATTGAAGATTTTAGAGCATTTTGTTCTATTGTAGAAGGAAGACAAAAAGCAGACAATGTTACTGCTTGGTTGGTTCCAGGATCTCATAAAGTAGTCGATCAAATTAAAGCAGAAGGTTTAGATAAAATTATTGATGACGCTGGTTTTGTTTTAAGAGAACCAGGTTGTTCAGCTTGTTTGGCAATGAATGATGATAAAATTCCTTCAGGAAAATTATCAGTTTCAACATCAAACAGAAACTTTGAAGGAAGACAAGGACCAGGATCTAGAACATTATTGGCAAGTCCTTTAGTTGCAGCAGCTTCTGCAGTTGAGGGAGTAGTTACAGACCCAAGAACATTATTAGTATAAAAAAAGCTATAAGCTTTAGGCTTTATGCCATAAGCTTATTAAATATAAAATTGCTTAAAGCATACAGCTTAAAGCATAAAGCAAATTAACAATGGCTTACGATAAATTTAATGTATTAACAAGTACAGCATATCCATTACCAACAGAAAATGTAGATACAGATCAAATAATTCCTGCTCGTTTCTTAAAAGCAACTGAGCGTAAAGATTTTGATATTAACTTCTTTCGTGATTGGAGATACAATGCAGACGGAACACCAAAAGCAGATTTTCCTTTAAACAAAGAAATTTATGAAGGTTCTAAAATCTTAGTAGGAGGTAGAAATTTTGGTTCTGGTTCTTCTAGAGAACACGCAGCTTGGTCTGTGTACGATTTTGGTTTACGCTGCGTAATTTCATCAGCATTTGCAGATATTTTTAAGAATAACTGTTTAAATGTAGGGGTTTTACCTGTGCAAGTTTCAGCTGAATTTGCAGATACTTTATTTGCTGCTATTATGGCCGATCCAAAAACTGAAATCAAGGTTGATTTACCAAATCAAACTGTAACGTTGGTAGCAACAGGAGAATCTGAATCTTTTGATATCAATGCCTACAAAAAGGATAATATGTTAAACGGTTTTGATGATATTGATTATTTAAAAAACATTGAAAACGAAATTTCAGCTTTTGCTGAAACAAGACCATTTTAGATTTTACACAAGATTTGAATAATATTTTTTGTCATTCCGATTAAAAAGCGATAGCGAAATATAGGAATCTCTTAAAAGTGACATTTTGAGTTTAAAAAAGGAGTCGAAAAATCTCATTTAGCTTTCTCCATTTCAGTCGAAATGACAAATTAAAAAATAATATAAAAGTATATTTTTCAAAGTTGATTAAATGACGAAGAGAAAGATAGAAATAATGGATACGACACTGCGTGATGGAGAACAAACATCAGGAGTGTCGTTTTCAGTTTCTGAAAAACTGACTATTGCTAAATTATTATTAGAAGAATTAAAAGTAGATCGTTTAGAAATTGCATCTGCTCGTGTTTCTGATGGAGAGTTAGAGGCAGTAAAAAAGATTACTTCTTGGGCACTTGAGAACAATTTTTTAGATAATATTGAGGTGTTAACCTTTGTTGATGGAGGAAAGTCTATTAATTGGATGATAGAAGCTGGAGCTAAAGTTCAGAATTTATTAACCAAAGGTTCTTTAAATCACCTAACTCATCAACTTAAAAAAACGCCAGCAGAACATTTTGCTGATATTAAAGCAAACATTGTCTTCGCTGCAAAAAATAATATCAAAACTAATGTCTATTTAGAAGATTGGTCTAATGGTATGCGAAACTCTAAAGACTATGTTTTTGAATATTTAGATTTCTTATCAACCCAAAAAATAGAACGTGTTTTATTACCAGATACTTTAGGAGTTTTAACGCCAGAAGAAACTTTTAAATTTATCGCGGAAGTTAAAGAAAAGCATCCAAAATTACATATCGATTTTCACGGTCATAATGATTATGATTTGGGTGTTGCAAATGTTCTTGAAGCTGTAAAAGCAGGTACAAATGGTTTACATTTAACCATAAATGGTATGGGTGAACGTGCAGGAAATGCACCAATGGCAAGTGTAATTGCGGTAATTAATGATTTTTTAGAGGATGTAAAAATCAATACCAACGAAAAAGCATTACATAAAGTAAGTAAGTTGGTAGAAACATTTTCAGGGTTTCGTATTCCTGTAAATAAACCAGTGGTTGGCGCAAATGTATTTACACAAACAGCAGGCATTCACGCAGATGGAGACAATAAAAACAATCTTTATTTTAATGATTTAATGCCAGAACGTTTTGGAAGAAAACGTAAATATGCATTAGGCAAAACTTCAGGAAAAGCCAATATTCAAAAAAACTTACAAGACTTAGGTTTAAGTTTAAATGATGAAGAACTTAAAAAAGTTACCCAAAGAATTATTGAATTAGGAGATAAAAAGGAAGTGGTTTCTCAAGAAGACTTACCCTACATTATTTCTGATGTTTTAGATTCTGATACCATAGAAAAAAGTGTAGTTGTAGAAAATTATGTACTAGGTCATGCAAAAGGAATGAAACCCTCTACAACTTTAAAACTGCGTGTTGAAGGCGTTCAATATGAAGCACATGCGCAAGGAGATGGACAATTTGATGCATTTATGAATGCCTTAAAGAAACTATATAAAACGCATAGTAAAAAAGATTTACCATTCTTAACGGATTATGCAGTAAGAATTCCTCCTGGAAGTAATTCTGATGCGTTGTGCGAAACAATTATTACTTGGGAAAGAGATAAAAAAGAATTTATAACACGTGGTTTAGATTCAGATCAAACAGTATCTGCAATTAAAGCCACTGAGAAAATGTTGAACATAATATAATACACCATTTGCTTTTAGCTTTTTGCTATTAGCAGGCAAACTTAAATTAATTAAAATAGGTGCTGTTAATTGTGCAAATAGCCAATAGCTAACAGCCAAAAGCTTAAAAGTATGAAATTAAACATCGCATTATTAGCAGGAGATGGAATTGGTCCAGAAGTAATAGACCAAGCTGTAAAAGTATCTGATGCAATTGCAAAGAAATTTAACCACGAAATTAATTGGAAACCAGCTTTAACAGGTGCTGCTGCTATTGATGCAGTTGGGGAACCTTATCCAGATGAAACTCACGAAATTTGTGCATCTTCGGATGCGGTTTTATTTGGTGCAATTGGGCATCCAAGATTTGATAATGATCCATCAGCAAAAGTTCGTCCAGAACAAGGATTATTAAAAATGCGTAAAAAATTAGGTTTGTTTGCAAATGTTAGGCCAACGTTTACGTTTCCTTCTTTGTTAGATAAATCACCTTTAAAAAGAGAACGTATTGAAGGAACTGATTTGGTTTTTTTACGCGAGTTGACAGGAGGAATTTACTTTGGCGAAAAGGGTAGAAGAGAAGAAGGAGAAACTGCGTTTGATAACTGTGTATATACAAGAGCTGAAGTACAACGTTTGGCAAAAAAAGGTTTCGAACTAGCAATGACACGTGGTAAAAAATTATGTTGCGTAGATAAAGCTAATGTTTTAGAAACATCTCGTTTATGGAGAGAAACTGTACAAGCTATGGAAAAAGATTATCCAGAAGTTGAGGTAGCTTATGAGTTTGTAGATGCAGTTGCAATGCGTTTGGTTCAATGGCCTAATAGTTACGATGTATTAATCACAGAAAACTTATTTGGAGATATTTTAACAGACGAAGCGTCTGTAATTTCTGGTTCTATGGGATTAATGCCAAGTGCCTCTTTAGGTGCTGAAATTGGTTTATTTGAGCCAATTCATGGTTCTTATCCTCAAGCAACAGGTTTAAACATTGCAAACCCAATGGCTACAGTTTTATCTGCAGCAATGATGTTTGAAAACTTTGGTTTACATGAAGAAGGAAAATCGATTAGAGAAGCTGTAAACAAAGCGTTAAACGAAGGAGTGGTTACTGAAGATTTGGCTGATGGTGGAAAAGCTTACGGAACCTCTGAAGTAGGTGACTGGTTGGCAGAAAATATTTAATAGTTTAGAAATTCATTCAATTTAAAGACCTGTTAGTTTAAAGCTAGCAGGTTTTTTTATGTATTTTTTTTTCATTCTTTTATAAAACCAGTTAAAATCAACATTTTCAATACAGTACTGTACAGTATAGTTAGTTGTTTAATTATCAGTAAATTTTGTGCGTAAAAATTTCATTATGTATAAAATTAGTTTAAATTTTTTGCTATTATTCTTTTTATTTAATTTTTCAACTATAGCTCAAAATGTTAGAATCAATGAGGTAGTTTCATCAAATTCAGAACATTTGGATGAGGATGGAGATAGTCCAGATTGGATTGAATTACATAATTATGGAACTAAGTCTATATCACTTTTAAACTGGGGATTAACAGATAATGAACAAAAACTGCACGATTGGCAATTTCCAGACATCATTTTAGATCCAGATGAATATTTGTTAGTTTGGGCGTCTGATAAAGATAAAAAAGAAGTGTCATTTGCAAGAACTTTAGTGAATCAAGGAGACTTATATCAATATGTTGTACCCACTTCTGAACCAAACTCAAATTGGAGAAATATTAATTTTAATGATAGCTCTTGGAATACAGGACCTTCTGGTTTTGGTTTTGGAGATGGAGATGATGCTACAGTTATCTCAAAAGGTAGTACAACTATTTTTACAAGATTAAAATTTACAATGGCAGATGTTTCTAATCTAACCAATTTAATTTTAGATGTAGATTATGATGATGGTTTTGTAGCTTATATAAATGGTGTTGAGATAGCAAGAGCAAATGTGAATGGCTCTCCACCAAGTTATGATACTACTGCTTTTACAGGACACGAAGCTAAAATGCATAAAGGTGAAGCTCCAGAAAGATTTATCATAGATAATCCAAAATCTATATTGGTTGATGGCGATAATGTATTATCCATTCAAGGTTATAATGTGAGAAGTGGATCATCTGATATGACTTTAATTCCGTTTTTAACAGCCGTTTTTTCAAGTACCTCTGCTTTGGGCGTGAATCCTCCAGAAATTCTAGAACTTTCTAAAAATAGTTTGCATACCAATTTTAAAGTGTCCTCATCTTCAGAAACACTTATTTTAAGTGATGAAAATCAGAATATTATAGATCAAGTTTTAGTAGAAGGTTTAAAGCCAAATGTTTCTTGGGGTATTTCAACAAAAACAAATACACAAACTTATTTTAGTGACACAACTCCTGGAGAAGTTAATTCTACAAATGAATTTCAAGGTGTTTTATTACAAGATATTTTATTTTCAGTTGAAGGAGGTTTTATTTCATCACCATCTATCAAATTAGAACTTTCTGGAAATACAGGTACTCAACAAATTCGGTATACTTTAGATGCTACAGCACCCAATAAGCAATCAACATTGTATACATCACCAATAAAAATTTCAGAAAACACAGTAGTAAGAGCAATGTTGTTTGATACAAATTTTATTTCGTCGTTTTCACAAAGTAAAACCTATATTTTTAATGCAGATCATAAAATAGATGCTTTATTTTTAGCTACAGCTCCAGATAATTTTTTTGATAATGACACTGGCATTTATGTGTATGGAGATAATTTTGAATCGAGTATTCCCTACAAAGGTGCAAATTTTTGGGAAGATTGGGAACGCCCAATTCATTTTTCGTTTTTTAATAAAGATACCAAGCAGATAGAAGTTGAGTTTAATGCAGGGGTCAAAATTTTTGGAGGAAGAAGTAGAATTAGAGACCAAAGGCCTTTTTCTATTTTTGCTCGAGGTCAATATGGAACTTCAGAAATACAGTACCCATTTTTTGAAACTTTAGCTTATGATAAATTTCAGGGATTAATTATAAGAAACTCAGGAAACGATTGGTTAGGAACCTCTATAAAAGATGCAGCTTTAACTTCTTTAATGAAAGATTCTGGGTTAGACTATCAAGCCTTTAATCCTGTTGCCACATATTTAAACGGAGCATATTGGGGGCTGTATAATTTACGCGAAAAAATTAATGAACATTTTTTAGCTTCTAAGCATAATATAGATACAGATGATATTGATTTGTTAGAGAGAAATGCTCAAGTAAAACACGGTTCTAATGTGGAGTACAATGCTTTAATAGATTATATTTCTTCAACAGATTTATCAAATGATGCCAATTTTGAACATATAAAAGAGCGAGTAGATTTAGATAATTATGCTATTTATCAAGCCACTCAAGCTTATTTTGGTAATATAGACTGGCCTGGAAATAATATTAGGTTTTGGAAACATACCAATGGAAAATGGCGTTGGATTTTATATGATACAGATTTAGGCTATAGTCTTGGAAGAATAAATCACAATGGTGTAGCGCATGCAACCGGATCAATTATTTATAGGCATTTTAATCCAGAATGGTCCACATTATTATTAAGCAATCTATTAAAAAATATAGGCTTTAGAAATAAATTCATTAACAGGTTTGCAGATGAGTTAAACACCCGGTTTTTGCCAGAAAACGTTAAAAATCATATAGATGCTTTGTTTAACTTGGTAAAACCAGAAATTAATGCACATTATTTAAGGTGGAATTCCAATCCAGCCAGTGCTCAGAATAATGTAGATAGAATGAAAACATTTGCTGAAAGAAGACATAATATTACTAAAACAAATATACGCTCTGAGTTTAATTTACCCAATTATCATCAAATAACAATTAAAAATACAGACGTATCTCAAGGCCTAGTTAAATTAAATAATAATTTAAAGATAGAACAGAATAATTGGAAAGGAGATTACTATGAAACTGTACCAATAACTTTAACAGCAATTGCAAAAGAAGGGTATGCATTTTCTCATTGGAGTGGAGCAAGTAATGCTAAAGAGAAAACAATAATGTTAAGCTTAGTAGGGAATACTTCTATTACACCAAACTTTGTTCAATCTGCTGTTCAAAATATTGTTATTAATGAAATAAATTATAAATCTGGAGATGAATTTAATTCTGATGACTGGGTAGAACTTTATAACCCTAATAATTCTGAAATAAATGTTTCTAATTGGATTTTAAAAGATGATGATGATACTCATGTGTTTTTGTTTCCAGAAGACGTTACCATTGAAGCTAAAGGATATTTAGTTGTAGTAAAAAACAAAAAAGACTTTACAGCTGTTTTTCCAGATATTAAAAACTTTATAGGAGAAATAGGTTTTGGTTTTGGAGGAAATGATGCTATAAGATTATATGATGAAAATGAAATTTTACAAGACCAAGTTGATTATGATTCTAGTGCTCCATGGTCAACTTGTGCAGATGGTAATGGTCCTAGTTTAGAATTAATTTCACCAGATTTAAATAATAATTTGGCAACAAGTTGGGAGTGTACTAATGAGTATGGAACACCTAATGAATTAAATTCTTCAACTTTACATCTAAATCAACTAATACCTCAAAGTTTTAAAGTTTACCCAAATCCTGTTGGAGCTAATAAAACCATTTTTATAAAAGGAAATGATATTGAAAAGGTTGAAATTTACTCGGTTTTAGGAAAAAAAGTCTTTCATAAAAACATTACCAATACCAATAGTATACAATTTAAAGTAGATAATTTTAGGCCTGGAATATATTTTATAAGAATTAACAATACAAAAAGATCAAAAATTATAATTAATTAGCAATTTAATACTAGTTTAACGCAATACTATTTTTTTTTAGCAACAACTTAATTCTTTTTATAAAACCTATACTACAAGAGCGTGTTGCTTTTAAAGATAACCAAAAAACCATCTCTATTTTCAGATGGTTTTTTGGCTTATTTGTCTGCATTATCTGCTACATATAATCTTCAATTGGGTTGCAAGAACAAATTAAATTTCTATCACCATAAGCATCATCAACTCTTCGAATCGTTGGCCAAAATTTATTCTCAGCAATATAGTCTAAAGGAAAAGCCGCTTTTTTTCTAGTGTATGGAAAATTCCATTCATCAGCAGTTAATAGTTCTTGAGTGTGAGGCGCATTTTTTAACAGGTTATTCGCCTCTTCTTTTGTGGTGTTACTAATTTCTTCACGAATAGCAATCATAGCATCACAAAAACGATCTAACTCAGCTATAGATTCAGATTCTGTGGGTTCAATCATCATGGTTCCACCTACAGGAAAAGAGACAGTTGGTGAATGAAAACCATAGTCTATTAAACGTTTCGCAATATCTACAACTTCAATACCTTTTTGTTTAAAATCTCTACAATCAATAATCATTTCGTGTGCTGCACGTCCTTTTTCTCCAGTATATAAAGTTTCATAATGTCCTTGTAGGCGTTCTTTAATGTAGTTTGCATTTAATATGGCATTTTTTGTCGAGTTTGTCAATCCTCTAAATCCTAACATGGTAATATATCCATAAGAAATTAAACAAGCTAAAGCAGAACCCCAAGGAGCCCCAGAAATTGCATTTATGGCATATTTTCCTCCAGTTTCAATAATAGGATTCGTTGGTAAAAAAGGAACCAATTGAGGCGCAACACAAATTGGTCCAACTCCTGGGCCTCCACCACCATGTGGAATCGCAAAAGTTTTATGTAAGTTTAAGTGACAAACATCTGCGCCAATCGTAGCCGGATTTGTTAACCCAACTTGGGCGTTCATATTGGCACCATCCATATACACTTGCCCTCCATGATCATGAATAATTTTGGTAATTTTTTGAATTTCACTTTCAAAAACTCCATGGGTTGAAGGATAGGTAACCATTAAAGCAGCTAAATTATCTGAATGTATTTCTGCCTTTTCACGTAAATCATCAACATCAATATTTCCGTTTTCAGCAGTTTTTGTTACAATAACTTTCATTCCAGCCATTACAGCAGAAGCAGGGTTGGTTCCATGTGCAGAAGCAGGAATAATACAAATATTTCTGTGCGAATCGTTTCTAGATTGATGGTAAGCTCTAATCGTCATTAACCCAGCAAACTCTCCTTGTGCTCCAGAATTTGGTTGTAAAGATGTACCAGCAAAACCTGTAATGATATTTAATTGATGTTCTAATTTATGCAATACTTCTTGATAGCCTTCAGCCTGATTTAAAGGTACAAAAGGATGAATATTGCCCCAAAGAGGATTACTCAATGGCAACATTTCAGAAGCTGCATTTAACTTCATAGTACAAGATCCTAAAGAAATCATAGAATGATTTAATGCCAAATCTTTGCGCTCTAATTTTTTGATATAGCGCATCATATCAGTTTCTGAATGATACGTGTTAAAAATCTTATTTTCTAAAAAGTGTGTATTTCTTGCCACATTATCAGCAATAACTTTAAAGTTTGAATGGAAAGGTTCTTGTGTTAAAATCTGAGAAAAACTTCCACTAAAATCTTCATTTAACGGATTTGGACGTGGTTTTAACTGACCAAATATGGTAAATAAGGTCATTAAATCTTTTTCAGTAGTAGCTTCATTTAAAGAAATTGAGACCAAACTACTTGAAACATAATTAAAATTCACTTTAAAAGATTCTGCTATTGGTTTTAAACGGTTGGCATCAATTTCTACCAAAAGCGTATCAAAATAAGAAGTATTTAGTTGTTTAAAACCAGCTTTATCTAAATAATCTGCAACTAGTTTTGTTTTATTATGAACAGTATCTGCAATAAACTGTAACCCTTTTTTACCATGATATACTGCATACATGCCAGCCATTACTGCTAGTAAAACTTGTGCAGTACAAATGTTAGATGTTGCTCTTTCGCGTTTAATATGTTGCTCTCTGGTTTGTAGTGCCATTCGTAAAGCACGTTTGCCATTCATATCTTTAGTAACCCCTATAATTCGTCCTGGTATACTTCTTTTATATTTCTCTTTCGTAGCAAAATAGGCTGCATGAGGCCCTCCATATCCTAAAGGTATTCCAAATCGTTGCGTAGTTCCCACAACTACAGATGCTCCAAATTCTCCAGGTGCTTTTAATTTTATAAGTGATAAAATATCAGCAGCCACAGCTACCTTAATATCATTTTCATTAGCTTTTGCAACAAAGTCTTCGTAATCATAAACTTGTCCTAATTTACCTGGATATTGTAAAATGGCTCCAAAGTAATCATCAGCAAAATCAAACTCTTTATGATTACCAATTACTAATTCAATACCAATAGGTTTAGATCTTGTTAATAATAAAGATAAAGTTTGTGGCAAAATTTCTTCAGAAACAAAAAACTTATTGGCACCAGCTTTTTTCTTAGCACGTTCTCTAACATCAAATAACAACGCCATTGCTTCTGCAGCAGCAGTACTTTCATCTAATAAAGAAGCATTTGCCAATTCCATTCCTGCTAAATCACAAATCATAGTTTGGAAGTTTAGCAAGGCTTCTAAACGACCCTGTGCAATTTCTGCTTGATAAGGGGTGTATGCTGTATACCAACCTGGATTCTCTAAAATATTACGTTGAATAACACTTGGTACTATAGCTTCATGATATCCTAAACCAATGTAACTTTTAAAAACTTTATTTTTATTAGCAAGTTGATTGATATGATTTAAGTATTCATATTCACTCATTGCTGGTGCTAAATCTAAATCTTCTTTTAAAAGAATATTATCTGGTACAGTTTCAGTAATTAACTGTTCTAAACTATCAACTTTAATAGTTTGTAGCATTTTTTTTTGCTCCTCTGTATTAGGACCAATATGTCTTAATTGAAACGAATTTGTGTTCATTAAATAGAGTTTTTATTTAGAATAAATTCAATTGACTTTAATTTAGCTTTTCTATAAACCTATCAATATGTAATTTAATTTTGCAAAAATACATATTCTTTGTTTTAATTTTGATGTTAATACTATCGCAAAACATTTAATTATTAACTAAATAGAATAATTATAAACAATAAGTTATTTTTGTGTAATGAAGATTCTTAAGGCTATTTTTAACTTTTATATTAATTCAAGTATTCATGTTGCTTTGGCTGTCTATGCTTTACTAAGAATAACTGAAATTTATTTTGATTTACCCCACAATCAAAACCTTAATTATTTTATTTTTTTCGGAACAATTACAGGATACAATTTTGTAAAATATGCAGGTGTAGCCAAATTGCATCACAGAAGTTTAACAGATAGTCTAAAAGCTATTCAAATTTTTTCGTTTTTCTGCTTTGTAGGCATGTGTTATTTTGCATTTCAAATTTCATTATCCACTTTGTATGTAACCATTCCTTTTATACTATTAACCATATTGTATGGTATTCCGTTTTTAAGCGGATTTGATAAAACCTTACGAGAAGTTAGTTTTTTAAAAATTGTAGTAGTAGCCTTAGTTTGGGCAGGTTTTACAGTTTTAATTCCTTTAGTTGATGCTGGTTCAAAATTTACTTTTAATACCTATTTGATTTTAGTGCAACGTTTTTTAATTGTTATCGTTTTAATATTACCTTTTGATATTAGAGATGTAAAATATGATGCGATTGCACTACAAACCATACCAAGAAAAATTGGCGTAGAAAAAACCAAACGATTAGGACTTATGTTAATGGTTTTTAGCTTGATTTTGGAGTATTTAGCTTCTGTAAACAATGCAATGCAAACTCCATTTATGTTGTTCTTTTTTATGGTCATTATATTCTTAATGAGGGCAAAAACAACGCAAACTAAATATTATAGCTCCTTTTGGGTAGAATCTTTACCCATTATTTGGTGGTTGATTCATTTAGGAATTCATAATTTTTAGTGAGTAAAATTGTTTTTATTATCAACTTTTTGATGAATGAGAATAAATAAAACAGATATCACAAAACTCTAAAAAGACTTCTTAAATCCCTACTATATTTGTAGATTTACCCACTTAAAATCAATCAAGATTTAAAGAAAAATGATTACCACAAAAAGAAATTATATTTTCGATTTTGACAGCACCTTAACACGTGTAGAAGCTTTGGATGTTTTAGCCGAAATTACACTAAAAAACAATCCGAAGAAAGAAGAAATTATTCAAGAAATCATTGATATTACTAATTTAGGTATTGATGGCGAAATCTCTTTTACAGAATCTTTAGAGAGAAGAATAAAGTTGTTAGAGGCCAATGAATCTGATTTAGAAGCTTTGGTAGCTGCTTTAAAAAAGCAAGTATCAAAATCTATAGAAAACAATAAAGAGTTTTTTGAAGAATTTGCTGATGATATTTATGTAATTTCCTGTGGATTTAAAGAATTTATAGACCCTATTGTAGCTCAATACAATATTCCATCAGAAAGAGTATATGCCAATACTTTTGAATTTGATGAAAATGGAAAAATTGTTAGTTTTGATAGTGTAAACCCACTTTCTCAACACAATGGAAAAATCAAGTGTTTAAAAGACATGAACCTTGAGGGAGAAATACAAGTAATTGGTGATGGTTACAGCGATTATGTTACTCGTGAAGCAGGTGTAGCAGATAAGTTTTTTGCATACACAGAAAATGTTTCTAGAGTAAAAACTACAGAAAACGCAGATCATATTGCACCGAATTTAGATGAATTTTTATACATTAACAAGTTGCCAAGAAAAATAAGTTACCCAAAGAACAGAATTAAAATTTTATTATTAGAAAATATACATCCAGATGCTTTTACAAAGTTATCATCTGATGGATTTTCTGTTGAAACCGTTTCTAAAAGTTTGTCTGAAGACGAATTGATAGCAAAAATTAAAGACGTACATGTTTTAGGGATTCGTTCTAAAACTAACGTTACACAAAAAGTAGTAGATGCTGCTGAAAAGTTAATGGTGGTGAGCGCCTTTTGTATTGGTACCAAACAGATTGATTTAGAAGCGTGTAAAGAAAAAGGTGTTGTTGTTTTTAACGCGCCTTATAGTAACACACGTTCTGTGGTTGAGTTAGCTATTGGAGAAATTATTATGCTAATGCGTTCTGTATTTCAAAGAAGTACAGAAATACACAATGGACAATGGCAAAAAACAGCAGCTGGTTCAAAAGAAGTTCGTGGTAAAAAGTTAGGAATTGTAGGTTATGGTAATATAGGGAAACAATTATCGGTATTGGCTGAAGCCTTAGGGATGGATGTGTATTATTACGATGTTGAAGATAAATTAGCCTTAGGAAATGCAACAAAACTGAGTACTTTAAAAGAACTTTTAGAAATTTCTGATGCAGTAAGTTTGCACGTAGATGACAATGCTGCTAATAAAAATTTCTTCGGAGAACAAGAAATCTCTCAGATGAAAGATGGTGCTGTGTTAGTAAATTTAGCTCGAGGTTTTGTAGTTGATATTCCTGCTTTAGTAAGTGCTTTAAAATCTAAAAAATTATCAGGTGCTGCCATAGATGTGTATCCAACAGAACCCAGAAAAAATGGTGAATTCCAAACCGAATTACAAGGATTAGACAACGTAATTTTAACACCTCATGTTGGTGGCAGTACAGAAGAAGCACAAAGAGATATTGCCGATTTTGTGCCGAATAAAATTATGGCTTACATTAATTCTGGTAACACTGTAGATGCTGTAAACTTCCCAAATATTCGTTTACCAAGACAAACAAATGCACACCGTTTTTTACATATTCATAAAAATGTGCCTGGAATTATGGCTAAAATCAATAAGATTTTAGCAAAATATGATTTAAATATTAACGGACAATTTTTGTCTACAGATCCAAAAGTTGGATATGTAATTACAGATTTAGATAAAGAATACAACAAACAAGTAATTGATGAGCTAAAAGCTGTTGAAGGTACTATTAAGTTTAGAGTTTTGTATTAAATTGAGTTTTTCTGAAACAACAATATTTAAGTACTTTAAGAAGTAAATTATTTTATAAAAGTGAAAAATAATTATAATTTTCTTTAATTTTTCGAAGTAGCGTTAATGTATAATTTTTTTAATTTTTGATTCTAGCATAATTAACTCATTATGTCTGGTGAAATTTTCTAAACCCTTTTATAGTAATGCTTTTATTGGCTTATTGGTCAAAAATAGTTGGTAAAAATCTATGTAACCCTTCCTACACTTGGTCTAATTAAAAGTTTATTGAAACTAGTTTCAATAAACTTTTTTTGTATGATGAAATTATCAAAAAAAAGCGTTGTTGGGCTTGTGGAAGTCTCGAGACGATTAAATGGGGCAAACAACAAAATAAACAAAGGTTTAAATGCAACAATTGTAAGATTTTATTTACCTCAAAAAATAGATCTGTTAGTATTTCAAATCGATTTGTATGGTTTGAAAAATGGATTATAGGTAGAAGAACTTTAGAGCAACTTGTTCAAGAGAGTAGTTATTCAGATCGTACACTTCGTAGGTACTTTTATGCTTATTTAGCAAAACCTCCAAAGTTATCTATTTATTCTTCTGAACAAGTTAATTTACTAATTGATGGTACTTATT
>CBFIFR010000038.1:0-28472 GCA_965661915.1 Polaribacter sp. | reverse complement strand
TCTTCAGATTAATGCCTATAATATAATTAATAATTTTATGAAAATTACCAACCATTTTTGGCACCATTACCAAAATTAGCATCTACTAAAGAAAAACAATTTCACATTGTTGGTGGTGGTTGCAAAGAAATTTACGACCATTTTCAACAAGCTAGTTAACTAAAATTTTGCCTTAAAACTTTAACCAATTTATCTGTACCAGCACTGGCTATATCTTTAATAATTTTTAAATTGTTAAAATCATGTTCAGAGACAGATGGTTTTGGATCTATAAAATAAATAGGTACATCTTGCTGTATGTAATTTATTAAACTTGCAGCAGGATATACCTGCATAGACGTACCAACAATTACTAAAACATCAGCTTTTTCTGTAATTTTAATGGCTTTATCTAACATAGGTACCATTTCACCAAACCATACAATATGAGGCCTTAATTGGCTTTTATGTTTGCATAAATCTCCTATAAGAAGGTCTTTGTGCCAGTCTAAAACGTAGGTTTCATCTACAGTACTTCTTACTTTTAAGAGTTCTCCATGCAAATGAGTAACTTTTGTGCTGCCCGATTTTTCGTGCAAATTATCTACATTTTGTGTAATAATTTCTACATCAAAATAAGTCTCTAATGCTGCCAAATTAAAATGCGCTTTATTAGGTTCTGTATGTAATAGTTGCTTTCTACGTTGATTGTAAAAATCTAAAACCAACTCCGGGTTTTTCTTAAAACCTTCAGGTGTTGCAACTTCCATTACATCATAGCCTTCCCATAAACCATCTGCATCTCTAAACGTCTTTATTCCACTTTCGGCAGAAATCCCTGCACCAGTTAATACCACTATTTTTTTCATCTGTTTACCTTTAATCTTGTATCATTTAAATAAAAATAAGAATAATATCATAAGTTTGTATTTATGATGGATAAAAAACTTTTAGAATATTTAGAAACTTATCTAACACAAAAAAGAAAAGACACTTTTAAAAAAGTTTTAGAGCATAGAACACGCCATTTTATAACAGTATTAGAAGATATTTATCAACCACACAACGCAAGTGCTGTTGTTAGAACTTGTGATATTTTTGGAGTTCAAGATGTACACATGATCGAAAATAAATTTGTGAATAGAATTTCGAGGTACGTGGCTAAAGGCTCTCAAAAATGGATTACCTCACATAGATATAAATCTGATGGAAATAATACTCAAATTTGTTTAAAGCATTTAAAGAAAAAGGGATATCAAATAATTGCAACTACACCTCACACAGATTCTTTATTACAAGATTTTGATATCACTAAAAAAACAGCTTTTGTGTTTGGTTCTGAGGCAGATGGAGTTTCTGATGATGTGAAAGATAATGCTGACGGATTTTTAAAAATACCCATGGTTGGCTTTACAGAAAGCCTTAATATTTCTGTGGCTGTTGCTATACTTTTGCAAGATGTTACTACAAAATTGAGAAATTCGAGTGTAATTTGGCAACTTTCTAAAGAAGAAAAAGACGACTTATATTTCAATTGGGTAAAAAAAACTATTAAAAATGTAGATGAAGTTGAAGCGCATTTTTATGAACGTAAAGTTTAGTGCTAATAAAAATTGAAGGTAATTTATGTTGTATTACAATCTAAAATGGAATAGTAACAAATACAGTGAAAAAAACATTGTTAACTATTCTTAAAAACAAGATGAATCTGCATACAAATTAATTTTTAGAGTTCAGTTTTTATTGTTAACGGGTAGTTCTAGATTTAATGTTTTGTTCACATAACTCTATAATTTCAGTTATTCTTTTTTGTCTTGTAGTTTCTCTTTTTGCTTGATTTAGCCAATATAAATAGTTCTTTCTATAACTTGGTGCAAATTCTTTATAGTTTTTAAATGCAGTTTTATTTTTATCAAAAGCCTCTTGTAAATCATGGGGTATTACACCTTTTTCAACATTATCTAAAGCCGTCCAAGAACCATTTTGTTTACCAATCTCAATAATTTCTAAACCACTTTTGTGCATAAGGTTTTTAGCCTTAAGTTCTTTAATATAGGTTTTATTCAATGCACTCCAAACGCTTTTATGGTTTCTTGGACAAAAATACTGTTGTCTTTTACCATTGCCTAAACTTTTTACAGTAGAATCTATCCAGCCAAAACAAAGCGCAACTTTAACAGCTTCTTCCCATCTCATGGAGGGTTCAGAATTACTTATTTTATAAAAAATTAAATTAACGCCTTTAGAAGTATTGTAATTTCTAGATAACCAATTTCGCCATGCTATATCATTTTTAAAATACAATTCTTCTTTACTGCTCATAGCATAAATATACAATAATAAAAAATTGACACCTTAATATAAATAAGATGCCAATTTATCAATCAACCAGAATAACAATTAAAATAATACTTTAAAAATTTATAACAAACAGATTTAAACTATTTTGTAAAGTTTTGTCGATTTCTGTTTTTTGTATTTTATTTAAATAAGGATAAATGTCTTTACCTATTTGCGCTTCAATTTCAGAGGTTATTGGCATACTTACAATTAATTGATTCTTTAATTTAATATAATTTTTGTAAAACTCAATATTTTTATCACCATAAGTTAAGGCTTCATTAATTTGCATATACTTTACTATTTCTTCTGCAATTTTTTTGCGGATAATGGTATTTACAAATTCTTTCTTTACATTGGTAGATAAGTTTTTAGAAATTGTATTTTTTTTAACCTCTTTATTATTATTATTATTATTATTAAAAATTGATGTTTCATTTTTTTCAATAGTAAAATATTTTTTATTGGCACTATTTAAAGAAAATTTACCTTCAGAGTTATTTTTAATATCCTTTAGGTCTAACTTAATAATTTCAGAAAAAAGGGGTAAAGCATCTTTAAATTGGCGTTTGTTTAATTCACTTTCAAAAATTTTATCATTTAATAATGAAATTTCAGCTTTTTCTACTTGAGAAAAAGCAACTTGAGAGATAAAGATAAGCAATATATAAAATGATTTTCTCATGATTGGTAGTTTTTATTACGAATATAAAAGTATTACTATTAAAAATAACAAAAAACGATAGGATTAACTTATCAATAAATAATTAGCACTTATAATAATTACAAATAGTGGAATTAAATAGGTTATAATTTTTTATCTAATAGTAATCAAATTAAAATTTTATATAATCCTCAATATTAAAAATATAAAAGAGATAATGTTTTATATACTCTCTAAAAATATTTAAATTAGAGATTTAAAACCAACTCATAATTTAAATGATCGAAGAAAACAAGCAAGCAAAATCAATAAAATTACTTTCATTTGATATTGATAATACACTTATTGATTTTTATACTTTTAAAAGTAATTTTAGAAAAGTTTGGAAAAAATATGGTAACGAAACAGACGTTTTGCTTACTTTTAACACAGGTAGATTAATAGATGATGTTTTAGACTTAATTAAAAAGAAAGTGCTTCCAGAGCCAGATTATATTATATCTGGTGTTGGTACGCATATTTATAATTATAAAAAAGCTTCAACAGAAAAGGAATTTAACGATATTTTAGAAGACGGCTGGGATATTAGTGCCGTTGAAAAAGTAATCAATTCTTTAGCACACCCTGTTAGCGAGCAATCCTCTAAATTTCAACACTCCTATAAACGAAGCTATTTTTTGTATGATGCTTCATCAGAACTTTTAGAAAACATATCTCAAAAATTTTTAAATGAAGGTATGGATTTAAATGTAGTTTATTCTGGTAATAAATTTTTAGATGTTTTACCAAAATATGCTAATAAAGGGAATGCTTTGCAATGGTTAATTAACCGATTACAACTCAAGTCTAATCAAGTTTTAGTTGCGGGTGACAGTGGTAATGATTCTGCAATGTTCGATTTACCCAATGTAAACGGAATTGTAGTAGCTAATGCACATAGAGAGTTATATGATTATACAAAATATAAAAATGTTTATCATTCAGAAAAAGAAAAAGGAGATGGTATTATAGAAGGGCTAATTTATTTTGATATTTTACCAAAAGATGCCAAAGAAGATACAATTATAGATCATTCAGATGATTTTTTTATACAGAAAGAATTAGATATAATTGCTTTAGAAGATGATGATGAAAAAATTGCGCTAATTCAAGAAGGGTATCAAAAAGCTATTGAGGCTTTAAAGAAAAATATAACACCATTAGGTTTTTCAGCATGTTCTATAGAAGATAATATTGCTCATGGTACAGATGAAAATTACTATAGTGTATGGGCTAGAGATGGTGCAATAACCGTAATTGGATCACTTTCTTTAGTGCATGATGAAGAAATTCATAATTGTCAACGTAAAACACTTGAAACACTATTAGGGCACATATCAAGAAATGGTCAAATTCCATCAAATGTTCGCATAAAAAATAACGAACCAGATTATTCAGGTGTTGGCGGAATCTGTTCTATTGATAGTGGTATTTGGGTAATAATTGCCTTTTACGAATACATTAACGTAACAAAAGATTTTGATTTTTTAAGAAAATATATCTACGACATTAAAGAAACAATGCGTTGGTTGGGTGCGCATGATAGTAATAATGACGCATTGTTAGAAATTCCAGAAGCTGGTGATTGGACAGATCTTTTTGGAAGAAGTTATAATATTTTGTATGATGAAATACTTTGGTATAGAGCCAATGTATGTTTTGGTAGGTTGATGGAAATGTTAGGCAATCACGAGGACGCTGGAGAATATATTAGATGGTCTCAAGTAGTTAAAAAAGAAATTGTAGATAATTTTTGGCCTTCTACAAAACAGCAATTATTTCAATCAGTATCATTTGCAGAAAAACAATTTACTTTAGGTGATACTTCTTATCTTATTGCTCAAACTACACCTTTCGATTTTAGTTGGAGGTGTGATGTATTTGGTAATATTCTTGCTTTTTTACATGGCACCATTGATGCTGAAAAGGCACACCAAACCTTCAAATTTATGCTAGGTGTTGGTGTAAATGATCCTTTTCCTGTTTCAAATGTCTATCCTGTAGTAAGTCCAGGAGACCCAGATTGGCGTCCTTATTACACTGTAAACTTATTGAATTTGCCCAACCATTATCATAATGGAGGTATTTGGCCTTTTGTGGGTGGTTTTTGGGTAAAATTTGTTCAGAAATTAGGTTTTAGAGATGTAGCAATTTCTGAATTACATAAGTTGGCTTTAATCAATAAAGAAGGTATTAACAACGAGTGGGAGTTTACAGAATGGGCACATGGTGTAACAGGTAAACCAATGGGTAAAGCTTACCAAGCTTGGTCTGCAGCACAATACATCTCTGCCTGTCACGAATTAAAATTAACGAAAACAAAAAAATAAAATTATGAAATCAATATTAATGATCTCTTTACATGGATATGTAGCAGCAAATGCAGAACTAGGAAAACCAGATACAGGAGGTCAAGTAGTATATGTTCTAGAATTAGCAGAAAGATTTAGTAGATTGGGTAAGCGAGTAGATTTAGTTACACGTCAATTCGAAGATCAACCAGAATACGATCATGTAAATGAAAATTATGATGTTTGGAGAATACCTTTTGGTGGTAAAAAATTCATCAGAAAAGAAGATATGCACGATCATCTTAAAAAATTTGTAACCAATACTTTAGCTGCTATTAAAAAAGAAAACAAAAAATACGATGTTGTATATTCTCATTATTGGGATGCAGGTTGGGCTGGTCAAAAAATTGCGGAAGAATTAGGTATTTGTCATGTACATACACCACATTCTTTAGGTTGGTGGAAACAGCACACTATGGGTAGTGATATGGATGAAAAAGAAATGGAAAAAACCTATCGTTTTAAAGAAAGAATTAGAAAAGAATATTTTGTGTATCAGATGTGTAATTTTGTAATTGCAACTACTTTACCACAGGTAGATTTGTTAACACAGCAATATGATGTACTGCCTAAAAATTGTAGTATGATACCACCAGGAATAGATGAGAATCGTTTTTTTCCTGTCCCTTCTAAAGAGAATGATAAAATTCGTGTAAAATATGATATTCAACCTACAGATGTATTGGCTTTAGGAAGAATGGCGCACAATAAAGGCTATGATTTATTGATAAATTCGTTACCAACACTATTTGAATTATGCCCTGAAGCAAGACTTGTAGCTGCAATTGGTGGAGATTCTAAACAAGATAGAGATGGTATAGAAAAGCTAAAAAAAGCAGCTTCTGAAATAGGAGTGAAGGATAAAATTAAGTGGAAAAATTATATTGCAGATGAAGATTTAGCTAATGTATATCGTTCTGCAAGTATTTTTGCAATGCCATCAAGATACGAACCTTTTGGTATGGTTGCTATAGAAGCTATGGCTTGTGGTACACCAAGTGTGGTTACTGTGCATGGTGGTTTATGCGATTTGATTGATTTTGGAAACCAAGCTTTATTTGCAGACCCTCACAGGCCTAAAGAGTTTGGTGCAATGATGGCTATGCCATTATTATATCCTCAATTAAGAAACGAAATGTCTGTAGAAGGGGCACGTTTTGCAAGGCGTAATTTTGGTTGGACAGGTATTGCAAAACGTATGTTAAGTATATTTAGCAGTTCTATAAACCAAAGAACTTCTGAATCTAACATTTATTAAAATGAATAAATTTGTTTGTTTTGGTGAAGTTTTATGGGATGTTTTTCCAACTCACAAAAAAATTGGAGGTGCACCTTTAAATGTTGCTTCTCGATTACGGTCTTTTTTAAATGATGTTACTGTAATTAGTGCTGTTGGTAATGATAACTTTGGAAAACCTATTCTAGATTACCTACAAAAACAGCAGATAAATACCAATACTATTCAAGTTTTAGATGATTTTGCTACAGGTAAAGTAGCTGTAACGTTAAACAAAAAAGGTTCAGCTAGCTATGTTATTGAGCATCCAAAAGCTTGGGATAAAATACAACTCACAACAGAAGCGTCAGAAGTAGTAAAACACGCTGATGCTTTTGTATTTGGTAGTTTGGCAACTAGAGATGAAGTGTCTAAAAATACTTTATATCAGCTTTTACAAGTAGCATCTTATAAGATATTTGATGTTAACATTCGTAAACCTTTTTATGATATTGATACTTTGTTTGAGTTGATGCAAAAGGCAGATCTAATTAAATTTAATGATGAAGAATTGTATGAAATTGCAGCAGATTTAGACTCACCTTTTCATAATTTAGAACAGAATTTAAATTTTATAGCCTCAAAAACAAACACCAAAACCATTTGCGTAACTAAAGGTGAACATGGTGCTATTTTGTTGTTTGAAGGCAATTTGTATTATAACAGTGGTTTTTTAATCAAAGTAGAAGATACTGTTGGTTCAGGCGATTCTTTTTTAGCTTCCTTAATCCATAAATTAATTGCTAAACAACATCCGCAAAAAGCCTTGAATTTTGCTTGTGCTGTAGGTGCTTTAGTTGCTAAAAAATCTGGAGCAAACCCAATTATTAGCGAAGATGAAATTAGTGTTTTTTTACAAGATTAATTGTTAAACGCATATTTACCTTTTTTATATTTATGAGAAGGTATAGAATCTAAAATATATGGTATAGAAACAAAACCATTTGTGGTAGGTTTAAATACACCAAAATGTAAGTGTGGTGCTGTAGAAAACCCTGTATTTCCAGAATAACCAATAAGTTGCCCTTTTTTTACGGAGTCATTTTTTGCTACAACAGCACCATTTTGTTTTAAATGCACATATTGCGAAAAAGTACCATCTTTATGATATAGTAAAATATAATTGGCTTTGTCGTAATATTTTTTATTTTTTCCACCTTCGTTAGAATCTTCTTTAATGTTAATAACAACTCCATCTCTCATAGCACAAACAGGTTGTCCAACATTCATTCTAAAGTCTATTGCATATTTAGAGAAATCAGAATTATGAGAAAATTTACCAAAATGGCCTTGCATAATTTTATAACGTTTGCCTTTTGCAAAAGGTAAGCTGTAGTTAAAAGTAGTATCGTAATTTACAATAGGATAGCTACCATATTTCATTCTAGGATTGTATTTTTCTAAAACCTTTAAAGTATCTAATAAGCTATCTTTAAGTCTCAAAATTACTTTTTCTTCAAAAGGATGTAAATTAATTATCGTGTCTAAAGTATCTTTATTAAAAGTGATAAAAGTGGGGCATGAAAGTGGGTTTTTTGCACTAACAATTAAAGAATCTTTATTTAATTTAAAATTTATATAAGATGGTTTTATTATTTTTTGTGATGCACTATTGCAAGCTAAAAAAACAATGATTAGAACAAACCAATAAGATTTCATCAGAAAATGTTTTAACTATTATCGAAATACTTTGTTAGGAAAAACTACAACACTTTCATGACCATTTTCACCAACTGCAGCTACCCCAAAAAAGTAGTTGTCTATAACAATTCCATCTAAAGTAAATGCTGTACTTTCTAGATATCTCGAGTTATCCCATGTAGGTGATGTAGTATCTCTCCAATAAATTTTGTAGCCTTTAGCACCTTCTACTTTATTCCATTTTAATTTAACGGATGCTTGCACAATACCACCAATAGCCACTTCTTTTGGTGCTTCTGGAGCCCAAGCCAAAGAAGCCAAATTAATAGCATTTACAGCCGTAAGTTTTTTGGCATAAGGAAAATTTACATGCTCAAAAGTATCACCATATTCAATGCCATTTTCGGTTCTAATATCTTGATGTTGTTGTGTGTAATTTTCATGAGCTTCCATAATTCTAATTCCTGCAAAACCTAAGTCATTAAAAGGTCTATGATGTCCTCCACGTCCAAATCTATCTAATCTATAAATCATCATAGGATTCATTTCTGGCATATAGGTTTTAGTGGTTTTGTGTACATATCTTGCTAATTGACGCGAAATACCATCAACTTCACCACCATAAAAACGACGCATTCTACGTTGTCTTTCGGTTTCGTTAGCTGGAACAGGTTCAGAAAAGATTCTAAAAGCTCTATTGTCGATTACACCATCTACGCCTTTAATATTTCCTATCATATCATTATTTAATACGCCTATAATATCCCAACCATTTTCTTTGGCATATTTTGCTAATCCTGCTCCACCAAAAAGCCCTTGTTCTTCACCAGATAAACCTACATAAATAATACTACTTTCAAATTTATAGTGGCTTAAAACTCTTGCAGCTTCTATAGTTCCAGCCATTCCAGAAGCATTATCGTTAGCACCTGGTGCATCTGTTTTAAAATCCATGGTATTACTAGCTCTTGAATCTATATCACCACTCATAATAATATACTTATTTGGATATTTTGTACCTTTTTGAACAGCTACCACATTTACAACATAAGCATCATGAGGTACTCTTCTTCCCATTTCTTTGGTTACCAAATCTTTTTGATAAAATACATTCAAACAATTGTCACATCCTTCAGAGATCTTATCAAATTCAGCTTTTATCCACCTTCTTGCAGCTCCAATTCCTCGAGTATTTGAAAGGGTATCAGAAAATGTATTTCTTGTACCAAATTCAGTTAAGGTTTTTACATCAGCTTTAATTCTATCAGCAGAAACAGCATTAATAATATCGTAAATTTTTGAATCTGTTTGCGAAAAAGTGATTCCTGTACATAGTAAAAGTAATAGTGTAATTTGTTTCATTTGTTTATTTATTGAATTTCCAAAATGGTATTTGAACTACGTTTCTTAAAACGGTGTCTTTTTTGTTGTTAATGTATTTTCTATGAATATGTAATAAATGTTTACCTTCTTGTAAACTATCAATAGCAACGTAGGTTTCGAAGCCTAATTTTTTATTTTTTGTTGATGAAACTACATAGTTGGTTTTATAGTAGGTATTATTAATTTTAGTCATGTACACCTCATTAAACGTTTTGTAATATGCTTTTCTTAAACTATCTAATCTTTTAAAACTGATGTTATAATTATTATTAAAAACAACTCCAGAGTTTAAACCTCTTTTATCATTTTTTGGTTTTAATGTGGGATTATAATCAAATAATCGACCCTCTAAATTATCATTAAATACTATAAATATTTTTAGATAATTTTCTGTTATTACTTTAGATTGTATGGTTGCTTTATTTATAAAATCGTTTTCTTTGAGTATTGTGTCTTCATAATTATTTGAATTTGCCACATATTCTGATGATTTTCTATCAAGATCTAAATAATTAGAATTGGTATAAGTAAAAGAACTTAAGTATAAAATACCAATATAAACAGGAACAAGGATAAGACTTAGCCTTTTACCAAATTTATTGTCTAAAAAATTGTAAACTAAAGGTCTATACAAAAATGATAAGGTAATGATATTAAAAACTCTGTAAATAGGAAAGTAAATTTTACTAGTCCATTTTTTTCGTTTTAAAAAACCTTGAGTCAAGAAATCGATAAAGGTTAAGAGTACACCAATTAAGGTAAAAATGATTAAACCTATACCAATTCCTAAAAAAATGTTTTCCCAATACCCTGTAAAATCATTATCTAAAAAAACAAAGACAATGACTAGTATTGTAACAAAACATAGAAAACTAGTTAAAAAATAAAAGATAAATAGAAATGAAACAGCAAATACAATGCTACAATAATCTTCTAATGTTGCAATATAATTATCGAAAGAACCAATTCTTTTTTTTAAGTAATTGGTAAATTTAGGGGTGTAATTTAGTACTTCATAATCAATATCGCCAGAAATATAGCGTAAGCCTAAAGCACCAATCCATAAACCTCTTAAAATTACGTGAATTAATAAGTTGGCAATTAAAATCCAACAAGAAATGGTTACAGCAAACCACACTAAACTTTCTGCTAAATGATTTTCATGTTGTGCTATTTCAAATTTTAGTGATAAAGTGTCTGTTGCCGAAAATAAACCTAAAATGGCAAAACCAGAAATTAGTAACTCTAACTGCCAACTTTCTTGTTGCAACTTATCTAAAAGCTCTTTAAAAGTAGAATTCTTATTTTCTCTAGACATTTCTAAAAAAGTTGCTTAAATATACTAACTTTTTAAACCATAAAAAAACCACTTCAACAGAAACTGAAATGGTTTTTACTTTGGTGATTGCTTTTTTTTTTTAAAACCTATTCTTGATCTATTTTTTTTGTTAGATTAAAGCCAATGAATAAACCTACACCTGCCATAAAGAAAATGGTTGCAGGGTAAATTGCTTCATTGTCTAAACTAGAATACGCATCTAAAACAGAAGCGATAAATACACCTAAACCAATACCCATTAATAAAAGTGATAGATTTAAAATAATAACTTTCCAAAAAGGAGCTGCATTTTTAGTTTGCCCTTTAACAAAAATACTGGCGTCAGCCCCTTTTTCTATCAAAGCCATTCTTTCTTTGTTTCTTGTAGAAAAGAATAAATATACGATTCCGAAAAGTGTTCCAAAAATTACAATTAATACTGCTATTTCTTCCATAATTTGTTATTTAAAGTTTAAACTGATTTGTTATATATGTGTTGAAGCTTTGACGAATACTTTTATATAAAGGTTACAGTATTTTTGAAATAAAATTAGTATTGATGATTTTTAAACAAAAAAACATTTAATTAAACCTGTAAAAAGTACAATTAAATGTTTTTAAAAATTATGGTTAGTTATCTTAAATGCTATTAAGGATTTAAAATTTCTTTAATTTTTGCCAAACAATCTCTGTAATGATATTTGGTAATTCTATTTACTTTTCTATTTTTAGCAATGGTTAATTGAAAATTTAATGTTTCTAATTCGCCTCTTGCAATAGAAGAAATATCAGAATTTTTAGTGTTTTTATCATTCAATAACATTCCTAATCGATCTATAAAAGATTTTTGAAGATTTCGTCTAAACATATCTACATTTCTTGTATATCTTACTTCAGAAAAAATTCCTGATCGTAAATCACGTATCATATAAAGTACATTGTAGGCTTTTGGGTCTAAAATTTCTGCATCAATCATTCTAGATAATCTAGTTGAATTTAAAATACTATACAAATGCCTATTTTGTAAACTTAACATTTTTGCAGTGTATCCACTTTCATCAATATTAGCTAAAATTTTAGGAGTCATTAACCAATCTTGAGTCTTAAAGGCATTTTTTTGTAGCCAAGCCATTGCTTCAATTTGCTTTTCTTTTGATACAGGTTGATATACTAAGCCATCTTGACTAGGTTTTTTATTATATTCATAAATGCCCCCAATATTTCCTGTTACATGTCCTACATATCTGCTCCAAACTCCCAATAATTCGCCATACAATTCAGACAAATCTTCATAATTATTGGTTTGGTTTGATGTCCATTCAGGTAAATTTTCTGCAACTATTTTTAGGTTTTTCATTCCATATGTAGATGCTTTTACTTGGTCGTTTCCAATACCTTCTGTTTGTGCAGATGGGTCAAAACGTTGAGCACCAAACCTATAAATAGGATTATCTGCTTTGTCTTCAATCCACTTATCTAATGTTTTAATTTCGTCTGCGGGAGTTTTTGCATTTGGAATTTTACGATATCCCCAATTGATGGCATAATGGTCATAAGGCCCAAGTTGACGAATAAATCTAATATTTTCATCACCAGGTTGTGCAATATAATTGTAACGTGCATAATCCATAATGGTTGCTGCAATTCCCATTTTCTGAGTAAATTTTCCAGAACGTAAAGAATCTACAGGATATGCATAACTGGCAGCCATATTATGAGGCAAACCTAATGCATGACCAACTTCGTGAGAAATTACCATTCGCATCATTTCGCCTATTTCTTCTGCTGGTGTATCTAAAGTTCTTGCAGATGGATTTGCGGCTCCTGTTTCTAATAAATATCGGTTTCTGTAAGAACGTAAATGATTGTGATACCAAATAATATCACTCTCTAAAATTTCTCCAGTTCTTGGATCAGAAACACTTGGTCCTGTTGCATTTCTTGTGGTACTTGCAACATATCTTATAGAAGAATAACGAACATCTTCCATGCTAAATTCTGGATCTTCTTCTTTGGTTGGCGGATATTTTGCCATAATTGCATTTTTAAAACCAGCCGTTTCAAAAACTTTTGCCCAATCATCTACACCTTGTTTAATGTATTTTCTTAATTTATCAGGAGTTCCAGGGTCTAAATAATAAACAATTGGTTTTACAGGTTCTACCAATTCACCACGATTGTAAGCATTGATATCTTTTGGTTCTAATCGCCAACGCCTAATATATCTTTTATCATCAGCTTTTAAAGCTTCAGAACTATAGTCTACGTTACCAATTGAAAAATATCCAACTCTTTTATCATACAATCTTGGCATCATCTTGTCTTCAGGTAATACAATCATAGATTGATTAACGCGAATTGTTATGGTATTGGTTCTTGAATTGCTTGGTGGCTCGTCTGCATCAAAAGTAAAATCCTGTACAACTTCAATGTTTTTTGGATAACTTTTTATAGAATTGATAAAGCTTCTTGAAGCGTCAAGCCTTCTTACTTTATATCTTTTTCTGTAATATGATGGTAAAGCAGTTATCGCTTTTACATCTGAAGAGAAAAACTTAGTAACATCCACCAACACTGCTGTAGAATCTGGGTTTTGTGTTTTTATATCAAAAGCATAAATAATGGGTTCTAAATTATTCACTTTTACAGATTGATAAATAGGGAGGGAATCATTTGCGATAGCATTGTAGGACTTTACTTTTAATAAAATTTTATTTTGAAATTCTTCCCAAACAATTACTTGTGTATTTATTTTAGATCCAGCATTTACATAACCACCTCCTAAACCAGCAGGAATTTCCTTAATTCTTGTTACCAAAAGCATTTCTTTCCCAAAGTGATTTTTTGGAATTTCATACAAAAAAGAACTTTTATTACGATGCACTTTAAAAAGACCATCATCAGTTTTAGTTGAAGTCTTTACAAAATCTGTGTATTTAGGAGTTTTACTTTTTTTTGATTTTTGTGAGGGTTGTTCAGTTTGATTTTTTTTTGATTTTTTTCTTTGAGCGTCCATTTCTTTTGGAATTAAAAATGCCAAAATCAATGAAAAAAGTAAGATTTTTTTCATAATTTATGTGTAAGTTGAGAATTTATGCTCCGAAATTAAGCAAAACTTACAATTCTATCAATATTTACTTTGTTAAAAAACAAAAACGATAGATTTCGCGCAAAATCTATCGTTTTATAATTTTTAAAATGAATAATTATTCTATTTTTCAGCTAATTCTTCATCAAAGTTTTCAATGGCTTGGATGATAATTTTTACTGCTTCTATATAAAATTCTTCATTGATGGTACCATAAGTATCAGTATCTCTATGATAGTCTTTATGATCTGGAACACCAAAATAGATAAAAGGTATTTTTTCTTTATAAAAAACTCTGTGATCAGAAGAAAGAGTCCAATCTGATTGTTCTTTATTTTCAGGATCATCATGACCAAAAAGCAGCATAATTTTTTCAGAATAAATAGCTTCTAAAGGGTCTCTTAAATTTGGGTGATGATACAAACCAGATGCAAACAATTCTGGATCATAATCGCTATGCGCAATCATGTCTAAATTTATGTTTAAAGCAATATTAGCTTTGTTATTATAATTTTTTAAGAAGTATTCAGCACCTAACGAACCAATTTCTTCAGCATCTACAGCTGCAAAAATTAAATTGTGATTGGTGGGTTTATCTTTAAAGTATTCTGCAATTGTAAATAAGGCAGCAGTTCCAGAAGCATTATCATCAGCTCCATTATAAATTCGCCCTTCTCGAACACCTAAATGATCGTAATGTGCAGTAATTATAAAATCTTTATTGGTTTTACCCTTAAGCATACCTATAACATTGGCTCCAGTTGCAGTTGTATCAGGCACATTAGAATAATCGCTTAATGGTTTAGGTTTTACAACAGGAAAAACTTCGTGTCTAGCTTTTCTTTTAAATGTATGCGAAAATTCTTGCAGATAGTTATTATTTACAGCAGGTCTTATGCCTAATTCTGTAAATTTATCAATAATTAATTGTTGTGCTTTTTTACTTCCAGGTCTAGAAAATGCTCTACCTTCAAAAGAATCATCAGAAAGGGTTTTTATGGTTTCTAATAATTCTTCGGTATTAATATCTATTGGTTTTGGTTCTTTGCAGCTCCCGAATACTATCAAAAAAGCAACAACTGAAAATGTTTTTTTCATAGTTGTAACATGTTTTTAAATCAATCAGGGAATTTTAGCTACAAATATAACAAAAGACCATTAATTACAATGGTCTTTTTGAACAAACAACTAAAATTTAATTTTTTTTTAAATTTTCATTTTTTATTATCAATTAAATTGATTCATTTTACTGGATAAATTAATTAAAAACAATATTTATTTTCTGCTTTTAATTTTTCTGCAATTGTATTTCTTAATTTTACTACATTAGGATAATTAGCATATTTTGTGAATCGTTTTAAACCCATCAATAACATACGTTGCTCATCACCTTCAGCAAAAGAAACAATACCTTCTCTACCATTTTTAGTGATAATTTCAACGGCGTTGTATAAGTATAATTTAGCCATAGCAATTTGTCCTTCTTGTGCATCTTCTCCAAAACGTTTAGCATTTTTCTCTGCACGTAATACAGTAGATTCTGCCATGTAAATTTCGTTTAAAATTTCGGCAGCTGCTAATAATAACTGTTGGTGTTCCTCTAAATCTGGCCCATATTTCTGTATTGCAGCACCTGCAACCATCAAAAAGACTTTCTTCATTTTTGCAATCATCTCTTTTTCTTCTGCAAATAATTCAGAATAATCTGGAGTATCAAAAGAAGGGATTCCCATTAACTCATCAGCAACAGCTTGAGCAGGACCTAATAAATCTACATGACCTTTCATCGCTTTTTTAACTAACATACCAACAGACAACATTCTGTTAATTTCGTTAGTTCCTTCATATATTCTTGCAATTCTAGCATCTCTCCAAGCAGCTTCCATTGGTGTTTCTTCTGAGAAACCCATTCCTCCAAAAATTTGGATACCTTCATCTGCACAAGCTTGTACATCTTCAGAAACTGTTACTTTTAAAATAGAACATTCAATTGCATATTCTTCAACACCTTTTAGTTCTGCTTCTTGATGTGAATTTCCAGATGCCATTCTCATTGCAATTCTGTCTTCAATATCTTTAGCAGCTCTATAACTTGCAGATTCACCTGCGTAACAATTTGTTGCCATTTCTGCTAATTTTGCTTTGATAGCGCCAAAATCTGCAATAGGTGTTTTAAATTGTTTACGTTCGTTTGCATATTGTAAAGCTGTTGTTAAAACCCTTCTTTGTGAGTCGATACAAGCAGCAGCTAATTTAATACGCCCAACATTTAAGGCATTTACTGCAATTTTAAATCCACCACCTCTAACAGATAACATATTATCTGCAGGAACAATTGTGTCATTAAAAAACACTTGTCTTGTAGAACTTGCACGAATACCTAATTTATGTTCTTCTTCTCCTAAAGTAATTCCATTAGGATTTTCAGCATCATATTCAACAATAAATCCAGTGATATTTTTATCATCTTCAATACGAGCAAAAACAATCATCAAATTACAGAATCCTGCATTCGAAATCCACATTTTTTGACCGTTAATTTTATATGATTTCCCATCTTCTGATAAATCTGCAGTTGTTTTACCAGAATTAGCATCAGATCCAGCACCAGGTTCTGTTAAACAGTAAGCACCCATCCATTCACCAGTAGCTAATTTGGGTACATACTTTTGTTTTTGTTCTTCAGTTCCATATAATGTAATTGGCATTGTTCCAATACCTGTATGTGCACCAAAAGCAGTACTTAACGAACCATTTCCACTAGAAATGTATTCACAAGTAATCATTGTTGATACAAAACCCATACCCATTCCTCCATATTCTTCAGGAACAGCTACACCTAAAAAGCCAAGTTCCCCAGCTTTTTTCATTACTTCCTCTGTTAAAGCATAGTCTTTTGCTTCAAAACGATCTCTGTTGGCAACAATTTCACGATCTGTAAATTCCTTTACAGCTTCTTTCATCATTATTTGCTCTTCAGAAAAATCTTCTGGCGTAAAAATGTCTTCACATTTTGATTCTTTAACAAGGAACTGTCCTCCTCTTAATATGTCTTTTTCTACTGATTCCATTATATATATTATTTACGTATGTTTTTAATTTAAAAATTCGAAAATACCTGCAGCACCTTGACCTGTTCCTACACACATGGTTACCATTCCATATTTTCCTTGCATATTTCTTTTACGCATTTCATCAAACAACTGTACAGATAATTTTGCGCCTGTGCATCCTAAAGGATGACCTAAAGCAATAGCTCCACCATTTACATTGATGATATCTGCATCTAATCCTAATTCACGAATTACTGCTAAAGATTGTGAAGCAAATGCTTCATTCAATTCAATTAAACTGATGTCTTCTTGTTTTAAACCTGCTTGTTTTAATGCTTTTGGTATGGCAGCAACAGGGCCAATTCCCATAATTCTTGGAGGAACACCAGCAGCAGCATAACTCACCATTCTTGCAATGGGTTTAATATTTAATTCTTTTACCATTTCTTCGCTCATCACCATTACAAAAGCAGCACCATCACTAGTTTGCGAAGAGTTACCAGCAGTTACACTACCTCCAGCTGCAAAAACTGGTTTCAAACGTTGTAAACCTGCTATATTTGAACCTTTTCTTGGCCCTTCGTCTTTGGTGACTGTATATTTTCTCGTTGCTTTTTTTCCTTTAGCATCTATGTAGGTTTCTTCAACTTCGATAGGAACGATTTGATCTTGAAAACGATCTTCTGCTTGAGCTTTTAAAGCCTTTACATGAGAATTTAAAGCAAACTCATCTTGGTCTTCTCTAGAAACTTTGAATTGGTCTGCGACAGCTTCTGCTGTATTTCCCATTCCCCAGTAATAATCTGCGTTTCCAGCAGCAACTGTGTCATAATTCAATTCTGGTTTAAAACCTGTCATTGGCACAGAACTCATGCTTTCTGCTCCACCAGCGATGATGCAATCTGCCATTCCAGATTGAATTTTTGCAACTGCCATACCAATTGTTTCTAATCCTGAAGAACAAAAACGGTTTACGGTTACCCCTGGTACTTCTTCAATTTTTAATCCCATTAAAGAAATTAAACGAGCCATATTTAGCCCTTGAGAACCTTCAGGCATTGCATTACCTACAATTACGTCATCGATTCTTGTTTTATCGAATTCAGGTAGGTTGTTCATTAAATGTTCGATAGTTTCAGCAGCTAGCTCATCCGCTCTTTTAAATCTGAATGCGCCTTTTTTTGATTTTGTTACTGCTGTTCTATATCCTTGTACTATATATGCTGTTTTCATTTTATTTTTAGCTTTTCGCTAATCGCTTTTGGCTTTTAGCTATAGGTTAATATTAATTTGCCAATAGCTAAAAGCTAAAGGCAAATAGCTAGAGTAACTTTAGTTACGTAATGGTTTTCCAGTTTTTAACATGTGCTGAATACGTTCTAAGGTTTTACGTTCTGTACATAAACTTAAGAACGCTTCACGTTCAATATCTAATAAATATTGTTCAGAAACTTTAGTTGGTTCTGACAAATCTCCACCAGCCATTACATAAGCGAGTTTGTTTGCTATTTTCTGATCGTGTTCTGATATAAATCTACTGGCTTGCATAGAATCTGTTGCAACCATAAATGCACCTAAAGCCTGTTTACCTAAGACCAAAACATCATTTCTTTTAATAGGTTGTGTGTAACCTGCATCTGCCATTAATAAAGCGTGCTTTTTAGCTTCAGCAATTTGTCTGTCTTTATTTACAACCACAATATCTTTCCCTTTTTGCAATAATCCTAAATCGAAAGCTTCATAAGCAGAGGTAGCTACTTTAGCCATTCCTATGGTTAAAAAATATTCTTGTAAAACATTCAATTGAACATCACCTTTTCTAAACGTATCTGATGCTCTTAAAGCCATTTCTTTAGAACCTCCACCACCAGGAATTACTCCAACTCCAAATTCAACCAGTCCCATATACGTTTCTGCTGCAGCAACCACTTTATCTGCATGTAAAGAAATTTCACATCCACCACCTAAAGCCATTCCATGAGGAGCAGAAATAGTAGGTATTGCAGAATAACGCATGCGCATCATGGTATCTTGGAAATATTTGATAGCCATGTTTAGCTCATCATATTCTTGCTCTGCAGCCATCATAAAAATCATCCCAATATTGGCACCTACAGAAAAGTTTGCTGCTTGATTACCAACAACTAAACCTTGATGGTTTTTTTCTGCTAAATCAATAGCTTTATTTATGGCTGCTAAAACATCACCACCAATGGTATTCATTTTAGATTGGAATTCTAAGTTTAAAATTCCATCTCCCAAATCTTCAATTACTGCACCAGAGTTTTTCCAAACTTCGTTTGATTTTCTAATGTTATCTAAAATGATAAAAGAATCTTGACCAGGTTTTTTGATTTGAGATTTTGCAGGAATATCATAATAATGTGTTGCTCCGTCTTTTACAGTGTAAAAAGAAGTTTCTCCTTTTTCAATCATTTCTGTAACCCAGGTAGCAATTTCATGACCTTCAGCTTTCATCATTGCTATACCTTTGGCAACACCAATGGCATCCCAAATTTGAAAAGGTCCATGCTCCCAACCAAAACCAGCTCTTAAACCATCGTCTATTCTGTATAACTCGTCAGAGATTTCTGGAATTCTGTTTTGTACGTAGGCAAACATTGCTGCAAGCGATTTTCTATAAAATTCACCTGCTTTGTCTTTACCATCAACTAAAACCTTAAAGCGATCAACAACATTGTCAATTGTTTTTGTCAATTCCAAAGTGGCAAATTTTGCTCTTTTTTTCTCCCTGTATTCTAGTGTATTTAAATCTAATGATAAAATGTTCTTCTTACCATTAGCATCTTTAGTCATTTTGTAAAAACCTTTACCAGTTTTACTACCTAACATGTTGTTTTCCATCATGTGGTTTACAAAATCAGGAATTACAAACTGCGCTCTCATTTCATCTTCAGGACAATTGTCTTTTACTCCATTAGCTGTATGCACTAAAGTATCTAACCCAACCACATCAATAGTTCTAAACGTAGCCGATTTTGGACGACCAATAACAGGTCCTGTTAATTTATCAACTTCCTCAATGGTTAAATCCATTTCTTTAACTACGTGAAATAAACTCATTATTCCAAAAATTCCAATTCTGTTTCCAATAAATGCTGGAGTATCTTTAGCTAAAACAGAAGTTTTACCTAGAAACTTATCACCATACATCATTAAGAAATCTGTAACATCTTGTTTACAGTTGTGTCCTGGAACAACCTCAAACAATTTTAAATATCTTGGAGGATTAAAAAAGTGTGTTACTGCAAAATGTTTTTGAAAATCTTCACTTCTTCCTTCGTTCATGAACTTAATAGGAATACCGGAAGTATTTGAAGTAATTAGTGTTCCTGGAGTTCTATATTTTTCAATTTTTTCAAAAACTGATTTTTTGATATCTAAACGCTCTACAACAACCTCCATAACCCAATCTACATCTTTTATTAAATGTAAATCATCATCAATATTACCAGTAGAAATTCTACTTGCAAATTTTTGACTATAAATAGGTGAGGGTTTCGATTTTAAAGAAGTGGCTAAGGCATCATTTACTAAACGATTTCGAACTACTTTATCTTCTAAGGTAAGTCCCATTGCTTTCTCTTTATCATTCAATTCTCTTGGAACAATATCCAATAAAAGAACTTCTACACCAATATTAGCAAAATGGCAGGCAATACCAGATCCCATAATACCAGATCCAATAATTGCTACTTTTTTAATTCTTCTTGTCATTTGTTTATAGTTTGATTTTATTTGTCCTGATTAATAGCTTCAAAAATTTTCTTATCTGCAATTAATTTATTTATTGTTACCATTACTTTAAAGAAAGCTTCCAGTTCATCTTCTGTAACATATTCTCTAACCACATTATTAAATTGATAAACATGACTTTTAGAGAATTTTCGCATTTCTAAACCATAAGCTGTTAATTTTATGATTACGCTTCTACCATCATCTGGGTTTTTCTCTCTAACAATTGCTCCTTTTTCTTCCATAGATTTTAATATTCTTGAAAGACTTGTAGGTTCCATTCCCATTAAAGGCCCTAATGCTGTACTTGGTGTCCCTTTTTCTTTATCAATAGTTAGTAAAACAAACGCCATAGACATGGTGCTATTGTAATTTGTTGCTTGCTCATTATACATTTTAGCGACTGCTTGCCAAGTTGCACGCAATTGATGATCTATAGATTTATTTTTATCCATGGCACCAAAGATATAAAAATTTACTATGCACGCATAGTAAATGCAAGAAAAGTTATGCGTGCATAGTAAATTTAACATTTTATTTATTTGTAACAAATTCTATGTTTTCTTTACTAATTAAAATATGTAAGTTTGTAAGTATAGTAATCACAAGAAAAAATCAACCAAAATCAATGGATAATTTATTAGAAATTAATAATGTTGTTAAAAATTATGGAGATTTTAGAGCATTAAATGATGTATCTATTCATATTCCTAAAGGAAGTGTGTATGGCTTGTTAGGACCGAATGGAGCAGGAAAAACTTCTTTAATTAGAATTATTAACCAGATAACAATGGCTGATTCTGGAACCGTTTTTTTAGATGGAGAGCCATTAGCCCCAAAACACACAGCAGATATTGGTTATTTACCAGAAGAACGTGGTTTATATAAATCCATGAAAGTTGGTGAGCAAGCTTTATACTTAGCGCAGTTAAAAGGGTTGAGTAAAACTGAAGCAAAAAAGCGCTTGAAATATTGGTTTGAGAAATTCGATATTATGGCTTGGTGGGGCAAAAAAATAGAAGAATTATCCAAAGGAATGGCGCAAAAGGTACAGTTTATTGTTACTGTAATGCACAATCCTAAATTGTTAATTTTTGATGAACCTTTCTCTGGTTTTGATCCTATAAATGCACAATTAATTGCCAAAGAAATCTTACAATTAAGAGATGAAGGTGCTACCATTATTTTTTCTACACATAGAATGGAATCTGTAGAAGAAATGTGTGATGAGATTGCATTAATCAATAAATCAAATAAAATATTAGATGGTAAACTGTCAGATATTAAACGTGAATTTAGAACCGATACTTTTCAAGTAGGTTTGAACACTAAAAAACCAAAAGAAGTGGAAGCTACTTTAAAAGAAAGTTTTCAAGTTTTTCCTGCGGATTTTAAATTGTTAGGAAATGAATTAACAATGAATGTAAAATTAGGAAAAACCGATTCTGCCAACGATTTGTTATCGTTTTTAACTGATAGAGGAGAGGTACAACATTTTGTAGAACTGATACCAAGTGCAAATGATATATTTATTCAGGCTGTAAGCAAAAACATGTAAAAAGATGAGCAAGTTAAAACTAATTATACAGAGAGAATTTATTGCAAAGGTGCGCAATAAATCGTTTATAGTGATGACTTTTTTAAGTCCGCTAATTATGGTAGGTATGGGGGCTTTGGTTTATTTTTTGATGAAAAAAAATGACGAAAAAGTAAAGGAGATTGTGTATGTAGATGAGTCTGGTTTATTCTCTAAAGAAGATTTTAAAGACACAAAAACAGTTCATTATCAAGATTTTACTGCGTTAGGAATTGAAGAAACCAAACAGAAAGTAGAACAAGGAAACCATTATGGAGCCTTAATTATTCCGAAACAAGATAGTTTAGAACTATTAGCAAAATCAATTGAATTTTATTCTAAAGACTCACCAGGATTGTCTATCATGAACACTATTGAGAATAAGATTGAACGAAAAATAAGAAATCAAAAATTGAATGATTTTGGTATTGATATCGATAAAATTAATGCCTCTAAAATTCAGTCTGATATTAAAATGTATAACTTTTCGGGTGAAGAGTCATCAAAACTTATCAATGGTTTAAAAATTGGAGTTGGCGCAATTGCTGGTTATTTCTTAATGATGTTTGTAATCATTTATGGTTCATCTGTAATGCGTAGTGTAATTGAAGAAAAAACAAGTAGAATTATAGAAGTTATTGTATCCTCTGTAAAACCTTTTCAATTGATGCTAGGTAAAATTATTGGTAACGCTTCTGCAGGTTTATTACAGTTCTTTATTTGGGGGCTTTTGTTATTTATCATTTCTACAGTAGCTTCCTCCATTTTTGGAATTGATATGGCAGAAATGCAAGCTGATAGATTACCAGCAGAACAATTAGAAGCAGCAAAGCAAGCAGCTGGAGGTGACAAAATGCAAATCATTATTCAAGAGATCTTAAGATTACCAATTTTAAAATTGTTCCTTTTATTTATTTTTTATTTCTTAGGAGGTTACATGTTATATAGTTCTTTATTCGCAGCTGTTGGTGCTGCTGTAGATAATGAAACAGATACGCAACAATTTATGTTACCAATAATGTTGCCTTTAATTTTAGGTGTATATGTAGGTTTTGCAACTGTAATTAACGATCCTCATGGACCAATTTCTGTGGCATTTTCTTACATTCCGTTAACAAGTCCAATAGTGATGTTAATGCGAGTTCCTTTTGGGGTTTCTTGGTACGAATTGGCAATTTCTATGACCTTATTAGTGGTAACATTTGTATTTATGGTTTGGTTAGCAGCAAAAATCTATAGAGTGGGAATTTTAATGTACGGAAAAAAACCAACTTATAAAGATTTATATAAATGGTTAAAATATAAAGGATAAATGCAAGACACAATTGATACCGTTAAAAATACAATAGTAGATGAAGCTACCTCTATTTTAGATTATAAATTTGTTTTTAGCGAAGAAATAAGCATTACTATTAAAGGGTTGATTTTTATTGTTTTAACCCTTATTGCAACCTCTTTTGTGTTAAAACTATCTCGAAGGTTTATTACTAGAAATATGCCAGAAAATAACAAACAAAAATTTGTAACAGTTTTTGGTTATATAAGATGGTTTGTATTTTTAATTATTTTCTTGATTGCTATGAACGCATCTGGTGTAGATGTAACCGCAGTTTTTGCGGCGTCTGCTGCTTTGTTGATTGGTGTTGGTTTGGCCTTGCAAACGCTTTTTCAAGATATTTTATCGGGTATCTTTATTTTGGTAGATCAATCTGTGCATGTAGGAGATATTATTGAGCTTGAAGGAAAAGTTGGCAGGGTTTTGGATATACGTTTAAGAACAACAAGAGCTGTTACTATTGATAATAAAGTTTTAGTGATTCCAAATCATTTGTATTTAACAAACATTTTATTCAATTGGACCGAAAATGGAACACAAACAAGAGAGGTAGTAGATGTTGGTGTAGCTTATGGTTCTGATGTTAACTTAGTAAAGAAAATTTTACTTGATATCGCTAAAGCACAACCATCTGTTTTAAAAAGTCCTGCTCCAGTTGTTCTATTTACAGACTTTGCAGATAGTTCACTCAATTTTCGATTGGTTTTTACCTTAAACGATAGTTTTGAAGTGCGCTTTACACAGAGTAACATCCGTTTTGAGATTGATAAAGCGTTTAGAGAAAATAATGTAACCATACCATTTCCACAGAGAGATGTTCATCTTATAAAATAAAAAAGTAATATGTCAAAAATACTAATCATAGAAGACGAAGCCGCAATTCGTAGGGTTTTGTCAAAAATTATATCAGAAGAAAATGATGCTTATAACGTAGAGCAAGCCGAAGATGGTTTAGATGGTATTGAAATGATTAAAAATAATGATTACGATTTAGTTTTATGTGATATTAAAATGCCAAAAATGGATGGTGTTGAGGTATTGGAAAAAGCAAAAAAAATAAAACCAGAAGTACCTATTGTTATGATTTCTGGTCATGGCGATTTAGACACAGCTGTAAACACAATGCGTTTAGGAGCTTTCGATTATATTTCTAAACCACCAGATTTAAATAGACTGCTAAATACCGTTAGAAATGCTTTAGATAGAAAAGTATTGGTGGTAGAAAATAAAAGACTCAAGAAAAAAGTAAGTAAAAATTACGAAATGATTGGGGAGAGTGATAGTATTAATCATATTAAGGAAATCATAGAGAAAGTTGCGGCTACTGATGCTCGAGTTTTAATAACAGGACCAAATGGAACAGGAAAAGAACTAGTTGCACATTGGTTGCATGAAAAATCCGATCGTGTTAAAGCACCAATGGTTGAAGTAAATTGTGCTGCAATACCATCCGAATTGATAGAAAGTGAATTGTTTGGTCATGTAAAAGGTTCGTTTACAGGCGCAAATAAAGATAGAGCAGGGAAGTTTGAAGCTGCAAATGGAGGTACTATTTTTTTAGATGAAATAGGTGATATGAGTCTTTCTGCACAAGCAAAAGTGTTACGTGCTTTGCAAGAAAACAGAATATCGAGAGTAGGCTCTGACAAAGACATTAAAGTTAATGTTAGAGTTGTTGCTGCTACCAATAAAGATTTAAAAACTGAAATTTCGGAAGGTAGGTTTAGAGAAGATTTATACCACAGATTAGCGGTTATTTTGATTAAAGTACCAGCATTAAATGAAAGAAGAGAAGATATCCCTTTATTGGTAGATTTCTTTACAAAAAAAATATCTCAAGAACAAGGTACTCCTCAAAAAACATTTTCTGATGACGCCATTCAACTGCTCAAAAAATACGATTGGACAGGAAATATTCGTGAATTAAGAAATGTGGTAGAACGCTTAATTATTCTAGGAGAAAAACAAGTTTCTGGAAATGATGTAAAACTTTTTGCTAGTAAATAAGCTGGTAACTTTAGCTAGAGCTAGTGTAAATAAACAGATTATATTCTTAAAAGATACTAAAATCCATATAAAGTATTGGTAGTATTACATTTATACCAAAGTTAGGCAACATTTGATAGAACAAGAAAAAACACATACCTTTTACGTTAGTAACGTAAAACAATAATATGATAATTCCTTTTGGAACGAAAGAAACTGAAAAAATTTGGAACGGAATCCGATTAAAGAAATTGCCGAATGAAATCCAAAACGTAGGTAGGAGAAAAATGAGAATGCTTAATAACTCAAAAGATATTGCTGATTTAAGAATCCCACCTTCAAACCGACTTGAAAAATTAACGGGAAATCTAAAAGAATATTATAGTATTAGAATTAATAAACAATGGAGAATCATCTTTTTTTGGAACAATGGAAACGCAAGTGAAGTTGAAATAGTTGATTATCACTAAATAAGAAAATTATGGAAAAATTAGCAAATATTCACCCAGGAGAAATTTTATTTTACGAGTTTCTTGAGCCTCTTGAAATTTCTGCATACAGACTTTCTAAAGACTTGAAAATTCCTCAAACAAGAATATCTGAAATTATAAAAGGGAATCGAAGAGTAACAGCAGATACAGCTTTGAGATTGAGTAAATATTTCGGAAATTCAGCAAAATTTTGGCTGGGAATACAAGATGATTTTGATATTGAAAATCAAAAAGGAAAGAAAGAAGCTGAATTGAATGAAATAAAACATTACGAAAATAACAACTTTGCCTAACACCGTGTAAAAAAAATTGCTGGTAAAAGCATACTTACGAAAAACCTAGCTGATTTTCTATTTGTGTTTTAATTTTTAACCTAGTGCCACAATACGCAACTTTTAATACACATAAACGTTAGTATACATTTTAAAATTGCATTTAGTTTACATATAACGAAACTTTTTGTATTTTTGCTATCTAAATGTTTGTAGGCAAAAAATGATTAAAAGATTTGAAACAAAATTACTTACGGAGGCATTTGAATTTATTAAAAAACAAAACCTCAAAGCTCGAAAGAAAATATTTCAGAATATAAGGCGTGCCGAACAGCAATCTGACCCAAAGTTCTTTAAAAAACTGACTGACGAAATATGGGAATTCAGAATACTTTATTCAGGAAACCAATATCGACTTTTAGCTTTTTGGGACAAAGAAGATAAAAGTGAAACTTTAGTTTTTGCTACTCACGGAATTATAAAGAAAACAAGCAAAGTAGACAAGAAAGAAATTAATAAAGCTGATAGAATTAGAACAGAATATTTTAAAAACAAAAAGAAATGAAAAGTTATACTTTAGACCAAGCAGAAGACCTTTTAATTGGAAAAAAGGGAACTGAAGAAAGAGATGAGTATGAATTTGAGTTAAAACTCGAATTGATTGGAGATATGATAAAAACCGCTCGTAAAAAACGAAAATTAACCCAAGAGCAATTAGGCGAATTAGTTGGAGTAAAAAAAGCTCAAATATCAAGACTTGAAAATAGCACAGGAAATGTGACTTTTGAGACAGTTATGAGAATTTTTAATGCGTTAGGTGCAAAACTGAATTTGAACCTACAGATATAAAGAAAACGTGTAGTAAAAAAGTAAATACCACATAGCTTATTAGCTGCTTAATGGAAGTTAAGGCATTTTTTGAAAGTCGCCAAATTTTTAAATTTAACGACTTCCAATAAAAAAGATAAATAGTAAAATTCAAAAATATGGCTTGTACTTAATTCGAAAATAATTTTCTAACTTGCACGCTACAAACCATTCAAAAACACGTTCATCACTTTTTTGAACTGAATATGTTATGAAATATGGCACTAATTCCTACTTTCTAAGATATATTTGTTAAAGCTTTTGCCATTAATTTTGGTGTATTTAGAGTCGATATCATAACCAACTTTCATTTTTGAAATATTAAATTCACCGGAAACGTTCATATATTTTATATTTAAATCTTCTTCAAAAATAGTATTTTGAAAAGAAACGCCATTTTTAAATTCAGTGTATTTAAAAACGGCAGCATCTTCAAAAATTGAATTTGAAAAGCTTACATTTTTACTGAATTTGGTGTATTTAAAAGTAGCTCTTTCAGTAAATTTTGTGTTATTAAAACTTACAGCTTTTTTAAACTCAGCCCATTTAAACGTGTTATCATCATTAAAGGTAGTACCTGAAAAATTGGTGTCTTCTTTAAAATGTGAGTATTTAAACATTGCTTTACCTTGAAAAGCACAGTTTTTAAAAACTACACTATTTTCAAAATCAGCTGTAAATGTATAACCAGAATTTTCATGGGGTATATATGCTAAAACATCATCTTTAAAAATACAATTTGTAAAAGAGATCTTTACTTCAATTACTTTTTTTATAAGATTATCACTATCGTTACTCCACCAACTACTCTTCTTTTTTTTAGGCAATTTTTCAAGGGCTTCATCCATAAAAGTAAAGTCTAAAGTACCAACAATAGTTGCATTTTGGTAGGAGATAGATTTACCTTTTTTAATGTTTTTCATAATATCTGAAGCTTCAATTGTTTTTTGGGCAAATAAAGAAAAGGTTAAAAAAAAGCAACTTGTAAAGATAATTTTAGATTTCATTTTGTGAGTTTAAGTGTTTATTATAAAGACATCACCTAAATAAAATTGT
>CBFIFR010000037.1:0-29195 GCA_965661915.1 Polaribacter sp. | reverse complement strand
TGTAAATGAAATAATCATTTTTATAATTTTGCAAAGATACTTTTTCCATTTGTCAATAAACTTTATACCAAGTATTAGTTTGTTAAAAAAAAGTTATAATAGCTTATTAAGATGATAAAATTTAAAACTTACTAATTCTATGAATTGTATATTTGCAGTGAAAAAAGCATTTATAAAATATACTTGAATTATTGTAACAAGAGCAATACCGCACTTTTTTTTTCATCTGTTGATGAGATTTCTAATGAAATTTGGACCCATTTAGATTGTGAAAACAATAGCTATTTACATAGAGATTTTTTAAAATCCATAGAAAAAAACCATCTCTCTATAAACTTCAAATACATTGTTTTGCTTGATGAAAATTCAAAACCAAAAGCCTTTACATCTATACAAATCATCAATTTTAATATAGAAGCAATTGAAAATAATTTAGAATCATTTACAAAAAAAATAAAAGAAATAGGCAGAAAACTACACATTATCCCCAATAAAAAGCCGTTAAAAATCTTGATTAGTGGCAATACTTTTGTTAGTGGAGAACATGGTATTTTCATCAACCAAAAACAAGATAAGAAAATAGTAATTAAAGAGTTAGCCAAGGCAATTTTACAGTTGACTACTGCTGATAAAAAATTAAAAATTGATGCTTTTCTTTTAAAGGATTTTGTAAACGAATCACTTTTTATTACGGATGAATTAAAAAATTATGGTTATCATCCATTTTCTGTTGAGCCCAACATGATTTTACATTTAAATGAAAATTGGCAAAATTTTGATGATTACTTAGCTGCTATGAAAACAAAATTTAGGGTAAAAGCTAAAAAAGCGCTACAGTTGAGTAATTCTTTAAAAATTGAAACTGTAAGCTTAGATAATATAGCTCATCAATTGCCAAAAATGACACAATTGTATCAAAAAGTAGCTACAAATGCTTCCTTTAATTTAGCCGATTTTAACTTACAAACTTATACAGATTTTAAGGCAAATTTTGGTGATAATTATATTCTAAAAACGTATTGGTTAAATGATAAAATTGTTGGTTTTTTATCTGGTATCATTAACCATAATAATGCATTAGATGCCCATTTTGTTGGTATTGATTATACGTTAAATAAAACACATGCAATTTACCAAAGAATGCTTTACGATTATGTGCAAATTGCTATACATAAAAAGATAAAAATTATTAACTTTGGACGAACAGCAAGCGAAATTAAAAGTTCTGTAGGTGCAGAACCACAAGATTTAACCATATATCTTCGACATAAAAAAAGTATTACAAACAGAATTTTAAAATTATTTTTGCAAGGTGTACAGCCTACTCCATTTCAGCAAAAATTTCCTTTCAAAAAATAAACTTCAATGAAAACTACAAAAGCGTTAATTGATTTATTAGATTTAAAAGTACTTGATAAAAATGTATTTTCTGGCGAAAGCGTAACCATTGGAAGCGCTATTGTTTTTGGCGGACAAGTTTTAGCACAAGCTGTAAATGCGGCCTACAGAACTATCCCAGAACACCGTTTTTTACATTCTCTACATGCTTATTTTTTAGAGGCTGGAGATTTAACAACGCCCATTAGGTATGATGTTTCTGAAATGCGAAATGGAGGTAGTTTTTCTACAAGACGTGTTACAGCATCGCAAAAAGGGAAAACTATTTTTATTTTAGCGGCCTCTTTTCATAAAAAAGAGGAAGGTTTTGAACATCAAGTAGAAATCAATAGTGCAATAAAACAACCAGAAGAACTGCTAAGTTGGGAAGATATGGTGCATCAATTTGGTGATTTTTTACCAAAAGGAATTAAATCTTTTTTAAGCATTGAAAGGCCCATTGATTTTAAACCTGTTCATGTTCCAAATCCTTTAGAACCCGAAAACAGACCTGCAAAAGAGGAGATTTGGTTTAAATTAAAAGGAGATATTCCTAAAATGGATACACCTTTAAAACATCAAATCTTAACCTATATTTCTGACTACAATGTGTTAAATGCAGCTTTTAATCCGAATGCAAAAGATTATAATTTTGGGAATACCATGACTGCAAGTTTAGACCATTCTATGTGGTTTTTTAGAGATTTTGAATTTGATGATTGGATGTTGTTTTCAGCAGAATCCCCAAATACTTTTGGAGCTCGTGGTTTATCTAGAGGAAATATTTTTACTAGAGATGGTAAGTTAGTAGCTTCTTTTGCACAAGAAGGTTTAATGAGACCTATTAAAAAGTAAACATTAAAAATGGACTTTAGACTTTAGTTAAGATTAAAAAAATTAATAATTATGGACTCTTTTACTTACGTGTTAACAACTAATGGTGTTTTGTTTTTAATTAGCATATTATTTTGGAAATTTCCACCAAAAAAAATTAATAATTTTTATGGTTATAGAACACCAAAAGCCATGCAAAACCAAGAAATCTGGGATTTTGCAAACACAACTTTTAATAATGCCTTTTTAAAATATAGTGGGTTTTCTCTTTTGGCTGCTTTATTATTAGCATCAATTACAAAAGTGGAATTAACTTGGGAGCCAATGGTTTTTGTTGCATTATCAATTTTAGTAAGTATCATAAAAGCAGAACGCTCTATAAATGAAAATTTTACTGACGAGGGCAAAAAGAAGAAGTAAACCTGATTTTAATTAAAAATACTTTTTTCTTTATTAAAATTAAAATTTTCAATTCCGCCAATATCCAAAATACTATGGAATAGAAAGTCTGTACTAATTGAATCTTGTTTTTTAGCCATTAAACGCTCTATTTTTAAAGGATAACTATTTTTAAACGTATCTGAAAACCAGACTATCATTGCTGGGTTTTTGGAGGCTTTATGCTCTTGTGCATGAAACCATTTACCATCTTCTCCCAAAATTTCTCCATGGTCTGAAAGATAAATTAAAATAGTATTTTTAGACGATTTTTTAAGCCCTGTAATTAACTTATTTAAAAAAGTATCTAAGTATAAAATAGTATTATCGTATGCATTTATTAATTCTTCGCTCGTGGATGAACCCACATATTTACTTTTAACAATTGGTTTGTAATATTCAAAATTTTTTGTAACTCTACTATTATAATACCAATGACTGCCTATCATATGTAAAGTTGATATCTTGTTTTTATTAATTTTATCATCTTTAAAATACTTTAAGATTGTCATATCTTGTTCTTTTTTAAAGCTTAAAACAGAGTGAAATTTATCGATAATTTTAACAGAGTCGTTGGTTTGTACAATTTCTCGATAACTTTTCTCTAAGGTTTGATTTCCAATCCAATTCGTTACAAAATCAGCATTTTTAAGAACACTATACAGGCTTGTCCATTTTTTATCGTTTACATCTGTAATAGATTTATCTGTTAATATTTGAGGAACACTAATAGCTGTATAGGTTAATGGCGTATAAATATTTGTAAAGCTAACAATGTTATTTTGTAAAGCTAATTGAGGTGTGGTATTTCTATCATAACCATTTAAGCCTAAATGATCTGCTCTTACAGATTCTCCAAGCACAAATATAATTTCTATATTTTTTGCTGATGTAGTAACACCTTGAGGAACTTCTTTTAATTTTATATTAGATTTGTTTACATAATCTTTTAAAGCAAAATACGCACTATAAGGAAGTTTTCTTTTAAATGCGCCATACTTGTAGTTTTCTACTAGAAAAAAAGTGGCAATACCACAAATCGCAAATAAAAACAAAGGCGTATTTATTCCATTAGTTTTTAAGCGTTTAAAGCTTTTCATCAGAAAAAAAAGAGAAGTGATTGCTATGAATAAAAATGCTAAAAACTGAATGCTAATGGTATCAATTACGATGTCTATTTTAGATTCCACAATAGCTTGCATTAAACCTATGCTTATGGTAATATCTTGCGTATATACCCAAAATGATAAGGAAGCTAAAACCAAAAAAATAAGTGGAAATACAACCAAAAAAAGCTTTTTGACTAAACTTAGCAGGTACACAAAACCAAATACAGAAAATTGTAATAATAGAAAATGAATTACGTATATAAAAAATGCCTTAGCGTCTCCAAATGGGATATAAATATAAGACGAAAGGGTTATAAATAGTACAATGAAGAATTGTAATATTAAATGGAATTTAAGTTGTTGTTTTACGTTTGATTTTTCCATTTAAAATTGGTGCATATCTGTTAATTAATAAAATTACTGGATACAATAAACCTAGTTGAATAATGACAAGAATAATTTTTTCGATTTCATTAAAATTGAAAGATTTTGAACTCCAAAATAGCAATAAAAGAAGTTTTATAAATGTCATTGCTCTATTATGAAGTGCTAAAACAGGGATTGTATTTTGACCAAAAAAGGTTAAAAACTTTATTTTTTTTAGTCTTCTAAAGAACAATACCCAAAAGGAAATTCCGATAACTGCGTTTACGATAAAGAAGAAAATAGTGCCATATTTTGATCTGAACATATCTACATTTTCCGAAAAATTTATAGCGCATAATACATAAATTACAAGCAATAAAATCAGCAATATGGGTTCATATTTTATCTTTTTATTTTTAAACAAAAAATCTCTTGAATAAAAACCTAAAGAATAAAATGATAAGGAAACTAAAGCAACATCTGCACTCCAAATCAAGTTTATATCTACCATTTTAGGGATTAAAAAACCTAAGGTGATGAGCATTAATAAGAGTACAACTTGATGTAAAATCTTTTTTACTGATCTTACTAATCCAAAAAAAATAAAGCTCAAAAAAATAGCGGGTAAAAACCACATTGTAATCCCCCAATTCATATAATCATGACCACCTTGCGCAAAAAATATTCCTAAAAAATTCTTGGTTACACTTAAATCTAAGTGAACAGAATCTCCATATTTTCTACCCACAAAAAACCAAAAAACAAACAAAAAAAAGCTCCACAAAAAATAAGGTACTAAAATTTGTTTTGCTCTTTTTTTTATTATACTTAATGTTAAAGAAGGTGTTTTAGGATGAAAAAAACCTGCAATAAAAAAGAATAAAGGAATTCGAAAACTATCAATATAAATATCTATAAATGGTAAATTATGGCCGTAAACAACAAGAATAATACTAAACCCCTTAAGTTGATCTACCCAGTTTATTCTCTTATTAAAAGTTGTCATACTGTATTACAAAATAAATTATAAATTCATTTTCTGAATGGTTATAAAAATATGAAAGTACAAAATTTAAAAATTAGCCATAAAAGAAACCGATAAATTTCTACCTGGTGAAGAAACTCCAGAAGCAAATTCTATATAATGTTCATCAAACATATTATCGAATCTTGCTTGTACAGAAAAATTATCATTCACTTCATAACTTCCATTTACTCCAAAGGTCATCCAACTTGGTGAACCATAAAATTTATCAACATCTTGTGTAGCAGTTGGGTTTACGATTGGAGTTAAATCGTGATTATCAATGCCTTCTGTAAAGTTAAAATCTTCGATATCTTTTTTACTATTAAACCGAAAATCTGCGCCCAAAGCAATTTTATCTTTTTGATAATTAATTTGAAACTGACCAAATAATGGTGGTATTGAAGACATTGGCTCTTGGGTATCGTAAGTTCTACCTTTGGTAAAGGTAATAAAACCTGAGGTGTTTATGGTTTTAGATACTTTACCCAAATAATTTAAGGTGTAGCCAAAAATGTATGCATTTCCTTTATTTTGATTATTTACAGCATTGCCAAATTCACCATCAAAAGCAACTTGTAAAATACTACCATCTGCATTGTACACAAAATCTCTTTGTATATAATTATCTAACAACGTGTAATATACATTGGCTGCTATTCTAAACCTTCTTTTGTTAAAATACTTTAAAATCCCAATTTCTGCATTGTAAGCAAACTCAGGGTCTACGTTAATGTTAGGTATGGTAATATTCCCCGCTTTTTCGCGAACTCTACCAACATCATCAATATTTGGAGAGCGAAATCCTGAAGATAAAACTCCATTCAATTGCCAATTTCTGTTTGGTTTAAATACATACCCTAAAGTGGCAGTTACAGCAGAATTATTTTTACTTAACGTTTTATTTTCGAAAGTTAAAAAAGTATCATCAATCCAAGTTGCGTTTTTATTGGTATTTGTAAATCGTATGCCTGTATTTAAGGTAGATTTACTATTTACATCTTGCCTATAGCCTAAATATACTGCAGAAGTTAAAAAATTACTACCTCCATCAGGATATCGAGATTGCACTTTAAAATCATTCGTAAAACCATTTATTTTTCCTTCTAAAATATTTAAGATTTTTCCGTAAGAATTTGATGCTACATTATTATAAGCAAACTCAAAACCATAGGATAAAACTCTTGTTTTATCTTCGGTTACAGGCACAGAAAAATCTCCATTTACACTAAAAACATCAACAGTTTCTTCTCTGTAACTTCGATCTAAACTCCCAAATTTTCTTTGAATTCTGCTCTCTTCAATATTTTGATAAGCAGTTGTTATTGTACCACTCTCCAACCAATTTTTAGCAGGGTTGATTAATAATTGTGATGAGATTAACAATCGGTTTTGAGGCCCATAATACCATTCTGCAAATTTTAAGGAAGATGTATCTGTAATATCAGTAAGTTCTGTTAATCGATCAAATCTTGGAATATCTGAAGAAGTAGAATATTGTAAATTTATTTTTAAATCTGTGTTTTTAGATAAAGGCACAAAGAATTTTTGCAATACATCAGTTTGGTTAAACCCTGTATTTCTTAATAAATTAGGATTAGAATTTAATGTTGGATTTTCAGCATAATTACCACTTACATTCTCTGAGAAGTAAAATACTTTCCCCCAATTTAAAAAACCATGATTTCTGTTTTCTCCAGCTTTTAAATCGCCAAAATCTGAATACGAAATACTTGTATATGATGCCCAGTTTTTATGACTTATTTCAGCAGAAACCGTAGTTGTTATTTCTTGATTTACAGTTGAAAACCTTGAATAAAACTGACTTGTAATTTTTGATTTTTCTGATAATTTAGGTGTTTTTGTATAATAATGAATTACACCACCTAAAGCATCTGAACCATAAATTACAGATGATGGCCCAAAAACCACCTCTGTTTTATCTAGCAAATTTGGTGATAGTGTAATGGCATTTTGTAAATGTCCTTTTCTGTAAATTGCATTGTTCATTCTAACTCCATCAACCACTAACAACACTCTATTAGATTCCATTCCACGAATTACAGGACTACCACCACCAAATTGCGATTTTTGCACTTTTATACCTGGAATTGTAGCCAATAAATCTGCAGAAGTTTGTGGTGAAACCTTTTGGATATCCTGTTGAGAAACAACTGCAATTTGTTCTGCAATTCGTTTTGCCTTTTCTGCTTTTTTGAATGATGAAATAACAATTTCATCTAACTCTTCAGACTGTTTTGTTAAATATACAATAAAGTTTCGCTTTCTTAACCTTGCTTTTTTTATTCTAAAAACAGCATAAGATAAATGCGAGAAAAAGATAATTTCATTTTCTTTAATCGATGAAACATCTGTAATTCCAAAGTCATCAGTAATTAAACTTATAGTATTGGCTTCGTTAAAAACAGTAACATTTTTAACCACTTTACCTGTTTCTTTATCTAAAACTTTTACTTTTTGCGCAAAAGAAATACTACTTACTAAAAAGCAAAACACAAAACATAAATACTTCATCATCAACTAAAAACGGTTTCTAAAACTTGTAAGGATTTTGGTGTTCTAAAATTGCCCAAATGTAACTTAAAATACGCAATTATGGTTTGTAAAACCAATTGTCTTTCATCCTTACTATAAGACACATGTTCTATAGCATCAAAATTTATGCCTAACAGCTTTTTAAATTGATGAAAATTATTGTGATGAATAACATTTTTATCTTGAATATCATCAGAAAAAACTCCTTCTAACAAGTTAAAGCCTAATTTACTACTTTGAGATGTATCTGGATAAAAACCCAAATAACCTGTAAGATTTAATAAAAAAAGAAGATGAAAATTTGCAATTTTATCATGTACATCTAACCAAGCAAAAGCGGTTTCTAGATAACTATATAGGTTTTTATTTTCCTCTTCTTCTTGTATGGAATTTGCTAAAACCTCTGACAAAAAAAACACTACAGATTGCTTAACAATATCTGCATGAATAGTTTTATAGGGGTGTATAACTTGAACTTCTTTTATAGAGTTTAACGTATTTTTTGAATTGTGTTTAGCCACAATTTTTAATTGTGTTAAAGGTTGAAAATAAGCGACTTTGATTCCCTTTTTTTTTGGCTTTAATACCCCTCTTATCATGTAGCTTTTTATACCTTCATCTTCTGTATAGCATTTTACAATTAAACTCGTATCACCATATTTTAGTGCACTTAACACAATGGCTTTGGTAGTTACAATAGCCATTAATTTACAATTGCAATTTTTACTGTAGTAGTTTCTGAAGCATCTTCATTAGACATTAATGCAATATATACGCCTGAAGCCACTTTGTTACCAGCCAAATTTTTCTTATCCCAAACTACTTTTCCACCTTGTAATTCTTGCCCTTCAATAACATTAGTTTCATAAACTAAATTACCTGCTACATCTAAAATTTTTACATTGGTACCTTGTGGTAAATGCGTACCATTTCTACCATCAATTGTAATGGTTGCGTGGTTTTTTAAGGCAGGGTTTGGGTATGCATAAACATCTCCCAAAACTTCGCCAAAAGGAGCCACATTGCTATTATAGCCTACAATACCTTTATCTGTAGCAAAATACACGATACCATTAGTATCATCTACTCGAATTTTTAAAATTTTATTTGATGGTAAAGGCGAGTTTTCTGTACTAAATTTAGCCAAAGTAGTTTGTCCTGAAGGGTTTGTATATAAAACACCACCACTGTCTGTGCCAAACCATTTATTGTCTGCTCCATCTACAACTATAGAGTTTATTGTTTGATCGCCTAACAAACGTTCTCCAACTCCGTTTTCTTCAATAATAACAGGTTCTGCATTTAAAACTTGGGCATCAAAAACATTAGAAGCGTTTCTAAAAACTACTAAACCAGTTCTAGTGCCTATCCAGATTCTATTACTATTATCTGCGGCTAAGGTTAACACATTTAAATTTGGTAAATTTCCTACATTTGGCAAGGTTAGTAATGCTCTTTTTCTATCTCCATTTTCATTAAACGCAAATGCACCATTTCTTCTTGTTCCAATCCATTTCGTACCAAGTTTATCTACCATTATTTCTGTTAAACCATTTACACGATTCGCTTTAATAGATGATAAATCGTAGCTAGTCCATTGGTTAGATGGCGATAACTTTTTCAATTCTTCTTGAACTCCTACATTAGTTACCCATAAATTACCTTGATTATCAAAAACAGTACTTGGAACTCGTATGGATATAAAAGAAGGCCTTGTGTCTATATCATCTAATGGGCTATTCTGCTGATTGTAAAATTCTATAATTTCATTATTCTCTATAACAGCTAAGCCTCCTGTTGCAACGCTTTCAAATTGATTAGTAGTTCCAAAAGAGCCAATAAAGACTCTATTTTCATCATTTGGATCAATAGATATGTTACTTAAATCTGTAACTGGAATAGTAGGATCGTATTTTGTATTCATCCAGTTTGTTCCATTAAATTGACTAAATCCTTGTTTATTAAAATTTGGTGCAAATGTGGGGCTATATCCACCATAAACCACCCAAAGATTATTGTTTAAAACATCTATTGAAAAAACTCCATTTGATAAAGGACCTTCAGGATGAATTTCTGTATAAGTGTTTAATTGGTTGATGGTTGATTTTAAAATACCAAATTCTTTAGTTGCCAAATAAGAGATATTATTTATAACAAGCGAATTTGATAGTGTGAAATCAAAATCTGTTGTTTGCTCTAAAGTTGTTACCTGATTCATTGCTGCATCTAAAACAACACTACTTCTATTTAATGTTATCGATAAATAAGTTGGTGAGGCATTTATATTGATAATAGTTTCAGAAAAGTTTTTAACTAAAGACAAAACACTATTATTCAACGCAAATAAATTACGACCTTCTGAAACATAAATTTGATTATTAAATTGTGATATATTGATAAAGTTTCTTGCAGAAAACTCTTGCTGCCAATTGTTAAAATCTATCAATAAATTACTTGTAACATCTGCGCTAAAAATGCCATCTTCTGTAACTGCATAAATGGTATTATTAACAATTAATGTTTTATTAATAATGAGTGATGTTGAACCATTGCCAATAAAAAAAGTATCTCCAAATTCTAATTTTTCGATATCATACTCAACAATAGCAAATGGTGTAGATAAATATAAGGTAGTACCAAAGCCTGATATATGATTGATTTTTTTATTACCAGATTGATTGAAGTTTACAATATCTGATGAAATGGTAATTCCCCCATTTTCGTCAATAACTTCTATCAAACCATTTTCATACCCAATTACCAATCTGTCAAAATCTGCGCTATAATACATTGCAGAAGTAGTTTCGCCAGACAAACCTTGAATTGATGAAAATTTTTGAATTTCTTCTGTATTTTCATCAAAAGTAAATACAGCATTATCTACTAAGGCGTATATAATATCATCTACTTTTACAAAGTCTTTTACATTATTGTATGAATAAAAATCTTGCCAAGAATCGCTATAATCAACTTGTGAAAAGAGTATTGAGTTAACACAAAAAAGAAAAAGAAAAATAACTTTTTTCATAAAACCATTAATATTATCAAAGATATTTAATTATTATAAACAAACGATAAAATCAGTTATATTAGTACAAAAATCCATAGATTTTTATGAGTTTAGAAATTGAAAGAAAATTTTTAGTAAAAAGTAATGATTTTAAGGGAGAAGCCTACCTAAAAAAAAACATAAAACAAGGGTATTTAAATTCTGATAAAAACCGAACCGTTAGAATTAGAATTGCTGATGATACCGCTTTTATAACCATAAAAGGAACCTCTAATACATCTGGAACTACTCGTTTTGAGTGGGAAAAAGAAATTGATAAAAACGAAGCTGAACAATTACTCTTACTTTGCGAACCTTCAATTATTGATAAAACTAGATATTTAGTACAAAAAGAACAGCATACTTATGAAGTTGATGTTTTTTTTGGAGACAACAAAGGTTTACAAATTGCTGAGATTGAACTAACTTCAGAAGATGAAAACTTCGAAAAACCAACTTGGTTAGGTAAAGAGGTTACTGGTGATAAAAAATATTACAATTCAAGTTTAAGCAAAACTCCATTTAAAGATTGGTAATTTTACAAATTATATATCGCTAAAAAGTGACTTAAACTACCCAACAATACAAACACATGAAAAATAGCGTGATTGTAAGGTATTTTTTTGATAGAGTACAAAATTGCACCAACTGAATAAAAAACACCACCTGCTACTAAATATTGAAAACCCTCAGCAGATAAACTTGCCATTAATGGTTTTATAAAAAACATGACTTGCCAACCCATTAGTAAATACATTGCTGTAGAGAGTTTATTAAATCTACCAGTAAAAAAAAGTTTTAAAATAATACCTTTTAAAGCAAAAAGCCAAACAAACAAAAACATATACCAACCTAAACTAGAGTTTAACCCAACCAAACAAAAGGGTGAATAACTCCCTGCAATTAATACATAAATTGCTGCATGATCAAAAATATTAAGTCTTCTTCTTTTCGTTGGGTGTTTTGAAGCATGATAAAATGTAGATGCTGCATATAAAATAATCATACTTAATCCATAAATTACAAAACTTATTGGTTTCCAAAAGCCCTGAAATTCAAACGCCTTTATGATTAAAAATGGAAAAGCTAAGACACTTAAAACCAATCCTAATCCGTGAGAAACTATATTTAATAGTTCTTCTTTTTTACTATATGGGTGATTTAAACTCTCGCTCATTATTAGGTCTGTTTGTGTCTTTCATGTACATTTTATCGTTCACCAAATCGTTATAAATCAGATGATAAGTTTGTTGTTTTAAGGCCTCTTTATCTACAATATTCAAACCTTTGGTTTCAATAAATTTATGCTGTTTAATTCTAAAAACACCTGGTCTGCCTTTAAAAAAATCCCAAGAAAAAAAACGTTTACAATCATAATATACTTGTGGTACAATTGGAATTCCGAATTCAATAGCCAAACTAAACGCACCGTTTTTAAATGGTGCTAAAACTACGTTTTCGGTTGGCACTAATCCTTCAGGAAAAATAGCCATACTTGTACCATTTTGTAGTTTCTTTTTTGCCATTTCGTAAACCCGTTTTCTACTTTCAGGGTTACTTCTATCAACCATAATAACAACTCTCTTATAAAAAAAACCAAAAATAGGCACCTTTACAAACTCTTGTTTTCCAACAAAAACAATGGGGTTTTTACTCAAGGCAATTAATACAAATGGGTCCATTAAAGATGCATGATTTGGGCAAAACATATAACTTTTATCGCGTTCAAGCTCTTGGTCTTTTTGAATGCTTAATCGAAAACCCATACCATAAATCAATATTTTAGCCCAAACTCTTACCATTTTCCAGAATGCAGCATAATATTTTTCTTTAGCCGTTAAAATCAATAAAAAAGGAATCATTAAAATAATGGTAACAATGATTAAAAGGTAAAACCAAATACGCCAAATTAGTAAAAAAGGGATTTTTAGAATTTTCATAAGTGGCTAAAGTACTAATTTCTTTTGTTTGATAGATTTTATAATTCAAAACCTTATTTTTGCCATCGCAGATGATTTTTTTATATCTAATTTATACTTAAAAATTAAAATATGTCTAGAGTTTTAACAGGCGTTCAAAGTACGGGTACACCACATTTAGGGAATTTATTAGGTGCAATTTTGCCAGCTATAGAAATGGCAAATACCCCTGAAAACGAAGCCTTTTTATTTATTGCAGATATGCATTCTTTAACCCAAATTAAAGATGGAAATCAATTAAGAGAAAACACCTATAGTACAGCTGCAACTTGGTTAGCTTGTGGTTTAGATATTAATAAAACTGTGTTTTATAGACAAAGTGATGTGCCTCAAGTAACAGAATTATCTTGGTATTTGAGCTGTTTTTTTCCTTATCAGCGTTTAACTTTAGCACATAGTTTTAAAGATAAAGCAGATCGTTTGGCAGATGTAAATTCAGGTTTATTTACTTACCCAATGCTTATGGCTGCAGATATTTTATTGTATGATGCAGAAATTGTTCCTGTAGGTAAAGACCAATTGCAACATTTAGAAATGGCTAGAGATGTTGCTAATAGATTAAATAATATTGTAGGTAAAACTTTAATTGAACCTAAAGCAAAAATTCAAGAACAAACCAAATTAGTTCCTGGAATTGATGGTGAAAAAATGAGTAAATCTCGAAATAATATCATCAATATTTTTTTAGCTGATAAAAAATTAAGAAAACAAATAATGAGCATCAAAACGGATAGTAAAGGGCTTGAGGAACCTAAAGATCCAGACAATGATAATGTTTTTGCGTTGTATAAATTATTAGCTTCTGATGCTCAAATTACTGAAATGCGAGCCAATTATGAGGGTGGAAATTATGGCTATGGGCATGCAAAACAAGCTTTGTATGAATTAATTATCGATAAATTCGCTGATGTTAGAACAAAATATCATCATTATATGGAAAACAAACATGAAATTGATGAAGCTTTACAAATTGGCGCTGAAAAAGCAAAACTTGTTGCTAATGGCGTTTTACAACGAGTTCGAGATAAAGTAGGTTATTAAAGCTAAAATAACATCATATAAAAATGTCGCAAAAAGCGGCATTTTTTTTCTTGCAATACTTTGGTTTACATAGCATATTTACAAACAATACCACCCATAATAGCGAGAGTTACAATCCAATAACTTGCATTAATTGCAACATATTTTAAAGATTTCTTTTCAAAAACTGCTATAATACCCAAAATTGGTAATACTAAGAAAACACCATAAATAATGCCATGAAAAGCCCCGTGTTTAAACGTTCTAAAACGATCTCCATAAGTAGTCACAAAGTTTTCGAAATAAGAATATGCCTCTCCTGTTTGTTCTGCAAAACCAGGTTCACCTGCTAAAGTTGAATATACTCCCATTTGATGAATGGTCATTGGCATTAAAGCAAAAGCAACTAAAACACTTAAGATAAAACAAATCACTAAGGTTTTCAGCATATTGGTGTCTTTGAGAGATTCTTCTGTGAATCCCATTTCGTTCATCCAAGCTTTGCCAAATAATGGACCATACCAGACAAATCCCAAAATCATTGGTACTAATGCCACTAAAAAAAAGATGTAAAAATTCATTTCCATGATAAAAAAGTTTTTGGTTGATGACCAAATATAGGAAATAACTTTTTGACTAATAAAGGATTAAAAAAATTATTGAATCTTCATAGATTTAGCAATGGCTTCTAACTCAAACAAAAATGCTCTTTTGCTTACAGAAGGTGCGTAGGTAAATCCTTCAAAAACAATTAATCTACTCTTCTTTTCATCAATAATGGTGTAATTTAAAAATGGGCCTGCCATAAAATCGTCTTTTACCTCCCATTTTCCACGGGTTTCATAGGCTTTTTTACCATCAATTTTTGCATCAAAAGTAAAAGGTGTATAGGCTTTTTCTGTTATCATATACATCCCTTCTTTAGAACCAGGAATGTATTTTTTACCAATTTTGTTTCTAATAGCTACAATACTATCAGCAACAGATGTTTTATCAGCCAAAGGAACAGAATACACCAAAATATTATTACTCCCAGATTTTGCAATTCCGCTTGTTAAATGATTACGTAACCACAAAAAATCTCCTGTATCATCAACGGTTCTAAATTTATCTGGAATGATTAACGATACACCTAAATTTTGTATGGTTTTAAACTGATTTTCATCTAATTTTTCTTTTTTAAAGATATTTTGTGTGAATGCTATATCTGAATCTAAGAAAATTCTTCTGATTTCATTTTTACGATCTTGTAGTATTTTTATGATGCTTGCATCATTTTTTGCCTGAACATAAACTATAGTCTGTGGCCTTGCATACACATTTTTTTTAACTGAAAAATTTTCAGGTTCACCTTCAGAAATAATTAAAATATTTCTACTGGATTTCATCATAGAGCTAAAACCATTTGGTGCTACTTGCGAAACGGATAAAATAGATTCATTTTGAGGTAAGCCCACTTGCAATTCGCCAAAATTATTTCTAATTTCTTTACCAACATCTCCTGTCCAATCACTAATTTTAGCAACCACCATTACTTTATTGATCTTACCAATTGATTCTCTTAAAATCATTTTATCATTTCCTACGCAAGAAATTAATAAAAATGAGATGGTTATTATGGAAAGTATTTTTTTCATAAGTTGATATTTTAGGTTTTTGGATTAGTTATTTACAATACACCAAATATTGTTCCATTTTTAGTTTAAACAATATAGAAATTTAAATTTTATAAGATCTAAGAAATTATCGGATTCTTTTCGGGTAAATATACAATCTTTGACCAATTTTTAAATTATTGCTTCTTAAGCCATTCCAACGTTTTATACTACTAATTCGCACTCCGAATTTATTAGCAATTTTACCTAAATAATCGCCACTTTTTACTTTGTAACGAATACGTTTGTCCATCTCAAAATACCTGGGTAATGGTTTTTCTCTTTTCGCATCTATGGAATCTGCTAAGGCGTACAAATCTTTTTCTTTATCTAAAAAATCGATGATTTTATTACTTGGTAATCGCAAAGCGTAATCTCTATTTTTTACAAACGGAATAATATCTAGTTTATAAGACGGATTTAAAAACGTAAGAACATCGTTAGTAACATTAATTGTTTCTGAAATTTGCTTAAAAGTAATGGTTCTTTTTACACGAACTGTATCTGTTTGAAATTCAAAAAACTTAGGTAATTCTGAATAAATATCGTGCTCTTTTGCATAGTTAAAAATATACATTGTTGCATAAAATGCGGGCACATAACCTGCAGTTTCTCTAGGTAAATAGGGTCTAATATTCCAATAATTTGTAAAACCTCCAGATCGTTTTATGGCTTTGGTTACGTTACCTGGGCCCGAATTATAAGCTGCTAAAGCCAAATCCCAATCACCAAAAATGCTATACAACTGACTTAAATATTTACAAGCAGCAATTGTTGCTTTTACAGGGTCGTGTCTTTCATCTACATAAGAGCTTACTTTTAAACCAAACTGTTTTCCTGTACCGTACATAAATTGCCACAAACCAGCAGCACCAACTCCAGATCTTGCTTTAGGTCTTAAAGCAGATTCTACAATTGCTAAATACTTCATTTCTAAAGGAATATCATATCGATCTAAATACTGCTCAAACATGGGAAAGTAATATTTGGCTTTTGCCATTAATGCAGGATAATATTTCTTTCGATATTTTAAATAGCCATTAATTACCTTTTCTAAAGCAGGATTGTAAGCCAAATTAAAAGGGGTGTTTTCGTTCAACTCAGCTAAACGAACTTTCATTAAATCTGTTGTTAAAACAGCGCTTGTATTACCTATAATATCTTTATCATCTATTACATATTCTAAGGTATCTATTAAAGGGGAGTTAAATTTTTTATCTACCCATAAACTGTCTATGCGTTTTAAATCGTCATCTGTAAAAAAATCGCTTTGAATTGGTTTTTTTAAGGAATCTTTAGCGATAAACAAGGTATCAATTTTCGGTATGATGATAGTATCAATTTTTTCTTGTGAAAAAACTGTACAACTAATACAGAAAAAAAATAAAAATTGTTTCATAAAAATTTATACATCTAATTCTAATGCAATTGGGCAATGATCAGAATGTTTGGCCTCTGGCAAAATATAGGCTCTTGTAATTTTGTCTTTTAAGGGTGCTGAAACCATTGCATAATCTAATCGCCAACCTTTGTTATTTGCCCTGGCATTTGCTCTATAACTCCACCAAGAGTATTCTTGTCTTTCAGGATTTACATATCTGAAACTATCTATAAATCCGCTTTCGATAAATTCGCCAATCCAAGTTCTTTCTTCTGGTAAAAAGCCAGAAACTCCTTTCATTTTTGGATTGTGAATATCAATAGCTTCGTGACAAATGTTATAATCACCACAAATAACCAAATTTGGAATTTCTTGTTTTAAAGTGTTAATGTATTCTTGAAATTCATCCATATAATTGAGTTTAAAATTCAATCGATCTAGATTAGTTCCTGATGGGAGATACAAACTCATAATTGAAACATTATCAAAATCTACACGAAGGTTTCTACCTTCAAAATCCATTGTTTCGATTCCTGTTCCGTACTCAATATGATTTGGTTTTCCTTTACACAAAACGGCTACAGAAGAATAGCCTTTTTTTTGCGCAGAAAACCAATAGTGATGTGGATAACCTGCGTTTTCAAAAGCTTCTAAATCTAACTGTTCTTTGTGTGCTTTGGTTTCTTGAATACAAATTACATCTGGATTTGCAGCCTGCAACCAATCTAAAAACCCTTTTTTTAAGGCTGCCCTAATTCCGTTTACGTTGTATGATATTATTTTCATTAAGTGTTTTTTACGCTTCTAAATAATTAAATTATTTTAGTGTTTTTTGTTAATTACTTTTTTAAAAAACAACCATTTCATTTGCTCCTCTTCACCAGATTGTTTGTTTACAATTTTAAACTTTGGCGATAAAATATATGCAAGTGTAACATTTATAACAATAGTATAAACATTAGGTTCGTAGCCCAAAACTTTATAAGTAATTAACCCAAAAAGAATTACTAATACAGGGAAAAGAAAAGGAACAATATTTTTTAAATTTTTCATCTGTTGATTTTCTTTATTAAACATCAGTTTAAAACAAGATACTTAAAATTTTACTCAATCTAAAATAATAGGTTTCTTCAAAAAAAGCCAAGTAATTTGAGTTTTTTCTCCTGTTTGTGTTTTAATTTTCTTTTTTCTGGGTGATAAAACAAAAGCTAAAGTAATTGAAAATAGCGTCCTTAACATTCCATTTTCAATTCCTGAAATATATGTTATGTAGTACACTAATAAAAAAAGTACTACAAAAATTAATCTGGGATATTTGACAAGGTTTTTCATCAACTAATCTTTATAACTATCTCTTAATTTACGTCGCATTATTTTATTGGATGCTGTTCTTGGTAACACTTCAATTTTTACTAAATCTGCTACTTTAAATAAAGGGTTCAATTGTGTTTTTACAATTTTTTGAGCTGATTTTAAAAAATCTTCATCAACTTTAATATTATTTTGTTCAACATAAAAAACAACTAGTTTTGCTGGTCCACCATCTTTTGGAGCCACGGCTATTGCTGCAGATTCTAAAACAAATTCTAACTGATTTATAGCTTCTTCTATTTGTGTTGCGCTAACTTTAATTCCGCCTAAATTCATGGCATCATCAACTCTACCTAGAATTTTAAAATATCCATTTTCTAATTGATGCAATTCATCTCCATGTCTTCTTAAAACTTGCTGATACTTAGGAGTGTCATCATAATAAATTTGTTGATGATTTTTATTCAACAGCTCTGTAGAAAGCCCCATAATTGGCGGAATTAAAAAGACTTCTCCCTTACTTGTTTCTTTATGATCATCACCTAACAAAACAAAATCACTACCCAAAGCTTTTGTAGAAAATGTACTTGGCATATTTTCTTGAACTACAGTACTAGTTATATAACCACCACCAATTTCTGTACCTCCACAATATTCAATTATGGGTTTGTTGTTGGCCAATTTCATTAAATATTCCATTTCTGTAGGATTGGAAACTTCTGCTGTAGAACTGTAGTTTTTAATCGCACTCCAATCTAAAGCTTCCATACAGCCCGAATTTTTCCAATGTTTTACAATACTTGGTATAACACCCAACATGGTAATTTTTGCATTTTGTACAAATTTGCCAAAAGCTTCACTTAAAGGCGCGTCATAATACAAACCAATGGCTGCTTTGTTTATTAATGCCGCAAAAATTAGCCAAGGTCCCATCATCCAACCTAAATTTGTGGGCCAACACACTACATCATTTTGTTGTATATTTTGATGATAAAAACCGTCTGAAGCTGCTTTTATTGCTGTGGTATGATTCCAAGGAATTGCTTTGGGTTCTCCTGTTGTACCCGATGAAAAAAGTATGGTAATACAGTTTTGTGGTGCTTGTTTTACTGAGGAAAAATTGGTGTTTTCTGATAAAAAATCATCCCAAAAAACATCTTGATTTCTTAGCTTAAAATCTTTGTTTTTAATGGTTTTTATTGTGATAATTTTAGCTGCATTGGCTTCAACAACTTTGTCATATAAAGGGAATGTTTTATCAGCTCTTGCTAAAAAATCTTGTGTAAAAACTACTTTTGGTTTTGTTAAATCTAGTCTAACTTTTATTTCTTTTGGGGTAAAACTATCTACAATTGTAGCTACTTTAATACCAGCTTTTATGGCTGCTAGATAAATAGCCACACATTCTACTGTCATTGGTAAATCTATGGCAATAGTATCACCTTTATGTACATCAAAATTAACAAAACTATTGGCAATTTTATTTACAAGAGATTCTAATTCTTTTTGAGTTACTTTTTTAACTTTATCATTCGGTTTTTGAAAAACGATTGCAGTTGCATTATCATCATTCTGAAAGCAAGAATCTACGATATTCATTTTAGCTCCAAACAACCATTTTGCTTGTGTTACCCCTTCATCAATATTTAAAATTTCGTCGTATTTTTTTTCTTGAATGATGTTTAAACAATCAACCGTTTCTTGCCAAAAATTTTCTTTATTTTCTACAGACCAACTCCATAAATCCTTATAACTATAAAATTGATGCTTCTGCATCAACTTTCCAATATTCGTTGTTATACTATATTTTTTAGTTGGTTTCCAAATCATAAAAAAAGGATATTTAAAAATCGGTTTCTTCCTCTTCAGGAATGATTGCTTTTTTCTCTTTTCCTTCTTCTTCCTCAACTTTACCTCCACAATCTACTCTAATAGATAAATCTTCTGGCTTTTCAAACTCTTCTTGACTGATATTTAATGTTTTATCTGCATAACATTTTTTCATAAATAATGCCCAAGTAGGTAAAGACATTGTTGCTCCTTGCCCTTTTGTAATCCCTGCAAAATGGGTTGCTCTATCTTCACCACCTGTCCAAACACCAGTAGCTAAATTGGGTACAATCCCCATAAACCATCCATCAGATTGGTTTTGTGTAGTACCTGTTTTACCTGCTATTTCATTTTCGAAAAGATAAGGAAAACCAGTAACTGCATCACCTCCAGAGGTCCATTTAGAACGCAATCTTATACCTGAACCAGAAGTGGTAACTCCTTGTAATAAATTTAAAATTACATAGGCAGACTCTTCGCTTAAAACCTCTTCAGTTTTTGGTACAAAATCTTTTAAAACAGTTCCGTTTTTATCTTCAATTCTAGTGATTATCATTGGTTTTACACGTAAACCTTTATTGGCAAATGTACTGTATGCACTTACCATTTCATATAATGATAAATCTACAGCACCTAATGCAATTGACGGGTTTGGTTTAATTTCTGTTTCAATACCAGCAGCTTTTGCCAAACGTACAACATTTGTGGGTGACACTTGATCTATAAGGTTTGCTGTTACAACATTCGTTGAAGTTGCTAAAGCATCCCTTAAACTTAACATTCCCCCATATTTATCATTAGAATTTTTTGGGGTCCATTCTTCAGGTATACCATATTTACCTTTAGGAATAGTGTATGGCGTATTTGGCAATAAGTCACATGGAGATTTTCTTAATTGATTGATAGCTGTTGCATAGACAAAAGGTTTAAATGTAGAACCTACTTGCCTTTTTTGTTGTGCAACAGCATCATACTTAAAATGTTTATTATTAATACCACCCACCCAAGCTTTGATATGACCAGTTTGTGGTTCTATGGATAACAAGCCTGAACGTAAAAACGATTTATAATATTTGATAGAATCGTTTGGAGACATAATGGTATCTATATTTCCTTTCCAAGAAAAAACCTTCATTTTTGTTTTTTTCTTAAAAATATCATCGATTTCTTTTTTTGATTTTCCTGCTATTTTTAGTCGTTTATATCGTTCTGAATTTCTTTTTGCTCTATTTAAAATTCCGTTAATTTGACTTTTTTCTAAATCGTAAAAAGGTGCTGTTCTATTATTTTTTTGTTCTTTAAAAAAGTATGATTGCAGATTTGCCATATGTTCTGAAATGGCTTCTTCTGCATATTGTTGCATTCTTGAATCTATGGTTACGTAAATTTTTAAACCATCACTAAAAATATCATACTGCTCTCCATTTGGTTTTGGATTATTTTTTACCCACTTTCGCATCACCTTTTGCAAATGGGTTCTAAAATAAGTTGCATACCCTTCATCATGACTTTCTGGAGTATAATTGATACCCAAATCGAGTTGTTGTAAATCAAGTTTTTGTCTTTCTGTAATAAAACCATTTTTGGTCATTTGCAACAGCACTACATTTCTTCTTTGCTTTACTTTAGCTTCTCTTCTTAACGGATTAAAGTATGATGAGTTTTTTAACATCCCTACTAACATTGCAGACTCTTGCACTTCTAATTCTTTAGGTTCTTTGCCAAAATAAATTCTTGCTGCAGAACGAATACCTACTGCCTGATTTAAAAAGTCGTACTTATTTAAATACATAGCAATAATTTCGTTTTTGGTATATTGCCTTTCTAATTTTGTTGCAACTACCCATTCTTTCATTTTTTGACCTATCCTTTTAAAAATATTTCGAGAAGCTCTGCCAGTAAATAACATCTTCGCTAGCTGTTGGGTAATTGTACTTGCACCTCCACTACCTGGTTTTAAAACAGCTCTTGCAGTACCCCTGTAATCAATACCAGAATGCTCATAAAAACGTTCATCTTCTGTAGCTACTAAGGCATTTACTAAGTTTTGAGGCAAGTCGTCGTATTTTACAGGAGTCCTATTTTCTTTTGCGTATTTACCTATGGTAACTCCATCTGCAGAAATTACTTCTGTTGCTAAATTGGTTTGTGGATTTTCTAACTCTTCAAAAGTAGGTAACACCCCTAAACCACCTGAAGCTGCTGTGTAAAAGAGTAAAATTAAAATTAATAATCCGCTTAAAAGAATACCCCAAAACCATAAAAGGTATTTTGTATAACTTGTTTTTTGTTTCTTTGCCATAATAAAAACTTCTTCTCAAATATATTGAGATTTCAATAATTTGTCATTTCCAATGAAAACAGAAATCTATTGTATTTTTTCAATGCTAAATCCTATGTCTTGCAATCCTTTTAAAAAAGGAATTGGATTTACATCTCCATTTTTTCGCATTGCATGACGAATGTTAAACGCATATTTTCCTGATTCTGGAAACACTTTTTTTTCTTTATAAAATAATTTACTTTCTTTAATATCTGTAAATCCTTCACCTAAATACCTGCCAGATTTATCTGCCATTTTGTACTGTAAGGTGTCAATAATTTTATTTCCATTTGGAAATTTAAGCTCGGTAATCAGATACAAATTACTAAACGCGTATTCTTTATTATTTCTTATATTTATAAAAAGATTTTTGGGTGATATCGTATCAGTAACCTCAAACTCAAAAGAAATCTCTTTATTAGCTTCCCAAGAAGCGTCTGGTAACGATTTGTATTTGCTAAACTCAATTGAATCGCTACAAGAAATCATCCCTAAACACACCATCAAAAAAACAACTTTCTTATTTTTTAGAAGGCCTATTTTTAGTATTTGACACATTTCGCTTAGTATTTGAATTGTTTCGGTTAGAATTCGTTTTTTTTGGTGCGTTAGAATTCTGTTGATTGCTATTTTTAGATTTTCTTCTAGTGTTTTGTTTTGGTTTTGGTTTTCTTTTCTGCTGTACTTTTTGGGTGTTTTCTTGATTTTGATTGGCAACAGCAACTGGTTTTTTTCTTCTTTTATTTCTATTATTTCTTTTTCTTTTACTTGTTTTAGGTACATCAAAACGTGTTAAACTATCTTGACCTACTACATCTTCAAAATCTACTTTAACAGGAATTTCTACATCAGATTCATACTCTTCTAAAGACATAGATTTCTCGTTGTTTTTATTTAAATCGATGATTTCTTGCACTTGATCTAAGGTTAATCGAAACCATTTAAAACGTTCTTCTTTGTAGGTATACCAGATATGTTTTTTAAAGATATCCATCTTTACAAAAACAGCATCGCCTTTTTCGGTTCTTAATATCAAATCTTGTTTTGGAAACGATTTTAATGCGTCTAAATACGTATCTAGCTCAAAATTTAAACAGCATTTTAGCTTTCCACATTGCCCTGCCAATTTTAGTGGATTTAAAGACAATTGTTGATAACGAGCTGCAGAAGTAGTTACTTTTCTAAAATCGGTTAACCAAGTAGAACAACATAATTCTCTACCACATGAACCAACACCACCTAATCTTGCAGCCTCTTGTCTTGCGCCTACTTGTTTCATTTCTACACGAATGGAAAATGCACTTGCTAAATCTCTGATTAATTGCCTAAAATCTACTCTGGCATCTGCAGTGTAATAAAAAGTCGCTTTATTTCCATCTCCTTGAAACTCTACATCAGAAAGTTTCATTTTTAAGCCGAGTTTGCCTAAAATTTCTCTACCTCTTCTTTGTGTTTCTTCTTCTCTACCTCTGGCTTTTTGCCAAATATCAATATCTTTTTGAGTTGCTTTTCTGTAAATTTTCTTTACATCCTCATGATCTTCGGTAATTTTACGCTTTTTCATTTGCACTTTTACCAATTCACCAGCTAAAGAAATTGTACCTATATCATGACCTGGAGCACCTTCTACAGCAATAATATCACCCATAGTTAGGGGTAAATTATCTACATTTTTATAAAAATGCTTCCTACCATTTTTAAAACGAACTTCAAAAATATTAAAACGCTCTTGACCACTAGGTAGCGTCATATTAGAAAGCCAATCAAAAACGGCTAGTTTTTCACTACCACTACCACAAGTTCCTGTACCACAGTTTCCATTACTTTTACAACCTCTAGGTACTCCATTTTCTGTTGTACCACAACTTCCACATGCCATATGTAAAATAATATATTTTTATCAGTTTCTAGAATTTAAGTGATTTGTGATCAACAAAATTGATTCAAAACACTACTTCTAAACAACTTATAAGATTCATAAATATTGATTATCAAAGATATAGAAAACTACAACTTGATAATGACTAATCAGTAAATATATGAAATCTAAACGAGCCAAAAAAGGTAAATTTTTGAGGAGTCTTAGCGACACAAAAAATAAAAGCAAAAAAAAACACCCAATTAAGGGTGCTTTATAAATATTATTAAAAACGAATTATTTTGCTTCAGCATAACGTTTTTCAACTTCATTCCAGTTAATTACTTTGAAAAAAGCATCAATATAATCTGGTCTTCTATTTTGATAGTTCAAGTAGTATGCATGCTCCCAAACGTCTAAACCTAAAATTGGAGTTCCTCCACAAGAAACACCTGGCATTAAAGGATTATCTTGATTTGGTGTAGCACAAACTTCTACTTTTCCTCCTGGATGCACACACAACCAAGCCCAACCTGAACCAAATTGTGTTGCTGCTGCTTTAGAAAAAGCATCTATAAAAGCCTCTTTAGAACCAAATTCTGCTTCAATAGCGTCTTTTAATTCACCAGATAAATAGCCTTTTCCTTCTGGGTTCATTACTGTCCAAAATAATGAGTGATTGTAAAAACCACCTCCATTGTTTCTTACAGCACTATTGCTCATGTCTAAATTTGCAAGAATATCTTCAATTGATTTTCCTTCTAAGTCTGTACCTGCAATAGCAGCATTTAATTTTGTTGTATATCCATTGTGATGCTTTGTATGGTGAATTTCCATAGTTCTTGCATCTATATGTGGTTCTAACGCATCGTAAGCGTATCCTAATTCTGGTAGTTCAAAAGCCATAATTATTTTTTGTTTTAAGATTAATTTAATTTGTGTATAACAAAACTAAATATTTATAAGGCACTACACAAAACATTAGGGTTTTGTTAACTTATAGAGGTATAAGAAACATTTATTCTCCAAAAGTATGCATAAACTCAGCAGCTTTCTTTACCATATTTTTACTTCCACAAACAAAAGGCACACGTTCATGCAATTCTGTAGGTTCAATTTCCATAATTCTTTTTGTTCCATTTGTAGCTAAACCACCAGCTTGCTCAGCTAAAAATGCCATTGGGCTACATTCATACAACAAACGTAATTTTCCTTTTGGGTTTTTTGATCCCTTAGGATACATATAAATACCACCTTTAATCATATTTCTATGAAAGTCAGAAACTAAAGAACCAATATATCTACTTGTGTAAGGCCTATCACCTTCTTCTGCTTGACAATATTTGATGTACATTTTAATTCCTGCTGGAAAATCTAAATAATTTCCTTCGTTTACAGAATATATTTTTCCGTCTTTTGGGAATTTCATATTTGGATGCGATAAATACCAACTACCCAAAGCTGGATTTAACGTGAAACCATTAACACCATTTCCTGTAGTGTACACCAACATTGTAGAGGTTCCATATACAATATAACCTGCTGCAACCTGCTTATCACCAGCTTGTAAAAAATCTTCGATTTGCACAGGGGTTCCAACTTCTGTAACCCTTCTAAAAATAGAAAAAATTGTTCCTACAGAAACATTTACATCAATATTAGAAGAACCATCTAAAGGATCCATTAAAACTACATACTTATTCTGATGGTTCTCATCTTGACTATTGATAATGATAAAATCATCTTCCTCTTCACTTGCAATACCACAAACAATATTTCTATTTCTTATCGTTTCGATAAATACGTCATTTGCCAACACATCTAGTTTTTGTTGGTCTTCACCTTGAATATTGATATCTCCTGCAGCACCAGTTATATCAACCAAACCAGCTTTATTTACTTCGTGGTTTACTACTTTACCTGCTAAACGAATAGAATTTAATAATCTCGATAACTCCCCAGATGAATATTTAAAATCGTTTTGATTTTCTATAATAAATTCACCTAAAGTCTGATTTTTTTTTGCCATAATTTTAAGAAGTTGATGTCTACAAAGATGCGATATTTTATAATTTACGACAACGTTTTCGTTAAAATCATTTGGTAATTTTTTTAGGTTATTTTTAACAATTCAAAAAATAATGTTGAAAAAATTGCTTTTTTTTTAAGAATGCTTAAAACGATTATCTTTGACAAACAAAATTATTTTCAATGAAATTTACTATTAGAGAGGGGAAAAAAGAAGACATGCCATCTGTTTTGCATTTAATTAACGAATTAGCAATTTTCGAAAAAGAACCTGATGCCGTAGAAATTACTGTTGATGATTTGGTAAATGATGGATTTTCTGAAAAACCAAAATTTAAAATCTTTGTTGCTGAAGAAGAAAGTAATATTATTGGTATTGCACTTTTTTACGAACGTTACTCTACCTGGAAAGGTAAAACCATACATTTAGAAGATTTAATTGTTACCAAAAGTAGACAAAAAATTGGTGCTGGTAAGGCACTTTACACAGCAGTATTAAAATATGCCCATGATCATAATTTTAATAGAGTAGCTTGGGAAGTTATCGATTGGAATACCAACGCAATCAATTTTTACAAAAGCACAGGTGCTACTTATTTAAACGATTGGTCTGTAGTACAAATGAATAAAGAAAATTTAGCAAAATTTATTACCAATAGCTAAATTGATCATACTTTAGAAAAACCTTTTCAAGTTTCTTACTCATCATAAGTTTTTGTAGTTTTATCTTTTCAACAAAAGATAGAAATGGCAGATCAAAAAAGACTTTTTTTAGTTGATGCTTACGCATTAATTTTTCGTGGATATTACGCATTTATAAAAAACCCTAGAATCAATAGCAAAGGGTTAGATACTTCTGCAATAATGGGTTTTATGAACTCATTATTAGACGTAATAAAACGTGAAAGACCAGATAATCTCGCAGTTTGTTTTGATAAGGGGGGTAGTGTAGATCGTGTAGAACTATTCGAAGCTTACAAAGCCAATAGAGACGAAACTCCAGAGGCAATAAAAGTTGCTGTGCCTTACATTTATGAGATTTTAAAGGCGATGCACATTCCTATAATGGTTAAAGAGGGTTTTGAAGCAGATGACGTGATTGGAACGCTTTCTAAACAAGCAGAAAAAGATGGCTTTAAAACCTATATGGTTACACCTGATAAAGATTTTGCACAACTCGTTTCTGAAAATATTTTTATGTACAAACCGCGTTTTGGTGGTGGGTATGATATTTGGGGAGTGCCAGAAGTACAAGAAAAATTTGGTGTAGAAAACCCTGAACAAGTCATCGATTTTTTAGGAATGATGGGCGATTCTGCTGATAATATTCCAGGTTTACCAGGGGTTGGAGAAAAAACTGCAAAAAAGTTTTTAGCACAATTTGGTTCTATGGAAGGTTTGTTAGCCAATACAGACCAGCTTAAAGGAAAAATGAAAGAGAAAGTAGAAGCGAATGGCGAATTGGGTTTGCTCTCAAAAAAATTAGCCACTATTATGCTAGATGTTCCTGTTACTTTTGATGCTACAGATTTTACTTTAGATGAACCCGATAAAGAAAAAGTTACTGAGCTTTTTAATGATTTAGAGTTTAGAAACTTATTAACCAATTTTTTACGAACTTTTGCTGATGAAAATGCAGTAAAAACAAATGCAACAGAAAACTCGTCAACTCAAGAGTCAAAACCATCAACCAAAAACCAACAACCTAAAACTATAGAAGGTCAATTCGATTTATTCGCAGCTCCAGGAACAGGTAGTATTTCTAAAGAAGAAGTCGCTTCTGGGTTCAAAACCATTGAAAACACCAATCATTTTTATCAACATGTAAACACACCTTTATCTAGAAAACTATTACTTCAAAAATTGATGCAACAAACTTCGGTTTGTTTTGATACAGAAACCACTGGACTAAAAGCATTAGAAGTAGAATTGATAGGAATTGCTTTTTCCTATGAAGTTGGAAAAGGATATTATGTTTCATTTCCAGAAAATCAAGAGGAAACCAAAAGTATTTTAGAAGAATTTAGACCCTTTTTTGAATCAGAAATCGAGAAAGTTGGACATAATTTAAAATATGATATTAAGGTTTTATCAAATTATGAAATGCCTGTAAAAGGCAAATTGTTTGACACGATGATTGCCCATTACCTCATCAATCCAGATATGCGTCATAATATGGATGTTTTGGCAGAAACGTATTTGAATTATCAACCAGTTTCTATTACAGAATTGATTGGTAAAAAAGGGAAAAATCAACTTTCTATGCGAGTGGTTCCTATAAAAGATCAAACTGAATACGCAGTAGAAGATGCAGACATTACCTTTCAACTAAAACAACTTTTTACAAATGAATTAGAAAGTGGTAATGTTACCAAATTGTTTACTGATGTAGAATTGCCTCTAGTATCTGTACTAACAGCTATGGAAATTGAAGGTATTAATATTGATAAAAGTATCCTAGAAAAACTTTCTAAGAAGAATAAAAAAGATATTTTAGAATTAGAAAACAAAATACATTCATTTGTTGATTATGACTTTAATATTTCTTCACCTAAACAATTAGGTCAAGTTTTATTTGAAGATTTGAAAATTTCAAAAAAACCAAAAAAAACTAAAACTGGGCAATATGCTACAGGAATTGAAGTTTTAAATTACCACAAAAATGATCATGAAATTGTTGAAAATATTATTAAATGGAGAAGTTTAAATAAACTACAAACAGCATATTTAGATTCTTTACCAAAAGAAATTAACAAGAAAACTAATAAAATACATACAGTTTATTCTCAAGCTGTAGCTGCAACAGGAAGATTAAGTTCTAACAATCCTAATATGCAAAATATAACTATAAGGACTGAGGAAGGAAGAACTCTTAGAAAAGCGTTTATTCCTAAAAATGATAACTATCTTTTGTTAGCCGCAGATTATTCTCAGATAGAATTGCGAATTATTGCTGCTTTAAGTGAAGAAGAAAATATGATTAATGCTTTTAAAAATGGCGAAGACATTCATGCTTCTACTGCTGCAAAAGTTTTTAATGTTGATATAAATGATGTT
>CBFIFR010000036.1:0-30473 GCA_965661915.1 Polaribacter sp. | reverse complement strand
TAGAATTAAAATGCTGTATTGGTGCTGTAAACGATTTAACACAAGCTATTTCGATGATTAATGCAAATTCTGGTGGACATTCTGCTGCGATTATGACAACTCATAATGCTAACGCCGCTAATTTTATGGAACAAGTAGATTGTGCTGCTGTTTATAAAAATGCCTCTACACGTTTTACAGATGGTGGTCAATTAGGTGTTGGTGCAGAATTAGCCATAAGTACAGACAAATTGCACCATAGAGGGCCTTTAGGTTTAAAAGAATTGGTGACCAACAAATATTATATTATTGGTGAAGGGCACGTGCGTAAGTAGCACAAACCTACTGCATAATAAAAATGGAAAACGCCATTGTGAATTTGATTTGCAATGGCGTTTCTATTAATAACATCCTAAATTTTAAGTGTTAGTAGCTCGAATTCAATGAATTGAAAATCCTGCAAGGTTTTCAAAACCTGGCAGGTATTGAGTTGAAAAAAACTTCCATAAAAAAACCAACATCATTTCAAACGAGACATAGTGTAGTTGAGAAACCTCAAATTTAGACTAAGATTTCTCCATTTCAATAGAAATAACAGTATTACTGGCATTTCAAATTTATAGAGTAATTTATATCCTTTATAAAACCAAAAAAAACCTCATTTTTCAATGAGGCCTTTTCAATATATATAAACTAAAAAAGAAATTAAGCACTTAACACTTCTGCAACCTTATCAGCTGCTTCTTGAAATTCAGTAGCAGAAATAATTTCCATTCCTGAGTTGTCAATCAATTCTTTTGCTTCTTTAGCATTTGTTCCTTGTAATCTACAAATAATTGGCACGTTAATCTTATCTCCCATACTTTTGTATGCATCTACAACACCTTGTGCAACTCTATCACAACGTACAATACCACCAAAAATATTTACCAAAATTGCTTTTACATTTGGGTCTTTTAAAATAATTCCAAAAGCAGTTTCTACTCTTTGAGCATCTGCAGTACCACCCACATCTAAAAAGTTAGCAGGTTCTCCTCCAGATTCTTTAATCAAATCCATAGTTCCCATGGCTAAACCAGCTCCATTAACCATACAACCAACATTACCATCTAAATCTACATAGTTTAAACCAGCAGCTTTTGCTTCAACTTCAATTGGGTTTTCTTCACGTAAATCGCGCATTGCAGCATAATCTTTATGCCTAAATAGTGCATTTTCATCTAAAGAAACTTTAGCATCAACAGCCATAATTTTAGAATCTGATGTTTTTAACACTGGGTTAATTTCAAACATCGAAGAATCTGATTTAATATAAGCCGTATATAAAGCCGTAACAAATTTGGTCATTTCCTTAAAAGCAAGACCAGACAAACCTAAGTTAAACGCTACTTTACGTGCTTGAAAAGGCATTAACCCTAATAAAGGATCTACTTCTTCAGTAAAAATTAAATGCGGCGTTTCTTCTGCAACAGTTTCAATATCCATTCCACCTTCAGTAGAATACATAATCATATTTTTACCTGTTGCTCTGTTTAATAATACAGACATATAATATTCATCTGGTTCTTCATCACCTGGATAATACACGTCTTCTGCTACTAAAACTTGATTTACTAGTTTCCCTTCTGCAGAAGTTTGTGGGGTTACCAACATCATTCCTAAAATATCATCAGCAATACTTTCTACTTGCTCTATATTTTTAGCTAGTTTAACACCACCACCTTTACCACGACCACCTGCGTGAACTTGTGCCTTAATTACATGCCACCCTGTGCCTGTATCTTCTGTTAGTTTTTTTGCTGCGGCTACTGCTTCTGCAGGTGTGCTTGCAACAATTCCTCTTTGAATTCTAACACCAAAACTATTTAATATTTCTTTTCCTTGATATTCGTGTAAGTTCATTTGTATCGTGTTTTTTTACAAAAGCAAAAATACAAATTCAAAAATTAAAGCTAATAAATATTTTAATAAAATTACCAAGAGCAAAAAACAGGACATTAAACTTCACTAAAGTACTGTAGCAAAGAAGTTTACTTATAGTATTGTACGAATAAAAAATGGAATACTATTTTTTTAAGATTTTATTAACAACTGCAAATTGTAACACTTTCATATTAAAACGGTCTTTCTAGTAATTAACAGTATTTTGTGATTTTACTTTTAGAGGGTTAAATATATTCGCAAAATGTGTTACAACATAAATCAACCAAAAAAACCAGATGTTCAAAAACACCTCATTACTACTATTTTTAGTATTGTGTGCACAATTCGTATGTGCTCAAACCCAAAAAGAGCGCAAAACCGTAAAAACTACCAGAGTTTCACAGGCACCTAAAATAGATGGAATTTTAAATGATAATGCTTGGCAAAAGGCAGCATTACTGACAGATTTTGTGATTTTTAGACCTGAAAACGGCCAATTAGTTGCTAAAGAATATCAAACGATTGTAAAAGTGGTTTATGATGATGATGCTATTTATATTGCTGCTCAAATGAATGATCCTGATCCAAAAAATATCCCTAGCGAATTTGCGGTTAGAGATAATTTTGGCATCGCAGATTTTTTCTTAGTAACCATTAACCCAAATGATGATGGACAAAATCCTTTTGAGTTTATAGTACAAGCCACAGGAAATCAAGCAGATGCAAAAGTTTCTAACGGAAATGAAGATTTTGACTGGAGTGCAGTTTGGGACAGTGCCGTAAAAATTACAGATAAAGGCTGGAATGTAGAGATAGAAATTCCCTACAGAGCGTTACGTTTTGCAAACAGACCTGTACAAGCTTGGGGTTTTAATTTTCATAGAAGATTAGAAAAATTAAACCAACAACATACTTGGACACATGTAGATAATACTGTAGGAAGATGGACTCAGTATGATGGTTTAATTACTGATTTTAGAGATATTAAACCTGGTACACGCTTAAATTTATATCCGTATGCATCTGCAGTAACCAATATTTTTGAAGGTGTTTCTGAATTCGATTGGAATGTGGGTATGGATATTAAATACGGTTTAACAGAAAACTTTACCTTAGATGCCACTTTAATTCCAGATTTTAGCCAAGTTGGTTTTGATGATGTTGTTTTAAATCTAGGGCCTTTTGAACAGCAATTTACAGAACAAAGACAATTTTTTACAGAAGGTACAGAACTGTTTAATATTGCTAATCTTTTTTATTCAAGAAGAATTGGTGGCCCTCCTATAGATCAATTTAATCTTTCAAATACACTTGCTGATGAAGAAGAAATCATAGACTATCCAGGAAAAGTAACCATGTTAAATGCTGTTAAAATTTCGGGAAGAACTAAAAAAGGTTTAGGCATTGGGTTTTTTAATGCTATTACAGAAAAAACAGAAGCTACCATAAAAAACAATATTACAGGCGATACCAGAAAAGAAGTGATTGACCCGTTTACCAACTATAATATTTTAGTCTTAGATCAGCAATTTAATCAAAATTCGAGTATTTCATTAATTAATACCAATGTAACCAGAAATGGACGCTTTAGAGATGCTAATGTTACTGCTTTAGATTGGCATATAGAAACCAAAGACAGCAAATACAATGCAGATGGATCTGCAAGAATGAGTAATATTGCAGATGATATAAATAACCCAAATACAGGATATACTTTTGATAATAGTTTTGGTTACGATTTCGAAAATTGGTTCTGGGAGTTGGGTTACAATTTTGAAAATAAAGACTTTAATAATAATGATTTAGGGATTTTGTTTACCAATAACCAACAAACCATTTATGGTAATTTTGGTTGGCGAACTGTACAACCCACAAAAAATTTCAATAGAATTTGGGTAAATTCTTATCATAATGTAAACTTTCAACACTTTTCGGGTATCTATACAGGCTATTTTACTGGAATTGGAGGTAGTGCACAAACTAGAGATCGTTTTTCGTTTGGTGCCAATTTGAATTATAATACAGAGGAAAAAGATTTTTTTGAACCCAGGCAAGGCACAACAAGTGGTCAGTTTTTTCTGCAACCCGAACGATTAAATGTAAACGGATGGTTTGAAACCAACTCTCAGAAAAAATTTGAATTGAGTGCCAATGCCTATTATACAGGGTACAGCAATAACCCAAAAGTGGGTTTTGGGTATAGTACAGGCTTAAGACATCGTTTTAACAATCAATTTTCATTGCGATACAATTTACGATTTAACAAAACTAACGACGATCAAGGCTATGTAACTGAAACCGATGATGCTATTATTTTTGGGTTTAGAGATCGTAAAAATTATACAAACACCATTTCTGGTAAGTACAGTTTTAGCACAAATTCATCATTATCATTAAGCTTTAGGCATTTTTGGGAGGCAGTGAGTTATAATAGTTTTAACAACTTAAACATAGCAGGGAATTTAGAACCAAATACGACCTATGTAGGCGATAATGTAAACTTTAATAGTTGGAATTTAGATTTAAATTATATTTGGCAATTTGCCCCAGGAAGCCAATTAATAGCCTTTTATAGAAATTCCATTTTTAATTCAGATACTAGTGCAAACTTAAATTTTGCGGAAAATTTAGAAAATCTTTTCAATCAATCTCAAAGGCACACCATTTCAGTGCGCTTTGTGTACTTTATTGATTATAATAAATTAAAAAATATTATTTAAAAAAGTCCCCCAACTTCAAGAAAAAACGGATCTACTCAACAAAGTATATCCGTTTTTTTATAACTTCGTAATTCGATACCAAAACTATGATTGTTACAAAAAATATCCATAAATATTATGGTGATGTTGAAGTTTTAAAAGGAGTAGATTTAGAAATTAAAAAAGGTGAAATTGTTGCTATTGTTGGGCCTTCTGGAGCAGGAAAAACAACATTGCTACAAATTTTAGGCACTTTAGATAAACCTTTAAAAGAACAAGACTTCGAATTATCAATCAACCATTCTTCTTTAAAAAAATTATCTGAAAAGCAGTTATCAGAATTTAGAAATCGGCATATTGGTTTTATTTTTCAGTTTCATCAATTATTACCCGAGTTTACAGCCTTAGAAAACGTATGTATTCCTGCTTTTATTGCTAAAACACCTAAAAAAGAAGCAGAAACTAAAGCCAGGGAATTATTAGAATTTTTAGGTTTATCACACAGAATTCATCATAAACCCAGCGAACTTTCTGGTGGTGAACAACAAAGAGTTGCTGTAGCCAGAGCTTTAATAAACAATCCTTCTGTTATTTTAGCAGATGAGCCTAGTGGAAATTTAGATAGTGCTTCTGCAAAAAATTTGCACGAGCTTTTCTTTAAGTTACGCAATGAATTTGGTCAAACTTTTGTTTTAGTGACGCATAATGAAGAGTTGGCAACCATGGCAGATCGAAAACTAACCATGAAAGATGGTAAAATCTTATAACTAATTATGATAAAAAAATTGCTCTTTTTCCTAGTACTACTATGCTGCTTTTCTTGTGCATCTATCTTTAATAAAAAAACAACCGTTGTAAAAATATCTTCAGATAAAGAAAGTAAAATTATTTACCAACAAGATACGTTACAGGTGTATCAAAAAGAAATAAAAATTACGCCAATACGTAAAAATAGAGTTTTAAAAATAAAAGTTCTTAAAGACAGTCTGCAAAAAGATTTCTACTTAGAACCTAAATTATCTAAACTGTATTGGGCAAATATTTTAAATACTTATGGTATTGGTATGCTTATCGATTTAACAAACAACAAACGTTTTACCTACCAACACAATTTACATTTTATTACGGATAGTATCAACAATCAAATTGTTATTGGTACTAAAAAAGTTACGGCTATACCTAAACATACATTTTTTTTATATACCTCGCCTTTACAGTTTCTAGATGTTTTTAACGAACCTATGGGAACCTTAGGTGCAGAATACTTTTTTATGAAAAACATAAGTTTAAGTGGAGAGTATGGTTTTAGAAATTCATCATTTTATAACCGAGATTACGATTTTGGTTTCTTAGATGAAAAAGCAAGTGTTTTTAGAATTGAAACAAAATGGTACAATGCCATAAACCTTACCAAAAATGTACATTTAAATGAGTATTTAAGTTTAGAATACAGGCAATTAAATAGTAGTTATCATGATAACCTTACTTATTACTTCAAAGATTATTCAATACAAAGTGGCCCCATAAGCGATGATTTTGCCACAGAAAAAACAGTACGTATTGTAAATTTTAAATACGGTTTATTAGTGCCTTTAGGTAAAAAAATGTATTTTGATTTTTATACAGGATTGGGTATTCGTACAAAACAATTCAATCATATTAATTTAGAGTATAATGAACAACTTCATGATATTAGTTTCGTGGACACCTATTTTTTATTTAACCCAAGAAGTTTTAAAAACTATAACCAAAGATCTTTCCTAAATTATTCTTTGGGCTTTAAATTCGGCATTAAACTATAATAAATTGAAAAAATCTGAACTCAAAGCATTTTTAAATGAAAAGGTTATACTGTACAATACCCCTAAGTTTATTGAGTCTGACCCTATTCAAATTCCACATACATTTGCTAAAAAAGAAGATATTGAAATCGCCGCTTTTTTAACAGCTACCATTTCTTGGGGAAACAGAACCATGATTATTAAAAACGCTTTTAAGATGATGGAATTGCTAGATAATTCACCTTACGATTTCATCATGAATCACCAACAAAAAGATTTGATGGTACTTGAGGGTTTTGTTCATAGAACTTTTAATTTTATTGATTTTCAACAGTTTGTAACATCATTACAGCATATTTATCAAAACCATCAAGGCTTAGAAAACGCTTTAGCCATTAAAGACAAAACTACCAATTACCAAACAGCAATTCATCAATTTAAACAAAATTTCTTTGAAATAGAGCATCAGCAAAGAACACAAAAACACGTATCTGATCCTTTAAAAAATTCTGCTGCAAAACGCATTAATATGTTTTTACGATGGATGGTTAGAAACGACAATACAGGGGTAGATTTTGGCATTTGGAAAACACACAATCCTGCGCACTTATCTTGTCCTTTAGATGTACATTCTGGCAATGTAGCTCGAAAATTAAAATTACTAAGACGAAAACAAAACGATTGGAAAGCATTGGTTGAGTTAGATAAAAACTTACGAAAACTAGATAAACAAGATCCTGTAAAATATGATTTTGCACTTTTTGGACTTGGGGTGTTTGAAAAATTTTAAAAGCCTTGTTATTATAAAACATTAAAACATCTTGGTGAATCAACTTCATATCTTATCTCAATATAAACAAAGCATATTCTATTATTTTGGCTATTTTTGGAATCAACTTGAATTCAAACCAACAAATCTATTCTTATGAAAAAAATTCTTTTTCTTTTTAGCATATTTTTTTCAATAGCTCATTATTCACAAGATCATAGAATTCCAATAGATACTGCAGTTGTGACAACAAATTCGGTAGTCATCAAAGGTAAAACTGTACCTTACAAAGCAACTACTGGCATGCAACCAGTTTGGGACAATCATGGGAATATTATAGCTTCTTTACACTATACCTATTACAAAAGAAGCGATATTAAAAACGATGAAAATAGACCCATCATTATGTCTTTTAATGGTGGACCAGGTTCTGCCTCTGTTTGGATGCATATTGCCTATACAGGCCCAAAAGTGTTAAAAATTGATGACGAAGGGTATCCTATACAACCTTATGGAATTAAAGACAACCCAAACTCTATTTTAGATGTGGCTGATATTGTGTATGTAAACCCAGTAAATACAGGATATTCAAGACCTGTAGTTGCAAAAGGAAAGAAATTAGACACTTCTAAATTTTTTGGTATAAATGCAGATATTACATATTTGGCAGGCTGGTTAAACACATTTATCACCAGAAACAATCGTTGGAAATCGCCTAAATATATTATTGGCGAAAGTTATGGAGGAACTCGTGTAATGGGCTTGGCAGCAGAATTGCAAAACAGTCAATGGATGTATTTAAATGGTGTTATTATGGTTTCGCCTGCAGATTATAAAGTATTGCGAACCCAAAGTTCTGTAGATTATGCTATAAATCTACCTTATTTTACAGCTGCTGCTTGGTACCACAAAATGTTACCAGCAGAACTACAAAGCAAAGATTTGTTAGATATTTTACCAGAATCAGAAAATTATGCCATTAACAATCTATTACCTGCTATCGCTAAAGGTGGTTTTATTACTAAGGAAGAAAAAAATAAGGTGGCTAAAAAAGTAGCCTATTTTTCTGGATTGAGTGAAAAAGTTATCCTACAAAACAATTTAGAAGTTTCCCCATCTTTTTTCTGGAAAGAATTATTAAGAGATAAAACCGGGCAAACTATTGGACGATTGGATTCGAGATATTTAGGAATAGACAGACGAGAAATTGGTACAAGTCCTGATTTTAATTCGGAATTAACCTCTTGGCTGCACTCCTTTACCCCTGCTATAAATTATTATATTAGAGAAGAACTCAATTTTAAAACCGATGTAAAATACAACCTTTTTGGTTCGGTTAGCCCATGGGATAATCGCAATAATAATGTTAGAGAAGGTTTGCGCCAAGCAATGGCACAAAACCCATATTTAAAGGTGTTAATTCAGTCTGGTTTTTATGATGGAGCTACTACTTATTTTAGTGCAAAATACACCATGTGGAAAACAGACCCAAGTGGAAAAATGAAAGATCGTTTCTTTTTTAAAGGATACAGAAGTGGCCATATGATGTATTTAAGAAACGAAGATTTACAAAAAGCAAATGATGATTTAAGAGTCTTTATCAAAACTAGTTTAGCAAACGGAAAACCGGCAAAATATTAATTGAATGCAGTTTCAAAACCCTGAAATTTTATACTTTTTAACACTGTTATTGATACCAATTTTGGTGCATCTTTTTCAGTTGCAGAAATTTGTAAAAACACCTTTTACTAATGTTGCTTTTTTACAAAAATTGGTACAACAAACGCGTAAAAGTTCGCGTATTAAAAAATGGTTAATTTTAGCTACTCGACTGCTCTTATTTTCAGCGATAATTATTGCATTTTCTCAACCCTATTTTAGCGATAAAACAACTGCCACAAAACAACATACTTTTGTGTATTTAGACAATTCTTTAAGTACAGGTACAAAAGGAGAAAAAGGCGATTTATTACAAGTGGCAGCACAAGAAATTATTGAAAACGCTTCAGAAAAAGATAAGTATTCTTTACAAACCAATACTAACTTTTACGATGATATTACCTATGATGAATTGAAAGAAAAGCTTTTAAACCTTAAAAACACGTCAAAAAAAGTAGCTATACAGCGTGTTTTATTAAAAATAAACAATACAAAAAAAAATAAAAGCAACACTTTATATAAAAATATTTTAATTTCTGATTTTCAGAACACTTACAAAAAAATGTTTACAAATGTAACTAGAGGTTTTTCTGCTATTCAACTACAAAGTAGTACTAAAAATAATATTTCTATTGATAGTGTTTTTATCAACAATCAAAATGCAACAAACTTCACTTTAAATGTAATAGTTAAAAATCAAGGAGAAGCTAAAAACAACATTCCTGTTGCCATTTTTAATGGTAACAAATTAATGAGTAAGCAATCTTTTTCTATCAAAAAAAACACCAAAGCAACCATAACATTTACCTTACAAAACAAACCTCAATTTTTAGGCAGAATAGACATTACTTTTAGCGATACTTTTGCTTTTGACAACACCTTTTATTTTAGCCTTAACAACACAAAAAAAATAAATGTTTTGAGTATTGGAAATGAAGCTAGATTTCTATCAAAGATTTACACAAAAGACGAATTTAATTACACCCATAGTTCAATAAAAAACATCAATTATAATAGCATACCAAAACAACAAATCATTATCTTAAATGAGTTAGAAAAAATCCCTGAAATCCTTTCAAAAAGTATTAGTGATTTTTCTAATAAAGGAGGTACTGTGGTTATTATTCCAAGTTTAAAAACAGACGTATCATCTTATAATTTATACTTATCTAAAATTGGAAATGCACAAATTCAATCAAAAATTTCGGACACTTTAAAAATCACCAACATCAATTTTAATCATCCTTTATTAAAAAATGTATTCTCGAAAAAAGTCCGTAATTTTCAATATCCTATAGTAAAAAGCTACTACCCTATTTCATCAAAACAAAGTAGCAATATCATTAGCTTTGAAAACAATTTACCATTTATCAATCAGTTAAAATCTACCAACAGCAAAACCTATTGGGTAGCAAGTTCGCTATCAAAAGAAAACAGCAATTTTATCAATTCGCCTTTAATCGTTCCTGTGTTTTATAATTTTGGGAAATTAAGTTTTCAACATGCTAAATTGTATTATTATTTAGATGATGAAAATAAAATTGATGTAGCCACCAAGCTTAAAAAAGATGAAATTTTAACGATAGTAAATCAAGAATCATCGTTTATACCTCCACAACAAACTTACCAAAATAAAGTAAGTATCATCAGTAAAAATAATCCTATAAAAGCGGGTTTTTATAAAATTATCAATCAGAAAGATACGTTACAAACTATTGCTTTTAATACGCCAAAAGAAGAGAGTTTACTAAACTTTTTAGATCGTAATGCATTAGTTACAGAAAATACAGCTATTCAGTTTTCATCTTCTATATCTAAATTATTTAGCGAGTTAAACAAAAAAAACGAAGTTCATTGGCTTTGGAAATGGTTTTTAGCCTTGGCAATTGTATCTTTGTTATTAGAAATTTTGATTTTAAAATTCTATAAACCATGAGTACGCTTTTAAAAAATGCAGTAATTGTAGATAGCACAAGTCCTTATCACCTTCAAAAAAAAGATATTTTAATTACTGATGGAAAGCTTGAAAAAATAGAAGATTTTATAACAGAAAAAGACCATTACACCATAGTTTCATTAAATAATTTACATGTTTCTTGTGGTTGGTTTGATACAAGTGTTTCTTTAGGTGAACCTGGATTTGAAGAACGAGAAACCATACAAAACGGATTAGATGTAGCTGCTAAAAGTGGTTTTACAGCTATTGCGCTTAATGCAAATACCAATCCAATTATCGATTCGAAATCTGATGTTGAATATGTGATTCATAAAGCACAACATTCGGCTACAAAATTATATCCTATTGCTGCTTTAACCCAAAAAAGTAAAGGTATTGAAATGGCTGAACTGTATGATATGCAACAATCTGGAGCCATTGCTTTTGGCGATTATAACAAGCCAATAGAAAACGATAACTTGATGAAAGTTGCCTTATTATACGCCCAAAATTTTGATGGATTGGTGTTGAGTTTTCCAAAAAATAACGCCATTGCTAGAGAAGGCATTGCTAACGAAGGCATGAACAGCACAAAATTAGGATTAAAAGGAATTCCGGCTTTAGCAGAACACATCCAAATTTCAAGAGATTTATTTTTACTAGCCTATACAGGAGGCAAATTACATATACCCACAATTTCTACAGCTAAATCTGTAGCACTAATTAAAGAAGCAAAGAAAAAAGGGCTGCAAGTTACTTGTAGTGTTGCTGCACATCATTTGGTATTAACAGATGATGAATTGCATGGCTTTGATAGCAACTTTAAAACAAATCCGCCTTTACGAACCAAAGAAGATGTAAAAACTTTGCAAAAAGGAGTAAAAGAAGGCGTGATTGATTGCATTACCTCAGACCATAATCCTATTGATGTTGAAGATAAAAAAGTAGAATTCAGTGAGGCTTTAGAAGGAGTTATTGGTTTAGAAACTACATTTGGAGCTGTAAATTCGGTTTTAGAAATCTCTGATTATATAAAATGTTTAACAACCCAACCAAAAGCTATTTTCGGTATTAAAAATCATGCTATTCAAGAAAATAATTTAGCGGATCTTACTTTATTCAATCCTTCAGAAAATTTTGTTTTCACCAAGGATGATATTTTATCAACATCAAAAAACAGTCCTTTTCTTCATAAAAAATTAAAAGGAAAAGTATATGGCGTTTTTGCTAACAATCAATTGATTTTAAAATAAAAAATTATGGAAAATACTACTGTTAAAGAAGGAAAAACAATAGCAATTATCAGTCACCTTTGGGTAATAGGTTTGGTAATTGCCTATATCATGAATCTAAACAAAAAAAATTACTTTGCTAGTTTTTATATCAGGCAAATGATTGGTCTAAATATTCTTCAATTTTTGAATGGTGCTATTATTTACCAGTATTTTGGAAATACTATCGGTTGGATTGTAGGTATGCTACTTTTTGTACTTTGGATTGTATCTTTTATTGGGGCAATACAAGGTGAAGAAAAAGAAACCCCTGTAGTTGGTGAGCATTTTCAAAACTGGTTTAGAGGTGTTTGATTGAATAAAGGTATTGACTTAAGTTAGCCTTTATATAAAAAACGAGTTATGAAAAAAGCACTTCTAATAATGATTTTTGTTTATTCAAATATTATTATTAGTCAAGAAATCAGTGATTATCGAATAAATTTTGGAATCCAATGGAATTTACCCGAGAAATATTTTAATAGTAATTTATCGAAGTTTAATACAGATAATGCAGGTGGTGGATTTCATATTTATCCAAAATTATATTTAAATAGAGCACTATCGTTGGGAATCAATATTGAATATGCGATAGTACAAGAAAAAGCGACAACAGATGACTTTAGTTCATTTGGAATTTTTTCAGTTTCACCTACAGTAAACTATTATTTTTTAAAAGGAAAAATACGTCCTTATATTGGAACTGGATTTGGAGTTTATACAGTTTCAAATTCTGAACAAAAACTAAATTTTGGGATAAGACCTCTAATTGGAATTTTGTTATTTAACCGTTTTGATTTGAGTTTTGAATATTCTAAAATATTAGGAGATTTAAAAATAAACCCTTTAGTATCAAAAGGTTTCGGAAATTACTATGCTTCATTAAAAGCTAGTTATTCTTTAAAAATTAGTAGAAATAAAAAAGAAAAAACAAATCCTAGCAAAATGTAATATTAATTGTTGGTTGTAACTAATTTACTAAAATCCTTAGGGACTTTAACTCTGTTATTTATTTGCTACCTTTAATATTTATAATACGCGCGTAAACTATCACATAAGGTAGGTAATCATAAAAAAATGAAGAGAATTATTAATTACATAAGTATATTTGGAAAAAAAAGATTTCAGAAAATATTTGAACTTATTTTTAAAATTTCATTGAAAGGTTTAAATTATAAAAGCAGAAATTTTGAAAAAAATGGAGAGTTAAATGTACTAAAATACATAAAAGAAAAATTTGGTGATGAAGAATCACTAATAATATTTGACGTAGGTGGAAATGTAGGAAACTATTCAAAATCCTTATCTTCTTTTTTTAGTGAAAAAGCAACTATCCATTCATTTGAACCCTCTAAGAAAACTTACCAAATATTTTTAAAGACAACCAAAAATATTAAGAATATAATACCTAATAATTTTGGCCTAAGTGATAGTGTACAAAACCAATTGTTATATACAAACTTTGATGGTTCTGGATTAGCCTCAATTTATCAAAGAAATTTAGAACATATTGGAATATCAATGGAAAAAAGTGAAGAAATAGAATTGTCTACCATAGATAACTATTGCGAAATAAACAACTTACAACGAATTCATTTTTTGAAATTAGATATTGAAGGTCACGAACTGAAGGCTTTGAATGGTGCCAAGAAAATGATTAGTGAAAAAAAAGTTGATTTTATTCAATTTGAATTTGGAGGTTGTAATATTGATTCAAGAACGTACTTTCAAGACTTTTATTTGTTATTGACAGATAATTATAAAATATACAGAATATTAAGAAATGGTTTATTTGAAATTGTAAAATATAAAGAAACTTATGAGATATTCACAACCATCAATTATTTAGCAATTAAAAAGGAATAATTTCGATTAAAAACTCTGTATAAATTTCATTACTCATTTTTTAATTACTTGACAAATCCATTCAAAATTTCACCTTTCGTGAATCATCTAGTAAATTAGTCACTTAAAAAAACAACCAATCTTACATAATTAAAGATACGAGTACTAAAAAAAAGAATGTACGAATTTAGAAAGCGTTAAACTTATATTTGCTTGAGTTAATAAAATACGAAACGAATAATAGTATAAAACACTCTATTAAAATTTTTTAACAAAACACTTAAATTTAAAAACTTAGTAGAAACTGCAAAAAAAATCCAATTAAAACTCTCCAAATGAAGCAAAAGAACCATCTAAAGTTTATTGCTGATAGTATCCAATTTATAGAAAATCTTTGCAGACTTTCTATCTCTGAATTTTTTACTAATTTTAATTTTCAAATAAAGCAACACTCCTTATTAATCAACTTTTAAAAATTTGATTTCTATAAAACTTAAAAACAACTATGAGTTTACAATATATTGTAAGAGAACCTTTAGAAAAAACTGCACATCCACCCTTGTTAATTTTATTACATGGTTATGGTAGTAACGAAAAAGATTTGTTTTCGTTTGCAGAAGAGTTACCAAAAGAATTATTAATTGTAAGCGCACAAGCACCTTACGAAATGGGTTATGGTGGCTATGCATGGTATGCTATTAATTTTGATGATGTTAACGGAAAATTTTCCGACTTAAAACAAGCTAGAACTTCAATAGATACCATTGCTGGTTTTATTGATGAAATAAAAAACAAATACAACACACATCCTGAAAAAACCTTTTTGCTAGGCTTTAGCCAAGGCGCAATTTTAAGTTATTCTTTGAGTTTTATGTATCCTAATAAAGTAAATCATGTAATTGCCTTAAGTGGTTATATTAACACAGAAATGATTCCGACTAAAATTTCTGATAAAATTAAAACGGACTATTTCTGTTCACATGGGACTGTAGACCAAGTGTTACCCATAGAATGGGCAAGAAAAAGCAAACCTTTTTTAGATAAATTAGGCTTAGAAAATGTTTATTCTGAATATCCTGTAGGACATGGAGTGGCACCTCAAAACTTTTATAGTTTTAAATTTTGGATTGAAGAACGCTTGTAATGGAATAGTGTGTTCAATTATTTCTAAGAGATAACAATCCAGTTTACCCAACTATTTTAATCCTGTTAATGGTTTAAAGGTTGAAGCTCATAAAAAGGCGCAACTTTATGTTTTAGTTGTAACTTAATAACACACATTTCATTAACATATCCTTACATAAAATTCAGTTATTAAAACATACTTTTACAAATTCAATAAAAATTCACAATCCTTAACATCATCTTATTATTTTGAAAATAGTTTTCGGATATTTGCAAAAAGACCTACTTTTTAATAGTAAATGATGATTGATACTTCTATTTTAACAAGCTTACACAACTCACTTTCTGGTGATGTTTTATTTGATAATTTACACAAAACATTATATGCAACAGATGCCTCTGTGTATCGTAAAATTCCGATTGCAGTTGCTTTTCCGAAAGATGTGAAGGATATTAAAATTTTAATTGATTTTGCAACTAAAAACAACATTACTTTAATACCAAGAACTGCAGGAACCTCACTTGCTGGGCAATGTGTAGGAGATGGAATTGTGGTAGATGTATCAAAACATTTTACAAACATTATTCATTTTGATGAACACAACAAAACCATCAAATTACAGCCTGGTATTGTTAGAGATTCACTCAATGTTTTTTTAAAACCTTATGGTTTGTTTTTTGGCCCAAACACGTCAACATCAAACAGGTGTATGATTGGTGGAATGGTGGGTAACAATTCATCTGGAAGCACATCTATTAGATATGGAGTAACACGTGATAAGGTTTTAGAAATTGATGCTATTTTAAGTGATGGAAGTACAGCAACTTTTAAAGAAATAACATCTGAAGAATTTATCAATAAAACCAAAGAAAATTCTCAAGAAGGTAAAATATATAAATCAATTTTTGATGAACTTTCTATTAAAGCAACGCAACAAGAAATAAAAAAAGAATTCCCAAAAGAAACCATTCACAGAAGATGTACAGGTTATGCTGTAGATGAATTTTTAAAATCAGATTTATTTGGTGGCACAGCATCTACTATAAATGTTGCAAAATTCTTGTCAGGAAGTGAAGGAACTTTGGCCTTTTCTACAGCTATTACTTTACAATTAGATGATGTTGCACCAAAAGAGAGCATCATGGTTTGTGCTCATTTTAAAAGCATAAACGAAAGCCTAAAAGCCACATTAACAGCTATGAATCACAATTTATACAATTGTGAATTGATGGATAAAACTATTTTAGATTGTACTAAAAACAATCGTGAATTGGCTAAAAATCGTTTCTTTTTGCAGGGTGATCCAGAAGCTGTACTTATGTTAGAGGTTGCTGCGAACACCTTACCAGAGGCAGAACTTTTCGCAGATCATTTAATTGCTGATTTAGAAAAAAATAATTTTGGTTATCATTATCCGAAAGTATATGGTTTAGATATCGCTAAAGTGCATTATTTACGAAAAGCTGGTTTAGGAGCTTTGGGAAATATGATTGGTGATCAAAAAGCGGTAGCTTGCATAGAGGATACAGCAGTTGCACTAGAAGATTTGCCAAATTATATTGAAGAGTTTACTAAAATCATGGCAAAATATCAGCAAAATGCTGTGTATTATGCGCATGCTGGTGCAGGTGAATTGCATTTAAGACCAATTCTGAATTTAAAAAAAGCGGAAGATGTGGTTTTATTTAGAAAAATCACGACTGAAACTGCAAAATTAGTAAAGAAATATAATGGTTCTTTTTCGGGTGAACATGGTGATGGTATTGTTCGTGCCGAGTTTATTCCCTTAATGATTGGCGAACAAAATTATCAATTGTTAAGACGCATCAAAAAGGCATTCGACCCCAAAAATATCTTTAACCAAGGAAAAATTACGGATGCTTTTTCTATGGATAAAAATTTGCGATATCAGGTAGATAGAATTGAACCAAAGATTAAAACCATTCAAGATTTTTCTGATAGTGAAGGTATTTTAAAATTAGCTGAAAAATGCAATGGTTCTGGAGATTGTAGAAAACCTGTAGAAGCTGGTGGAACGATGTGCCCAAGCTACAGAGCAACAAAAAATGAAAGTGAAACGACAAGAGCTAGAGCTAACGTTCTACGTGAAGTTTTAACCAATAATACCGCTAAAAACAAGTTTGATTCTAAAGAATTAAAACAAGTTTTAGACCTTTGTTTAAGTTGTAAAGCTTGCGCTTCTGAATGTCCAAGTAATGTGGATATTGCAACTATGAAAGCCGAATTTTTGTATCAATATCAAGAAACTAATGGCTATTCGTTTAGAAGTAAGTTATTTGCGAATAATGCCAAATACAATAAGTTAGGAAGTAAAATGCCTAGAATTACCAACTTTTTTACCAATTCCATTTTAGCAAAAAAAGTTTTAGGAGTTGCTTTAGAACGCTCTGTGCCTAAATTAGCCAATGAAACTTTAGAAAGTTGGTTAAAGAAACATTATGTCAGTTCAAATCAAAATGTCATTTCTGCTGAAAAGGAGAAATCCAAAAAAGCAGTCTATTTATTTAAAGATGAATTTACCAATTATTACGATTCAGAAATAGGGAAAGATGCTGTTTATCTATTAGAAAAATTGGGTTACGAAATTAAAAATATTACACATGATGAAAGTGGAAGAAGTTATATTTCTAAAGGATTTTTGAAAGAAGCCAAAGCAATTTGTAATGCTAACATTTCGGTTTTTAAAGATATTATTACTGATAAAACTCCGTTAATAGGTGTTGAACCTTCAGCCATTTTAACCTTTAGAGACGAATACATCAGATTAGCAGACGATACCTCATCCGCAGAAAAAATAGCACAACATACTTATACCTTTGAAGAATTTATATCCAAAGAAATTACACAAGGCAATATTGATAAAAGTCAGTTTACCACACATAAAAAAACATTAAAAATTCATGGACATTGCCATCAAAAAGCATTATCAGGTACAAATGCTAGTTTTCAAATATTAAATCTACCAGAAAACTACAAAGTAACTATTTTAAATACAGGTTGTTGTGGAATGGCTGGTTCTTTTGGCTATGAAAAAGAGCACTATAAAGTAAGCATGCAAGTGGGTGAAGATACTTTGTTTCCTAAAATTAGAAATTGTAGTTCAGATACAGAAATAGTGGCTGCTGGTACAAGTTGTCGCCATCAAATATTTGATGGTACTAAAAGAATTGCAAAACACCCAATAACTTTATTAAAAGAAGCTTTAGTATAATTATGAGCAAAAAAAAGAATTATATAGCCGATAAAAATCGTTATCAAAAAATAAAGTATAGAAGAACAGGCAATAGTGGTTTGCTTTTACCTGAACTCTCTTTAGGCTTATGGCATAACTTCGGTAAAAATGATGATTTTAAAAATGCCAGAAACTTATTAAAATGTGCATTTGATAACGGAATTACTCATTTTGATTTAGCAAATAATTATGGGCCTCCTTATGGAAGTGCAGAAAAAACTTTTGGTAAAATTTTAAAAAAAGATTTTAAAAACTATAGAAATGAATTGATTATTTCATCAAAAGCTGGCTATGATATGTGGGATGGTCCTTATGGAGATTTTGGATCGAAAAAATATTTAATTTCTAGTCTAGATCAAAGTTTACAGAGAATGAATTTAGATTATGTTGATATTTTTTATCATCATAGGCCAGATCCTGATACACCCTTAGAGGAAACAATGGGTGCTTTAGATTTAATAGTGAGACAGGGTAAAGCATTATATGTGGGGATTTCTAATTACCAACCAGAAAGAGCTGCACAAGCTTTTAAAATTTTAAAAGATTTAGGAACACCTTGTTTAATTCATCAACCAAGATATAACCTATTTGATAGATGGGTTGAAGATGGCTTGTTAGAATTGTTAGGAAATTCTGGAGTTGGAGCCATTTGTTTTTCTCCTTTAGCACAGGGTATGTTAACCAATAAATATATTAACGGCTTACCCAAAGACTCAAGAGCTGTAAAAGACAGTCCATTTTTAAATACAAACCAAGTTTTAGAGCATTTACCAAAAATTAAAGCTTTAAACGAAATTGCTGCAAATAGAAATCAGAGTTTGGCACAAATGTCTATTTCTTGGATTTTAAGAGATGAAAGAATAACATCGGTTTTAATTGGTGCTAGTAAAACGAGTCAAATTTTAGACAGTTTACAAGCTACTGAAAACACTTTTTTTACAGATGAAGAATTGGCAAATATCAATTCTATAGTTGCCATTTAAAAACTTAAGAATTTATAAACAAGAGTTTTAAAGTTTCTTTAAGATAGTTTTACTATTAATTTTGTTAAGTTTGTTTAACTAACAACAAATAAAAATAAACAAAATGAATCAATCAAAAATTATTTTAAAATACGGAATCTTAATAACAGCTTTAATTGGGGGGTTCTTTTTCTTCTCGAAATTAATCGGAGTTCATGAAAATCCTTTTCTAAGATTTTTAAACTTAATATTTGTAGTATTAGGAATTAGACAAGCTGTTAAAACGAATATTGAATTGAACAAAGAAACCAACTACATTACTAATTTAGGTTTAGGTATACAAACTGCTGCATTATCTGTAATTTTATCTATCATTGGGGTTGTTGGTTATGTTGAGCTTATAAATCCTGAATTTTTATTGTCAATGAACAATTCATTCTTAATTAGTGGAGATTTATCGATTGCTGAATTATTTATTACTTTATTAATTGAAGGTATGGCCTCTGTTTTTATTGGGTCATTTGTGGTAATGATGTTTTATAAAAATCATGATAAGGTGCTTACTTCAGCTATTGGTAATAAAAGCTAATTGTACTAAATTTACCTAAAAATAATTTTAGACGTTCCATAATCAGTTTCAAAACTGCTTACTTTTAAGAATAAAACTCCTAGTTTTATACTACCAAAATCAAAGTTCAATTCGTTTTTACCCTCTGTAAGTGTTGCTGAAGTTTCATAAATTGTTTTTCCTGTAACATCAAACAAAGTAACTCTTGCATTGGTTTGTGAATTGCTGTACAATAAAAGATTTACAAAACCTTGAGACGGATTTGGGTATGCCATAAAGTGATTGTCAAATTCTTCAATTTTAAATACTACCTCTTCCTCAACTGCGGTTTTAGTAAATTTAATGTCTTTAATGCTTAAATCTAAATCTGTAGTTTGTGCTTCTACTGGTAAAAATGTAAAGGCTAGTGTAGTTAAATCATCTGCTGTAATTGGAGCTGTAGTTCCTATTGATGAAAAGATTTCAAAAGGGATATAATAAGTTTGTTCTTCTTCAGACAAATCTACCATTACTCTATATTGCGCTTTCCATTCTTCTATAGATGATTTTATCAAACCTAATTCCATTAAACCACTACCAGTAGCTGTAAAAGATAAGTATTTGTATTGAGAATAATCTGCGGCTAATGTTCCTGGTAATAACGATTTGTATAAGGTTAAATAATCATAATCGCTAGTTGCATTAAGTTCTACATTTCTGCTGATGGCATATTCATCATCATTATAAGTTCTATCAAAATCATTAGACACAAAATAATGATTAATTTGAGTATATCTCTTGTCATAATCTAAGCCCCAGTTACCATCTGCATGATAAAATGCATCTTGAATTTCCCCATTTACTTTCACCAAAGCATCATATTCATAACCATCAGCAATAGGAATACGCAATGTTTTTTCTTTCGCAGAATTTACAGGGTTATACCTGTGTTTTACATTATTTGCAGTTTCAGAATAAATTTCTTCCATGGCAATTTCTACTTCTTGCCCAACCTCTGTACTTCTTAAAAGTACTACTAAATCACCTTGCGCTCTAGAAATCTTAGCAGCATAGGTTTTTGGTAATTTTTGCACCTCTGTTTGTTGCACTGGCATATAGGTTTGTAAATTATTTAAAATATCGGAAACTAACTTTTGAGTATCTGCAGGATTAGTAGACCATACTTGAAAATTATATACATCATTAAATTTAGTGTAATGATTTACGTACCAATTGGTTTGAATGGTATAATTACTATCGTTATTATTTTTAGCCACTGCAAAAGAAATAGCATATTCCACAACCCCTGTGCGTTGTTTAATACCTTGCATTAAAAAGTTTTTACCTTGTAATTGTACTGTTTTTATGTTTAAAATTTCAGCGCCTCTTAACCTGTCACAAGATGCTTTGGTATGATTATATACTTTATCTGAGGTTTTGATTCCTAATACCACCCCTTTAGTTTGTCCATCTAAAGAAAAGTCTACCGAAAATACTTCATCTGCTATAGTATAATCTAAAATATCTGTTGGTGAGGTGATGTTTGCAACATTACCAGCTACCAAAGCTGATGGAAACATATCTAACATGGTTTGCCCTTTACCTTGGTAAGGTTGCACACTTTTTAATTTAGCTTTGTTATAAATATTAGCTTCCGATTTTACGAATTGAGTAGGTACAGAATTCTTTTTTCTACCTACATAAATTTTAGAAATTGCATCACCTAAAGATTCTGATTCTACCCCTCCACTATTCCCTGTACTAACTTCGTTAGATTGAATGGTAATTGGTATTTCTGTGATGATATTACAACCATTTGTTTGCACACCTGAAAATACTAAAGTATAAAATCCAGATTGAGAAAAATGCATTGAAATTGCGTTTTCATTTTGATAACGCGATGTGTTTTCACCTGGTAAAGTCCAAGAATAGCTTGAAAAATCAGCAGTATTTACCAAAGTAACATTCGCATTTACAGCCCCATCTGATGTATTGGTTGTATTGATAACCACCTCTGCATCCACTTTTGGCAATACTGTTACTTGTTGACTTGTAGCATCTGAACCAAATTTATTAGTCGCTGTTAAAGTAACTGTATATACACCTGCTGCTGCATAAGTTTTGCTAGGTTCCATAAAAGTACTTGTAGTACCATCACCAAAATTCCATTGATATGAAATTGGAGCTACAGGTTGTGCAATTGCACCTGTACTTGAGGTATTATTAAATTGAAAAATATTATTGTTTAAACACTCATTGTTATTTACGTTGAAAGTTGCATTTGGTGTTGCATTAACAGCGGTTGCAGCATTTACCTCTGATGCAAAGGTTGTACAATGCACAACTCCTCCATTTTGTGTAAAAGAAGTAGCGATTATTTGACCCACAACATCTGCGGTATTTTCTTTTTTTGTGATGCTTGCAAAAGGCGCTAAAACGCTACCATAAATTGTATTATTACCTTTTAAATGCAGAGCAGTAGTATTGTAAAAGTTATAAATGATGTGTGAAGCATTTTGATTAGCAACTCCATTTTGTGTCCAAACCTTCCAATTAAATGTTCCTGGAGCGTTTACATTTACAATTAAATATTTATCTGAATTTGCAGCAGTTAAAAAGTTTACAACTTCAACATTATTTAAATCTGATCCGTTTATGTTGATGTAATTCGCCTTATTTTTAAGTAAAATACTAATCTGAGTTGGTAAATTTGTAGTTGAAATAGAATCGCCTGCAACATTTTTAAGCAGTACATTATGATTATTCTCTGATAAGCTAGTCGAATTTGTTCTTAATTTTTGGAATGCCAACGAAAAATCTAAATTGCTTTTTGCAAAAACAGGATTTGATGCTGTATTAAAAGCTGCTGCATTTCCTGCTAATTGAATATACGAATTTGCATCATAATTATTTTCTGGTGTAATTCTAATTGGTGTTGGTGCATTTTGAGGATCTGCATACCAAGCATTACTACCATTTGATTCACCAATTTGAGCATATTGTGTAGCATTTCGTAAATTTAATATGCCTTGATTGTAATTTGTTTTCCCATCAACCAATAACCCCAAGTCATTGCCATTTACATGATAACAGCCACAATCTTGCAAAGCCAATTCATAATCACCATTAATTGTCAAATCACCACCTGCAGCTAAACTTCCGTTTGTTGTACCACTCGTTAAAGCTGCATCATGCTCTACAAAAACTGTAAAACATTCTGCTGGTAAAGTTGGCTTGTATGGATTTGTACAAACTAGAGACATTACATTTGCATCTAAACTTGTACCCACAGTTTGGTTAACACCCACAGCTACTAAAGGGATACCATTTGCATTTACACCACCTTTTAATCTTCCATTTGCATCTGTAGTTTTAAAATTATTTGTGGTTTCTAAAGCATCAGGACATCCATCGTTATCAGAATCTGTATCAAATTGATTAGGAATAGCGTCATTATCAGCATCTTTTGCAAAAGGATAGGTACATAATTCGTTTACAAATCGTATGCTCTGCGTGTTTCTTTGTCCACCTGTAGATGCTGTAAAACCGAAATGAGCATTAGTTTGTCCGTTAAAAACAGTAGCAATTAAATCATCTGTGTAATTTGCAATTACAGTTCCATCAAAAGAATAACTTAAGGTATTTGTACTTGCAATCCACTTAAAAGTAACCAAGTGCCATTTACCATCTTCTATATTCCCTAAATCTGTTGCTGCTGTTAAACCTTGCCAAGTGGTCGTATTTTTAATTTGAGTATGATCATTAACTAATTCTCCATAATTTCTATACGTATCAAATTCTATGGAAATTCCGTTTTTAATATGTTTTGCACCAATACCTTGTCCATTAATCCCAACCGTATTTATACCATCTGGATCAGTATGAAAAACAATTGCAATACCATCTGCCCCAATATCTTTTTTACCTAAATTGATTTCTATGGAAAAATCAAAATCTTTTGTAAAATCAATTTTACCAAAAGACATACTAGATCCTGCTTGATTATTTACATCAGGAGTAAGTTCTATTTGGTTTGAATTTACAAAACCAGCATCTCCTGCTATCGAAAATAAATCACTTAAAGAGTTGGTAGTTAATCCGTTTTCTTCACAATCTAAAATTCCATCATTATCATCATCTAAGTCTATGGAGTTTTCAATTCCATCACCATCACAATCTGTTTCAGTTACACACTGTGCATTCAACGAAAAGATGCTCATCAACATAAATAAAAGTAAAACACTAGTATTTTTTATTAAAGTAGTGTCGAAGTTTCTGTAAAGTTTTTGTGTGGTTTCCATAATTAAAAATTTGAGGGTAATTCTTTTAAACTATTGATTTTAAAGGCGTTTAACTACATCAAAGGTAAAAATCTTATCGTCCTTTTTTAACTTAACTTCGAGCAACACAAAATTTGTTAAGCTCAATGGCAATTATCTTTCGTTTTCTTTAGATAAGGTTATTTCATCGATACTTTTTGCCTTAGACAAGTGGTAAAAATCTATAGAAAAGCAGTAATTTAAGGTGTACGAAAAAGCAACAAATCCATTTGAAGGGCAAAAAGTATTTGTACACCAGTTTAGATCCTTCAAAAATTTAATTTTTTAGCTACAACTAATTAGTATCTTTGTGCCTGATTACCTTAAAAAATGAGATTACACAGAAACTTAACGTTTGCAGTTATAGATAGCATACGAGATATATTTAACGAAGGTGTTTATGCAGATAAAGCTGTGGAAAAAGCTTTAAAACGAGACAAACGCTGGGGTGCAAGAGATCGAAAATTTGTTGCAGAAACCATTTACGAAATTACAAGATGGAACAGGCTTTACGCAGAAATTGCTGAAGTAAAAACGCCATATAAAAGAGATGATATTTGGCGTATTTTTTCTGTTTGGTGTATTTTAAGAGGTATTGCTTTGCCAGATTGGAATCAAATAGGTGATGTACCTGTACGAAGAATAAAAGGTCGTTTTGATGAATTATCTAAAACAAGAAAATATAGAGAATCTATTCCTGATTGGATGGATGAACTTTGTGTATCTGAATTGGGTGAAACTGTTTGGACAAAAGAAATTGCTGCTTTAAATGAACAAGCGCAAGTAATTTTAAGAACAAATACCTTAAACATTACCAAAGAACTTTTGCAAAAAAAGTTAAGAACAGAAAATGTTATTACCAAATTTTCTCCAAATCATCCAGATGCTTTGGTCTTGGAAGAAAGAGCTAATGTGTTTAAAACTGAGGCTTTTCATAATGGATTTTTCGAAGTACAAGATGCTTCTTCTCAACTAGTTGCTGCGTATTTAGATGTACAACCTGGAATGAAAGTAGTAGATACTTGTGCTGGTGCAGGAGGTAAAACTTTACACCTTTCTGCTTTAATGGAAAATAAAGGGCAAATTATTGCAATGGATATTTACGAAAGCAAATTGAAAAAATTAAAAGTTAGAGCTCGAAGAAATAAAGCACATAATATAGATTTACGTGTTATCGATTCTACAAAACCCATCAAAAAATTGTATAACAAAGCAGACCGTGTTTTAATTGATGCGCCTTGTTCTGGTTTGGGAGTAATTCGTAGAAACCCAGATTCTAAATGGAAATTACAACCAGACTTTATTGAAAACATTAAAAAAGTACAACAAGAAGTTTTACAAAGTTACTCTAAAATGGTAAAACCAGGTGGAAAAATGGTGTATGCAACCTGTTCTATTTTACCTTCTGAAAATCAAGAACAAGTTGACAAATTCTTAACATCGGATGCAGGAAAAGAGTTTACCTTTGTAAAAGACAAAAAAGTTTTAGCCCACAAATCTGGTTTTGACGGATTTTACATGGCCCTTTTAGAAAAAAAGTAGTTTTGTAGACTTGCTATCTGTAAAACAAAAAATTGTATGAAAAAGAATTGTTTAAAAAAAAACAGTTTATGTACAAAAAAATTACCTTTCTCTTTACCCTTACTTTTTCAGCATTTTTATTTAGCCAAGAGGCTTATTATAATGATGTTAATTTAAACCTAACAGGTATAACTTTAAAAGAAGAACTGGCTACAAAAATAATTAGCACGCACACCCAATTTTTGTTTTATGACCAAATTTGGGATGCCAGTAAAATTACAGATGTTAACCCAGATAACAATCAAGAAGTATTGTTAATTTACGGTTTTGAAAATGGTTCTGATGCTGATGTTACCAATGATAGAACTAGAGGCATTAACAATAATGGTGGTAGCCCAGGCAATTGGAACAGAGAACATGTGTATTCGCAATCGTTAGGAATTCCTCCTCTTTCAGATTCTGGTCCAGGTTCAGATGCACATCATTTAAGACCAGCAGATGCACAGCGAAACTCATCTAGAAATAACAGAAAATTTACTGATGGCACAGGAAACTCTAGAGCTCAAAACAATGGTGGTTGGTACCCAGGAGATGAATGGAAAGGTGATGTTGCTAGAATGATGATGTACATGTATGTAAGATATGATGACAGATGCTTACCAACAAATATTGGCTTTGGAGACAACTCCTCTACTCCAGATGATATGATTGATTTGTTTCTACAATGGAACGCAGAAGACCCAGTTTCCGATTTCGAAAGACAAAGAAATACCTATCATGAAAATACTACAAATCAAAATGCACAAGGAAATCGTAATCCGTTTATAGACAACCCTATTTTAGCAACAAGAATTTGGGGTGGTCCAGAAGCAGAAGATAGTTGGGGTATTTACACAAGTTCAGACACAGAAGCACCAACTGTACCAACAAATTTGTCTGCAAATAATATCACTACTTTTTCTGTAGATTTGTCTTGGGATGCAGCTACAGATAATGTTGCAGTTACTAGTTATGATGTTTTTGTGGATAGTAATTTGGTAAAAAACACCTCTAATACAAGCACAACTATAACTGGTTTAAACTCTAATACAAGCTATTCTTTTTCGGTTTTAGCAAGAGATATTGCGAATAATTTATCAGATAAAAGTGTTCCTATAACCGCCAAAACTATTCAAGATGTTACACCTCCTTCCATCCCAGAAAATATAATTATTAGTAACGAAACAGGAGTTTCTTTTAAAATTTCTTGGAACAAAGCTACAGATGATACTGCTGTTACTGGTTATGATGTTTTTGTGGATAATAATTACAATGCTTCAACCACTGATACCACTTACACTGTAGCTGGTTTAACAGTTTCTACCACTTATGCTGTTCAGGTTTTGGCCAAAGATGCAGTAGGTAACAAATCTGCTTTAAGTAATTCAGTAAATGCAATCACTACAGATGGTTCTACAACCACTGCTAATGAGCTTTTTTTCTCAGAATATATTGAAGGTTCATCAAATATCAAAGCTCTTGAAATCGTTAATCTTACTGATAGTGATATTGACTTAAGCTCATACAGTATTGCAAGACAAACTAATGGAGGTTTAAATGATGCAGAATGGGAATGGTATCTTCAACTTGAAGGAATAATTGCTGCTCAAAATGTTTTTGCAATTGCCAATGAAGCAGCAGGAGAATCAAGTTCTAGCTCAGATCCAAATGTTGCAATAGCAGGTCAGTTTTTAATTGATAATGCTGATTATATTCGTGTGCATGATGGAGATACTAATTTTGGAGCCCCTATAAATTTTAATGGTAATGATCCTGTAGGATTATTTAAAAATGGTGTTTTAATTGATATTATTGGAACTTATGATGGAGGTTCATCAAACTTTGCAAAAGACAAAACCTTAAGAAGAAAAAGTGGTATTTCTCAACCTAATACAGCTTTTGACATCGATAATGAATGGGATGTTTATCCAAAAGATACTGTAGATGATTTTGGTACACACAGTGCTATCATACTTTCTACTGCTTCATTTGATAAAGAAAACATACAGTTCTATCCTAACCCTGCAAGTAATATACTACATATTCAAAACTCATCTAACCAAAAAATTTCTAAGTTAAAAATTGTAGATGTTTTAGGTAAAGAAGTAATGCTTTTACAAAATTCTACTAACGAAATTAATATTCAACATCTTTCTAAAGGAATTTATATCATTAAATTTGCACTTGAAAACAAGAAGTACACTTCAAAATTCATCAAAAAATAAATGAAAATAAAATTACTTTTTTTATCAAGTATAATTAGTTTTTCTGTTGGTTTTTCTCAAGTCCCAACAGGGTATTATAGTGCTGCATCAGCAGATGGTTATTCGTTAAAAACACAACTAAAAAACATCATTACTAATGGTCATCTAGACCAAGGTTATGGAGCATTATATGATGCTTATAAAACCTCAGATACAGACAGTTTTTATGAAAATGATAATACGGTTTTAGATATGTATTCAGAAAATCCAGATGGTACAGATGCATACAATTATCAACATGACTCTAGAAACTGCGGAAATTATAACTCTGAAAATGATTGTTACAATAGAGAACATATTTTTCCTCAGGGCTTTTTTAATAGCAGAAGCCCCATGAAAGCAGATGTGCATCATGTGGTCCCATCTGATGGATATGTAAATGGACGAAGAAGTAATTATCCTTTTGGAGAAGTTTCTAATGCGAGTTGGACCTCACAAAATGGGTCTAAAGTTGGGACTAATATTTTTGACAATTATACTGGAACTGTTTTTGAGCCTATTGATGAATTTAAAGGAGATATTGCAAGAATGCTTTTTTATTTTGCAACGCGTTATGAAGATGAAGTTAGCAGTAATTCATGGGAATCCCATACAGCAAACAATAACCCTTTAAATGGCTCTAATAATCAAGTATATGAAAATTGGTACATCAAACTATTGTATAAATGGCATACCAATGACCCAGTTAGCCAAAGAGAAATTGTTAGAAACAATGAAGCCTTTAAATTTCAAGGAAATAGGAATCCATTTATTGACCATCCAGAATATGTAAGTCAAATTTGGGGTTCTGTTTTGGCGACTAAATCATTTTTTTCTCTAAAAGATGTTAGCGTATATCCTAACCCTTCAAGGACGAATAGTATCACAATTTCTACTCCAAATGTAATTCATATAAAATCCATTGTATTATTTTCTGTCATTGGCTCTAAAGTTTATGAAGCCCAAAATCCTAAAATCAACAATCAAAAAATTAGTATACCAAACTTAAAAACTGGTCTTTACATTTTAAGAATTAGTGATGCAAATAGCAGCTTAACAAAAAAAATTATCATTAAATAATTAAGTTGTAAACAAGCTGAAAAACGAAAACTATGATACATTTAATTTGGTCTGTTATAAACGGAATGTTTGTTCTTTACTTTCTATATCTGATTGTTGGGTTTATCGCTAAAGGAAAAAGAATATTTAAACCAAAATTTCAAGTTGTCTCAATCTTTATAATGGTAATCGGAATTGTACAAATAATTTCTGCATCTAATTCAGAAAAAAACTCAAACCGAATATCAATAACAGAAAACTATGAGAGAAAAAATAACACAGAAATTAAACAAATAAAATTGGAAGATAATTGGACTTTTGATATAAATATGCTTTTAAAATATTCTATTGAACAGAATGAATATATTCCAATTGAAAGTAACAGTTATTTAAATGGACTTGTGAGTGGTTATATGTGGGAATTTAAGACAATAGACACAAACAATTTGAATATGAATGGGAAATCGAAATTTATTGCTAATGGAGTTTTGAAATGGAATCTTTTTGGAATTACTGTTTATAGCGAATCAAAAACATTTAATGGAATTATAGAATAAAAAAAGCCTGTTTACAACAAAGAACTGAGTTAAAAACTAAACAAATTCTTCGTTGAATTTAGACAATAATTTTCTGGCATTGTATGAAAAAATTGCTAAATTAGTAATTAACTAAAGCTAGTTGCATTTTTTGCTACTTCTGAATTTCCTTCGGATATTCCACACACACAAAAAACGCAACTTTTCTTATACAAAAACGATAATAACAAAAATGGCTGTTTGAAAAGTGTTTTAAACTTATCAATTATTGTTTAATAAACTTTTTTGTAATTATTTTTTTTGTATCCAAATTTTGAAGTTTTAAAAAGTAAATTCCTTTTCTTAAACGATACAAATTCATAGCATCAGATTCGCTAATATTTTGCACAACTACTTTTTTACCATTTGTGTCAAATATAGTTACTAAATAATCTCCTGTATTTACTTTTATATTTAAGTGCTCTTTCACAGGGTTAGGAAATAAGGTAACTGTTTGCCCGAATTTATAATTGTCTGTAGCCAAAGAATTACCAATCAAAGAGATATTTTCATTCTCATCAAAAGGGTTAGACCATTTCTCGTTGGTATAAACATCAACACCAGTAAGTGTTTTTAGAAAAGCTTCTAAAGCTAATTTTTCTGTATTTGTTAAATTTAATCTTTGCGTATTTCCTCCAGGACGTAATCTATTATCTAAATCTGTATTTGTAGCATTATTTGGTATTTCGTTATAATGATTAATAACCTCCATTAGCGTGGTTAAACTTCCATCATGCATTAAAGGACCGTTTAAATTACCATCCGGATTTACCAAATCTCTTAATGTTGGTGCCTTAAAATTAGTAAGATCTAAAGATGTACTTCCTGCAACACCAATAATACCATTGTTTCTAGAATTTCGATCAATATCAAACTCATCTCCTCTATGACATCCTAAACAACCAGCTCCTCCTAAATTCGGTGGATCCCTAAACAAACGTTTTCCTTGATTTTCTTGGGCTGTAAA
>CBFIFR010000035.1:0-31313 GCA_965661915.1 Polaribacter sp. | reverse complement strand
ATATCCTCTTCAGATTAATGCCTATAATATAATTAATAATTTTATGAAAATTACCAACCATTTTTGGCACCATTACCAAAATTTATAAGAAACCGAGCAGAAATGTTCGGTTTTTTTGTTACCAATATTTGTGAATTTTTAGTCAAAAAAATTAAGCAAATAAAGTAGCAAAAGCCTCTTCAATTTTACCCACTAAAATCAACTTAATAGCATGGTTTTTAGATGAAATTTTATTGTATTTAGAAGCCACAAAACTTTTGTAACCCAATTTTTCAGCTTCCAAAATACGTTGATCTATTTTAGAAACAGGTCGTATTTCACCAGCCAAACCTACTTCTGCAGCAAAACAAACATTGGGATTGATAGCAATATCTTGGTTGGATGATAAAATGGCTGCAACCACAGCTAAATCAATGGCAGGATCATCTACATTAATACCTCCTGTAATGTTTAAAAACACATCTTTTGCACCTAATTTAAAGCCAGCTCGTTTTTCTAAAACTGCCAATAACATGTTTAACCTTTTTAAATTATAACCTGTGGTAGAACGTTGTGGAGTTCCATAAACTGCCGTAGAAACTAAGGCTTGTATTTCTATCATTAAAGGTCTAATTCCTTCTAATGTAGATGCAATTGCAGTTCCGCTTAAATCTGCATCTTTTTTAGAAATCAATATTTCAGAAGGATTTGAGATTTCTCGTAAACCATTAGAAAGCATTTCGTAAATCCCTAATTCTGATGTAGATCCGAATCTATTTTTCTGACTTCTTAAAATTCTATATGTATGATTTCTATCGCCTTCAAATTGTAAAACAACATCAACCATATGCTCTAAAATTTTTGGTCCGGCAATGTTTCCTTCTTTGTTAATGTGCCCAATTAACAAAACAGGAGTTGCAGTTTCTTTGGCAAATTTTATCAATTCTGCTGATGTTTCTCGTATTTGAGAAATGCTTCCAGGTGAAGCTTCAATAGAATTGGTGTGTAAAGTTTGTATAGAATCGATTACCAAAACTTCTGGCTCAGTTTCTTCGATATTTTTAAAGATTTGCTGTGTACTAGTTTCAGTTAAAATTAAACAATTAGAGTTTTTTGCTTCTAAACGTTCTGCTCTCATTTTAATTTGCGATTGACTTTCTTCACCAGAAACATACAAAACTTTTTGATTGATATTTAAAGCAACTTGCAATAGTAAAGTTGATTTTCCAATACCTGGTTCACCTCCCAAAAGTGTTACTGAGCCTTTTACCAAACCACCTCCTAAAACAGTGTCTAATTCGTTATTATTGGTGATAACTCTTTCTTCGGGATTCAGAACAATATCAGCAATTTTAAGTGGTTTATTCGTGATTTGTTTTGCAGTAGTAGCTTGTTTCCAAACGCGTTTTTCTTCTTTTTGAATTACTTCTTCTACAATGGTGTTCCATTCTTTACAAGCACTACATTGTCCTACCCATTTTGCATGTTGCGTTCCACAATTCTGACAGAAAAAAGTTGTTTTGGTTTTTGGCATTTGAAAAAAAGTTATAACACTAATTGTACAAATTTACGCTAATTATTTATGAAGTTTACTTGGACTTTGAAAAGTATTAAAAATTTGAAGTATTCTTATATGATTTGCATTGATAGCTTTGTAGATAATTTTATAATCTCTAACAATTATTCTTCTATAAGGTTTGCCAGCAAATTCATCTATTTGATATTGTTCAGCAAAATTGACACTATTGCCTTTATCATAAATGTCATTAACCACATTTAATGCAGTTTTATCTGAAAAAGAGATTTCTTTTATGTTTTTAAAAATAAAATATAAATCATTTTCAGCTTTTTTAGACCATTCAATTATCATTTACCAAGAAAGCATTTTTTTTCTCAATTCTTCTGTAGATATAAATTTTCCTTTTTCTGCTTTTTCAATTCTCTTAATATAATCTTCTTTAGTTAAAGGTTTGCCATCAACAGTATACGCTACAATTTCTTTATTTTTTTCTTCAGATTTTGAATGTGTTTTATAAACAGCTTCTACCTCATTTAAAATATTTTCGTCTGATTCTAAAATCCATTTTGCTAAAGCTTTTCGTTTTTCTTCTGTGTTCATAAAATTGCTTTTACCAAAGATAATTGTTTTAAAATTAATGTTTTGATCTTTTTATATAGTAGTTTAAAGAATCTAATAAATTTGTACCTTTTAAATATTAATCTATGTTTATAGTAAATCTAATAAGCTAGCAAACAGTTGCGTTAGCGATTGAAACGACATCCTTTTTGCTTTTTTGCAAAAAGATATAGTGTAAAGCGCGACCTTTAGGGAACGCCCAAAAAATATTTAGGCTAAACAAGCATATAAAGTTAAGAGGAAAAATTAGTTATTATAAATGATATTTCATAAGTTGGAACTTTATTATTTACAGCAATAAATAGAGTTTGTTATGTTTAAAAAAATTGTAGGAATAGAGCCTTTAGGGTTGATAAATTCGGCGAATTTGAAGTTAGAATCGTTTACAGATAATTTGGTATTACATACAGATATGCCAACTACCGATGATGAAATTGTAAAACGAATTGGTGATGCAGATGCCGTATTTTTAAGTTACACTACAACTTTAACAAAAGAAATTTTAGAGCGTTGCCCAAACGTAAAATATATAGGAATGTGTTGTTCTTTATACACGCCAGAAAGTGCGAATGTGGATATTAATTATGCAAATTCACGTGGAATTACGGTTACAGGTGTTCGTGATTATGGTGATGAAGGTGTTGTAGAATATGTAATTAGCGAGTTGGTAAGATGTTTGCACGGTTTTGGTAATACTTCTGATGGAAAACCACGAAACGCTTGGAGTGGAATTCCGAGAGAAATTACAGGATTAAAAGTCGGTATAATTGGTTTGGGAAAATCTGGAGGAATGATTGCAGATGCACTTTGTTTTTTAGGTGCTGATATTACTTATTTTGCCAGAAGTGAAAAACAAGCTGCCAAAGAAAAAGGCTACGAATTTTTGCCAATAGACCAATTAATGGAAACAAATGAAGTTGTAATTGCTTGTTTAAATAAAAACACTGTTTTATTGCACGAAAATGAATTTTTAAAATTCGGGAATCATAAAATATTATTTAATACAGGTTTATCTCCTGCTTGGGATTCTGAACCTTTTAATAAATGGATAACAACAGGTAAAAATGAAGTGTATTGCGATTCACTTGGTGCTTTGGGTGATACAGAATTATTAAACTTACCAAACGTAAATTGTTTTGAAGTTTCTAGCGGCAGAACACAACAAGCATTTGTACGATTAAGTGAAAAAGTTATAGAAAATGTTACTGCTTATTTTAAAAATTAATAGGAAAAAGTAACATTTTAAAAACTACTTATTCTTGTTATAGATAGGCAAAAATAAGAACGCTAATCCTCCAAAAACCACAATCATTGCAGTTTGTGCAGTCCACATAATCCAGCCAAAAGCGGTTGCAGGTTCTGTAGGAATATCAAACAAAGCTAAGGCTCCAGCCACAGCAATTGGGTATAAACCAATTCCGCCATTTGTGGCTGCAATAGAAAATCCGCCAGCAATAAAACCGATTAAAATTCCGCCAAAAGGTACTTTTAAACCATCTATTGCAGGTATTGTTGCCCAAAACATGGCTACATACATTACCCAAATAAAAACGGTATGGAAAATAAAAGCCCACTTATTTTTCATTTTAAAAATGCTAGTAACTCCTTCAATTAAACCACTAACAAAGGTTTTAATTTTTAATAAAAATCCTGATTTTGCTTTTTTTACGAAAGATGAAAAAATAAAGAATCCGACAAGCAAGATTGCTAAACCAATACTAATTTTTGTAGGATTGAAGTTTTGGGTTAAAAGATTATAGATAAAATCAAATTGCACAAAAAGTGTAATGGCTAATATAGCCAACATCATAATTAAATCTGCAATTCGTTCTGCTACAATAGTTCCAAAACCTTTTTCGAAAGGAATATCTTCATAATTTGCCATTACTGTTGCTCTAGAAATTTCACCTGCTCTTGGTAACGCTAAATTTACCAAATAGCCTACTAAAACTGCCAAAACACTATTGGTAAATCTTGGACTAAAACCTAAAGGTTCTAACATAAATTTCCATCTATATGCTCTAGAAAGATGACTTAAAATTCCGAATAATAAGCCCAGAAAAATCCAGCTATAATTTGCCTCTTTAAAATATTGACCTAAGGTTTCAAGAGAAATGTCAGCTAATGAATACCAAACTAAAAAACCTCCCAAAGCGAGAGGTAATATGGTTTTTAAAATTTTTTTAATGCTCAAAATTAGGTAAGTGTATTGTCTTTTTCGTTCGGAAAAACTAATTGAGGTTTAAATTTTTTTGCTTCTTCTAATTCCATAAAAGCATAAACAATTAAAATTAATACATCACCAACAGCTACCAAACGAGATGCTGCTCCGTTTAATGTAATTTCTCCACTTTTACGTGGCCCAGGAATAGCGTAAGTTTCTAAACGATTGCCATTGTTGTTGTTTACAATTTGTACGCGTTCGCCTTCAATAATTCCTGCAGCATCCATTAAATCTTCATCAATGGTAATGCTGCCTATATAATTTAAATCTGCACCTGTAACTTTTACACGATGGATTTTAGATTTTACTACTTGTACTAACATGCTGTAAAAATAAGCTTTTTTTGGTTAATTATTTTTTAAAGAGATGTTATCAATCAAACGAATATCACCAGCAAAAACTGCTATAAAAGCTCTGTATTTTTTGTCAGATTCTTTGTTTTTTATGGTTTTTAATGTTTTTTCATCAGCAATAGTAAAATACTCTAAAGTTAATATTTCTTGTTTTTTAAATTGATTTTCTACCCATTCTGTGACTTTAGTACTACTTTCTTTTTTAAATTTCTTTTTAGCTTTTTTGAGCGTTTTGTATATAAATGGGGCAGCTTTTCTTTGTGCTAAAGTTAATCTTATGTTTCTAGAACTCATGGCTAAGCCATCTTCTTCTCTAAATATTTTGCAACCTTTAACTTTTACAGGAAGTTTACAAGTTTTTACCATTTTTTTGATGATTTGCAATTGCTGAAAATCTTTTTGACCAAAATAGGCAGTATCAGGTTCAATAATTTCGAAAAAGGTTTTTACAATAGTGCCAACTCCATTAAAATGACCTTTTCTAAATTCACCTTCCATTTCGTGCTCTAACCCACCAAAATCAAAATGCTCAGAAATTGTGTTTTCACCATACATTTCTTGTACAGTTGGATGAAATACTACATCACAAGGAACACTTTTTAGCAACTTAGTGTCATTCTCTAAAGTTTTTGGATAGTTGATAAGATCTTCTTTTTTATCAAATTGAGTTGGATTTACAAAAATGCTTACCACAACAATGTCATTTTTTTGCTGAGCTTTTTTAATTAAAGATAAATGTCCTTGGTGTAAAGCACCCATAGTTGGCACAAAACCAATTTTTTTATGTTGAGCTTTTAGTTTAGTGAGATACACTTTTAAAGGCTGCTTTTCAGTAAAAATATTCATAGTAAAAGGCTGTATAATCGATGCAAACTTACCATTTTAACACCATATTAGCATAAAAATTTGTACTTTTGCATTTTTATAAAAGAGTTTGATTTAATGAAGGACAAGAGAATTTTATTCGTATCATCAGAAGTTGTTCCCTACTTACCAGAAACAGAACTTTCTTCCACAGCATTTACATCAGCCAAAAATGCACATTCTAAAGGAGTTCAAACCCGTATTTTTATGCCAAGATTTGGTGTTATTAACGAAAGAAGACATCAATTACATGAAGTAATTCGCTTGTCTGGAATGAATTTAGTGGTAAATGATGTAGATATGCCGTTAATTATAAAAGTAGCTTCTATTCCAAAAGAAAGAATGCAAGTGTATTTTATTGATAACGAAGAATATTTTAAGAGAAAAGCAGTTTTTACAGACGAAGACGACCAGTTATTTCCAGACAATGACGAAAGAGCTATTTTCTTTGCAAAAGGCGTTGTGGAAACTGTAAAAAAATTAAACTGGGCACCAGATATTATCCATATTCATGGATGGATGGCTTCTTTGTTGCCACTTTATTTAAGAGAATTTTATAAAGAAGAGCCATTGTTTACTGAAAGTAAAATTGTTACTTCGCTTTATAAAAGCGGTTTTAAAGGTGATTTAAATACAAATTTAGCTGATAAAGTAAAATTTGACCTTAATGACTCTGATAAAATAGCTACAATAACAAAACCAAATCATATTAATATTTTAAAAAGTGCAATCGAAAATTCTGATGCAATTATTCATGGTAGTGAAACGATTGATGATGAATTAAGTTCTTTTATTGAAGAACAAGATGATTTGCCTGTTTTAGAATATCAATTAGAGCATTTAAAAGAATCTTATTTGAATTTTTATGCTGATTTAATTGCAGCAGAGTAATTGTTTTTTGAAAGTGAAAAAAAATATTAAACGAAGCCTATACTTAGGTGTTTTTATATGCCTATCAATGGCAATCTTATCTTGTGAAGAAGACTTTACAAATATAGATTCTAACGTATTAACCAACACAAGGTTTACTACTAATTCTGTTTTGGTAGATATTACTGCTGAAAATAGTCCTTTAGAAAGGGTTCAGTCAGATAATATTTCAAGACGATTAGGGCAATATTTATTGGGTGTTTACGCAAGCCAAGATTATGAAAAATTAGAAGCTTCTATTGTTTCGCAAGTAGCCATTTCACCAGATTTGCAAGTTGTTGATGATGTAAATATTTACGGTGCAGATACTACAGTAGTTACTAAAATAGATACAGTATTTATAAAGTTACCTTATCAAGTAACACTGAATAACGATGGTGATGCTTACGAATTAGATTCTATTATTGGAGATCCATCAAAAGAATTTACCTTAAATGTGTTTAGATCAAATACATTTATAAATGTTTACGACCCATCAGATCCATCAAAAATAAATAGTTTTTTTTCTGATGATGTTTTTGAGAAAATAGATAGGCTTAATGCCAATGCAGATATTGCTTTTAAACCAAATGCAGGTGATACCACTCTTGTTATAAAAAGAAGGCTATTTGATGATAATATTGCAACTACTGATACTCTAGAGATTTTTAATTCGGCAACAAATACAGCTAAAATTCCTTTTGTAAGAATCCCATTAAATGAGGATAAATTTAAAGCACTTTTTTTAGACAAATATGAATCTGGAGAATTTGCTTCACAAGAAGCATTTAATAATTATTTTAGAGGTTTAATTATAGAAGCAACAGGTACTGAAGGTTCTTTAATTTCTTTTAATTTTAACAATACAAATACAGCTTTAAATCCGTCAATAGAGGCTTATTACACAAATACAGTCTTAAAATCTGGAAGTATAGTAATAGATACCATCACTAAAAATAACTCTTTTCCTTTATCAGGTTTCAGGGTAAATACCTTTACTATGGATGATAAGGTATATCCTAATAATGATGAAATTATTATTCAAGGTACAGCAGGTAGTGAAGGTACCATTACATTGTTTAATCAAAGTAAAATTGATGAACTTAGAGCAAGAAATTTATTGGTAAATGATGCTTCTTTAACATTTTACATCAATCAATCTGCAGATACAACTCATGTTCCAGACAGGTTGTATCTTTATCAAGACAACACTAAAGTTAATGCAGGTTTTGGTCAAATAAAAGACAGTTACAGAGAACAACTTTTTTTTGGAGGTGAGTTGCAAAGAGACGAGCGTGGAGCCGTTGAAAAATATACGTTTAGAATTACAAAACATATATCAGATATTTTAAGTGGTGAAACCAATTATTCACCAACCTTTAAATTAAAAGCTTACAATACTTCAGATTTTCCGAGTTCAATTCCCCTACCAAATATAGTAAGTGCAACAGATACTATTTTTAATAATTTTAGTTGGAATCCTAAAGCTGTTACGCTCTTTAACAATTCAACTACAAATACAGCAAAAAAAGCAGTTTTAAAAATATCATATTCAGAAGATAATAATTAACTTCACACCACAAAACAAATTTTATGTGCGGAATATCAGCCTATATTGGTTATAGAGAAGCTTATCCAATTGTAATTAATGGTTTAAAAAGATTAGAATACAGAGGGTATGACAGTGCAGGAGTAATGATTTATGATGGTGAAAACATACACCTTTCTAAAACTAAGGGAAAAGTTTCTGATTTAGAGGTAATTACTAATAAAGATGAAAAAAGAAAAGTAGGTAATATTGGTATAGGACATACACGTTGGGCAACCCATGGTGTACCTAATGATATTAACTCTCATCCTCATACATCAAATTCTGGTAATTTAGTGATTGTGCATAATGGTATTATAGAAAATTACGATACCATAAAAACTGAACTCATTTCTAGAGGATATACTTTTAAAAGTGATACAGATACAGAAGTTTTAATAAACCTTATTGAAGAGGTTAAAGAAACTGAGGGGTGTAAATTAGGTAAAGCTGTTCAGTTAGCACTAACAAACGTTGTTGGAGCTTATGCCATAGCAGTTTTTGATAAAAATAGACCTAATGAAATTATTGTGGCTCGTTTAGGAAGTCCAATTGCTATTGGAGTTGGTAAAGAAGAAAACGAGTTTTTTATAGCTTCAGATGCATCACCTTTTGTAGAGTATACAAAAAATGCTATTTATTTAGATGATGAAGAAATGGCCATTATAAAACTAGGTAATGGTGTAAAAATACATAAAATTGCTGATGATTCTATGGTTGACCCCATAATTCAAAAACTCCAAATGAGTTTAGATCAAATAGAAAAAGGGGGTTATGACCATTTTATGCTCAAAGAAATTCATGAGCAACCTAAGGCAATAACAGATACTTTTAGGGGTAGAATGCTTGCTCAAGAAAAATTGATTAAAATGTCTAGTATTGAGCAAAATATAGACAAATTTATCAATGCAAATAGAATTATTATTGTTGCTTGTGGTACCTCTTGGCATGCAGGTTTAGTTGGTGAATATCTTTTTGAAGAAATGGCAAGAATACCAGTTGAGGTAGAATATGCTTCAGAATTTAGATATAGAAATCCTATAATTACCAATAAAGATGTAGTGATTGCTATTTCACAATCAGGGGAAACAGCAGATACATTAGCTGCTATTAAATTGGCAAAATCTAAAGGAGCTTTTGTTTTTGGTATTTGTAATGTTGTAGGGTCATCTATTGCAAGAGAAACTCATTCAGGGGCATATACTCATGCAGGTCCTGAGATTGGTGTTGCCTCTACTAAAGCATTTACAACACAAATTACAGTATTAACCTTAATTGCTTTAAAATTAGGAAGAGCCAATAAATCTCTAGCAGATCATGCTTTTGAGAATTATATTCTTAAGATGCAATTGATTCCTAGACAAGTAGAAAAACTTTTAGATATAGATGAACATGTAAAAAAAATTGCAGCAGTGTATAAGGATGCACCCAATTGTTTATATTTAGGGAGAGGGTTTAATTTTCCTGTTGCTCTAGAAGGGGCATTAAAATTAAAAGAAATTTCTTATATCCATGCAGAAGGTTATCCTGCAGCAGAAATGAAACATGGACCTATTGCATTGATTGACGAAAATATGCCAATTTTTGTAATAGCAACAAATAAAGGGCATTACGAAAAGGTAGTTAGCAATATTCAAGAAATTAAGTCTAGAGCAGGTAAAATTATAGCAATAGTTACAGAAGGCGATACTCAAGTAAAAGCCATTGCAGATCATACCATTGAAATACCAGATACAGAAGAAGCATTAACTCCATTATTAACTACGATTCCTTTACAGCTACTTTCATATCATATAGCAGTAATGTTAGGTAAAAATGTAGATCAACCAAGAAATTTAGCAAAATCGGTTACTGTAGAGTAAAGGGAACTTCCTATTTTATAAAAACAAAAAAAGTCTAGTTGAAGAGCTAGACTTTTTTTGTTTTTTATATTATAAATAATAACATTACATAACCACTTCAAAAGTTACAGGAATACTATAGGTAACTCCAACAGGTACACCATGTTGTTTACCAGGTGTCATTTTAGGTAAAGATTTGGTTACTTGTACAACCTCTTTTTCTAAAATAGGATGTGGACCTCTTGCTCTAACATTGGTTATATTTCCAGCTTTATCTATTGTAAAAACTACATAAATACTTTTTCTTCCTGAGCTTAATCCAAGCTCACTACCTAACTCAGCATTAAAATTTCTTCCAAAATGTCTTGTGATTTTTTTTGTAAAACATTTTTTTAATTGCTCATTATTTCCTTTACATCCAGGATATACAGGTACATTTTGAATCATCATAAAAGGTACATCTTCTACAACTGTTTCCTGTTCTGCAATTTCTACAATATCGTCTGTAGTAACATCAGCATCAGTAATTGCTTCATTTTCATCTGTTTCTGTAGATTCTATAATGGTTTCAGGAATCTCAACATCATCTTTTACAACTTCTATTTTTTCTATAGAAGGTGGTGGAGGTGTTTTTACTTGAGTAGGTTTAATTTTTATTACTTTAACAATAGGAACATCCTCTGTCATTTCTGCTACCATAACAACAGTTTCTAATTCTCCATAAGTTTTTTCGTATGTTTTGTGTTCTATGAAAGTATAAATGATAAATAGTGTTAAAACAATACCTATTTGAAAGAAAATTTTGCTAAAATTTTCAAGCTGGTGACGAGGGTTTTTTTTGATTTCCATCTTATAATCCTTTTAAATTTATAAATTATTAGGGTTAGAAATTATTAAATTCTCATTAATTTGATTTCTGGTTGTAAAATTATAAATAAAAAGAGTTTTAAAATATGATTTACGTCATACTTTATCATGAACTTTTGTATGATTTCCATCATTCCAAAGTGTTAAGATATCTGTAGCTACAGAAGCTCCACTGCCAGCAGCAATTGCAAATTGGCTTCTATGCCCTGCAATTGTGCCACAGCAATACAATCCTTTTTCCATAAAATGGTCTTTATTTTTAAGTTGAATTCTATTTTTAGCAGTATTTGCTTTTTGGTGTGGTATTACATAGTTCTCTAAACCTTTTATGGTAAAAGGTTTAGAATAATTCAGTGCTAAAATTACAATTTTTGATGTATAACTGTTTTTATTGGTTTTTACTAAATATCTACCCTCAGTTTTATGAATAGAAACTACTTTTTCTTTTTCAATTTGATGAATGTCGGGATATAAAGTTCCTAATTGAGCTTTTCCATCATTCAAAATATCTTTACCTAGAGTTTTCATGGAAACTCCTAAAACATTATTAAAAAGAGCATTTTCTAAATGTGAAGCCCTTTGATGTAAAATAATTCCAATATTTTTATTAGCGGCAAATGGTTTGTTTATAGCAGAGCCTAAAACTAACGCACATTGCATTCCAGAAACACCACCACCAACTATTAAAGCATCAAAAATCATCTTAAACAAATAACATTTTTATGTTTTGAGCAAATAACTTTACAGATATTGCTAATAAAATTACTCCAAAAACTTTACGAATTATTTGAATACCACCAGCACCTAGTAAGCGTTCAATTTTAGATGAAGTTTTAAGCACAAGATATAAAAAAATTATATTTAAAATAACAGCAACAATAATATTTTGTATAGCAAACTCTGCTCTTAAAGAAAGTAACGTGGTTAAACTACCTGGGCCAGCAATTAAAGGAAAAGCTATGGGAAATACTGCAGCTGTTAATGAAGCATTTGTGTCACTATCATCTTTATATAATGTTATTCCTAATACCATTTCTAAAGCAATAAAAAATAGTACAAAAGAACCAGCCACAGCAAAAGAGTTGACATCTATGCCAATTAGGCTTAGTAAACTTTGGCCTACAAACAGAAAAAGTACCATAATAAAACCTGCAATTAGTGAGGCTTTTTCAGATTGAATGTGCCCAACTTTTTTGCGTAAATCTATGATTATTGGAATGTTTCCAATAATATCTATAACCGCAAACAATACCATAAATGCAGTTAATATTTCTTTGAAATCGAAAACCATTATTAATTTTTAAATTTTTTGCAAAAGTAGGTAACTATTTTTACGAAAATGAAAAAAACAGAAATAAATATTCTTATTTTTGCCTTATGTTTCAATTAGGGAAAACCATAGTTTCAGAAGATATTATAGAGAAAGATTTTGTCTGTAATTTATCAGCTTGTAAAGGGGCTTGTTGTATTGATGGAGAAGCAGGAGCTCCTCTAGAAAAAGAAGAAACCAAGATTTTAGAAGAAATTTATCCCAAAGTAAAACCTTTTTTAAGAAAAAAAGGTAGAGAAGTAATAGAAAAGCAAGGAGCTTGGGTTACTAATGAATGGGGTGAATTAGAAACCCCTTTAATTAAAGGAGCCGATTGCGTGTATGTTATTTTTGATGATAAAAATACAGCGCTTTGTGGTATTGAAGAGGCATATAATCAAGGTGAAATAGGGTGGAAAAAACCAATTTCTTGTCATTTATATCCAATTCGTGTAAAGGATTACAGCGAATTTTCGGCTGTAAATTATCATAAATGGGAAATTTGTGATGATGCATGTTCTTTGGGTAAAGAGTTACAGATACCTGTTTACAAATTTGTAAAACAAGCTTTAATTCGAAAATTTGGTGAAGATTGGTATGATGAGCTGGAAAAACTGGCAGAAAAGCATTTAAAATAACTTCCCTATACTAACGAAAAATATAATCACAAAAACAATTGTTATTATACCAATATAAAGTAAAAGCGAAGAAGATACTTGGTTTACTAGAGGTGTCACTTCCATATACAACAAAACCTATCCAAAAATAAGGTTCAGCTAATTTTGTGTTAGTATTGTTTTTCTATTGGTAAAAGAGCATTTCCATTTATGCATGCTTTTTTTAGATTCTTTGGGGTGCAAAGTAGTTACAATTTAAAACTTTCTAATTATGAAAAATCTAAAAAATCTATACCATGTAAACAAAAAAACTACCTAAGGCAAGTGGAACATTTTATAGTATTGGAATTTTAAGGGCAACTTTTGTTCCTCTTGGTTTTTTATCATCATCAACTAAATCGTTAAAAATAAGACTAAAAGGGTTTTGAAAATCTTTTATAAAGTTTTGTAAGCGTTCTTTGGTTAATTCTATTCCAATTGATTTTCTATTGATAATTTTTTTCGATTTAATTTTAGCAGAGGCAGTTCTACCAATACCATTATCCTCTATATCAATTTGAATAAATTCTTTTGAGGGTTGAAATACGGATAAAATAATTTTTTTATCACCTTTCTTAGACGATAATCCATGCCATAAAGCATTCTCTAAAAAGGGTTGTAACACTAAAGGAGGTACTTTAATATTTGCTAAATCTACACTTTCATCAACGCTAATAGCATAGTCAATTTCATTAGAAAACCGAATATTTTCTATGTTCATATACAAATCCATAGTTGCTAATTCTTCTTGTAAAGAAACCTCTTTTAATTTGGAAGATTCTAAAATTTTACGAACCAGTTTAGAAAACTTATTTAAGTAACGAACAGCGTTTTTTTGCTCATTGTTAATGATGTAATGTTTAATAGAGTTTAACGCATTAAAAATAAAATGCGGATTCATTTGTGTTCTTAAAACGTCTTGCTCTAAAGTTAAAATACGTTTTTGTTTTTGCAATAAACGCTGTCTGTACAAAAAGTATAATACTGCAATAAATAATAAAATAGTTACAAAAATAATAATCCAGATATTTCTATTTTTCACCAATTGTAATTGGGCAATTTCATTTTGTTTTGCAAGGTTTTTTATCTCATTATTTTTGCGTTCACTGTCATATTTTATAATAAGGTCGTTTACATATTGTGTGTTTCTTTCGTTAGAAATTTTGTTCTCAAATTCATAAGAAAGTTTATGATACTCAAGCGCTTTTTGGTATTCTTTTTTTTGTTGATATAATTCTGATAAGCAGCTGTAAGCGTAAGATTGTTCTAGGGCAAAATTATATTTTTTAGCAATTTTTAATCCTGCAGTTAAGTTTTTTTCTGCCTTTAAAAAATGATTTAATTTACCTTGCGCCCAACCTAAATTTATATAATAGTCAGCTAACATTTCTTGATTACCTAATTTTTTTACATCGTTAAAATTAGTAGTAATTAAAGAAACTGCTTCTTTGGGTTTATTTTGTTTTATGTAAATATTAGCAATGCTACCATTGCAAATAACCTTACCAAAAACATTATTTATTTTGTTGTTAATGGCTAAAGATTTCAGAAAATAATCTAAGGCTTCATTGGTTTTTCCTTGTGCATCTTTTGCATACCCAATATTTTGATAATTTATGGCCAAACCAAGTTCATTGCCAATACTACGTTCTATTTTTTGCGATTTTTTAAAACGCTCAATAGCCAAATCATATTGTTTTAAAAGTAGGTAAATATTACCCATACTATTTAAAGAAACAGCAATGCTTCTTTGTAAACCAAGGCTTTGGTTTTTAACAGTTTCCGCTAATTTTAGTGCTTCATAATTGTAATCTAAAGCAGTTCTGTTCGCATCCATTTTACGATAATCTACACCTAGCATATTTAAGCTAAATACTTCAAACTCTATACTTTTTGCTCTTTTAGCGGTTTCTAATGCAAAAGTGTGTGAAGTGATGGCTTTATCAAATAACGAATAGTTTCTGTATTGAATTCCTAATAAATTTTCTACATACGTTTTACCATCTAAATAAGAAGCTTCCTCAAATTTTTGAGCTAGTATTTTTAATTTAATGGTATCTCTTCTAAATGGTCTTAAAAATTTGTTGATTCCTTTGTAAGTAATGGGTTTTACTTTTAAGATACTATCAACTTGAGCACTAAAATCTGGTGTTTTCTTTTGCCCATTTGTACCAAAAAACACAAAACACAAAACGAAAAAAAACCATACTTTATGCATAAACAATCAATTTATAATTTTTCTAAAAATTCAGATTTTCTTTGTCTAGATACAGGCACCTTTGCACCACTTTCTAAAATTACATAACCATCAGACTTTAAAAACTCTTTAACTTTGTTTAAATTAATGATATAGGAATTATGTATTCTAAAAAAATGCTTATTAGGCAGTAATTCATTAATTTCTTTTAGCTTTTTAGTAACTACAATTTTTTTATTTTTTGATAAATACAAAGTTGAATAATTACCATCAGACTCTACATAACAAATATCTTTAGGCTCTAAAAAAACCAATTTACCATCCGTATTTATAGTAATTTTTTTATGATGTAGTGTATTGTTAAATTCTAACAACATATCTTCAAATTTGTCGGCATTAAAACCTTTAATATTGTGTTTTTTTATTTTTTTAATTGTTTCTGATAAATCATCAGAATCAATAGGTTTTAATAAATAATCGATAGCCTCTTTCTTTAAAGCTGTAATTGCATATTCATTATAAGCTGTTGTAATAACTACAGCAAAATCTTTAGCTTCTAAATGTTCTAAAAACTGAAAACCATCCATTGTTGGCATTTCAATATCTAAAAATAAACAATCTATTTTATTCGATTTTAAATACTCTATAGCTTCTTCAGGCTCTGTAAATGTAGCTACAACTTCGAGTTCATCACTAAAATTTTCAAGTTCCCAAGCCAAACCTTGTATCGCCTTTGGCTCATCATCTATAATTACAGCTCTAATCATTCTTATCAATTTCTTCAAAGTTAAAATTTATTTCTTAATTAACTTTTATCGATGTACAAATTGTATTGTTTTTAATACAACTTGCTTTTAATGGTTTATAAGTGGTTAAATCAATAGCAAAGCAATCCACTACTTTTATTACATACTTTGCAAAAGGTGAAAGGCATTCATTTTATACATCTTTATAAATTTTTATGAATCGAAACTTGATGTTTTGGAATCAAAATAATGTTAAATAGCTGAATAGACGTTTTTTGGCACGTTATTTGGATTAACAAAGTTTTAACAACTTAAAATTTTCTAATTATGAAAAACCTAAAAAAACTACCAACCAAACAATTAGAAAAGTTCTCAACCATTTTTACGCAGTTAGGACTTGTATTAGTACTCTTTATTGTTTACATGGCCTTAGAGCATAAAACCAAACAGAAAACTGTTGCTATTTATGAGCCAGAAGTTACAAACACTGTTTATGTTGAACCTGATACTGAGGTTCGCTTTGTAAAAGAAACAAAGCCAAAACCAAAGGTAGAGATACCTAAACAACAATTTATACCTGATGCCGAAATTGAAAAAGGAGATAATGATATAGAAGAAACCATTATTACACTTCCAGATGACGAACCTGTACAACTAAATATTGATGATATTGTTACAGCAGAAGAGCCTGTTGATAAAGAGACACCAGATACTGTACCTTTTCTTTTAATAGAAAATGCACCTGTTTTTAAAGGATGTGAAGGTTTAACGAAAGAAGAAAATAAAAAGTGTTTTGATAAAAAGATGATGCGTTTTGTTCAACAAAATTTTGATGTAGATTTAGCTAATGAACTTGGCTTACGTACTGGGAAGCACAGAATTTTTACACAATTTATTATAAATGATAAAGGAGATGTTGTTGATATTAAAATTAATGCTCCACACATTAAGCTGAAAAAAGAAACACAACAAATAATAGAAAAGCTCCCTAAATTTACCCCTGGTAAACAAAGAAATAAAGCTGTAAAAGTAAAATATGCATTACCAATTACCTTTAGAGTAGATTAAAATTGATGACCAATAAAATTAAAAGCCCAATTTATAAGTTGGGTTTTTTATTTTACATTTGTAAGTAAACTTATTCCCCAAATTAAAAATTACATATATGGATTATTTTGCACACGAAACAGCGGTAATAGATGAGAACTGTAACATAGGAAAAGACACAAAAATATGGCATTTTAGTCATATGATGTCTAATTGTAAAATTGGTGAACGTTGTAACCTTGGTCAAAATGTAGTGGTATCTCCTAATGTTGTTTTAGGTGAAAATGTTAAAGTGCAAAATAATGTATCAATTTATTCTGGAGTTACTTGTGAAGATGATGTATTTTTAGGACCATCTATGGTTTTTACGAATGTAATTAACCCAAGAAGCGCTATTATAAGAAGAAACAAATACTTAAAAACAAAAGTAAAAAAAGGCGCAAGTATAGGAGCCAATGCAACCATTATTTGTGGTATTACAATTGGCGAATATGCCTTTATTGGTGCTGGTTCTGTTGTTACAAAAGACGTTTTACCTTATGCTTTGGTTGTCGGTAATCCATCAAAACAAATAGGTTGGGTTAGCGAATATGGGCATACATTAAAATTTAATGAAGATGGTTTTGCAAAGTGTAAAGAAAGTAAAAAATACTACAAAATGGTAGAAGGTGGCATAGAAAAGTTGTAGCCACAAAATGATGTTTACTAACCTTGTTATTTAAATAAATTAGGGATTATTCTCAAATAAAGTTTACAATTTCAAAGACACTTATTTTTTAGGTTTTACGTGATTTTTTTATAGGATAATAACTCAATGCACTTAAAGCTACTTTGTAAATTTAAAACAAATTGTTTCACCTTTTCGAATTGTAGTATGATGATGTATAAATAATGATCTATCTTCAAACAACACTTCAATCAACCAAAAAGAACCTTTAAAGTATGCGTTTATAACAGTTGCAGAAAATTTACAATCACCATCAATAATTTTAATTTGATGAGGGTATAGTAACTGTTTTTTGCCATTAATTTTTAGCTCATTTACATCGTCAAAAAGCGCAGCAACATATTTTTCTTTAGGGTTTTTATAAATTTCTTTAGGATTATTCTTTACTAAAATTGTATTTTTTTTGATAATTAATAAATGATTGGCAAAAGAAAGTGCATCATTTTTATCATGTGTGGCAACGATGCATGCAATTTTTTTTTCTTTTAAATACCCAAACAGCTTTCGTCTTAAAGCGTTTTTTTTAAAGTTATCAATTTGTCCAAAGGGTTCATCTAACAAAAGCAATTCAGGTTCTTTAGCCAAAGCTCTAGCAATGGCAACTCTTTGTTTTTGACCTCCACTTAAATTTTTAACCATTACGTTTTCAAACGGTTTCATTTCAATAACCTCTAACAACTCTTGTGTGCGCAGCTCACTTTCTTCAGGATAAAAACGAGATAAAAATTTTTTTATATTTTCTGATACAGAAATGTAAGGCATCAAATCAAAATCTTGTGCTACATATTTAAACTTTTCAAAACCAGGCACTAAATTGAATTCGGGTCCTAAAATTTGTTCATCATTCCAAAAAATAGTGCCTTTAGGCAAATCTAACAATCCGTAAATGGCCTTAAGTAAGGTAGATTTTCCACAACCACTTTCACCCATTACACATAAATGTTCACCTTTTTTTAGGGTAAAATTAAAGTTTTCTAAAACGGTTTTATTTTTAGAGTATGAGAATGAAATATGATTAACGTGAAGCATAAAATTTTATAAAAATCGGCTGTACCAACTATCCTCTATAGGGGTTTCCCAAAAGTTTTTAAAATCGTGATTGTTGGTAATTAAATTATCAAAAATAATAGTTTTACCAGTTAGGGCTTTGTTTTTTAATAGTTTTTTAAAATCTTTCAGCTCTTTGTATTGTACAAATTCACCTTGTTTAAAACAAACATTCATTTTGTCTAAAAGCTGAACATTGTATGTTTCTTGTAGTTGTAAAATAAAAGATACAGAAGCATCAATTGCGGTGTTTGTTAATGGAGATTTTTCATCATCAGCTACTAAAACAATAAATCTATTGTATAAAAATTGATACGATGCTTTAAAGTTTTTGTCTTCATTATTCCAATGTTCAACAAATGATTTTATAGCTGTTTCAACAGCTTCAATTTCATTTTTGTAGAACTTTCTGCTAGAAGGATATATCCATACTTTAGCATCATCAGCAATAGATTTGTAATCAACAAACATAAAAGTGTTTTAAGATTACAAATATACACAAAGAAAAACCTAGATGTTAAGAACAGGTTTTAGGTTTTTTACACCGTTTTTAAACTTCTTTTAAAGATATTTTTTGTATGATTTTCACAAAATCTTCTTGAGTGCTAACTCCTTTGTCTTTATTGTACCAAACTTGTAAATCTTGTTTAAATTTAGCATCTAAAACGCCATGTGTTGCTTTATAATCAGCAACTATTTTAGTAGCAACTGTTGGTCTTGGCCCCCAAGTATCTATTATGTTAAGCTCATTATCTAAAGCCACTAATTTAGGTATAGCTCTACCACCATTGGTTAAAAATAAATCCATCAATTCTAAGTTTTCATCACGTAATACCAATTTTAGGTTGATGTTTTTGTTCAGTGTTGCCATTTTGTGGATTACTGGTAAATTTTGTGCTGCATCTCCACACCATCCTTCAGTAATTACTAACCATATTTGGGGTGTTTCAATTTTTTCAATTTCTTGCTTTGTTTGGTCAGTAATTTTAATAGTTTTATCTAAACGTTTCATTCTTCTATCATTCAACATACTGTAGTTTGTTAATGCTTCAGATTGATTGGGCCCCGTAGATTTTCCTTCCTCCAGTAAACGTTTTACCAATTCTCTATATTCTGGATATGTATAAGTGTTTGCTAAACTTTGTTTGATAATTTTTTTCATAATTTTAATGCTAAATACAAGGTGTTAGACGTAAATTTAGCACAAACTTACAGCTTCTTTATCTCTTGAATAATGATTTTTGTCATTGATTCTAAATCGTAAGTATGCTGCCAATTCCAATCTTTTCTAGCATCTGAATCGTCAATAGATGAAGGCCAACTATCTGCAATTTTTTGTCGAAAGTCTGGTTGATATGTAATTTCAAATTCTGGGATATATTTTTGAATTTCTAAGGCAATTTCTTTTGGTGTAAAATCCATAGCCGCTAAATTATAACCGTTTCTAATTTTTATAGCACGTGAATCTGCCTTCATTAATTCAATTGTTGCGTTTACAGCATCATCCATATACATCATTGGTAAACGTGAGTTTTCAGACAAAAAACATTCGTATTTCTTATTTTCTAAAGCTTTAAAAAAAATATCTACAGCATAATCTGTAGTACCACCACCAGGTTTTGTTTTCCAAGAAATAATACCTGGATAACGTAAACTTCTTACATCTACACCATATTTTTCGTAGTAATAATTACACCAAAACTCACCAGAAACTTTACTAATTCCATACACTGTAGTTGGTTCCATCACTGTTTTTTGAGGCGTATTTTCTTTAGGTGTTGTTGGTCCAAAAACGGCTATAGAACTTGGCCAATATATTTGTTGAATGTGTTTTTCTTTTGCCAAATCTAAAACAGCTAAAAGCGAATTCATGTTTAAATTCCAAGCTTGTTGTGGGTGCTTTTCTGCAGTAGCAGATAACATTGCTGCTAATAAATACACCTGGGTAACCTTATATTTTTGAATTACTTTTAAAATAGAAGCTTTATCTGTGGCATCGATAATTTCAAAAGGGCCAGAAGCCATCATTTCATCATTACCATTTCTAATATCTGATGCAATTACTTTAGTATTTCCATACAATAAACGTAATTTTTGAGTAAGTTCTGTGCCTATTTGTCCGCTTGCGCCTAAAACAAGAATACAAGTTCTTTTCATTTAAAATTATATATTTAATAATATCAAAGGTAATTAATTTTAGTATTCGTAAAAAAATTTCCTAAAAACATTTATTTATTACGGAATTGAAAATTACAATCTAAAAAAAATTAAGTTTTCAATAAGAGTATTACCCTTTAAAAATGTTTATTTTTACAGTATAAATTTTAGTTTTGAAATACTATTTATCACTCATCATATTTATTATTACTTTTTCTTGTGCTAAAAAGCAAGAAAAAGGCAAACCAAAGGATTCTGTAAAATCTCTTTTGAGTGTTGTTAAAGAGCATTCATCAGTAAAAAAAGTAAATCCTATTTACAAAGAAGAAATAGAAGGCTGGAAAGAGCTAGAAGCAGTAGATAATTTTTTAGGACGATTTAAAAAGGCGTCTGCAAATGAAGTGTTGAGTAATGCCTTAGAGTTGAAGGATTTAGTAAAAAAATTAAAAATTGCTATAAAGCCAGACCTGTTTATCAAACCTGCCTTTAAAGCACGAATTAATATTCTTTATAATGAAACGTTGCGACTTTCAGACATGACTACAATTCCAGCGATAACTGCAGATGAAGTTCATTTGCAAACAGAAAAAATTATTGATGCATTTTCTGCTGTTAATGCTAAAGTAAATACTGTTTTTTCTAAAAAACGTTTTGAAGATGAAATAGGTGAAGATCTTACTTTTATGGCTTTAGATTCTACCAAAATGGATAGTGTTACTCGTAAAAGTTTGAAGAAAAATGTAAAAATTACCCCAAAAAATTGATGAAGAAAACAGTTTTTTTAGTTACGATATTTGTTTTTATAATGACTTCTGTTACAGCTCAAAAATCAGCCTCAGTTGAAACAAAAGAAACAGCTAAAAATAAAATTAACGCACTTTTAAACGATTGGCATCTGGCTGCTACAGAAGCTAATTTTAAGAATTATTTTGGCAAAATGGATAGTATTTCTGTATTTATTGGCACAGATGCTACTGAAAATTGGACTAAAACAGCGTTTGAAAAATTTAGTAAACCGTATTTTGATAAAGGAAAAGCATGGGACTTTAAAACCCTAAAACGTAATATTTATATTAGCAATCTTGGTAACTTTGCTTGGTTTGATGAGTTGTTGCATACATGGATGGGTACTTGCAGAGGTTCTGGAGTTTTAGAGAAAAACGAAAATACTTGGAAAATAAAGCATTATGTATTATCGGTTTCCATACCCAATGAGGATGTTCAAAAAGTAATAGATGCCAAGAAAGAAAGTGATGCCGCTTTTTTAAAGAAGTTTACTCTAAAATTTTAGTTGGCAAACCATCAATACTTTGTTGATTATTGGCTTCCCAATATTTAGCGATTCCTTCCTCTCCTTGCTCAGCAGCCCAATTATTCAGGTCATTTCTTTCTCCTTTAAACTCAAAATAAGGAATAGACATTCCGCAAGAAGTTTGAGCAGATTCAATGGTAATATCAAAAATTTGACGTGTTCCAGGAGTTTCAGGAAACAAGGTAATTAACTCATTCCAATTGGAATCACCTTCCTTAATTTCCTTTCCTTGTCCGTACAAACGCAAAATGTTTGGTGCACCCTCAAAAGAACAAAACATTATGGTTATGCGTTTATTTTCTAACAAATGTGCAGCAGTTTCATTTCCACTTCCTGTAACATTTAACCATAAAACTCGATTTTCAGAAATCACTCGAAAAGAATCCATTCCTTTTGGAGACAAATTTATGCGTCCTGAAGTTGGAGCAGTGGCTACAAAAAAGATTTTTTGTGCTTCAATAAATTTGTGAAGTCTTGCCGTGATTTTTGTGTAAAATTTTGACATTTTTATGAATTAAAATTTTCTAAAAAAGATTTTTTATATTTTTGACCTAAAGGTATTTTATTTGAATGGATTAATATGGTATTTCCTTCAATATAATCTAACTTATTCTTGTTGATGATAAATGATTTATGTACCTGTTTAAAAACCGAATTAGGTAGTTCATCAAATATCTTTTTTAACGTTTTATATACGATGAGGTATTTTTGGTTTATATGTACTTTTATATAATCGCCTATACTTTCAATATACAAAATATCATCAACTTTAATTTGGTGTAATTTTTTATCAGCTTTAAGAATTATCGTTTCATTATATTTAATGTTTAAATCTTTAATTTTGGTTACTGCCTTAAGAAAACGATCAAAAGAAAAAGGCTTTAATAAATAATCTGTTGCATTTACATCAAAACCATCTAAAGCATATTCAGTATATGCAGTTGTAAATATTACCTTGGGTGGATTTTTTAAAGATTTATAAAATGATATACCAGAAAGTTGAGGCATGTTTATATCTAAAAAAAGTAGATCTACAGTATTGGTTTTTAAATAGGTTAAAGCTTCTAAGGCATCATTACAAGTATGTTTTAAATCTAGATAATCAATTTTATTGATAAAAGATTTAAGTACATTTTGAGACGATGGTTCATCATCAATTATAATACAACTTATTTTCATGATTGTAAATCTATAAAAAGGTTTACGGTAAAAACATCATTTTTAATTTCTGTTTTAAATACATGTTTTTTGGGGTATATCAATGCTAAATTTTCTTGAATATTTTTTAATCCAATTCCTTTATAATTTTTATTTTCTATATTCTTTTTTTCTGTAAAGTTATTTGTTAATTGAAACTTAAGTTGATTTTTATTTTCAGTCAGTTCAATATATACAAATGGATTTTTAACGCCACTTTTTAAACCGTGTTTAAAACTATTTTCGATTAGAGGTAACAACAACATTGGGTAAATTTTCTTTTGTTCATCAATTTGGTAATTAAATTGAATTTGTGCATTATTAATATGTCTATTTTTTTCAAAAGCGATATAATTTTTTATCAAATCAATCTCTTTCTGAAGCGATATTCTATCTGTTTCAACATCGTAAATAACATACCTTAAAATATCTGAAAGTTGTAAAATTGCGTTTGTAATATCTTCTTTTTTATCAATGGCTAAAGAGTATAAAACATTTAAAGAGTTAAATAAAAAATGCGGATTTATCTGACCTTTTAAATAATACAATCGATGTTCAATTTCTTTCTTTTCTGCCTTAAGTACCTTATTTTCTACTTGATTTAAATACACCCAGTCTTCAGCTAATTTTGATAAGGTAGCAAGTATAAAAAATATAAAAAATATAAAGTAAATCTCTAATTTATTATGAAAACTTATAAAATAGTAATCATTAAAAAAAATAGTAACAATTGTTTCAAAAAATAACGGATTTAACTCAGAGAAAACAATAAGGTTCAAGATGAAAAAAACACAAAATAGCATGTTTTTTTCTTGTTTAAGATACTTTGGTACTAAAAAATACAAGTTTATGGTAACAGGAATAGCTAAAGTTACAACAAAACAAATAGTGTAGATATAATCTATCTTATCTGGAGTGGTTCGTCCAGAGAAAAGAAATAATAAAATAACAAAAGAACAAACCCATAATATAGTATTAAATACAATTATATTATGAGAATTTGTTCTTTGTAATATTTCTTTATTCGGTATCACTAGTTTTGGTTAAAGTAAATTTTGTTGAGGTGTCCCATTTGTTTTTATCTTTAGAGTTCATGTATTTTTCAATAAATTTTTCCAATTCATTAGAGGTTGCTGTTAACAAATATTTATTTTTTAAAGTACCTACTTTTTTATGTTGAATTTTTATTTTTTTCTCTTTAAAAAGGGCTTCAATTTTATCTTCATCTAACCATCTAATGTCAATTTCTCCGTTTTTTTGTACATCGTATTTTACCAAACTATGGGTGTAAATGAGGTGGCTTTCTAATAAATTATTAATGTCATCTTGATATTCTAAAGGATAAAAATCTAAAAATGTTTGCTTGTTTATTTTAAAAGGTGTTACTAAAAATAAAGCTTCTTCTCCTTTGTATTGTCTTTGTATATAATAACTGTTTTTATATGCTGCATACAGTTGTAAATCGTCTTTTTTCATTTTCTCTACAGGGTTGTTTTTCGTGATTTCATCTCTAAAACGAAGCACTTTCCAAATACCTTTTTTAGAATCTATCCATTTCCCCACAAAACGATCGTCGTAAGAAATAGATTTTTTGGTATAAAAAGGATTTAACGATTTTACAACACAAGAACTTAACACAAGTATACCAATAGCAAATAAAATGGAATTTCTAATTTTCATGATTATCAAATTTAAAATTATTTGACACAAAAAACCAAAAGATTCAAGGCTTTTGAAAGTATTTTAGACAAACACTATTTTTTTCTCGACAAAAACGAGTAATTTAATACCTTTAGCAAAATTAAACATCTTTATGGATTACGGATTTCTCTCAGTATTACCACCAATACTAGCTATTATTTTTGCATTAAGAACTAAACAGGTTTATATAGCTTTATTATTCGGAATTTGGTTTTCTTGGTTGATTATTGAAGGATGGAATCCTTTAGAAGGAACCTTGGCTATGATAGAAGCAATGGTAGATGTCTTTCAAGATAAAGGAAGTACAAGAACTATTATGTTTAGTGCTTTGGTGGGTGCTTTATTAATTTTTATCCAGTACTCAAGGGGCGTTGAAGGATTTATCAATCTTTTGAATAAAAGATTAGAAAAACTAGAGAAAAAGAAAGATGGTTACAGTAGAGTGATGGTGCAAGTTTTAGCAACGTTTACAGGGATTTTATTATTTGTAGAAACCAGTATTTCTTCTTTAACTGTGGGTACTTTATACAGACCAATTTTTGATAAACTAAAAATACCAAGAGAAAAGTTGGCATATATTGCAGATTCAAGTTCTGCGCCTTCATCTATTTTAATTCCATTTAATGCTTGGGGTGCTTTTATTATGGGTTTATTGCTAACTCAAGGAATCGAAAAACCTTTACCATTGTTGTTAAAATCTATTGCTTACAATTTTTATCCACTATTGGCAATTGCTTTAGTTTTTGTGGTGATTTTATCGAAAAAAGATTTTGGACCGATGAAAAAAGCAGAACAAAGAACCAAAGAAACAGGTGAGTTAATGAACAAAGGCTCAAAACCAATGGTTTCTGACGAAATCACTTCTTTTCCACCAAAAGAAGGCATAGTAGCCAAAGCTTATAATATGATTGTGCCATTGTTGGTTATGGTTTGTATGATGCCTATCAACTTAATTTACACAGGTTGGGATGCTGTAAAAGAATCTACTTCATTTTTAAATCACGTTTCTCAAGCTCTTGGCGAAGGCTCAGGGTCATCATCGGTTTTATATGCAGTAATTACTGCAATTTTAGTTGCAATTACCATGTATTTCATCCAAGGAATTTTAAAACCCAAAGAAGCTGTAAATTTAACTTTAAAAGGAATTAGTGAGTTGATGCCATTAGCATTGTTAATGTTATTAGCTTTTGCCATTGGTAATGCTTGTAAAGAATTAAATACAGGAATCTATGTTGCGAACGCAACTAAAGAATGGTTATCGCCAGAACTATTACCAGCAGTTGTTTTTATAATTAGTTCTTTTATTGCATTTTCTACAGGAACTTCTTGGGGTACATTTGCCATTATGTTGGCAATTTCTGTACCGATGGCAAATATTCATGGTGCTAATTTAACTGTTGTAGTAGCAGCTACTTTAGGAGGTGGTATTTTTGGAGATCATTGTTCGCCCATTTCAGACACTTCTATTATTTCTTCTATGGCATCTGCTAGTGACCATATAGACCATGTAAAAACACAATTGCCATACGCTTTATTTGGTGGAATTGTTACCACTATTTTATATTTAATTATTGGGTTTTTAAGTTGATAAATTAGAAGAGACCTTTCAGGTTTTAAAACCGAAAGGTCTGAAAAAAATCAAAATATGAAAGAAAAAAACATTCTAAAAAAAACAAGCAAAACCATTACTGATAGTGCTGATCAAATTTTTGAACAGTTTAAAAACGGAATTTCTAAAATTGGAGATTTAGGAACAGGCACCAAAAATAAATTTATCGATTATGTAAAAGATGTTTTTAATGTGTTACCACTTTTAGAAAAAGCAGGGTTTAGAACGAATAGATTAATTGTTGGGGTTTCTATTCCACCTTCAGTTGAGATTCATTTTAGCAGATTTAAAGAAATCGATAAACAAGAAATTGACATACTTTTTGAGGAGTATAAAAACAAGAAGATGTTTAAGTTGATTTTAAAAGCATTGTTAATGTCTAATGAGTTTCAATCAAAACTATCTTCTGAAAGCTTGGTGTTTTCAGAAACGTGTATCGAAATTTCCATTCCACCAAAAGTGAGTATTAAATATTTAAATAAAGACATTGCAAATATTCATAAAATTGAAGCTGATTTTGATTAAAAAATATAGACTTCTCGATACAATTTTCTCATAAATTCGAAAATCACTTGAAGTGACAGAACGATTTGTCAGTTTGATTTTTTTATTGAAACAAAGTGGAATTAAAAAGTATCGTGAACTTTTTAACTCGCCAAAACCCCACGTTTATTCAACTCAGTAATCATACGTAAAGCACCCTCTTTAATGGTGTTTGCTGCAAAGAGAAATGTTTTTTCAAACAAGGTGTTTCCTTCAAAAAAAGTAACTTGAAAACGATTGTTTAATTTGAATAGTTCAGGTTGAATGAGTTCAACTTTTGCAAAAGAATTTGCAGGTAGTTTTTCAATTTTTTTACGCAATAAAGACGTGGTTTTAGTATCAGAAAAACCTTGCGAAACAATTACAACCATTTCTAAATCTACATCTTTTTTGTTGATGAGATACACATTCCAATCATTGGTGTTGTAAATGTCATTAAATTCATAAACAACCGCCATTTCTACATTGGTAACTTCTGGTATTTGGATGTCTTTTTTCAAATAATAGTTTTTAAAGTTTTAATGTTGAAAGTTTATAAAGTAAAGCTACTTTTCAACTTTAAGAACTTTCAACTTTTGAACTATATCACCGATTTAAATTGCTCTAAAAAACGTTTATCATTTTCATAAAACATTCTAATATCTGGTATTTGGTAGAGTAACATCGCAATACGTTCTATACCCATTCCAAAAGCATATCCAGAGTATTTGGTTGGGTCTATATTCGCGTTTTTTAGTACGTTTGGATCTACCATTCCACAACCCATAATTTCTAACCAACCAGTACCTTTTGTAATTCTGTAATCGGTTTCTGTTTCCAATCCCCAATAAATATCTACTTCTGCACTTGGTTCTGTAAACGGAAAATAAGATGGGCGCAAACGAATTTTAGATTTCCCAAACATCTCTTTGGTAAAATATAAAAGCGTTTGTTTTAAATCGGCAAAAGAAACATCAGTATCTATATACAACCCTTCAACTTGATGAAAAATACAGTGTGCACGTGCAGAAATATCTTCGTTTCTAAAAACACGACCAGGAGAAATGGTTCGTATTGGTGGTTCATTTTCTTCCATATAACGCACTTGTACTGATGAGGTGTGTGTACGTAATAAAATATCTGGATTTTGCTCTATAAAAAACGTGTCTTGCATGTCTCTTGCAGGATGATATTCTGGCAAGTTCAACGCAGTAAAGTTATGCCAATCGTCTTCAATTTCTGGGCCTTCTGAAACCGTAAAACCGATTCTATTAAAAACGTCTATAATTTGGTTTTTTACTAAGGATATTGGATGACGAGAACCTAAATTAATAGGTTCAGCTGGTCTTGTTAAATCACCATACATCCCTTTTTCTTCAACAGCATTTTCTAAAGCATCATTTAATTCAGCAACTTTTCCTTCTGCAGATTTTTTAAGATTATTTAAAGCTTGTCCAAAATCTTTACGCAATGCAGCATCCACATTTTTAAATTCAGCAAACAATCCTTTTAGCAAGCCTTTGCTCCCTAAATATTTAATTCTAAATGCTTCAACCTCTTCTTTCGAAGTTGCGTTGAAAGATTTTACTTCACCAATCAGTTCTTTTACTTTGTCTAACATTTTGAGGATAATTAGGTCACAAATTTAAGCTTTTTTGTAGAGTATGAAATTGTATTTAGTAATAAATGACCAATCACAAACGAAATCGATTGAAATAAGGGAATTAAGAAATATTTAATAAAGACTTTACATTTTAAGGATAAAGAAATTAACTATCTTTGCGACGTTAAATTTTTATTAATTTTATAAAAAAACATGGAAGAAAGTATTAAATCAAAAATTGATGGTTTCATGGAGTTGGTAAAACAACGTAATGGACATGAACCAGAATTTTTACAGGCTGTTCAAGAAGTAGCAGAAACTGTAATTCCTTATATTATCGATAATGATATTTATTTTGGTAAAAACGTTTTATTAAGAATGGTAGAACCAGAAAGATTGATTTCTTTCAGAGTATGTTGGGTAGATGATGATGGAGAAATTCAAGTAAACAGAGGGTATAGAGTACAAATGAATTCAGCAATTGGACCTTACAAAGGAGGTTTGCGTTTTCATCCCACTGTAAATGCCAGTATTTTAAAGTTCTTGGCTTTTGAACAAGTATTTAAAAACTCATTAACCACACTACCTATGGGTGGAGGAAAAGGGGGTTCTGATTTTGATCCTAAAGGAAAATCAGACAATGAGATTATGCGTTTTTGTCATGCGTTTATGACGGAATTATTCAGACATATTGGTCATAATACAGACGTTCCTGCTGGAGACATTGGTGTTGGTGCAAGAGAAGTAGGGTTTATGTTTGGGATGTATAAAAAATTAAGAAACACTTTTACAGGGGTATTAACAGGAAAAGGTCAATCTTGGGGAGGTTCTTTAATTAGGCCAGAAGCAACAGGATATGGAACTGTATATTTTGCTGAAAATATGTTAAAGACCAAAGGAAAATCATTTGAAGGTAAAAAAGTTGTGATTTCTGGATCCGGAAATGTAGCACAATTTGCTGCTGAAAAAGCAATAGAATTGGGTGCTACTGTTTTAACATTATCAGATTCTGGCGGATATATTTATGATGAAGATGGTATTGATTCTGAGAAGCTAAAGTTTATCATGGATTTGAAAAACAATCAAAGAGGTAGAATTAGCGAGTATGTTGATAAATATCCATCTGGAAAATATTTTAAAGGTGAAAGACCTTGGTCTGTAAAATGTGATATTGCTTTGCCATGTGCAACTCAAAATGAGTTGAATGGAGATGAAGCAAAAATATTAATAGACAATGGCTGTATTTGTATTTCTGAAGGTGCAAATATGCCTTCTACACCAGATGCAATGCATGCATTTCAAAACGCAAAAATTTTATTTGCACCAGGAAAAGCAAGTAATGCTGGTGGAGTTGCCACTTCTGGTTTAGAAATGTCTCAAAATTCACTAAGAATTTCTTGGTCTAGAGAAGAAGTAGATAGAAGACTAAAAGATATTATGGAAGATATTCACGATTCTTGTGTAGAATATGGTAAAAACGAAGATGGTTCTATAGACTATGTTAGAGGTGCAAATATTGCAGGTTTTGTTAAAGTTGCTGATGCAATGCTAGCGCAAGGAATTATTTAACGTGAGTTCGATATAACTTTTATGTGTCAAATAGGTTTATTTATTTATCAGTTATTTGTCATTTCGAACGCAACGAAGTGTAGTTGAGAAACCTCATAATTACAGTGAGATTTCTCCATTCCAGTCGAAATGACATTAGTTTCACAAAATATAAATTGTAATTAATTTATAATCAATATCTTTTAAATCGAACTCACGTTATTTAATAAATCAACGCATTTAGAAAAATCATAAAGCTCAGAGTATTCATATACTTTGAGCTTTTTTTATGGATTAATTTTTGTTTCTTGGATTGTAGTTTTTATCAGTAGTCATCAACCACTCATCCATTTCAAATCCATCTTCGCGCATACTAAATTGAATGGTGTGTTCACCAGGATTATCGATATCTAAATAAATGGCATGTTCAATTCCACAATGCACTTCCTTAGTTCTTTGTTTGCTTTCCCAATACCAAGAGCGTTTTCCTTTGCACCATTGCATACGTTTTCCAGATGCTGGCCATTTTCCATTTAAACCAACATGTACGCCATTATCTTCTGGTCCTGTACTATGTGCTTTTGCCCAAATATAATACCTACCAGGAGTAGAAATTTTTACTTTATAATGCACAATAGCCATTCCAGGAGTATTGTTGAAATTTTCTTTTCGGATTAATTTATCATCGTGTGTTTGGCGTGTATCTGGTAAAATTTCTATGTATGCATTTTTACTTGCAGATGCTGCGTGTGAAGCATCTGAATCCTTTAAATCAGTGGTAAAATTTTTATCAACTATATACCACTTTCTAATGCTATCGTTGGTTTGTTGATGAAAATTCTCTGCCTCAACTCTTAAAAAACCATCTTTTTCTGTAAATGATTTTTGTGATGTACATCCAAAGAAAATCAATAGCAAAATAGAATAATTACTTGTTTTTAGTAAAGGATAGATTTTCATAAATATTAAATTTTATTTTTATTGGTTGAGTTTCTTACGACTAAAAAAGAATTTAAAATTTTCTTTTCAAAAAGAATACTCGGTTTTTTAAATTCATTGATTACTAATTGAGCAGCTTCTTCTCCCATTCTAAAACCGGGTTGAGAAATACTGGTTAAAGACGGATTTATCAATTCGCCAACAGGTTCGTTATTAAAGCCTATAATTGATAGG
>CBFIFR010000034.1:0-31837 GCA_965661915.1 Polaribacter sp. | reverse complement strand
ATTTGGCGGAATTATCACTCAAACTTGAATTTTAGAAAAAATGGAATTTAATGAGAACGAAATACAGAATGAAAAAAAACTACGAAATGCCAACACCGTGTATAAAAAATTGCTAATTTTAGCTTAACCAAAAGTTGTTGCTTTTTTTGCAATCTTATATTTTCCTTCGGAAAATAACGATGGCACAAAATCGCAACTTTTAATACACATAAACGTTGGCAAACATTTGAAAAAAACGAAATGAAAGGAATAATTACAATAATTGGAATTTTAATTTGTCTAAACGGATTTTCTCAAACTACGAATGAAATTTGGAAAGAAACGGACACTATTTCATCTGAAATCTATGAATTTCAAGTACCATCATCTTGGAGAAATTATGGAAAAATGATGAACGGAAAAAATGGTCCTGAACAGTTTTTTGAAGCAAGCGGAAAAGGACTTCCGATAAGTTTCAATGGCGGACCAATTAAAATATCTATTTTTCTTGTTAAACTTGACAAAGCTAAAAATCTGAAAGATGCTAAAGAAAGTACTATAAGTGGATATTTTGAAAATCCTGACAGAATTTTTGAAAAGGAAAATAATTATTCGGAAAAGACTTTTGATTTATCAGACAATAGTAAATCAATATTATTAAACACCCGATTTTACCGAATATCAAAAGGACTTAATCAAAGCCGATATGACTTAATAACATATTCTAAAGCACATAAAACAGCATATATGTTTACTGTTTCATTTCAATATATTGACAAGTCTTATGAATTTGAAACTGATAACAATTTAATTGAATATGCGCAAAAATTGTATAAGACTTTCAAGTGGAAATAAAAAAACGATTTGCCAACACCGTATAAAATTAATTGCTGGTTTCAGCCAATTTACGAAAGTCCTCACGGACTTTCTATCTGTGATTTATTTGCTAACTTTAATGCTTAAAACACGCAACTAATCTTATACAACAACGTTGGCAGCAATATGAAAAATGTACTTTCCTGAAATAGGTTGACTAAAAATTAAGCAATTAATAATAGTCACTTATGAAAAACCAAAAACAACACTGGCAGAAAAAAAAGTACCAAAAAGTAACTTTAGAGACCAAACTATTGGTCGTTGACCAAATTCAAAATGGTCAAATTTCTACAAACTTTGCATCTAAAAAATATGAAGTTCCTAGAACAACTATATCTTATTGGATCAAAAAATACAGTACTTTAGTCCAACAAAATACAGGTATGAGTAAACTAGATGAAATTAAAAAATTAAAGGAACGAATTGAAGAACTCGAGTTTGTAAAAGAGTTTCAGCAAGACATTATCGCAGATATGGAAATCATTACAGGAGTCGATTTGTCAAAAAAGTCGTTGCCCAAAACATTAGCAAAAGAGATAGCACTAAAAAAGAAAAACCTTTTAAAATCAAGTGGTTCTATCAATGTTTTGGGATTAGTAAACAAGCCTACTATAAAAGACTTAAAGCATATAAAGAAAAGCAAATAAACCATCAGAAAATTATTGTAATGGTACAAGATTATCGCAAATTAGTTGGTATGAGAACTGGGGGTATTAAGCTCTATACAGAACTAAAACAAGACTTTATTAACCAGAATATAAAAATAGGTCGAGACAAGTTTTATGATGTTTTAAGGTTGCACAATTTACTAGTACCTAAACTTAAAAACTATGTAACAACTACAAATTCTAATCATCATTTTAGAAAATATAATAACCTAATTCTAAACAAAATACCCTCAAGACCTGAACAGCTCTGGGTTAGCGACATAACTTACATTAAAACTGAAAACGGACACAATTATTTAGCGATTGTCACAGACGCCTATTCTAAGCAAATTATGGGATACAAGCTTGACAATCATATGAAGACATCACTTTGTACAGATGCACTCGCTATGGCTATTAAAAATAGGAAATACCCGAATGAAAAACTAATTCATCATTCTGATAGAGGTTTTCAATACTGCAACCCTAAATACACAGCGTTTGCCGAAGAAAATGGAATAATAATGAGCATGACTGAACAATATGATCCGTATGAAAATGCAATTGCAGAAAGAATTAACCGAACTCTAAAATATGAATATGGGCTAAGAAATCTGATGAAAAATACATCTATTGCTCAAGAAATTGCAAAACAAGCCGTTTTTATTTACAATAATTTAAGAACACATTTTAGCCTAGACTTAAGAAAACCTGCTGAAGTACATTTAAATCCGAATATCAAATACAAATCATACAGAAAAAATAATGTAAATTTGACTGAACTTAAAATTTAAGAACAAAACTAGTTCAAATTATTTTTTGCCTTCTAAACGGCTAAAAAAATAATTTGAACGGTATAAATTAAACCTAAAAAAAGGTCAACCTATATCAGGATAATACACTGTTATTAAATCTGTATTTTTAGCTTTAAGAGAATCCACAAAAAAATGGAAAATGCCAATTAGAAATTGGGGAATCATCTTAAACCAATTTTTGGCTATATTTGAAAACAGGATTAAACTATGAAAAATCTAATCCTGTAATTTTTAACTTACACACTTGATGGGAAAGTGTCTAAATAATAGTGGAAATGTACTTGGAACCTCTAAAACCAGTTCTCAATGTATTTTATTCTTTAGCATAGTACGCTGCTCAGTACACATAGAGAGGGCTCTAGTCATTTGTAAGCATTTTAATTGATGTTTAGAATTGCCTTGCCAAAGTTTCAATTCTACCTGTTCAGCATTTTCACAAATCAATCGTGAATCACTCTTATCTGTCTTTATCTTGGAGAGTTTCATTTGAATAAAACGTTTTACAGATAAAGGGTTTTCTACCGAAATTTTTACCCCTTATTCTTGTAAATAATAGGCTAACTGATAATGATAATAACCAGTAGTTTCCATAACACAATGACTATTAAAATCTAATATTTTTAAAAACTTGAATAAAAAAACCGATAGAAAATTCTATCGGTTTTTTGTTTTTCTCAAACACCAAAAAATAATATTTTTAAGTATATATAATTAGTTTTTTTTCACTTTCTTGAAGCTACCTTCATGCTCTAAAACAATTTGATCATCTCTATATTTACAGCAAGGATGCACAGAATTATACGCTTCTTGACTAGCCTCTAGCTTTTTATCTTCACTTAAAAAAACATCATGCCCTACATTTACAATATTTTGCTGAACAGTTAAAACATTGGTTTTACGTTCATCAAGTATTAGATTCAATTGATGTGTTTTAGGACTCCAAAGGGCAAACTTTACTCCTTTTGTTTTTAAAGAAGCTGTTTCAATTCGTTTTTTACACATTCCGCAAATACCATCAACCTTAAATGAAATTTTTGCGTTTTTATTCATTTTTATGTCTTGAGATTGCAATTGATATACTGTAAAAAGTACACTTACAATAACTATTATTTTTTTCATTTTTTAACTATTTTAAAAAGTTAGTATGTTTACAAATTTAGCAAAAAATTAAACTATTTGAAGACATTTAACAGGACTCAAAACCAACTAAACTCATAATTTACAAATAGTTACTATTACTTCAAACTTGCTAAACTACTTTTAATCGTTTCAATTTTTGCTAAAGTATCCGCTTCTTTTTTACGTTCTAAAGCAATTACTTTTTCTGGAGCATTGGCTACAAAACGTTCGTTTGATAATTTTTTAGTAATACCAAATAAGAAACCTTCTGCCCTTTTTAATTCTACTTCTAGTTTTTTAATTTCTGCTTCAACATCGATATTAGCTGCTGAAATTGGCACAAAATATTCATTCGATTTTACTCTAAAAGAGGCTCCATCTACTTTTTCTGATACATAATTTATAGCAGATGTATTTGTTAATTTCTGAATAACAACATCAAACTCTTTAGAATTTTGTTCTGCATCAACCACAAATAATTCAACTTCATCTTTAAAAGAAATATTTTTTTCTTTTCTGATGGTTCTAATTCCAGAAACTACACCTGTTGCAAACTCAAAATCAGCAATAATTGTAGTATTAAATTCTTTTTGCTCAGGATATTTTGCAATAATTAAAGCTTCTTCTGATGTTCTTTCTGTAATAAATTGCCAAATTTCTTCGGTTAAGAAAGGCATAAAAGGATGTAAAACTTTTAAATTATTTTCTAGAACTTCTATAATTGCATCAAAAGTAATTTTATCAATGGGTTGTTGATATGCTGGTTTTACAATTTCTAATAACCAAGACGAAAAATCGTCCATAATTAATTTATAAATTGCCATTAAAGCATCAGACAAACGATATTTAGAGAAATGATCTTCTATTTCTGCTAACGTTTTTTGAAACTTAGCTTCGTACCAAATCAAACCAATTTTTGCGGTTTCTGGTTGCTCTAAAGTTTCATCAACTTCCCAACCTTTTATCAAACGAAAAGCATTCCAAATTTTGTTGGCAAAACCTTTTCCTTGCTGACATAAATCTTCATCGAACATTAAATCATTACCAGCTGCAGAACTTAATAAAAGGCCTACTCTTACTCCATCTGCTCCATAAGTTTCAATTAACTTTAAAGCATCTGGTGAATTCCCTAAAGATTTAGACATTTTACGTCTTTGCTTATCTCTAACTAAACCAGTTAAATACACATTTTCAAAAGGTTTTTCGCCTTTATATTCGTAACCAGCAACAATCATTCTAGCTACCCAGAAAAATAAAATATCTGGCCCAGTAACTAAATCGTTTGTTGGGTAATAGTATTTAATTTCTTCGTTTTCAGGATTACGAATTCCGTCAAAAACCGACATTGGCCATAACCAAGAAGAGAACCAAGTATCTAGTGCGTCAGTATCCTGACGCAAGTTATTGGTTGTTAGTTGATAGTTTTTAGTTCTCTCTTTCGCAAGCTCAAGAGCTTTCTCCATGTTTTCTGCAACTACAAAATCTTCTTTTCCATCACCAAAATAATACGCAGGAATTTGCTGACCCCACCACAATTGTCTTGAAATATTCCAATCACGAACATTTTCCATCCAATGACGATAGGTGTTTTCGAACTTTTTAGGTACTAAATTAATTTCGTTTTCATCACCTAAAACAGCATCAATAGCGGGTTTTGCTAAGTCTGTCATTTTTAAAAACCACTGATCTGATAATCTTGGTTCGATTACTGCTTTGGTTCTTTCTGAGGTACCCACTTTATTGGTGTGAACTTCAGTTTTTATTAAAATCCCTTTTTCTTCTAGTTCTTTGGCAATTTCCTTACGAACTACAAAACGATCTTTTCCTTGATAGTGTAATCCGAAGGAATTTAAAGAAGCATCATCATTAAAAATATCGATTACTTCTAAATTGTGTTTATCACCTAAATTTTTATCGTTTTCATCATGAGCAGGTGTAACTTTTAAACAACCTGTACCAAATTCTAAATCTACATATTCATCTTCAATAATAGGAATTACTCTATCACATAAAGGCACAATTGCTTTCTTACCTTTTAAATGTGTAAAACGTTCATCATTTGGATTGATACAAATTGCAGTATCCCCGAAAATGGTTTCTGGACGTGTTGTGGCAATGGTTAATGTATCCTCGGAATTTTTAATTTTATATTCTAAATAGTATAAGTTTCCTTGTCTTTCTTCGTGAATTACCTCTTCATCAGACAAAGTAGTTTTAGCTTCAGGATCCCAGTTTACCATTCTGTATCCTCTATAGATTAAACCTTTGTTGTATAAATCAACAAAAACTTTAATTACAGATTCAGACATTTCTGGATCCATGGTAAAGGCTGTTCTTTCCCAATCACAAGAAGCCCCAAGTTTTTTTAATTGCTCTAAAATTTTACCTCCATATTCATCTTTCCAGTCAAAAGCATGTTGTAAAAACTCTTCTCTAGTGATATCATTTTTAGAAATACCTTGTTCTTTTAATTTGGCAACTACTTTTGCTTCTGTAGCAATTGAAGCGTGGTCTGTCCCTGGAACCCAACAAGCATTTTTACCTAATAAACGTGCACGACGAATTAACACATCTTGAATGGTATTATTCAACATATGCCCCATATGTAAAACACCTGTTACATTTGGTGGTGGAATTACTATGGTGTAAGGTTCTCTTTCATCTGGTGTGGAATGAAAATAGTTATGTTGAATCCAGTAGTCATACCACTTATCTTCTACTTTACTTGCATCATATTTAGATGGAATTGTCATACTTTGGTATCCTTTTTGATATATAGTTGGCAAAAATACAATTCTCTTTTTTGTAGGGAAAATTAGTGATTGATTATTTTATCATTTTAAAATCGTAAATTTGTTGTATGTATAAAGTATTTTTTAGTATTGTAATGTTATTTTTTTTGGTTGATATCTCTGCTCAAGAATTTGAGTTTAAAAAGGAAATTATCAATTATGGAAAAATTAAAAAAGGTGACAATGGCAAACGTATTTTTGAATTCACAAATATTGGTGATGCACCTTTAATTATAAAAGAAATTAAAACTTCTTGCGATTGTGCTGTACCCAAAAAACCAGAAAAACCAATAATGCCTAACAAAAAAGGAACGATTACTGTAGAATACGACACCTCTAAAACAGGTGGTTTTTCTAAAGAAATTATTATTTTTTCGAATGCTAAAAAATCAATAAAAAAAATTAAGATTAAAGGATATATCAGTAAATAAAAAAGGATGAAAACAATTTTTACATTGCTATTTTTAGGACTCATTGGTTTTTCTGCCAATGCTCAAGAATTTAAATTTGAAAAAGAAATTATCAATTATGGTAATATTGCTAAGGGTGCTGATGGAGAAAGAACTTTTGTATTTACGAATATTGGTAATGAGCCGTTAATTATTACAAAAGTACAATCTACTTGTGGTTGTACCATCCCCAAAAAACCAGAAGAGCCAATTTTACCTGGTAAGAAAGGAGAAATTAAAGTATCTTATAATACAAAACGAACTGGAGGATTCTCGAAATCTATATCAATTTACTCCAATGCAAAAACCCCTAGAAAAGTAGTTAAGATTAAAGGTTTTGTAACTAATGGTGTTTCTTTAGAAAAGGAAAAAAGTTTATTATCTGATAGTTAAACTTTTTTTTCTAAACGAAATGAGAATTTCATTTTAACTCCTTTACGTACAATAAGCAATTTAATTCTTTTCCCATTTTTTTCTCGCAGTTTTCCTAAAATATCACCTAATGTATATTCGTGTGCAGGTTTATTATTTATTTTTAAAATAATATCATCTTTTTGTAGGCCAGCATTATATGCTGGAGAGTTTTCTGAAACCCCTTTAATTCTATAAGAAGGCTTAAATTTATAAGAAAAACTTGAAATAAAACTAACTGAATTTTTGCTACTAACCTCAACATTGTAAGCGGTTTTTATTTTTTTTATATCTTTCTCTTTTACCAATTGTTTGCCATTATAAACAATATCTAAGCCACTCATATTGTAATTAAACCCTTTGCGTAAAGAGCCTTTTTTCTTTAATGTAAATTGCTGATTTGGATAATTAAACCAAACTAAAAAACGTTTTAAAATTTCAGCACCAATACTACCATTTCGTTCTTTAAAAGTCCTTGCATTAATTGTAGAACTAGAATCTAAGAAAGAAGCTGTTGGAGCTTCAATTTCAAAAGATTTTAATTTCACCTTAGGAATTCTGCTTCTATTTCCATAAATAGCACCACTTAAACCCTCACCTAACACATCTCTAAAAAAACGTTTGGGGGTTGTAATCTGTTCTTTAGTACCCTCAAAGAGCCAAAGCGCGTCACTACCACCAGAATCTATGAGAAGCTTTACGTTGGTTAATTTATTTCCTAATGTATCTAATTGAACCTGTGCATCAATAAATGGTTTTTTTCGATAAAATTGTATTGGAAAAGTTTCGCACTTCCTGCATCTTTTTGGTTGATATGTTTTTGGGTTAAAAAAATCTATTTTCTTATTTCTGTAGTTAATTTTTACAATAAAATTCCTCAACAAACTATACCCTAAAATGCCATGTATGGTAATTCCCATTTTTGCAGATAAATCAAACTTATCTTTTATAACTACATAAATGGTTTCATTTGTATTGGTAATATTTTTGAGCGAAACAGTATTGTTTCTTGACAGTAGCGCTTCAACAGGCTCGCCTTTCCCTAAACCTTGCAATGCTACTTTTTCAACATTATGTAAACCAATACTATCATTTTTAGTAATATTAAACAATATGGTTTTACTAACCCCTGAATCTAAAATAAAAGACAATTTCTTTCCATTAATTTTTAAAGGAATTACCACCAAATTATTAATGAGTTGAAATCTGATGCGTTCCTTATTTTTTGAAGCATTCTTAAAATGGTAACCCTTTTGAGGATATGCATCAAACAAAAGCATGGAGAAAAAAATGAAAAATAAAACTGTTTTTTTCAAAAAAAATAATTTTAGGGCTATCTTTAAATATACTAATTAAGTTTTATTTGCGTATTTTTTTAGGATATTTTTAACCTTTTAAAGAATTCCAAATTAAAGCGGAGATCTAAAATATATTTCGGAAATTTGCATTTAAATTTAAGACTAAATTATTATGCCTTCAATTTCACAGAAAGGGATTCAAATGCCAGAATCTCCAATTAGAAAGTTAGTTCCTTATGCAGAAAATGCAAAAAAAAGAGGAGTTAAAGTATTTCATTTAAATATTGGTCAACCTGATATTAAAACTCCAAAAGTTGCCTTAGATGCTGTAAAAAACAACAAGATTGAAACCTTATCTTATGCACGCTCTGAGGGCTCTGAAACATACAGAGAAAAACTAGCCAATTATTATACAAAACATCAAATTCATGTAACTGCAAATAATATTGTTGCAACTACAGGTGGCTCTGAAGCTTTGTTATTTACCATAGGAAGTATAACTGATCCTGGAGATGAAATTATAATTCCTGAACCTTTTTATGCAAATTACAATGGCTTTTCAACGGCATCTGGAGTTAAAGTGGTTCCTGTAATTTCTAAAATTGAAGATAATTTTGCGTTACCCAAAATTGAGGATTTTGAGAAACTTATCACAAAAAAAACCAAAGCAATTTTAATTTGCAACCCTGGAAACCCAACAGGTTATATGTACTCTAAAGATGAAATTGAAAAACTAAAACAAGTTGTTTTAAAACACGATTTATTTTTAATTGCTGATGAAGTTTATAGAGAGTTTGCTTATGATGGTTTAACACACACCTCTGTAATGAGTTTAGATGGTTTAACAGAAAACTCAATTGTTATTGATTCTGTTTCAAAACGTTACAGCATGTGTGGTGCAAGAATTGGTTGTATTGTTTCTAAAAACAAGGCTTTTATTGCTACTGCTATTAAATTTGCTCAAGCTAGGTTAAGTCCGCCAACTTATGCCTTACTAGCAAGTGAAGCTGCTTTAGACACGCCTCAAAGTTATTTTGATGATGTTAAAACCGAGTACGTGGAAAGACGAAACACGTTAGTTACAGAACTTGAAAAAATTGAGGGTATAAAAGTAGCCAAACCAAAAGGTGCATTTTACTGTGTAGCTGAATTACCAGTTACAGATACAGATGATTTTGCAAAATGGTTACTTGAGGATTTTAATCTAAATAACGAAACTGTTATGGTGGCACCTGCAAGTGGATTTTATTCAACTAAAGGAGAAGGGAAAAACCAAATAAGAATGGCGTATGTTTTAAATAAAAGCGATTTGATTAGAGCTGTTGAGATTTTGAAAGTAGCTTTGAAGCAATATCCAAATTAAAAAACACCTTCGAGGTTTTGTTAACCTTTTTGCGAAAATCATGAATATTCTGCAAAACATATCACTAAAAAAATACAATACTTTTGGTATAGATGTAATTGCGAAACGTTTTATTTCTGTTGATGCACTTTATCAACTAAAACAAATCTTAAAAAAAGAACAGGATGTTTTTTTAATATCAGGAGGAAGTAACATGTTGCTGACCCAAGATATTGAAAAGCTAGTTGTTCATGTTGATATTCAAGGAATTTCTATTGATAAAGAAGATGAAAACCATGTGTATTTAACTGTAAATGCTGGTGAAAATTGGCACGACTTTGTGTTATGGTGTGTATCTCAAAACTATGGGGGAATTGAAAATTTGTCTTTAATTCCTGGTAATGTAGGTACTTGCCCAATTCAAAATATTGGTGCTTATGGTGTTGAAGTAAAAGATACCATTACCAAAATTGAGGCCTTAGAGATTCAAAATCAAAAATTGAGAATTTTTTCAAATAATGATTGTAAGTTTGGGTATCGAAATTCGATTTTTAAGAACCAACTTAAAGGTAAGTTTGTTATAACTTCTGTTGGTTTTAAACTTACGAAAAAGAATCATTTACTAAATACTTCTTACGGAGCTATAGAAACCGAATTAACAACTAAACAAATAAAAAAACCGAGTTTAAAAGATATTTCTGATGCTGTAATTGCCATTCGAAAATCGAAATTACCAAATCCTAAAGAAATTGGTAATAGTGGTAGCTTTTTTAAAAACCCTGTGATTTCTATATCTCAGTTTTTAGAATTACAAAAAGAGTATCCTAATATTCCCAGTTATAAAATCTCTGAATATGAGGTTAAAGTTCCTGCTGGTTGGTTAATAGAAAAAGCTGGTTTTAAAGGAAAACGTTTTGGTGAATATGGAGTTCACGAAAAACAAGCGTTGGTTTTGGTAAATTATGGTAACGCTTCTGGGAAAGAAATTTATGAGCTTGCTAAAAAAATTCAACAAACTATTTTAGAGCAGTTTAAAATTGCTTTAGAAATTGAGGTGAATATTATTCATTAAAAAAGGAATTCAATTGTAATTGTTAAATTCTGGTTTGTAGTACAATTAATAGCTGTATTAAACTCTGCTATGGATAACCTATTTTAAATTATAGTATTTAAATTTGTTTTTTTAACATTTTTAAATCTTGTTTCACTTGATGTATAAATTCTTTAAATCTTAAATTAATTATAAAAAAATCTTACGAAAACTTACAATTACACTGTTTTGCCAATATCGAGATTTTACTATTTGCACTATAATTTGTACCTTTGCAACATGAAATTACTGTTTATTACATTAGGATTATTAGCCCTTGGTTTTGCTGGAATTGCTATAAAAATTTGGGCAAAAAAAGATGGTGAATTCGCAGGTACTTGTGCTAGTCAAAACCCAGCGCTAAATAAAACTGGGGAAGTATGTGGTTTTTGTGGTAAAACACCAGATCAGTTTGATTCTTGTGCAGAACCTGAACACAATCAAAATAAATGATTTTAGCTGTAGTTTTCTACACTTTTATAGTATGTACTGCTATACAAATCATTTACTACATTAGTTTTTCATCTTCTTTATTCAATAGAAAACAAAAAAAACGGACAGCTGAACAGGTTCCTGTTTCAGTTATTATTTTTGCAAAAGATTGCGCTACAGCACTAGAAAAAAACTTACCTTTTATTTTAGCTCAAAATTACACTAAATTTGAAGTTGTTCTTATAAACAATGCATCTACAGATAACACACTTGAAGTTATCGAAAAATTTAAAGCAAGAAACCATAATATTAAAGTTTTAGACGTTGAAAACAATGAAGCTTTTTGGGGTAATAAAAAATACCCATTAACCCTAGGTATTAAAGCTGCAAAACATGAGCATTTATTATTTACATCTCCACATGCAGAACCCGTTTCTGAATTCTGGATTGCTGAAATGGCCAAACAGTTTCGAGGAAAAAAAACAATAACTTTAGGGTATACTAAATATAAAACCAAAAACTCTTTGGGCAATTTTTTTATTCGTTTTCATAATCTAATAACTGCTTTACAATGTTTCTCTTTTGCTAAATTAGGGAATCCCTTTATGGCTTTTGGTGATAATTTTGGGTATCAAAGAAAAACTTTTTTTAAAGTAAAAGGCTTTATTAACCATATAAAACTAAAGTATGGCGAAAATGATTTATTCTTGAAAGATGCCGCTAACAAAAAAAATATTGCATTTACAATCGCTAAAGATAGTTTCATAGAAAAAGAGGCCCCAACATCTTTTGAAAACTGGTTTCAAGAACAACGAATAAAGAGTCTTTTTAAAAAGCAATATAAATTAAAACACCGGTTTTTAATTTCTTTTTTTACAGTATCAAAATCATTTTTTTATTTGTTTGGAATCCTTTCATTTTTCTTTTACCCATGGCAAATTATGTTGCCAATTACATTAATTTACTTTTTGGTACAATATATTGTAGTTGGTATTGCTGCTTCTAGATTAAAAGAACCCTATCTTATTTTTGTATTACCTTTTTTAGAAATTGGGTTATTATTGATTCAAATTAGTATATTTATTGCTAATTTGATTTCAAAACCTAAGCATTGAATATAAACGATAAAATTCAATTTAATATTGTAAAAGCAAAAGAAGGCAACCAAACTGCTTTTCGATTTTTGCTAGATACGTTTTGGGGAGATGTATTTACCTACCAACTTAAAAGAACAAAAAGCGAAAATGACGCTGAAGATATTGCTATGCAAACTTTTGCAAAAGCTTTTGATAAAATCCATACTTTCGATGATTCATACGGTTTTAAAACTTGGTTAATTTCCATTTCTAAAAATGTTCATATCGATTTATTGCGTAAAAAGAAAGTATCAATCACTACAGAAACTACGAAAGAACAAGAAGAAAAAGTGTATTTAGTGGTTGATGAAAACCCTACCCCAGAAGATAAAATTATCAGAGAACAGAATTTAGCGAAATTATTAAGAGACATTAAACAATTAAAACCTAAATACCAAGAGGTAATTCAATTGCGCTATTTTCAAGAATTGAGCTATAAAGAAATTGCCAAACAAATAAACGAACCCATGAACAATGTTAAAGTTAAATTATTACGTGCAAAAAAATTGCTAGCTGCTATTATTGAAAAAGTATGACAATGAATAAAAAATCATTCTTACAATCTATAGGACCAGGTTTATTATTTGCTGGTGCAGCCATTGGTGTTTCACACTTGGTACAATCTACAAAAGCTGGGGCTGAGTTTGGTTTTGGATTACTTTGGGCGTTATTGTTGGTTCATATTTTTAAGTATCCATTTTTTCAATTTGGGCCAAGATATGCAGCTGCAACAGGAGAAACTTTATTAGATGGCTATAACAAATTAGGAAAAGGTGTTTTGGGTATTTATTATATCATCAATTTTGCAACGATGTTTACCATTCAAGCAGCAGTAACCATTGTTACAGCTAGTTTGGCTTCTAAATTGTTTGGTTTTACAGACAATTTGGTTATTTGGTCTACTATTTTAATGTGTATTAGTTTGGTTTTTTTAGTAGTTGGTAAATACAAATTATTAGATAATTTAATGAAATACATCATCATTATTTTGTCCATCAGTACTATTTTTGCTGTTGCTGTAGCTTTATTTAGCTCTAAAGAAGCTTTTGATGTTTCTCAAATTTTTCCTTCAGGTACTGTAGAAGTTACCTTTTTAATCGCTTTTTTAGGTTGGATGCCTGCACCTTTAGATGTTTCTATTTGGCATTCAATTTGGTCTGTTGAAAAAAGTAAAAGCACATTCGTAAAAATACATCCCAAAGATGCTATTTTCGATTTTAATGTAGGTTATATTGGCACTTTAATTCTGGGCATTTGCTTTGTGCTTTTAGGCGCTTTAGTAATGTATAAATCTGGAGAAACCTTTTCTAATAAAGGTGTGGTTTTTGCTAGTCAATTAATAAATTTATACACCAAAAACTTAGGGAATTTCTCTTATATTTTTATTGCTATTGCTGCATTTACAACCATGTTTAGCACAACAATTACTACTTTAGATGCATCTCCAAGAGCCATGAATAGAACCTCAAAATTATTATTTCATAAAGAATTTAAATTTGGCTATTGGTTTTGGATCATCTTTCTTTTTGTGGGTACTTTTATCATCTTACAGTTTTATTTAGATGATATGGGTAATTTGGTTAAAATAGCTACGATTTTATCGTTTTTAACAGCTCCTTTTTATGCCATTCTTAACTTTATTTTGGTAACAGGTAAAAACATGCCGAAAGAACATCAGCCAAATTTATTCACTCGTATTTTAAGTAGTATTGGTATCTTTTTTTTAATAGGATTTAGCATTTGGTTTTTATTAAATATTTTATAAAAAAAGATTTTATTTTCTAAACAAAATCAAATAAAAAATATACTTTTGAAAGAAATTTCCAAAATCATGCAATCGATTACAAATAGCATTAAAAATAAGACTACACAAGTATTTAAAATACTTTTTATCACGTTACTTACTTTAAACTTAGGTTGCTCTAGCGAAAGTACAATAGATGATTTACCCGAAAATATATTGGTAGAATCTTTAGCAATTTATGGAGGTAATATTACTAATGGTGTTAGCTCTCAATTAAGTGTGGGTATTTTACCTAACAAAGCAACAAATAAAGATATAACTTGGAGTGTTTTAGAAAATTCTGTAGCTCAAATATCAGAAACAGGTATGCTAACTGCCATATCTAATGGAGATGTAATTGTAAAAGTAACCGCAAATGATGATTCAGGAGTTTATGCAGAAAAAAAGTTTACAGTTTCAGGTGTTAAAGGGCCAGCAATTTTATCAGAAAAAATCACCATAAACGGAAATGATATTACTGATGGAAATCCGTTACAATTATCAGTTACTGTTTTACCTAGTAATACAGATAATCCAGCAGTAACATGGGCTGTTTCTGATGAAAATATAGCCTCAATTACCAATCAAGGTTTGTTAACACCAATTAAAAACGGAACCATAACTGTATCTGCAACTGCTAAAGATGGTAGTAATGTTAAAGATGAACTTAATATTAGTATTTCTGGTATAGCTGTGGTATATCAAACTATTTTAGAAGCAGAAAACATGCTTTTATGGCAAAGAAATAATGGTGGATGGCCAAAAGAACCTTACAATGATTTTTCTGGTTATAAACGCACCCAAACAGCAAGTGAAATCAATACAGCAAACAACACAAAAAACAGAACAGATACTACTATTGATAATGACCATACTGTTAGAGAACTTAGAACCTTGCTAAATGCATACAAAACAACAAACAACCCAAATTATTTAGATGCTGTAAAAAGAGCATTAGATTATCTTTTTGAAGCACAATATGACAATGGTGGTTGGCCTCAATTTTACCCAGATAAAAGTAACTATAGAGGTTTCATTACTTATAATGATAATGCTATGGTAAATGTTATGAATTTAATGTGGGATATCACCAAAGGAAAAAATAATACAGACCTTATAGACAACAGCTATATTCAAAAAGCAAAAACTGCTTTTGATAAAGGAATTGATGTGATGTTAAAAACACAAAACAGTATAAACGGAGTAAAAACTGCTTGGTGTGCACAACATAATGAGGTTACCTTAAAAGCAGAAAAAGCTAGATCTTATGAGCTTGCATCAAATAGTGGTTCAGAATCAGTAGGAGTGATAAGAACTCTTATGCTTGTTGAAAATCCGTCTCAAGAAATTATAGATGCCGTTAAAAGTGCAATAAAATGGTTTAATGATGTTAAAATTCGTGACATTGCAACTCAAAAAACAGCAGATGATGTAATCGTAGTTTCTTCACCTGGAAATGTTATATGGGCTAGATTTTATGATTTGAATACTAACTTGCCTTTTTTCTGTGGAAGAGATGGTGTTAAAAAAACTACTTTAGCAGAAATAGAAAGAGAAAGAAGAACAGGATATTCTTGGTATGGAAATTGGCCAAAAAACATAATTAGCTCTGAATATGCTGCTTGGAAAAATAAACACGGTATTTAAAAAAGATATTTATATTTCTTTAGTATTCGTCTAAATTTAGAATTTTTAGCTACAAATCTTTATATATTGTAAATTTCTATTTTACGATAAATTACGAATAAATCAGAAATCGGATAAATTATGTAACAAAAACTATAATTTAGTCGTCTAAAATAGAGAATCATTTTAGCAAAGTATTATGAAAAAACACATATATTTTTTAGGACTAATTGTAGTATTGGTGGGTTGTACCTCACAAAAAAATTCTGAAGATTTTATGAATGCCACTTCTGGTCGCTACCTATTTAATGCCAATGAAATCTTAGAAATTTATTTTGAAGATGCAGAAATGCATGCAAAGTGGCGTGGAAATGATAATGTAGCGTTGTTAAAAATAAATGATAGCTCTTTTTATATGAAAGCGTTAAACGAAAAAATGTTATTCGTTAGCAAACCAAAAATGCATATAGAACTTGCACCTAAAACCGAACATAAAGGTGTAGTTTATCACTTTAAAAAATTAAAAGCTGATGAAAAAACAGCTAGCGAATATTTTAAAGCAAAAGAATTTGACAAGGCTTTAGCCGCTTTTAAAGACATACAGTCCAAAGATTCTTTGAATGCTGCTATACGAGAAAGAAGGTTAAACAGAATGGGTTATAATTTTATAAGAAATAAAGATTATGATTCTGCTTTAGAGGTATTTAAAATCAATGCGCATTTATATCCTAAAAGTTCAAATGTTTTTAATAGTTTGGGTGAAGCGTATTTTTTGAAGAAGGATACTGCTAACGCAGTTTTAAATTTTAAAAAATCTTTGAGTATAAATTCTGAAAATAGAAATTCTAAGCGATTTATAAAAAGATTAACCGAAAAGTAATGACTTTAGAAGAATTAAAATATCCTATTGGCAAAGCAAATATTCCTGAAAATATTACCAAAAAAAATATTGAAAGTTGGATTTCTGATATTGAGCGTTTTCCTCACGAACTAGAATTTTTGGTTAGAGATTTATCGGAAAATCAACTTGAAACAACCTATAGAGAAGGTGGTTGGACCATTAGGCAAGTAATTCATCATTGTTATGACAGCCATCACAATTCATATATGCGTTTTAAATGGGCCTTAACAGAAGAACAACCCATTATAAAAGCATACTATGAAGAACGTTGGGCAGAATTGTTAGACTCAAAGCACAGCCCTATTTTACTAACTATTGATGCTTTAAAAGGATTACATGCAAAGTGGGTGTATTTATTAAGAATGTTAACAGATAAAGATTTAGGAAAATCTTTCGTTCATCCAGATGGAAAGCAAGCTGTTAGTTTGAAAAAAAATATTGGCATCTATGCTTGGCATTGTCAGCATCATTTTGCACATATAGAACAGTTGATGATTCGCAAAGACTGGAAATAATACCTTGTATACTTTTTTAATTTAAGTATAAATTACATATGATGTCAATTTTGTAGTTGAAACAGGTTATTTGATTATGAATACACAAATTACCTAATAATACTAAAAATGAAAAAAGAAATATCATTTGAAGATTTTTTAAAAGTTGATGTTAGAATAGGTACTATTATTGAAGTCAACGATTTTACAAAAGCTAGAAAACCTGCCTATCAATTAAAAGTTGATTTTGGTGATTTGGGCATTAAAAAATCGAGTGCACAAATTACAGATTTATACACCAAAGAAGAACTTTTGGGTAAGCAAGTTACAGCAATTGTAAATTTTAAACCGCTACAAATTGCCAATTTTTTAAGTGAAATTTTAGTTTTAGGGATTTACAATGTTGATGGAAATGTGGTTTTACTTAAACCATCTAAATCAATTAAAAACGGAGCGCAAGTATGTTAACTTTTAGGATTATTTAAAATTACCAAAGCCCCAATTACACCAGGAATCCAGCCACAAAGTGTTAATAAAAAAATAATAACAAAAGAGCCACAACCTTTATCTATCACAGCAAGTGGTGGAAAGATTATGGCAAACAATACTCTAAAAAAACTCATTTATGCTTTTAATTGGTTACACAAATAAGACGTTTATCTATTGATTTTGTTACAAGTTTCTAAAAAAATAGATATTTTCAATTCTATAAAATTTTAAAGCGTAATCCAATATATATAGATCTTCCAAAAATAGGTGCATACACAATTGTGCTGTCAAAATTTGGTCCAAAAGGCGCATCACTTGCCAAAATAGGCTTATTCTGTTGCACATTGGTAAGGTTTTCGCCTCCAAGGTATACTTCAAAAGTTTCTGAAAAAACTTTGGTTATTTGAGAGTTTAGTAATTGAAAGGGTTTAGAAAACTCAGGCAATTGATACTGAACAGGATTTATACTTGTATTTGGCAAACGTTGTGCCCCTAAATGATTAAATGTTAAGTCAAATTTCCATTGCGCGCCTTTTGTTGTTGCATCTGTTTCGTAAGAAAGGTTTGCAAAAAATCGATCTTGAGGTTGGATGGGTTTTTGTAAATTTCCACTTTTATAGTCTGTTGCAATATCAAAATATTTATACGCTGCTCTAAGATTTAAATTTTTAGCTAATGTGTAATTTACTTCGACTTGAAAACTATTGGCAACACTTTTTCCCTCTAAATCGTAAAAGGAAATGGCTCTCGGATTTTCCCAATCTACCACAACTTGATTTTGAAAATTAGTTTGATAAAAATCAAAAGTAACATCTCCTTTGTTATCCAATAGATTGAATTTTTGCAAATAAGAAACTCCGTAATTCCAGGCAATTTCAGGATTTAATCCATAGATATTCCCACCAACATCTTCGATTTGAATTTGTCTTGCGCTTGCAAATAATTGTTGGTTTTCTGCAAAGATATTTGCACTTCGTTTTCCTCTACCTATTGATGTTCTAAAAACGCCTTTTTCCCAAGGTACATAGCGTAAGTGTAATCGTGGTGTAATAAATGTTCCTAATAAATTATGAGTATCTATTCGCAATCCTGCTGTTACACTAAAATCATCTAAATTATCAAAAGCATACTCAAAAAAACCACCAAATGAGTTTTCATTTCTATTAAAATCGGTAGTATTTACCAATTCATTGTACTTGTCATAAGTAAAACTAATTCCTGTTTTAAATTTACTTCTTGTATCGCCAATAATGGAGTTGAATATCACATTAGAATATACACTTTCATGCTGTATATCATATCTATTTAAACCAAAATAAGAGTCTTGTTGATGATTGCTATATGCCATTTGAAAACCAATACTTTGATAAGGCAACTCTGGAAAAACGTATCCTAATTTTGCAGAAGTGTCAAAACGCTTGGTATCAATTTCACTACCCCAATTATTCATCAAGACTTTATCCTCTGTAGGATTAAACGTAATTTCTCCTGTTTGTTTTTCATCATTTAAAAAACGAACATTTATAAAACTCACCCAACCTTTTTCGGCATCTGTAAACTGCCATCTGTTCATTACATTTATTTGATTAGATAAAGGCATATCTAAAAAATTATCTTTATTTCTATCAAATTTTTGGCCTCTAAAATTCCCATGCAGATACAAACCTGTTTGCCATTTTTCAGATACTTTTGTGTTGATGTGTGTATTGGCTTCAAAACGCCCCATTTGAGAACCAAACAGATTTACAAACAGTTTATTATCGGTTAAAGGCTTTACCAACTCTGCATTAATTTGTCCAGAAATGCTTTCAAATCCATTTACAACAGAGCCTGCTCCTTTGGTAATTTGAATACTTTCTACCCAAGTTCCAGGTGTAAATGTGAGGCCAAAAACTTGACTTGCGCCTCTAACTGACGGAATATTTTCTTGCGTAATTAACAAATACGGACTTGTTAAACCCAACATTTCGATTTGTTTTGTGCCTGTTAACGCATCAGAAAAACTAACATCTATTGATGGATTTGTTTCAAAACTTTCTGCCAAATTACAACATGCTGCTTTTAACAACTCTTCTTGATTTACGGTAAATACATTTACAGTTGATAGAAATGATCTTTGTATTGGTTTACGTTGGCTAGTAATAGTAACTTCTTCTAAATTATTTTGCGGGGTTATAAAATGATGAATGGGTTGTAAACTCTTTATGGTTAAGGTATCTGTTTTATACCCTAAATAACTTACTACTAATTTTTTATAGTCCTTTTTATAAGCAATGGTAAACCAGCCTTTTGTGTTTGTTATAGCGCTTACATTTGTGTTTAACCAATGTACAGTTACATCAGCAACACCTAAATTATTTTTAGGATTATCTTTATCCATAATCATCCCTTTTAAACTGGTTTGAGAGAAAATTACAAATGGTATCAATAGCATTATGCTATTTAATAAATATTTTTTCATGATGATTTTAATTTTATAAATTGAAGGATCTGGTTTCTTTTTTAGAAACCTTGTTTAAACGTCAATTATAAAATCAAATTAAAAAAGATTGATATGCTACTTGATAATCAAGTGGAATATCTGGTGGAGAAAAATCTTTATAGAAATGGGTATTTGTTTCACTTAATACAAAAAGGTTTTGATAAGAAAATACAAATACTGCTAAAAATTGTTGTTTTTGAAAAGTAATATTCTCAATATCTTGCAACTGCAATTCGTCTTGTCCTTCTACTTGATGCACTTCATCTTTACAGCAGTTTTTCTTTTTTGTGGTAATAGATTTGTCCATTGCCATTCCACAAGCCTCTGTTTCACCAGTAAAAGAAACATCTACTAAAAAATCACCACAATAATGCTTTTCTACAGTAAACGAAAGTGTAGAAAATAGCATTAAAAATGCCAATAAAATTGCTGATATTTTTAAGAAAATAGTATTCATTATTGGTTGCAAATTTACATAAATTTGTGTTCATGAAATTTTATAAGCTATAATGTTTAAGTATTTATTAACTTTTTTTGTTCTTACATCTTTTTGTGCAATAGCTCAGACAGAAACGTTTTCTGAAAAAAGTGTGGGAAGTACTGGAGATTTTACCAATCAACCCGTAAGTTTACAATCAGAACTTTCTCACTCTCAAACCATTTATTATCAAAAAGATTTAGAATTTAAAGGAGAAATACAAGAAATTCGATTCAGATCTGCCTTTTATCAATCTAAAATTGAAAACTCTGGCAATTGGGTGGTAAGAATGGGTCACACCACTAAAGAAGAATTTTTAATTGGTGATTCTTTTATAAACCCTAATACCTTAACAGAAGTGATTAATGCAGGTGTAACTATGGATGGCTATGATGTTATTATACGTTTTGAAACCCCTTTTATTTATGATGGAGTTCAGAATTTACTGCTAGATGTTGAAGATACAGATATGGGATTTACCACAAGTGCAACTGCTGGTTTTAAAGGCGAGGAAAATTTTAACAATCCACCTACAAGATCTAAAATGACTTTTACTCACAAGGGAAGCACAACTGGAGTTTATGAAAATTCGTTTGCAAATACTAGATTTATTGGTAATTTAGAAAGATGCCCAAATCTATTTTCTATTGATGAAGATATAATTGATGAAACAACGGCTTCTTTTATAATTAACAACCCCAATAATATCAATGCATTTAATTATAAAATAGGACTTTTAAATACTGTTGAACCTACAGATTATCGAACCACTACAAGTAACTTTTCTATCAACAATTTAATCCCTGGAAAAGATTATGTTTTGTATTATAAATCTGATTGTGATATTGTTCCTACACCCTACAAAAAGCTATACTTTCATACACAACCACTCTCTTTACAAATTCCTTCTGTCATCAATTTTGAAACAGCGAGTAACAATTATTATATAGAAAATAATAGTGCTGGTTTTATTAAAGTTTCTGAAACTGCAGGTTTAAACGCTTCTAAAAAAGGCTTACTTTTAAATGGATCAGAAGATTTTTCTATTTACAATTGGTGGGATAACACCAACAATCTTTGGAAAGATAATGCCGATTTTATAAGTACACTTCATTTTGTTGTGGATTTAACAGAAAACCCAATACAACCGGTTTTTGAATTTAGTTTACAACAAACCATCTATCAGTCAAAAATACGTTTAAAAATTGATGGTCAAATACAAGAGTTTGAGTATAATAATACTGATATAGAGTATGATAGCAGTAGAACAATTTCAGTAGATTTATCTGACTTTACAGGAAAAAAAGTTGCATTACAAATTCAACATTTAGGAAAAAGCTATTTACATACTTCTTTTATAGATGATATTTCTTTGAATGAAGCAAGCTGTACAGCAACAAAAAACATTCATATTTCCACGACAGAAAATAGCATTTCCCTAAATTGGGATGCCACTGCAGATAATTGGGAAATTGGGTTAACTAAGTATGATGAAAGTTTTAACAATACTGGAGAAACCATAAAGACAGCATCACATACATTTTCAAATTTAGATAAGGCAAAACCATATATTATTTTTTTACGATCAAAATGCCAAGGATCTAATTCTCCTTGGATAAAGATTTACCAATCTACCAAATCTGAAGTGTTGCAGATTCCTTATGAAAACGATTTTCGCAGATCTGATGCTTTAAACAACACAGGTTTTGTAATCAATCATAGTAGGTATTCAAAAGTTTATCAAGATTTTTATAAGTTACTCTATTTAGACCAAAAATCATCAAGAGAAACTTATGGTTGGGCAGGTAAACTAGAAACTACCGAAAATCAGGCTTGGATTGCTAATAAAAACTTTATTAGTAGTGTTTCTTTTTTTGTTGATGCTACACATCTAAAAGATTTAACCGCAAAAATTATTTTTAAACAACATTATTATTTTTCTCCTAAAACATCTTGGTTTAGAGTTAAAGTTAATGGAGAACAAATAGAGAATAGTTACAATCCTAATTCTGTAAGGTTTGATCCTTATACTGAATTGTCTTTAGATTTAACCCAATATGTTGGTAGTATCTTAGAAATTACTTTAGAGCAATCTGGATTAAATGGCCCTACCAATAAAAATTCTACTACAAACGCAGGCGATTTTACAATTCTAAGATCAGTTCACTTTAACAGTACTACTTTAAGTTTGGTAGAAACTGAATTCTCAGAAAATATTATTTATCCAAATCCTGTAGCAAACAAGCTGTTTATAAAAACTCAGCAAGAAATCAATGAAGTTTTTATATATGATACCCAAGGAAATTTACTTTTTTCACATACAGGCAACATAAGTGTTTTAGATGTTTCCAACATAAAAAATGGTATTTATATTTTAAAGATTATGTTTAAAAACGACACCTTTTTACATCAAAAAATTATAAAAAGATAACGTACTTTTGTCAACTAAGATTTAATATTTAGAAAAGCTCTACAATTTATCAAACAAGAAAAAAATGAATACATCTTATTTACAGCAAGAAATTGACAAAATAATAGCTTCTTCAGCAACAGTTGATGAAAAATTACAATCTATTTGTGATTTTTTAGAAAGTGAAATTTCTTATTATGATTGGGTTGGTTTCTATTTTAAAAATGGAGATAAAGAGGAGTTAAAATTGGCTCAATTTACAGGCGAACCCACAGAGCACACTATTATACCATTTGGTAAAGGAATTTGCGGACAAGTTGCAGTAAGTAATGAAAATTTTGTGGTACAAGACGTAACTGAACAAGATAATTACATTTCTTGCGGATGGAAAGTAAAGTCAGAAATTGTAATTCCTATTTTTGTAAAAGGTGAAAATATTGGCCAAATAGACATCGATTCGCACACTGCAAATACATTTTCTGCAAAAGATGAAGCGCTTTTAACCTATATCTGTAAAAAATTATCATTAATTCTTTAATTTTATTGATTTTTATTTGTTTTTTACTTAGATTTGGTAAGATTTACGCAATTACCTAATTATCAAACTTATAAAAATGAGAAAACAAGAGTCTTCAACTGTTATCACCAGTACAAACGAACACCGAAATTACAGTACAAAAAAAAAGTCCTTTGTAGATCAATTTATAAATTGGTTTAGAGATTTTTTAGAAAATGCTGAGTAAAACTTGTTTTTTTACGATTTTAGAATCAATTCTTTTTTGTTAATTACTCCTTAATTTTGTTACTATCTTTTTATTGTAAATTGTTTTGTGATTGTGTAGTTTTGCACGCTTAACAATACAATATAAAATGAGCACTTCAAAAACAATTAAATCTGCATTAATTTCTGTATTTCACAAAGATGGTTTAGCACCAATTGTTCAAAAATTAAACGAATTAGGTGTAACCATTTATTCTACTGGTGGTACAGAAAAATTTATTAAAGAATTAGGTATAGATGTGGTTCCTGTAGAAGATGTAACTTCTTACCCTTCTATTTTAGGAGGTAGAGTAAAAACTTTACATCCAAAGGTTTTTGGAGGTATTTTAAACAGACAAGATCACGAAGGCGATATTGCAGAAATGCAAGAATATACTATACCACAAATAGACTTAGTAATTGTAGATTTATATCCTTTTGAAAAAACAGTAGCTTCTGGAGCAACTGAACAAGATATTGTAGAAAAAATTGATATTGGTGGTATTTCTTTAATCAGAGCATCAGCAAAAAACTTTAAAGATACATTTACAGTATCTTCTATGGAGCAATATGATGAGTTTTTATCAATTTTATCGGAAAATAATGGTGAAACTTCTTTAGAACAAAGAAAAAAGTTTGCAGCAAAATCTTTCAATATTTCTTCGCATTATGATACTGCAATTTTCAATTATTTTAATGATGATGAAATAGTTTACAAGGCAAGCGAGCAAACTTCTAAAGTATTGCGTTATGGAGAAAATCCACATCAAAAAGGATATTTCTTTGGTGATTTAGATGCGATGTTCGATAAACTACATGGTAAAGAATTAAGTTATAATAATTTATTAGATGTAGATGCTGCAGTAAATTTAATGAACGAATTTATTGGAGAACAACCCACTTTTGCAGTTCTAAAACATAATAATGCTTGTGGATTTGCTCAAAGAGATACTATTAAACAAGCATATGTAGATGCTTTAGCTGGTGATCCTGTTTCTGCTTTTGGTGGTGTTTTAATTGCCAACACAGAAATTGATGAGGAAACTGCTGCTGAGATTCATAAACTATTTTGTGAGGTTGTAATTGCACCAAGTTACACTAATGAAGCATTAGCAATTTTAAAAGGAAAGAAAAATAGAGTAATTCTAATTCAAAAAATTACAGAATTGCCAATTCAAAATGTTAGAACAGCTTTAAACGGATTGTTAGTTCAAGATAAAGATGCTAAAACAGATACTTTAAGCGATTTAAAATACGTTACAGATACAAAACCTTCTGAAAGTCAAATCAAAGATTTACTATTTGCTTCAAAAATTTGCAAGCACACCAAATCGAATACGATTGTATTTACAAAAAACAATCAATTATTAGCAAGCGGAACTGGCCAAACAAGCAGAGTTGATGCCTTAAAACAAGCTATTGAAAAAGCAACTAATTTTGGTTTTGATTTAAACGGAGCAGTTATGGCAAGTGATGCATTTTTTCCTTTTCCAGACTGTGTTGAAATAGCAGGAAAAGCAGGAATTACAAGTGTTATTCAACCAGGTGGATCCATTAAAGACCAATTAAGTATCGATTATTGTAATGCGAATGATATTGCAATGGTAATGACTGGAACAAGACATTTTAAACATTAATAAAATTAACAATTTTACAGATTAATTTCACTAAATTTGTAGAAGTACACACTTTAAATAACAAAGTAATTTATGGGTTTTTTTGATTTTATGACGGAGGATATTGCGATTGATCTTGGAACCGCAAATACGTTGATAATTCACAATGGTAAAGTGGTTATTGACAGTCCCTCTATAGTTGCTAGAAATAGAATTTCTGGCAAAATAATTGCCATTGGTCAAGAAGCCAATTTAATGCAAGGAAAAACCCACGAAAACATCAAAACAATTCGTCCTTTAAAAGACGGTGTTATTGCAGATTTCCAAGCATCAGAAGAAATGATTAAGGAGTTCGTAAAGAAAATTCCATCAATTAAGAAAAAATTATTTCCACCTGCATTACGTATGGTTATTTGTATTCCTTCTGGAATTACAGAAGTTGAAAAACGAGCTGTACGTGACTCTGCTAAACATATGAATGCCAAAGAAATTTATTTAATTTACGAACCAATGGCTGCTGCTATTGGTGTTGGTATTGATATTATGGAACCTAAAGGAAATATGATTATTGACATAGGTGGTGGTACTACAGAAATAGCTGTAATTGCTTTAGGTGGTATTGTTTGCGATCAATCTGTAAAAGTGGCTGGCGATTTATTTACGAGTGATATTATGTATTACATGCGTACACAACACAATTTACACGTAGGTGAAACTACTGCCGAAAAAATAAAAATAACAATTGGTGCTGCTACTGAAGATTTAGATTCTCCCCCAGAAGAAATGCTGGTTCAAGGAAGAGATTTATTAAGTGGTAAACCCAAACAAGTACAGGTTTCTTTTAGAGAAATAGCAAAAGCTTTAGATAAATCTATCTTAAGAATTGAAGATGCTGTTATGGAAACTTTATCTAAAACTCCGCCAGAATTAGCTGCTGATATTTATAATACTGGTATTTATTTAGCAGGTGGTGGCTCTATGCTTAGAGGGTTAGACAAACGTTTGTCTCGTAAAACAGATTTACCTGTGTATGTAACCGAAGATCCATTAAGAGCTGTTGTTCGTGGAACAGGAATTGCTTTAAAAGAACTTGACAAATACAAAAACGTGCTAATGAATTAGCATTTTTAAGTTTTAACAATGCAACAACTTATCTATTTTTTTCAGAGATTTAAAAATTTTCTGTTTTTCCTTTTGTTAGCATTTGTTTCACTTGTATTAACATTTAATAACCTAAATTTCCACAAGAGTAAGTTTGTAAATTCCGCAAACTACATTACTGGAGGATTGTATTCTCAAATATCTAATATTTCTGAATATTGGAGTTTAAAATCAGAAAATAAACGCTTAGCTGAAGAAAACACGTATTTAAAAAATCTGATAGAAAAAAATAATTCTTTTGTTTTTAATATCGATTCTACACATATTGACTCTACAAAATACCATCAAAAATACACATTTACATCCTGTAAAATCATCAATAATAGTTACAGTAAAGATTTTAATTTTTTAACAATAAATAAAGGAGAAAATCAAGGTATTGGTAAAGAAATGGCAGTTATAAATAGTAAAGGTATTATTGGTTTTACTGAGCAAACGTCTGGTGAATATGCTAGAGTTCAGTCTATCTTAAATAGAAATACTAAAATTAATGCTCGTTTAAAAAATAGCAACTATTTTGGAACCTTGGTTTGGAATGGTAAAGACTATAATACAGTTCAACTCTCTGACATTGCAAGACAAGCACCTCTAAAAATAGGCGATACCATTGAAACAGGTGGAATGTCAACTATTTTTCCTGAAGGAATTTTAATTGGTACCATTACTAAAATTAATAAAGGTAATACTGCAGATAACACAGTAAATGTTACTTTATTTAATGATATGAGTAACTTGGGTTATGTTAAAGTAATAAAGAATTTAGACAAACTTGAAATAAAATCTTTAGAATCATTACAAGATGAATAAGCCTTTACACATCGTAACTTTATTTTTAGGTTTACTTTTATTACAAGTTTTTGTATTAAATAACATTCTATTTTTGGGCTTTATAAATCCATATTTATATATTGTTTTTGTCTTTTTATATCCATTAAAAGAAAATAGAATTCCCTTTTTGTTTTATAGTTTTCTATTAGGTATTTCTATTGATTTCTTCTCAGATTCAGGAGGTATTCACGCATTTTCTATTCTCTGTTTAGCCTATTTAAGATTGTTTTTTGTAAAATTATACTTTAGAAAAGTTGCTGCTGATTATTCGTTTTTTAATTTAAAATCAGAATCTTTTGGTAAAGTTTTTAATTATACAGCAACTTTAACAGTTATTCATCACATTATTTATTTTTCTTTTGCTAATTTTAGTTTCAATAATTTTTCTAATGTATTGGTAAATACACTTTATTCAAGTATTTTTACATTACTACTTTATTTTTTAGGAACAACTATTTTTACTACAAAAGAATAATGCAAAGAAGTTTTTTATTATATTTTTTAATTAGTGCAGTTGGTATTATTTTTATTGGACGCTTGTTTCAATTACAAATAATTAAGCACGAAAGCTATGACCCAATTCATAATGCTGCTGTAAAAATTGTTTACGACTATCCTGAACGTGGTTATGTTTACGATAGAAATGGTAAACTATTAGTTGCTAATCAACTTTCTTATGATGTTATGGTTCAGCCTAATCAAGTAAAACCACTTGATACGTTAGAGTTTTGTAAATTACTAAAAATAAATAAAGAAGATTTTTTAAAGCGATTTAAAAAAGCTGAGAATTATGCCTCTTATTTACCCTCTGTTTTTTTAAAACAACTAGCTAAAGAAGACTTTGCTTATTTACAAGAAAAATTACACAAATACACTGGTTTTTTTATTCAAAAAAGAATCATTAGAGATTATCCTATAAAAGCGGCAGCAAATGTTTTAGGCTATATTGGCGAAGTAAACGAAGAGAAAGCGCGTAAAAGTGAATATTATCAACAAGGAGAACTTGAAGGAAAAGATGGTATTGAAAGACAATATGAAAATGTTTTAAGAGGCCGAAAAGGAAAAAAATACCTGCATAGAAATCGTTTTAATAAAGTTACTGGGTCTTATAAAGATGGTAAATACGATACGTTAGCACAAAACGGAAAGGACTTGATGTTGACTTTAGATATTGATTTACAAGTTTATGCACAAAAATTAATGAAAGGAAAACGTGGTGGTATTGTGGCTTTAGAACCTTCTACTGGCGAGATTCTTGCCTTAGTCACTGCACCTTCTTATGATCCAAATATGTTGGTTGGTAGAAAGCGTTCACAAAATTCTGTTTTATTATTTAACGATACCATAAGTAAACCAAGTTATGATAGAGGGTTATTAGCTGCCTATGCTCCAGGATCTCCTTTTAAAATGATGAATGCCTTAGTTGCTTTACAAGAAAACGTTATCAATGAACAAACCTCATTTCGCTGTTATGGAGGTTATAGATATGGAAACAGAGCCAATGAGTTTATGAAATGTCACTGCGATATTTATGGCATACCAATTAAACTAAAAACAGCCATAGCAAAATCTTGCAACAGCTATTTTTCGAACACCTATAAACTTATTGTAGAAAAAAACAATATGCCAACCCAAGGATTAAACGAATGGCATAAACACGTTACAAGTTTTGGTTTAGGTAATTATTTAGGATACGATTTACCTGCTGGGCAAAAAGGCTTAATACCAGATGGTAACTATTATGATAAAAGGTTAAATTATCGTTGGAATGGTTCATCAATTATTTCTAATGCAATTGGACAAGGAGAAATTCTAACCACCCCAATTCAATTAGCCAATTTTACAGCAACAATAGCGAATAGAGGTTATTTTTATACACCTCATATTGTAAAAAAGATAGACTCAAATTTTATTGATAATCCTAAATATACAAAACCAAAAAAAACTACTATAGATAAAGAACACTTTGCGCCTGTTGTAGAGGCAATGCACGAAGTATTTAAATCGGGTACAGGTAAATGGAGTCAAGTTAAAGGAATTGAAATTTGTGGAAAAACAGGTACTGCAGAAAACTTTATTATTATAGATGGTGTAAAAAAACAATTAGATGACCACTCAATTTTAGTAGCTTTTGCTCCAAAAGATAATCCTAAAATTGCTTTAGCTGTTTTTGTAGAAAATGGTGGTTATGGATCTACAATTGCAGCTCCAATAACAAGTTTGTTAGTTGAAAAATATATCAACGGAAAAATATCCAAAAGAAATAAGTATAGAGAAAAAAGTATGCTTAATAAAAGTTTACAAGATATTTACGACATCCAATTCAAAAAAACAGAAGAACAACTTGCGTCAAGAACAAAATAACATTTTTGCTGGTATAGATTGGCTTTTAGTATTTCTTTATATTATTTTAGTAGGCTTTGGTTGGATAAATATTTTTGCTGCCTCAAAAACTGATGATGATATAGAGCTATTAAGTTTTTCTACCAAATATGGTAAACAGCTCATTTTTATCTGTTGTACCATTCCATTAATTATTACAATCCTATTCTTCAATTCAAAATTTTACGAAAAGTACGCGAGTATATTTTATTTACTTTCAATTTTTTCACTGATTCTTTTATTTCCCTTCGGAAAAGAAATAAATGGTGCAAAATCTTGGTTTAATTTTGGTGTTTTAGGTTTACAGCCTTCTGAATTTGTTAAAGCTTCTACTGCCTTAGCTGTAGCAAAATTATTAAGTGATAGACAATATAATTTTAAATTGATTAAAAATCAGATTAAAGCATTCATTATTGTCTTCTTTCCTGCTTTTTTAATTTTCCTACAACCTGATGCTGGTTCTGCTGTTATTTATTTAGCATTCTTTTTTGTACTTTACAGAGAAGGTTTAACCCTAAACTATATTTTACTTGGTTCAGGTTTTATCATATTATTTATATTAACTATTTTCTTCGGATTTAAATGGGTATTATTAATCACCTTTTTATTACTTTCAGTTCTAGTTATTTACTTTTTATATAGAGGAGGCAAAAACTTTTTACGTTTCAACTGGCATAAAATCATTAGTATCTATCTAATTTTAGGAATATTTATAACAGGCACAGGTTACATTTATAAAAACCTTTTACCTTCTCATCAAAAAGATAGATTTGACATATTGCTTGGTAAAAAAGTAGACAAACAAGGTATAGGCTATAACTCTTATCAATCTGAATTAACCATAAGTTCTGGAGGTTTAAATGGTAAAGGATTTTTAAAAGGAGATTTAACACAAGGAGATTTTGTACCCGAACAACATACTGATTATATTTTCAGTACAGTTGGTGAAGAATGGGGTTTTTTAGGCTCTAGTTTTGTAATTCTTGTTTTTATGATTTTACTTTATAGAATAATTTATCTTGCAGAAACACATACTAACAAATTCGGACGTATTTATGGCTATGGATTAGCCTCAATACTATTTTTTCACCTAATCGTTAACATAGGTATGGTCATTGGTTTATTACCAACTATAGGTATTCCTTTACCCTTTTTTAGTTACGGTGGTTCTTCTTTATGGGGGTTTACGATCTTGCTTTTTATTTTTATCCGTTTAGATGCTCATAAAAACTACGATTTTTAAAAAGTTCCAGTCCAAAATTTACGCGTAAATCGATATATAATTTTGATTTTTACAAAAAGCTTAAAGGATAGAATGAACAACAGAAATTAGTAAAGATTTTTTTTACACGAATTATTAATATCACCTTGTGACTTACTAAAACATCACCCAAAAAACGTTGAACTGTTTTTTTATTTTGAAGAATAACCAAAGGTTCTTAAAGAGTTTTTCAAAAAACTAACCATCTCTCCTGGTTTTTATAATCTTAATACCATTAAAGATTTACAATTAAAAGCCTAGCAGTTTTACTTCATAACAAACGCTAAAGATGACTAAAAAATTGTTCAAAGAGATTGGAATTTGATGCTAGATCCAAATCAACTTGCTTTTTATGAATCGAACTCAGGTAATTCAGATTAACACCAATTATACATTAGATTAACCTAAAAAAGGTTTGCCTATTTTTTGATGAGTAGTAATTGATTTTCAGTCTCACTGTTTAGTTTATATTTCACAAAACTCCAAAGCTCTTGTTTTACTATGATGAGTTTTATATACAATACCAACTTATCACTCTTACGAAAGCAGGAATCCATAACCAAAAACAAAGCCTTTAAAGATTTAGAAAAATACATGAGCAGTTTTTATGCAGTAGCAAGAATTGCTCTAGAAAACGAACCTCAATTATTAGAATCTTTAGGTAAGCTAGTAAAAAGTTAAGAATCATGTCATTTCTACTTTGGGATCAATCACAAAAGTTGTGTGTAAATTGAATTAGTTTTTAGATTTATGCAAAAAGATTAAGATTTGGAATTAACC
>CBFIFR010000033.1:0-33408 GCA_965661915.1 Polaribacter sp. | reverse complement strand
TTACGAACTAATTGTTGAATAGTTGGCATACTAAATTATTACTGTTTTTCGTTTATATTTAAACTCTGCTCTTTTTTAAGAGTCCGCAAATGTACAATTAAATTCTAATTATTCAAATATCAGTGACTTATTTTTTCTAAATGATTTTTTAACGAACAGTTTTTATCAATTTCACTTACTTTTGAATACTTTATAATTCACGATTTGAAACTTAAATTTTACAATACCTTTTATCTTATTTTTTTATTATTAACTTTTAATAGTTTTTTAGCTCAGGATTTGTCACTAAAAATATATTCTAAAGACATGAGTGATATGAATGTTTTAGATAAAATTAAATACAATAAAAAAAAACATGATTCAATTTCTGTAGATGTTGAAATTACTAAAATTTCAAATTATTTAAAAATACAAGGTTATTTTACCCACGTTCTTGATAGTGTTAAAAAGGATAACAAAAATTTTATAGCTTACTTTACCTTAAATAATAAGATTGACAACGTAATTATTAAAATTAAAAAAGATTATCATTTTCTTTTTGAGAATTTAAAATCTAACCGCCTTTCCATTCAAATAGAAAATCTTCAACAACTACTCTTAGAAACCTCAAAAAAATTAGATAAATTAGGAAAATCATTTTCTAAGGTACAGTTAAAAAATATATCCATACAAAATAAACTATTAATTGCTGATTTAGATATTCATCAATCAAAAAAAAGATATTTTAATAATGTCATTATAAAAGGTTATAAAGATTTCCCAAAATCATATTTAAAAAACCATTTTAAAATCAATAAGAAAACAATCTTTAATCAATCAAAAATCAAAGAGATTTCAAATACTGCTAAAAGCTTAGATTTTGTAAAAGTGATAAAACCTCCAGAAATTTTATTTACCAAAGACTCTACATTATTATATATGTATCTAAAAAAAACACAAAATAACAGTTTTGATGGTATCGTAAATTTTACCTCGAAAGAAAATGGAGAAATATTGTTTAACGGAAACATTGATCTGAAACTAAACAACATCATAAATCAAGGAGAAAAATTTGAGTTATTTTGGAATAGCATAAACGAACAAAGTCAAGAGTTTCGATTATTAACTAAGGCACCTTATTTATTTAACTCTAAACTAACGCCTAGATTATCATTTTCTATTTACAAGCAAGACTCTATCTTCTTAAATACAAAGTTTAATGCTGAATTATTTTATAATTTTAATCCAAAATCTAAAATAGCAATTTACTATAGCTCAGAATCTTCTGAAGAACTTAAAAGTGAATTTACCAATGACATTATAAGTTTTGATAATTATTTTTATGGATTAAACTACAACTACTCTATTTCTAAAAACGATTCGTTTTTGAATGATAAATTTTATTTTGAAATTACACCCAGTTTTGGAAAAAGAAGAACAGATGGAGATTTTTTAAACCAATTTAAAATAGAAGCATCCACTTCTTACATCTGGGATATAAACTCTAGAAGTAGCTTTTACATAAAAAACAAATCGGGATACTTAAATTCGAACACTTACCTTACCAATGAACTATTTCGGATTGGAGGACCAAAATCGATTAGAGGATTCAATGAACAAAGTATTTTTACAAGACAATTTACCTACTTTAACGTAGAATTTAGATACTTAACAAATAGCAAATCTTACTTATACACCATTTCTGATTATGGCAATAGTAACAATATGGATTTTATAAGTTTAGGGCTAGGATATTGTATTATAAAAAACAAATCAATAATTAATATTAATTCTGTGTTAGGAAACAATAACAATGCTTTTACATTATCTAAAATCCAATTAAACGTTAATTTTGTCACTTTTTTTTAAAAATGTTTAACGTTTTAAAACATCCATTAAACTATTCATTACAATTTAACAGCTATTAACAATTTTTAACAATTTTTATTGGTTCTTTGGTTTTAATTTCTAATATTTGGAGCAAATTAATTCAAATAAATTAAATAATGAAAACAAAGTTTAAAGGATTTCTAACGCTACTCTTGGCGTTAGTTGTGCAAATTACTTTAGCACAGGAAAAAACAGTTTCTGGAACTGTATCTGAAGCATCAGGTCCACTACCTGGTGTTAGTGTTTCTATTAAAGGAACAGCAAAGGGAACTGAAACTGATTTTGATGGTAAGTATACTATCAAAGTTAAAACAGGAGATGTTCTTAGATTTAGCTACTTAGGCTATAAAACAACGCTAAAAACTGTTGGTTCATCTAACACTATAGATGTTACTATGGTTGAAGACGCAAGTGTCTTAGATGAAATTGTAGTTACTGCATTAGGTATCTCAAAAAAAGAGAAAGCTATTGGTTATGCGATTCAAAAAGTTGAAGGAGAAAGTATTGATGAAGCTAAAGAACCAAATATTGTAAACTCTTTACAAGGTAAAATTGCAGGTGTTCAAATTCAAGGAAGTCCATCATCTCTTGGGGGATCTTCTAGAATAACGATTCGTGGATCCAACTCTTTTTTAGGTAATAATCAACCTTTATTTATTGTTGATGGTGTTCCAATAAGTAACGCAAGTTACACTAGCCAATCTCAGGCTATAGGTTTTGGTGGAGGATCTTATGATTATGGTAATGCTGCATCTGAAATAGACCCATCAAACATAGAAACTATGTCTGTATTAAAAGGTGCTGCTGCAACTGCAATTTATGGATCTAGAGGTTCAAATGGAGTTATTTTAATTACAACTAAATCAGGTAAAAATCAAAAAGGTTTAGGTGTTTCTTTTGACTCTAGTGTTACTTTTGATCAAGTGAGAAATTTAATACCTATACAAACTACTTATGGTGGAGGTTCAACTTATAGCACAGCAAGTGGATTTAATGAATTTACTCAAGATGGCGTAAGTTATTTAGCACCTAATTACGGTAAAGATGGTTCATGGGGGCCTAAATTTGACCCTAATGTTTCTGTAAGACATTGGGACTCATGGGATCCAGGATCTCCTAATTACAAAGAGACAAGACCATGGGTTGCACCTGAAAATTCTTATGAAAACTTTTTTAATACAGGTGTTACTTTAATAAATACTGTTGCTTTTTCTGGAGGTGATGAAAAAGGTACTTTTAGAGCTGGTTACACTAATTTAGATCAAACTGGTGTTACTCCAGAAGGAAAACTTAAAAGAAATACAGTAAATTTAAATTCAAACTATAATTTAACAGATAAATTAAAAGCAAGTGTTGCTTTTACTTATGTTAAAACTGAAGCAGAAAATAGAAATGCTACTGGTTATGACAACTCTAACCCAATGCAAGCTTTCACACAATGGTGGCAATCTAACTTAGATGTTGAAAGATTAAGAACTCAACAAAATACAACTGAAGGAAATCAATATACTTGGAATCCTAGAGGTATTATAGAAGATGGTTCTGGTAATTTATTATCATTTGATAGTAGACCAAACTTTTTTGACAACCCATCTTGGGTAAGAGAAAATTACTTACAAGAGGATGTAAGAAATAGGGTTTTTGGTAACGCAAACTTATCGTATGCTATTACAGATAAATTAACATTTACCACCCAATTTGGTACTGATTTCTTTCAGTTTAGTGTAAGAGAAGGTACTCCATTAAGATCTGCAAATGCTTCTTCATACTCTGAAACAGAAAGAAGATTTCAAGAAACAAATATAGAAGCTCGTTTAAACTACAATACTGATATAAACGAAGATTTAACTTTTAGTGGTTTTGTAGGGGTAAACAGAATGAGAAACTTTCAAAAAAGAACTACAATAGCTACTGCTGGTGGTATTGTAGTAGATAAATTTTGGAATATTGGAAACTCAGCATTAGATCCAACAGCGTCTACTTTTGAAAGCTTAAGAGGAATTAACAGTATTTTTGGTAGTGCCTCTTTTGGATATAAAGATATGTTATTCTTAGATTTATCTGCCAGAAATGACTGGTCTTCAACGTTACCAGAAGAAAATAATAGTTACTTCTATCCATCCGCTTCATTAAGTTTTGCTTTATCAGAATTAGAGTCTATTAAAGAAAATAATGTAATTAATTTTGCCAAAGTTAGAGCTAGTATTGCTCAGGCTGGTAATGACTCATCTCCTTACAGAATTGCTGATGTTTATAATCCAATTAATCCTGGCTTCAATGGAAACACATTATATAATGTACCAAACTCGCAACAAAATCCAGATTTAGTTAATGAGTTAACAACTGAGGTTGAATTTGGGTTCTTAGTTAAATTACTACAAAATAGATTATCTGTAGATGCTGCTTATTATAGTAGAACAACTGATGACCAAATATTTCCTGTTCCAGTATCAGCTTCAACAGGATACACATCTAGACTGCTAAATGCAGGTACTATGAAGAATTCTGGTTTGGAATTACAAATTAATGGTACCCCAATAAGAACAGAAGACTTTTCGTGGGACTTAGGTTTAAATATTACAAGTCAGAATAATGAAGTTGTTGAGCTATTAAAAGATGAAAATGGAGAAACATTGGTAGAAAGTATAGCACAAGGTGCTACTTGGGCTGCTGATTTAAGAATCCAAGAGGGTCTACCTTACATGGCTTTATTTGGTCAAGACTTTGTTCGTAATGATAATGGTGAAAAATTAGTTAATGCTGATGGTACATACCAATTTACAAGTGATAGAGTTTATTTAGGATCTGCTATTGCAGATTGGACTGGTGGATTTAGTACAGCTTTTAACTACAAAAACTTTACATTATCTGCTTTATTTGATTTCCAAGTTGGAGGTATAATTCATTCTACTTCATTACAATGGTCTAAATACTCAGGGATGCATCCAGAAACCGTATCATATAATGGCGAAGAAGACATTAGAGCTAACGGATTATTATTACCTGGTGTAAAAGATAATGGTGAGCAAAACGATGTAAGAATCTCAGATCCTCAAACTTATTTCTCTAACACATTTAGAGTAGCTGCACCAAACGTATATGATGCAAGTTTTATTAAATTTAGAGATATAAGATTAACTTATAGCGTACCTACTAACATCTTAGCTAAAACTCCTTTAACTAGTTTAAGTTTAAGTGCCTTTGGTAGAAACCTAGGTATTTTATACTCAGAGGTACCTTTTATAGATCCACAAGTAGTAACTAGTGCTGGTAATCAACAAGGATTAGAAAACGCACAAATTCCACCAACTAGTTCATTTGGATTTAATTTATCGGTAAAATTTTAAAAATATAATACAATGAGAAAAATAAAAATATATGCTATTTTAATCATGTCAATCACATTGTTTTACAAATGTGATGATGGTTTAGCTGAATTAAACATTGACCCAAATAGCGCTGTAGAAGTAGCGCCAGAAACACTTTTATCAACAGCTCAATATACTTTCTACAACGCCTTACATGGCACACGTATGAATTCTGGTTGGGGGTTATTAATGGTACAACAATGGGCTGAAAATGAATATACAGACGACAGTAGGTATAATCAAGATATCACTACTTTTGGTGGAACATGGAACGCAATGTATGCAAGTGTATTAAAAGAATTAGACGCTGCAAAAATACTAGTAGATGCACAAGATGTTTCTGATGCTATCAAAAGTAATCAAAAAGCTATAATAGATGTTATGTCTGCTCAAGTTTATGCTTTTATGACAGATGGTTTTGGAAGCGTTCCGTATACGGAAGCTTTAGGAGAAGACGCTTCTCCTGCTTATGATTCACAGGAAGTAATTTACAAAGGTATTCTTGAAACCTTAGATAATGCTTCGAAATCTTTCAATACTTCAGCACCGTCTTTTTCTTCAGGAGAATTAGTTTATGATGGAGATGTAGCTAGTTGGATTAAATTAACAAATTCTTTGATGTTAAGATACGCAATGAGAATAGCTGATGTAGACGATTCTACAGCAGACACTTACATAAACATTGCAAATGCAAATTTAATGACAAGTAATTCAGATGATGGTTTATTTGTTTTTGATTCAAACCCAGCAAGAGCAAATCCTATGTTTAGAAATGCTAGTCCATTGGTTAGTAACAGAGATGATTTTGCTGTATCTGAATATTTAGTACAAACACTAGAGGGTTTAGGTGATCCTAGATTAGCGGAATTTGCTAATGAAACCCCTACAGGTACAATAGTTGGAATGCCATATGGCTTGGTTGATAATGAAGCTACTGCATTAAAACCTAATACTTCAAGACCAAGTGATAAAGTTAGATCAGCAGAGGCTCCACATGTTATTATGTCTTATGCCGAAGTTGAATTTTTATTAGCAGAAGCTTATCAAAGAGGTATTTTATCAGGAACAGCTGCGGATTCGTATGCAAATGCTGTAACTTCTTCAATGAATTATTGGGGAATTTCAGACTCTGCAGCAATAAATACGTATATCACAAACAATCCTTACAACGCAGCAAACTGGAAAGAGTCAATTGGTATTCAAAAATGGATTGCTTTCTATATGAATGGTTTTGAAGCATGGAATGAGTGGAGAAGATTAGATTATCCTCAATTAACTGCACCTGCTGATGGAGTTATAAACTCAATCCCAGTAAAAATGCCATACACCTTAGGAGAAACTCAAACAAACTCAGCGAATTTGAATGCAGTATCATCAACACCTGCAAATATGACTACAAAAGTTTGGTGGGATGTAAATTAATTTAAATTTCATTAATTTATTTAAAAAAGAAAAAAAGTCGTCTAAAAAAATATTTTTTTAGGCGATTTTTTATTTGAATAATGATAATGATTTCAAAAAACAATGATTTAAAGTGAGTTGAACCTACCTTAGATCACAAGCCCTAAAATTATATTTAGGTCAAAATATTAATAAAGAGCAGGTTTTAAGGGCTTTAAATTACATAGGTAATGCTTTAATTTTAACATTAAAAAATTCAGAATAGTTGATATTTTTTATCAAAATAATTGAGTATTGATTTATAGTTTAAACCAATAGAATTCAATAAAATATTAAAGGCTATAAGGTCCAATTTAAGTTGATAACTTGAGATTTCAATAAGATCCCTATAACTTGTTTTTCCTTAGTTTTCCGAAGTAAAAGCAAGAATACCAAATGCTTTTCCCTTACCATTTTTAGTAGCAACCATAGTATATAATTATACTTTTTAGACTGATACTTTATCAATAGAAAATTGTTGCTAAATGTCTTAGCGAATACCAGCCAATCTGTTGCATGAAATTATGCTTTTACACTCTTTAAATAACTCAAATAATCTTTAAACTGACGCCATAATTTTTCCCATAGACAATGTGAAAACACCTATAATTCAGTAATCTTTAGGTTTTAACACTGAAATTTTTTTTGTTAATAAAACAGTAGACTCAGATTTTGTAAGAATGCATTATGTTACTAATTTCTATTATTTTAAATAAATTTATTGCACACTTTACCGTTTAAAATTTGGTTAACCATAAATAATTTGGTTCTAAGTTACTTTTTGTATGATTTTTTTTCAATAATATCCATTTTGATTTTTCTCAAGTTAATATCATAAAATGATTAATACTTATCATGAAGTTTAATTTACGGGAGTTAAAGCATCTTATTGGTGTCGGAGAGCAGAAGACTCAGCAATCTTATATAATGGCGAAATTCAAGCATCTAAGAATAGATGCTAACGCTGCTGATACTACTTCATTTATAACGCTAATCCTTACACAGATAAAGATGATATTGTTTATGAAAAATAGTTTTTTTTATATTTACAAGATTATAAAAGTTTTGATTAACGGAGAAAATTCAAAGCGCTGGAAACAGAAGGTAAAATTGAATTAGTTCCACCTAGTGAGTTATTCTAAAATACTACAAATACGCCTCATAAATTTGTTTGTTCCAGAACTATCTCATCTTTAAACAAATACTATTACAATGATACTATATTTGGACAAAGTACTGATAATTTAGATACTATATAATTTAGATACTATACTATTGTGATTCAAATAATGAAAACTTTTTACAATTTTTGTAAAGGTTGTATAAAATTAAACTACCTTATTATATAATATTTTGTAATGATAATTCAGAAAAAACAATTTTTTATTTTAACTATCTAAACTGAAATTACCTTATAAAATATTAGGACTACATCAATTTAAACTTTAATAATTTATATTGTTTCAATTATTTTATGTTTAATTAAACAAAAAAAAGTTAAATAAGTTGTCTAATTAACTTTAATTTAAGACTTTTGAAATTAATTAATTCAAATAATTTTAAAATGAAGACAAAGTTTAATGGAATTTTAACGCTATTACTGGCGTTGGTAGTGCAAATATCCTTTGCACAGGAAAAAACTGTTTCTGGAACAGTATCTGATGAATCAGGTTCTTTACCAGGGGTAAGTATTTTAATTAAAGGTACTTCAAAAGGTACTGAGACTGATTTTGATGGTAAATACACTATTAAAGCAAAAACTGGTGATGTATTAGTTTTTAGGTATTTAGGTTATAAGCAAGCTGAGAAAACAGTCGGCTCTTCTAACATAATTAATGTAACTCTTAAAGAGGATGCCAATGTTTTAGAAGAAATAGTGGTTGTAGGTTATGGTACAAGTACTAAGAAAGCATTTGCTGGAACAGCCTCTACAATTAAAACAGAGAATCTAGAGGCAAAAAACTTTGCTAACGTAACACAAGCTTTGGCTGGTGAGGTGGCTGGTGTAACAGTTATTAACACTTCTGGACAACCTGGTACAATTGGTACGATTCGTATTAGAGGTTATGGTTCTCCATTAGGGAATAGAGCTCCGCTTTATGTTGTTGATGGAATTCCTTACAGCGGAACTTTTGAATTAAACTCTATTAACCCTGCAGATATAAAAAACACTACTGTTTTAAAAGATGCAACTGCTACTGCAATTTATGGTTCTAGAGGTGCTAATGGTGTTATTTTAATTACTACTAAAACTGGTAAATCAAATGAAGAAGCTAGTATTGAAGTAGATGTTAAGTCTGGTGTAAATATGCAAGTTATACCTAGACATAATGTTTTAACAAACCCAGAAGAATATATTGGGTATGTATGGGAAGGTTTATACAACAGAGGTAGATTAGATGCTTCTACACCAGGTGCTGATGCAGTTGATTACGCAAACCAATCTTTGTTTGGTCAAGGAGGTTCTGGTTTTCCAACTGGTGCTGGTAGAGGTTATAATATGTGGGATGCTGATGCTGCTGCTGGAGACTTAATTGACCCAGCAACAAGGACTGTAAGACCTGGTGTTAGCAGATTGTTTACCCCAGAAAGTTATGCAGACTTAGGTATAAATACAGGAGTAAGAACAGAAACTAACTTGAGAGCAAGTGGTGGGTCTGATAAAACAAGATATTTTGCTTCAGTTGGATATTTAAATGATGTTGGTTACATTGTTAACACTGATTTTAAAAGATATAGTACTAGGTTAAATTTAACCTCAGATGTTAAAAGTTGGTTAAAAATTGGTGCTAATTTAGGGTACGCATATTCTGAAAGATTAAACAATGGACAAACTGTTGGTTCAGAAAATGTTGCTGAACAAGCAGACAAAATGCCTCCAATATACCCAGTTTTCGCAAGATTTCCTGGTACTGGAGATTTAATTCCTGATCCTATTTATGGTGGTAGTCAATATGACTATGGTTCTCCTACTTCTGATCTGAATAACTTCGGTTTTGAAAGAGCTAGACCAAATGCTAACCTATTAAACCCAATTGGTTCAGCTAATTTAGATTTAGATAATAGAATAACGCATGCCGTTAACGGTAACTTATCTGCAAAAATTAAATTTTCAGACAACCTATCATTCGAAACAAAATTAGGTGCAACTTATTCTGCATTAAGAAGAAATGAAGTTGGTAACCATGTATATGGTTCTACGAATGGAGTGAATGGAACTTTTAATATTACAGATCAAGTAAGATGGACTAAGACTATGCAACAAATGCTTAGATTTAATAAAACTTTCGGAGATCACACCATAGATGCTTTAGCTGCATACGAAACTTTTGAGAGTAGTTTTACCCAAACAACAGGAGGAAAACAAAATGTAATTATTCCAGGTGTTTTAAACTTTAATAATTATTTAGAAGTAGCTCAAGAACCTTTTGGTTATGAAAATGCTTCTGGTCTTGAATCTTATTTTACACAAGTAAACTATAATTACTTAGGAAAATACTTTTTAACCGGTTCTTTAAGAACGGATGGTTCATCAAGATTTATTGAAGAACAATGGGGTGTATTTGGCTCTGTTGGTGGTGCCTGGGTATTGAGTGAAGAATCTTTCATGGAAAACAGCTTTTTATCTTACTTAAAATTAAAAGCATCTTGGGGTCTCACTGGAGATCAACAAGGTGTATCAACTACGAGAGCTTTTGATACATTTGACACAACAATTATTGGTGGTGCATTAGCAATTAGAGATAGATTAAATGGTAACCCAGAATTAACTTGGGAAGGATCATCTCAAATTCAATTTGGTGTAGAAAGTAGCATAGGAAACCTTATTGATGCTAACTTTGATTACTATAGAAAAACCACAGATGGATTATTTTTTAATCAAAGACAAGGTCCATCAGTAGGTATTTCTTCTATATTGGTTAATGATGGTAAAGTATTGAACGCAGGTTTTGAATTTGATGTAACAGCACACATCATTAAAACACAAGACTATTCATTAGATTTCTCTATTAATGGGGAAATGTTACAGAATGAAATGTTACAAATGCCTTTTGATCCTGCTTCAGGTGCCAATAAAATTATTGATTCTGGATCAAGTCCTGATGGTGCTTATGCTTATGCAAAAGGAAGGTCTATATTTGATTTTTGGATGAGGGAATGGGCTGGTGTTGATGCAGCAGATGGTAGACCAATGTGGTTTCAATACTATGATGATGCAAACAACAATAATGTTTTAGACGCTGGAGAGGCTGATTTTAGTACAGATGGTACTGGTGCAGCACTACCAACAGATAATACTTCTGTAACTTTGTTTGAATACAGAGGTATCGTATCTGATGCGAACATTAAAAAAGCAGTTACTAAAACCTATGGAGATGCAACGCAAGTATTTGTAGATAAATCATTTATACCAGATGTTAGAGGTGCTTTTAGATTATCAGGAAGGTTAAAGAATTTTGATTTTTCAACACAATTTACGTATAGTTTAGGTGGATATGCTTATGATTCTCAATATGCAGAATTAATGGCAGGTAATGGAAATAACTTCCATGTAGATATTGCTAACAGGTGGCAAAATCCAGGTGATATAACAGGTGTTCCACTTTTAGCTGAAACATTTGTACAAAATATCTCTTCAACCTCTACTCGTTTTATAACAAGTACAGATTTTATAGCACTTAACAATGCTAGAGTTGGTTACACTGTTCCAAAAAGCTTTTTAGCTAAATCTAGTCTTGATGCAGTTAACCTATGGGTTTCTGGTGATAATTTATTCATAGAGTCAGTAAGACAAGGGTTCAATCCTGCCATTAGACAAAATGGTGGTTCTGCAAGAAGAATTTATGCACCAGCAACTACAATAACAGTAGGTGTTAGAGTAAAATTTTAAAAACAATAAATAATTCAGTATTATGAAAAAAATTATAAAAATCACATTATTATCTACTATAATTGCTTTAAGCAGTTGTAGCGAAGATATATTAAGAAATGATGGTGTAACTGGCGATAGCCAGCCAACACAACAAATTACTACAGCCCAATTAACTGATGGTGCAGTTACTAACCCAAATATACCTGCCGCTTTTATTACAGGTATTTATTCTCAAATGATAAGTACAGGTACAGGCGGATCAAATAGTCAAGTAGATTTTGGTCAAAAAGCCTATGATATTATGTTAGATATGCTTTCTGGTGATATGGCCTTAAGCCAATCTGACTATCGTTGGTATAATCGTGTAGCTAACCTTCAAGTTCCAACCGACTTTACAACTGGTGAGAACAGAATGGCTTGGAGATACTATTATAGATTAATTAGATCTGCTAACAATGTAGTTGCAAGTTTAGGAGGTAATGACAACGTTCCTGAAACTGATGCCAACAAATATGCAATGGGCCAAGCTAAAACTCTAAGAGCTTACTGTTACTTTTATTTAACACAAATCTATCAGAAAGAATATAATGCTTCTGAAATGATTTTACCATTATACAAAGAAGTAGCTGCTGCAAATGTACCTAAATCATCAGCACAAGAAGTGTATGAGTTTATGGAAAAAGATTTAGATGATGCTATTAGCTTATTAAATGGTTTTACAAGAAGTGCTAAAAATGAAGTTAATATCGATATTGCAAGAGCATTTAAAGCATACGTATTAGGAGCAAAAGGAGGAAGTGATGCAGAAGTTGCTTCGTTAACACAAGCTATTATTACATCTGGTAACTATTCAATATTAGACGAAAGTGCTTTAGTTGCAAGTGATGATGCCACTCAACCTTTAGGGTTTGTAAATGGATTTAACGACGTATCTTCTCCAAGTTGGATGTGGGGTATTGACATTGTACCAACCAATGGCTTAGGTTTAGTTTCTTGGTGGGGTCAGGTAGATGCTTGGTCTTACAGTTATGGTTGGGCTGGTGATTATAAAGCTATGGATATTGGATTGTATAACCAGATACCTGCTAATGACGTCAGAAAAGGTCAATTTTTAGGAGATGCTACAAGTGGAAGATTTTTACAACCACTATATAAGTTTAGAGCTTCTAACGCTATTGGATCAGCTCCAAGACCAATTACTTCTGATTATGTATATATGCGTGTTGAAGAAATGTATTTATTAAATGCTGAGGCAAATGCTAAAGCTGGTAATGATGCTGCAGCAAGAACAAGTCTTAAAGCACTTATGGAAAAAAGAGTACCTAATGCATCTTATGTTGATGGATTATCAGGACAAGCATTGCAGGATGAAATCTACTTACAAACTAGAATTGAATTATGGGGAGAAGGTAAAAGTTTCTTAGCTATGAAACGTAACAAAGCTAGTATTACAAGAGGAGCTAACCATATTTTCGAAGCTGGTGTTACAATACCTTATAATGACGAAAGAATGCAGTTTGAAATACCACAAGATGAAATTCAAAATAATCCATTTTTGAGCGAGCAAAATCAGTAAAATATACAACACACTATTTATTATTTATTAATATTTAACTTATAAATAGTGTGTATTTAATTAAATCAATATTATGAAAAACTATATTTATTATATATTAACTTTAGTGTTTTTTGGAACTTTAAGTAGTTGTGAAGAAGCTACACCAGAGCCTACTGGTATAGCATACGTTACTTTTGAAGAGTCTTCAAAATCATACGTAATTGACGAAGGTTCTACCTTTAATACAGAATATAAAATTTTCACAGCCTCTAATGTTGGCTCTGATACAACTTTTGATCTAACAGTTTCAGGATCGTTAGATGCAGCTAATTATACTGTTCCAGCATCAGTAACAATTCCTGCTGGTACTAATGAAGTAGCTTTCAATGTTTCAATTATTGAAAATAATTTAGATAAAATAAATGGTGAAACAATGACTATTAACCTATCTACACCAGATGGTTTCTTCAGTGGTACAACAGATTTATCAATTGTTGTTAATGTTTTTTGCCCTTCTCAAATAGCTGGAAACTATATGTATAGTGATGGTAATGGTAAAGCTGTAACAATTACTGCTGGTTCTGGAGTTAACAATTTTATTATAAGTGGTGATAACGCTTTTGGTACAGATTATGCAATTAGAATTAATGACCAATGTGGTGCTATAACTGTTACTGGTGGGGATATCCAAGACAACTTTGACTTGGCTGTTTCTGGTACTGGAACTGTAATGGATAATGGAAACATTGTTTTGATTTACACTGCTGAAGGTCAGTTTACAGACCGAACAATGACTTTAGTTAGACAATAAATAAGACTAATCTAGTTTATTTTAGAACAGACCACCTTTTTTATTAAAGGTGGTTTTTTTGTGTTTAAATTTAACTAAATTTGTTGTATGACTACAGAAACTACAAATATTTTTGGCATAAGAGCTATAATAGAAGCCATAGAAAGTGGCTCATCAATTAATAAAATTTACCTACAAAAAGGATTAAGAGGTAATCTTTTTTACGACTTAGATAAAATTATTAAACAAAATAAAATAGCAACAAGTACTGTACCTGTTGAAAAACTTAATCGACTTTCTAAAAACGGAAACCACCAAGGAGCAGTCGCACAAATATCACCAATCGATTTTTTTGATTTAGAAGAATTAATTGAAACAACAATAGATGCTGGCAAAACGCCATTATTCTTAGTACTAGATCAACTCTCTGACGTGAGAAATTTTGGTGCAATTATAAGAACAGCAGAATGTACTGGTGTAAATGGTATCATCATTCAAAAAAATGGTAGTGCTCCTGTAAATGCAGAAACTATTAAAACATCTGCTGGTGCTGCGTTTAAAATGCCTATTTGTAAAGTTGATCACATCAAAGATGCTTTATTCTTATTACAAGCATCAGAAATTAAAACAGTTGCTGCAACTGAGAAAACAGATGATTCTGTCTTTGATATTAACTTTAATCAACCTATTGCAATTATTATGGGTTCTGAACACAGAGGTGTAAATCCTTCTGTTTTAAAAATGGTAGATTATAAAGCTAAATTACCTTTACTTGGTGAAATAGAATCATTGAATGTTTCTGTAGCCTGTGGTGCATTTTTGTATGAAACCGTAAGACAGAGGTTGCAATAATTTTCATTTCAATTCATCATTAACATTTGTTTACCTATTTTTAACAGCTATTTAGTGCTTAAAATTTATTAGAACATTAAAGAAATTGTAATTTTCAATAATTTTAATTTTAAAAAAAAAGTATGAGCGTTATTAGATTAGGTGACATAGCACCAAATTTCACAGCACAATCTTCTCTAGGAGAAATAAATTTTCATGAATGGTTAGGCGATAGTTGGGGAATATTATTTTCTCATCCAGCAGACTATACTCCTGTATGTACCACAGAACTTGGAACAGTTGCGAAATATAAATCAGAATTTGAGAAAAGAAATGTCAAAACTATTGCTTTAAGTGTAGATGGAGTTTCTTCTCATAAAGGTTGGATAAAAGACATCAATGAGACCCAAAATACAGAGGTTAATTTCCCTATCATAGCCGATGAAGATAAAAAAGTTTCTACTTTGTATGATATGATTCATCCAAACGCAGACAATAACTTAACAGTAAGATCTGTATTTATTATTGATCCAGATAAAAAAGTAAAATTAATTATTGTGTATCCTGCCTCTACAGGTAGAAATTTCGAAGAATTACTTAGAGTTATAGATTCTCTTCAGTTAACTGCTTACCACAAAGTAGCAACACCAGCAAACTGGAAAAACGGTGAAGATTGTGTTATTTCACCAGCAGTAAGTAATGAACAGATTCCAGAAATGTTTCCAAAAGGGCACAAAGAGATTAAACCTTATTTAAGAGTAACACCTCAACCCAATTTATAGTCAATCATAAAAGGGGCATCTTAATGGATGTCCTTTTTTAGTAACTCTACTCCTCTGAGCTTTCAATTTCTTCTTCTAAATTAGGTGGATTAAAATTACCGTTTTCATCAAAAAGTAAATCAAATTCAGTTTTTGTAAATTGATGTTCCTCTTTTGTAATTCCTCTTTTTCTATAAAACACAGCAAAAATTAAACCCACTAAAAAACCAGATAAATGCCCTTCCCAAGACATCCCATCTTTAATGGGTAATACGTACCAAATCATACTTCCGTATAAAAAAATTATAATTAAAGACTGTGCCACTAATCTAAAATGTTTTCGTATTAAACCACTAAAAAAAACAAAACTAAAAAGCATATATACAACTCCACTTGCGCCTATATGATACCCACTTTCTGCTATAGCCCAAGTTAACAAACCAGTTAAAAAACCTCCTAGAAACAAGGTTTTATAAGCTATATCTCTATAAAAATAAAAAAGACTTGATAAAAGTACAAATAATGGTATAGAATTATTAAAAAGATGACTAGTACTACTATGAATAAAATGTGTTAAAAAAATACCTCTTATCCCTTTTATACTTCTTGGATAAACACCGTATTTATTAAAATTAAATCCAAATTTAATTTCTACCCAATAAATTATCCAAATTAAAAAAACATACAGAATGGGTACCAGAAAAATTGACTTTGATATTTTTAGTTGATTTTCATAACTCATATCAACAAATTAACAAAAATCTAACCAAAATACATTTTTACGAATTCTGTCAGAATTCTTTATTATTTTTACTGCATGAATGAACCTTTGGCAGAACGAATTAGACCAAAAACTCTTGATGATTATATAAGTCAACAACATTTAGTAGGCAAAAATGGTGTACTTACCAATTTAATAAAACAAGGTATTATACCTTCATTAATACTTTGGGGGCCTCCAGGTATAGGAAAAACAACCTTAGCCAATATTATTGCCAATGAATCTAATAGACCTTTTTACACGCTAAGCGCTATAAGTTCTGGAGTAAAAGATGTAAGAGATATTATAGAAAAGGCAAAAAAAAGTGGTGGTTTATTTACTACAAAAAATCCTATTCTATTTATTGATGAAATTCATAGGTTTAGTAAATCGCAACAAGATTCTTTACTTGGTGCTGTAGAAAAAGGTTGGGTAACATTAATTGGAGCAACAACAGAAAATCCAAGTTTTGAAGTAATCCCTGCCCTACTTTCTCGATGTCAGGTATATATTTTAAATTCTTTTGACAAAAATGATTTGATTGCTTTATTACATAGAGCTATGGAAAAGGATAAGTTTTTAGCAACTAAAAAAATTATTTTAAAAGAAACTGATGCGTTATTACAGGTTTCTAGTGGTGATGCTAGAAAACTCTTAAATGTTTTTGATTTATTGGTGTCAACAGAAGACAATATCGAAATTACAAACAAACTTGTTTTAGAAAAAATTCAAAAAAATACTGTTCGATATGATAAAACTGGTGAGCAACATTATGATATTATTTCTGCCTTTATAAAATCGATTAGAGGAAGTGATCCAAATGGAGCTGTATATTGGTTAGCAAGAATGATTGAAGGTGGTGAGGACGTTAAATTTATTGCCAGAAGATTACTTATTTCAGCTTCAGAAGATATTGGTAATGCAAATCCTACTGCGTTAATTTTAGCCAATAATACATTTCAAGCAGTTGCCGTAATTGGCAACCCTGAATCTAGAATTATATTGAGTCAATGTGCAGTGTACTTGGCCAATTCACCTAAAAGTAATGCGTCTTATATGGCTATAAAAAAAGCGCAACATTTAGTTAAAGAAACTGGAGATTTATCGATTCCTTTACATTTAAGAAATGCACCAACAAAATTGATGAAAGATTTAGACTATGGTAAAAATTATAAATATGCTCACGATTATCCCAATAACTTTGTAAATCAAGAATTTTTACCAGATGAAATTTCGGGAACTATATTTTATGAACCTGGTGAAAACTCTAGAGAAAAACAGTTTAGAGAAATTTTAAAGAAAAGATGGAAAGACAAATATGAGTATTAAAACTTAATATCATATTCTAATTGCTGCAATTGATTATTTTGATAAAATTCGGCAATCCACTTCTCTCCTACTTTGTATAAAATTCCGTTTTCACCACTTAAAATATAAACATTTTTAACATTTGTTTGTAAAACTTTATACACTACTTCTGGTTTGGTGTTTACCAATTGAAATCCGTTTTCAATAGCTTGCGCATAAAGCACCTTTAAAGACGGTGTTATTTCTTGTTTTTTATTTTCTTTATTACTTAAAGAAGCATTATAACTATAATCAAAATCATCAAGAGTATTGAACGCATTTCTAATAGCTTGCTGGTATGCTTTCTTATATTCTTTTATTTTACTTTTTCCTATTTTAGAGGTATACACAACTTTTCCATTACAATCAGAAAATTCAATGCTGTTTTTAGTCATAAACATACTAGACGCATCAGTAACTTTAGCCATTAAAACCAAACACCTATTATTTTTAATTTCTTCTGGTAAAGTTTCTCCTTCTAAGTAGACTTTAAATCCTTTTTTTTCTAATAGAAATTTAGTTAAAGAACTCGTTTGAAATTGATCTGTTTTTTCTAAAAAATCAAACTTATTTGCCACTATAATATACTTATATTTATCTAAACTAATTTTTTGACTACAAATAGATAAACTCATAAAAAGTAATAGTAGAATATTTATTTTTTTTAACATTTTAATTAAATATTAAATTGAACCCGATTTGTAAAGATAAATGGTTTGAAGAAGATAAATTATTATATGATAAAATATTATCTACCATAGTAAACATATTAAATTTACCAAATTGGGCTGATAAGCCAGCACCGATATTTGTAAATGAAAAATCATCTACAGTATATGTAAATTTGGTAAGTATTTTTTTTGTTAAAGCCTTTTCATAAAAACCTGTAAGTGCCATTTGGAAACCTAAAGGTCTAAAAACACTATACAATTGTACACCAATTGCATCTGTAAAAAAGTCTTTGTATGTATTATCGTAACAGCGTCTGCTGTTTTTTTTACCAAATCTATATTTTAAAGCTGCATTAATTTTAGTAGGTCTCCAAGAAATATAAGAATCTTGATTTTCAGTAGTTGGCAAATCTCTTCTAAATCGTCTATTTAACTCATCCCAATAATTAGTATTATTTGTATTAAACAATAAATCAACTCCCTCAAAATTAAAGTTACCTTCTACTTTAGTATTTTTAACATTACTTTTATGATGAACAAAGCCAAGATCGAGAATACTTGCAGAAAACTCTAATTGAGTTGATATTTTACGAAAAACACCAAAATCAAAACCAATACCCATATTAGAACCAAAAAAAGTATTGCCAAAATAATTGCCAAAATCATCTATATATTCATCTGTTTCAGCATCTATTAAACCCGCAGTTCTAGACTCTAAATTGATGTTATTAAAATAGTGAGTATATAAATTATTAGTGCCTTTTGCTGTTGTAAATGTACCTGTGTTGTTATTTGTTTTACTATGTAATGCAGACGAATACACTTTAAATCGTGCTCCTAGTCTTAAATTCTCATTAATCTGTTTTGCCACGCCCATATGCAGAACCCCTAAAAATTCTGCATTAAAGTTAATTTGCGAAACCATAAATTTTTTGTGAAGGTACGCACTATTGCCTTCAGTAATTAAGGTAACCAAGTCTTTTGGATAATATCCTATAACATCTAATTCTTCATAAAAACCTAAACTTAAATATAAGTTGTTATTTACTCGAAAACCAGTATTTAAAACTTCTATTTGAGTATTTAATGTCAAAAAATCTTTATACGTTAAGTGTTGTAATGCTTCAGATATTTTATCATTTATATGTATACCATCTTCCGCAAAAACATCTGTCAAAACAAAACTTGTAGAACTAACTTCAGCAGAAATACCAGATAAAAGAGGAATACCTACATGAAATTTATAATTTGTTTCACTTGCCGGATTTAATAATAAGGTTTGAGGCAGTGCTGCAAAATCATACAATATTTGCTTATTTTGAGCTATAGTTTGATGTAAACAAAAAAAGAATGAAAGAATTAATAACTTTTTCATACTAAAATTCTGATGCTATGAATAAAGTAACCGAAGATTTAAATTCAAATTTACTTGTATCAAGGGGATTCATTGGTTTCCCTGTATTTTCTAAAGATGCTATAATTCTTACTTTTGTTGCTGTAAAAATATCTGGATTAGAGGCTAAAATAATTTCCTCTTCATAAGCAGGAGGGTTTACATCTCTACTTTCTACAAATATTGGGTTAAAAGTATATACTACCTCATCTCTACTATTTAACAAATCAATATTAATATGTGCATCTCTATCAAAACCGTTTTTAAATGTTGCTTTAAAAACCATTTTAACAATGTTATCTGTGATAATAGATTCTTGAAATAGATCGAATTCAGTAATATCTTGCCTACTGTTTTGTTGTACACCATTTGAATTAAAAAACTGAAAAGGCTGTAAACTAAAAAAGGTTAAGGAAGAGGTGAAAACAGGTTTAAAAACGTAGTCCTCTACTTGAGTAAAATCAAGGTCTTCTGCACAATTAACACAGAGTAGAAAACTAAGTACTACAAAAACTTTTTTTAGGGGGTTCATAAAATATTGTAATATTTTTACAAAATAACGAAATAAATATTAAAGATATTGTTTAATCTCTAATAGTGATGAAATACTTGTAAATTTAACATTTTCAATTATTTCATTTTCAAAATTACAATGTATTGCTTTCATACCAATATTAAGGGCTCCAAGTATATCTGCTTCTATACTATCACCTATCATTATAGAGTTTTCTATTTTAGCGTTCGCTGCTTTTAATGCATGATAAAAAACTTTAGGATTTGGTTTTTTTACACCTACAGATTCAGAAGTTACAATCACTTTAAAGTAGTTTCCAATATTAGAGCTATTCATTTTTTTACTTTGAATTTCTTCAAATCCGTTTGTAATAATGTGTAATTCGTATTTTTCTTTTAAATATTCTAAAACTTCAAAAGTACCTTCAAATAAATGATTAAAATCTGGTAAAAATTGTATGTATTCATCTGCAATTGTATAAATTAAATCATCAGAAATTGAATACTTGACTGCATCAAAAGCTGTTTTTAATCTTTGGTAACGCAAGTTTTCCTTTGTTATTCTTTCTTCTCTATATAACCTCCAAAATTTTCTATTTAAAGGTTTATATACTTTTAAAAAAGTAACAATATCAATTGATAAATGGTGTTTTAAGAAAATTTTCTGAAAAGTTAAATCAGAATTTTTTTCAAAATCCCAAAGCGTATGATCTAAATCGAAAAAAACGTGTTTTATTTTCATTCTCTCATTATTTAATATTATTTAAAATATCACTCCGAACTATTGAGGGGCTAAACTAAAAGATATTACAAAGATTTACTTAACATTTAAATAATACCTTATTAATCGTAACTGTAAAATTATTTATTATAATTGTAATTAACTTTAAAAAATTAAATTATTATGAAAAAAACATTTTTAATAAGTATTAGTTTATTTTTAACTTTTACTTTAACTCAAGGTCAAAATTACATTCAAACAACTTCAAGTTCTTCTAATTCTAATTCAACTATTACTCATAAGGCTAATTTAGTTTTAGGAGATCAGCAAACCTCTTCTACTTCTAGACCTTTGCAGATTTACTACAATGATCCAAATAAAAATTTTGCTACAATTTTAGGAAACGGTTCTGGTAGATGGGAATTTTGTATAGCTGGTGGAAATGGTGCATACCACCAAATGGCTACTGCTGGAACTGGAGTCATTAGGAAATTAGGGCAGCATAGTATGATTTTTAGTATGCCTAATAGTAATATGACAAACCCTAACTATGATACTACAAACTGGAATTCATCTGGAATTACCTCGATAAGATTTGCAGATGCAGTAAATCTTAACAGTTTATTAATTTATAATACAGGTAAGGTAACTATGGGTACCTCTAAATACGACAATGATTCTAATTATAGATTATATGTTAAGGACGGAATTAAAACTGAACGAGTAAAAGTAGAGGTTGCAAGTACCAATGGTTGGGCTGATTATGTGTTTAAAGAGAATTATGAATTAACTTCATTAAAAGAAGTAGAACTATTTATTAAAAAAAATAAACATTTACCAGAAATTCCAAATGAAGACGAAGTCTTAAAAAATGGTATTGAGTTAAAAGCAATGAATATATTATTGCTCAAAAAAATTGAAGAACTTACGTTATATACAATACAACAGCAAAAGTTGATTGACAATATGAAAGAAGATTTAGACGGATTAAAAAATAACAAATAAAAATTTAGTTATGAAAAAACTTATAATTCTTCTATTATTTTCTATTCAACTCTTTTCTCAAGATGAAATAATAGAAAACTCTATAGGTAAAAAAGAATCTTATTCATTTTATATTAGAATACCGAACAGAAACAATTTACCTATAATTTTATCTAAATCATTAAAAGGTGTTGTTTTAAAACATAAAAACTTTAAAATAGAATCTATATTTGGTAAATATAAAATTTATGAATTTATTCAAGCTTTTCCAACGGCAAAGAAACAATCTTTAAATGAAACCTATTTAATTAAGGTTAATAACATTAAGTTAATTACAGAGTTAAAAAAAAGTTTCCCAGAAATTTACACCTTTTCAGAGCAATTTGATGATACCCCAATATTTTTTTCTGAAAATATTGATAATGTATTAGTTACTCCTGATGATTATAGTTTGGAAGTCAATCAGACAGATTTAGACTTAATAAATGCGCAACAAGCATGGGGTTATACAACTGGCAGTTCAAATGTTAAATTAGGGATTGTTGATACAGAATTTAACATTTCTCATGATGAGCTTGATGGAACAATATCTGTAACTGGAATAAGTTCTTATTCTCCACATGGAACCTCTGTTGCCTTTAATCTTGCCGGAAATACAAACAACAGTATTGGTCTAGCTTCCATAGGAAATAATTCATTTATAGAAGCTAGAACAGCAAATCCTGGAAGTATTAATGATTTAGTAAATAAAACAGATTTATTGAGTCAATCTGGCATTAATATAATCAATGGTAGTTGGGGTAACCCATCTTTTAATATAAATCATAAAGATACTTTTGAACGAATAACTTCAGCTGGTGTAATATGTGTTTTTTCTGCAGGAAATACATCTAATAATACCAAAACCCATTATCCAGCAGGGTATGATAATATTATTTCAGTTACATCAATTCATCATAAAGATTTTATGCAACCAGCCTATGATGAAAATGGTAATTACATAGGGGATGTATTGCGAAAAAAAGATACTCATGATAATTCTTGGGTCAAAGAACAAAAAAAAGACGGAAGTCATAACCATACCTATGAAGTTGATATTGCTGCACCTGGTTATGATGTTCCAACAACTAGTATCTGGTCTTCGTCTGGTTATGGAACTGCTAATGGGACTTCTCATGCAGCTCCAATAGTTACTGGTACAATTGGATTAATGATTGATATAAACTCAAGCCTTACACCTACAGAGGTTGAAACCATTTTAAAGTTAACATCTGCTAATATCTATCATATACCAGAAAACGCTAATTATATTGATAAACTTGGTGCTGGAAGATTAGATGCTGGAAAAGCTGTTAAAATGGCTTATAATATGGTTCAACCAACTGGTATTGTAGAGGTAAAAGATAGAGATTTTTATAGAAATTGGCTTTATAAATTAGAGAATGCTCCTTATGGTATCAAAATTGAAAATGAAATTTTTAGAGACTCTATAAAGGTGGATTTCACTGCGAGAGATTATATTGAAATAGAAAATACTACTTTAAATCCTAACTCCCTTGGATTTGCAGAATTATCAATAGATCCAAGCACTCCATTACCTACTTCTAGTAAAGGAATAGAAAAAAAGAACTCAATTGTAACAATCAATACCTCATTATTTAATAATAGAGAATTCACTTTAAAATATTTTCTTAAAAATCAAGTTAGAGAAGATTTGGATTTAAAAAACCCAAATGATTCTAATGATGAAACTAGTAGAGGTATTCCAAATATAATTTTCAGCTTAAACCCTAATTCTGAATACTTAGATGCAGAATTAAATGGATTTTGTAATGTTTCATCAGCTACATTTAAAATTGGCGGAAGTTATTTAGATGTTTTACAAAGAGGCTCAACAACACTTACAGACTGTGGTATCGATGAAAGTAGTGATTTTTTCAAACCTATAACAGGCAATATATATATGCATAATCCTGCAAAAAAAGTCTATTATGAATTTAATGAAGATTACAGTGGTTTATGGTTGTGGACTAATGAAAATCATAAACTATACTTTGAAAGTAAAACTTTAAATACTAAAGCAGATATCTTTGAAAAATCAATAACTATTTATCCAAATCCATCAAATGATATTATAAATATTACTTTACCATTTGGCAGATTTACCAGTCTAACAGAAATTGCATTAATAGATAATCAAGGAAAAATAATAGTCAAGAAAAAAGATAATTTTGAAACAATAGATATATCTAAATATTCATCTGGGATTTATTTTTTAAAATTAACCAATAAAAATGGTACTACTGCTTTCAAAAAAATAATAAAAGAGTAAATTACATTTTACAATACTATAAATTTTAAAACTTATAAACAGGAAGTTATTCTTAAAGATACTTTCTGTTTTTATTAATTAAATTATCTTAAAATTTTGTTGTTGTACAATAGCAAAATTTTACTCTTATAGTCTATGTAATCTAAATCAAAAAAAACGTGTTTAATATTATTTTTGTTTATCATTGCTGTCAGTTCAGTTAGAATTTAATTATTGCTTAATAAGAAACTCATTTTATGTATTTTTGAAAAAAAAATAATTGACCACTAAAATAAACAAAAAGCCTTTACCGTTTTTCTACAAAAACATTCTTATTATGTTTAGAGGAACTGTAGTTGCGCAAATTATAGCTGTTTTAGTAGGTATTTATCTCGCAAAACTATATGGTGAAGAGGCTTATGGATATCTTGGCTTCTTTATAAGTATAACAAGTATAGCTTCGATTACTGGAACTTTACAATTAAATAACTGCATTATAACATCTAAAAAAAAAGAAGAAAGTATCAATTGGTATAACTTTATTTTAGTACTTATACCTATAGTAACAATAATTCTTTTTTTATTGTTATTTATATTTTCCAAATTTATTCTGATTGAAAAACTTAGTAAAACTATCTTTTGCTTATCTTTTATTGGTTCTCTATTTATAACATACAATTTAGTTCATCAAAATTTTTTTACTTATCAAAAAAAATTTTCTATTATATCTAATATCAAGATTTTCATTACCATTTGCACAGTATTTTTTCAATTTATTCTTTTTCTATATTATGATATATTAGGTCTAATTTTTGGCTTTTTGTTTGCTCAAACACTATTACTCATCTATAACTTCTACAAAAATAAAAACAGTATTCATCGTATTAATTTTAATAGCATAAAAGAAGGACTGAAATCTAATTATACAATAATAAAATTTTTATTACCATCTAATATTATCAATAGTCTTGCAAATCACCTAATGCCAATTTTAATTCTTACTTTTTTTGGTGCAGAAGAAGCTGGAGTTTATTTCTTTAGCATTAAAATATTAGCCACTCCATTATTTTTAATTTCATCCTCAATATCTCAAGTATATTTCAAAGAATCATCAGAGTTAGTTGTTAAAAAAAATGATGAACTATTTGCTATTACAAAAAAAATTGTTGTTTCAAATTTAGTAATTATACTTTCTTTTTTACTTATAATAAATACCTTGGGTGTATATATATTAAACCTTTATTTTGAAAATCAATGGGATAATTTAAACTCTTTTATTTTAATTTTATCTTTTTTAATTTTAGCAAGAAGTTCATTTAATCCAATTAGTAGTTTGATAATAGTTCTAGAAAAAAATTTAATAGGCTTAGTATTTAACTGTTATTTGTTTTTAATTAATATAGTTGCAATCTATTTTGGCACTATAAATAATAACATATTATATACCGTATTTATATTATCTTTATTTGGTGGTTTAGGTTATTACATATTATTATATTACTTCTTTAATCATTTAAAAAATGACAAACTAAATGTTTAAAAAGCTAGATTTTTTATTTTTTGGATGGATTATTAATATTTTCTATCCTGAATACTATAGACCAAAATATGGTTATCAACGCTATTATATTTTATTTTTACATTATCTTATTCCTCAAAAATTATTTAGATTAAATCCAAAAGTTAAATGGCCAGTGCATTTTACTTCTAGAGTTTTGGCTCCTCAAAATATTACTAAAGGAATAATGTGCGATCCTGGAGATAATTTAAACAATTATATTCAGGCTAATAATGGTATTGTATTTGGTTCTAATATAGAACTTGGCCCAGGAGTTTCAATAATTTCATCAAATCATAAAAGTGATAACCTTAGAACACATACTAAAGGTAAACCAATTACAATTGGAAACCATGTTTGGATCGGAGCGAATTCAACTGTTTTACCTGAGGTTTCTATTGGCAATAATGTAATTATTGGTGCAAATTCTTTAGTGAACAAAAACATCCCAGGCAATTCAATCGCGGTTGGTAATCCTTGTAAAGTAATTAAACAAAAAGAAAATTATTCTGAAGATTTATCGCATTTAATTTTTAATAGAAAAATACCAAAAAAATATAAAGAATTTTTATAACTTTAATAAGCTAGAAGAAATCAGTGATTTTTTTTGAATAATTGTAGAAAAATTCAGGAACTGCACCAAAACTTTTAAAAAAAGAACCAATACTTGGTATATTACCTCCTTCAAAATCTAAAATCAATGTTGTGTTTTGATATTTTTTCATAACACTAATTATAGAAAAACTAGAAGCCTGTAATTTCCTTGCTTCTTTTTTGTAAGCAGAAAATAAATACACAATTCTTTGGTTTGATATTAAAAAGAAAGAGCCTCCTAATAAATTTTCATCCTTAAAAACACCATGAATAAAGCCCATTTTGTTTTTTAAAATGTAATTAGCCAACGTGCTTAAAATATCTTTAGAATAATGTAAATCTGGATAAAACTCATCTGTAATTTCAATCAATTCAGCAATTGTAATAGGTTTAATAGTTAAATTGTTTTTAGAAGCAGATTTTACAGCATGCTTTCTTCCTTTAGAGAAATTTTTAAACAATTCGTTATAACTTTTATCTAAGCTAAGCAGATAGTTTATTTTCTGATTTGAGTGTTGATAAATATTTTTTGCATTAAAATTCAAATCGATTTTAACAAAATATTTGGGGATACTGTTTATAAATTCATGTTCTGTAGCTAACGTAATCTCATCAACGGAAAACACCCCTAATTGCTGACAATAATAAGGTTGAATAATATACTTTATGCCGTATTTTTTTTTCCATGGTAATGGCATTACAGCCTCATAATCATCCAAAACCAAAACATCCCAATGGTCTGCAACAATATCTAAATACCAAGAAAACGCATAAACTCTAGATTGTATTGAGTTTTCGATACAAGCATCATATTTATCAACATTAAGATTTTTTCTTTTAACGTATGTTATCATGTTAAGAAGTGGCTATTTTTAATGTGGATTCATATAAACGTTTCCAACCTTTCCAACGTAAATAATCGCCTAAAGTTTCATTATGAAAAAGAGTAATAAAAGTACCATTTACGGCCTTTACTTCGTTTTTTAAATCTCTAATTTTCCCTAAAGATTGTTTTGGTGTAAGCCCCATATAGTCATTCAAAGTAGTATCCATAACAGCAAAAGGATACACTTTCAGCGGAGTTTGAATTTCAAAATCTAAATCATAAAAATAAAAAGGAGTACATGTACCTGCTCTAAAACCTACATTACTAGCATAGCCCATAGAGTGGTCTTCTTGAATCTCTAAATCTATTAAATGTTGATAAGTATCTGGTAAACTAAAGCGCAAAAAATGCTGTCTAGAACTTTTTACTGGCGTATTTGTAATACTTTCTAAGCGTTCTTTTTCTTTCTTTAAAAGAGCGGTTTTTTTCATAGAAAAATAAGAAGGATGCAAACCAACATCTGCATAATCTACCATTTCTTTAATTAGTAATTTATACTGTCTTTTAGAGGCAGAAACGTTGGTATCAAAAGTAGTATAATCTCCTACTAAAAAGAAAAAAATTGTTTTGATGTTATAGGAATCTTTAAATTTTAGTAAATCTTTATAAGTATCAAAAGGATCGTTCTTTATTTTAAAAGTAACTGCAAAACGATTCCAAACATTAATGATTTTAAATCGAACCACATCATTTAAAAACCCAGCTACACTTCTTACCAAACTTTTGTATTTGTATGCATAAGCATTATCAACATCAATAGTAGAAATAAATTGATACTCTCTAGTTGAATAATTATAATTTGGAAATTTTTCTTTTACTATTTTTAAAAATTTATAAGCCCAAATATCTACCACTGGTTTTTCTAAAAACCTTTTTTTATAGGCTAAACTCTGCTCTGCTGTGTAACGTCCATGAGCATCTTTTACATGAGGTAAATATTCTTCGTAACGAGAAATTAAATAAAAACTAGCCGCAAAAATATCAAAAGGAATAGCAGACTTTTGGTTTGTTGCAAAAAAACAGGGTATTTCTTCCCAATTATTTACGTTTATGTCTAAATCGTTTACTCCTTGTTCAAATAATAAATCATTACTTTTAATAAAAAACTCTGTACCTAATGGAGTTTTTGTATAGGATAATTTAGGTCCATTGTGTGCAACAAACTCTTCTACTTTAGTAGTAAATGAAACTGGTATTAGTAAAGTTCTTGCTAAAATATGTTTAAAAATATAGCGAACTCTAGGTGTAATTTTATGGGTGTAAACTATGATCATTGTTCAGTTAGCGGTTTTCAATTTTCAGTTTAATCACTACAAATTATAATACTCCTTCATCTGCAAAGCTAAAATACGCTTTTTGAGTAATTATTAAATGGTCTAACAATTTAATATCTAAAGTTACACCTGCTTCTTTTATTTTTTGTGTAATTTGTTGGTCTGCATTACTGGGTTGCAATTTTCCTGATGGATGATTATGACACACTATTAAACCTACACAAGCCAACTCTAATGCTCTTTTAAATAACAACCGAACATCTACAATTGTGGCTGTTAAGCCACCTTTACTTACTTGAGTTTTTGCAAGTACCTTATTAGAATTATTTAAAAAAAGTACCCAAAACTCTTCGTGTTCTAAATCACCAATAATGGGTTGCATTACATTAAAAACTGCTTTACTACTTGTTATTTTTGGTTTTTCTAAAGCCGTTTCTAATTGTCTTCGTTTTCCAAGTTCTAAAGCTGTTATAATAGAAATGGCTTTGGCTTCTCCAATCCCTTTAAACTCCATCAATTTTTCTACAGATAGTTTTGCCAAGTCGTTAATATTACCACGCACAGACTGCAGAATTCTTTTGCTTAATGCAACTGCACTTTCCTCTCTATTTCCAGAACCAATTAAAATGGCAATTAATTCGGCATCAGACAAAGCTGTTTTTCCTTTCGCTACTAATTTTTCACGAGGCCTATCATCTAAAGCCCAAGATTTAATAGTCATTTTATCCATAGCAAGAATTTGCATAAAAATACAAAAATCTAAAGATTTACAGTTGATTTAAAAAATTATGATATTGCTCATTATTTGGATATAAACTTATAAGCTTTTGTAGTATGTTTTTTGCTTTTTCTTTTTGATTAGATTTTGAGTACACAAAAGCCAAAGCGTATAACAAACTTTCGTTTGTAGCTTCTATTTTTAAGCCATTAATTAAACTCTTTTCAGCCTTTTTATAGTTTTGTTTTTTATGATATAACAACCCTAAATTGTAATATACTCTAACATTATTAGGCATTATTTTAGTGGCTTTTTCAAGTTGTACAATCGCTTCATCATCCTTACCTACCTCTGCATACAACAACGCTAAAGAGTAATAAGCTGCACCATATTCTGGCACATGTTTTATAATATCCTTATACGTTTCTTCTGCTTTTTCGTATTGTTTCGTATTGTAATACAACGTTGCTAAATTCACTCTAATTTGGTCGTTTACATTATCTAAAGCTAATGCACTTTCGTAATTAAAAATAGCCTTATCTAATTGCCCCTTTTTAATATAATAATCTCCTTTTTTTACTCTTGTACCCACAAAATCAGAATTTGCATTAATCTGTGTCCAAAATTCCTTTTTCACTTTTTCATAAGTTGCCCTGTAAGAACTTGGAATATCACTTTCAGGAAATGCAGCTAAGCCAAAAAACGCTTTTGTTCTAATACTTCTTTTAGGATCTTCTAACATCGATAAAAAATAATTGGCGTAATCTGTAGTGTTTACCAAACTCAATACATCAACACTTGCACCTCTTACTAAAGGTGATTCGTCATCTAGCATTTTTATATATTCTTCTATAAAATTCTGAACATTGTAATTCGATAATACCTTAGTTGCAGATGCCCTTACTATTTCTGGTTGATGCTTATCATTCATCAATGCAATTAAATTTAAGTGCCCTTCTGGTTCGTTAGCAATTCCTGATGCTAGTTTGTCAGAAAAATGAATAGAATTTACCTCACCAAAAAGCTTTTGAAAACTTGCCCAAGCCCATTTATCGTCTTTGTCTTTATGACAACCTGAACATGCATTTGGGCTGCCATATTTTAAACTCAAATCTGGTCTTGGCACCCTAAAACTATGATCTCTTCTAAAATCGTTACCCATATAATACTTACCTGTCATGTGGCAGTTAATACATTTTGATGATGCTGTATTTTGTGGATGAAAATGATGTTTAGGTGTGTCGTATTTTTCTGGAACATGACATTGTGCGCATAGTTTATTGCCATCAAACTTTAATTGTAAGGTATGCGGATTATGACAATTGGTACAAGTCACATCATTCTGATACATTTTACTTTGCAGAAAAGAACCGTATACATACACTTCATCTAAAATTTGACCATCTGCATGATACAAACGTTCTTCTATTAATTGCGGGTAGTAATGGTCTAATAACGTACCTTCAAAATTAAAAACATCAGAAACCTGTTCTCTACGCATGTGGCAACGTGCACATTGGTCTACCAACTCTTTGGGTGCTGTTGCAGAGGTCATTTGCATCTTACCATTGGCAACATATTTTTTACCTAATTTTTCAACTTCAGATACATGATCTTTACCTGGGCCATGACAAGCTTCGCAATTCACATTAATAATTGCATATTTGGTATTATAACTATGATTGCTTACTTCATAGTTTTTACGAACATTGGTAGAGTGGCAATCCGCACACATATTATTCCAATTTAAACCTCCTCTAGACCAATGCAACCATTCTGAATGCACCACTTTAAAGTCTGGATATAAATCAAACCATTTATTTTTTTCAGTATCCCAAGCTGTTCGTAAGCATTGATAATGACCATCTGGAAATTGAACAATGTATTGTTGTAAAGGTGTTACACCAAAAGTATATACAATTTTATAATCGTGATTTTTACCATCTGGCCCTTCAGTATTTACATAAAACGCGTTGTCTTTTTGATAAAACATCGAAGTAACGCCTTGACTTGTGAACTTCTGATTATTAAAATTTGCTAAAACAGATACACTATCTGCTATTTGCATGGCTTTATCATGATGAGAACCTTGCCATTCTGTAAATTCTTGCTGATGACATTCTTTGCATTTTTCATCACCTAAAAAATGACTATCAGGGATCACTTTTCCTGATAAAAAAACGCTTTTTTTTGCATCAACTACCTTATAATCATCTTTCTTTTTACAAGAAAAAACGACAAAAACCATAAAAAGTAGCGCACTTATTGATGAATTATATTTTAATAATGATGATTTTAAAAACAAAAGAGACCTTTTTAAGATTAAAACTGTAAAAATAAATTTTATCATCAGTTAAAAAAAAGATATTTATCAGGTTTATGCAATTTTAAAATTAGGGTAACAATTCAATTGAACCATGAAAAAAGTTATTTTTTTGCATTTCAAACAAAACTCTTTATATCTTTGTGGCTTACTTCTATATTTTTAATATGAAAATTATCATAGCTGGTGCAGGAGATGTTGGTTATCACCTGGCTAAGCTGCTTTCTTACGAGTCTCAAGATACTTACATCATTGATTTTGATGGCGATAAATTAGAGTATTTAAATAGTCATTTAGACGTAATTACCAAAAAAGGAGATGCAACCTCTATAAAACTTTTAAAAGAAGTAGGTATAGATTCTGCAGATTTATTAATTGCAGTTACCGATAGTCAAAACACCAATTTCACCATTTCTGTAATTGGTAAATCGTTAGGTGCCAAAAAAACCATTGCTAGAATTGATAACCCCGAGTTTTTAAATGATTGCGAAGTAGATTTTTCGAAGTTTGGTGTAGATTTTATGATTTCTCCACAAGAATTGGCAGCAAATGAAATAAAAATGCTGTTAAATCAATCTTCTTTTAACGATACTGTTGCGTTTGAAAGTGGGCTATTTAATGTAATGGGTACCACTTTATCTTACAAATCTCCTTTGGTAGATTTAACTGTAAAAGAAGCCAAGCAAAAATTTTCTAACGTAGATTTTATTACCATTGCTATTAAAAGAGAAAATGTGGCGCAAACTATTATTCCAAGAGGTGGCACAACATATCGTATTGACGATCAGGTGTATTTTTCTGTCCCCAATTATAGCATGAAAGACTTGTATCCTATTATAGGTAAAACGCAGTTTAATATTAAAAACGTTATGATTCTTGGAGGTAGTGGTATTGGTGAAAAAACAGCAAGAAACCTTTGTCAAGATAATTTTAAAGTAAAGTTAATAGAGAAAAAAAGAGAACATGCTGAAGTACTTGCTGAAACTTTAGGAAATACCCTAGTGATTAATGGTGATGGACGTGATTTAGAATTGTTAGAGGAAGAAAATATTAGAGAAATGGATGCTTTTATTGCGGTTACTGGTAATTCTGAAACCAATATCATGTCTTGCTTAGTAGCCAAATCAAAAGGAGTAAAAAAAACAATTGCTTTAGTAGAAAATATGGATTATATCGATATTTCCCAAACTATAGGTATTCAATCACTTATCAATAAAAAGTTAATTGCTGCCAGTAATATTTTTAAACACATTCGTAAAGGAGAAATTTTAGAATTGGCTAACCTGCATAATATTGATGCTGAAGTATTTGAATTTGAAGTACAACCAAATGCAAAGGTCACAAAAGCACCTATTAGAGATTTACGTTTTCCTAGAGAAGCTATTTTTGGAGGCATCATTAGAAACGGAAAAGCTTTAATGGCCTATGGTAATATGCAAATAGAAAGTGGTGATAAAGTAATTGTATTTAGTTTGCCAGAAGCCATTTCAACTGTAGAGCGTTTATTCGACTAAAATGAGATCTTTAAACTTAAAAATCATTTATCGCTTTTTAGGAATCACAGCTATTTTAAATGGTTGTTTTATGTTTATTGCGTTTCCTTTTAGTTTTTTTTCTGATGAAAAAGAGGCTTGGGGAATTTTAAACGCTGGTGTTATAACAGTTTTTATTGGTTTTTTGTTGTTTTTCTTCAACAAGCCCCAAAACACAAACATTCAAAAAAAAGAAGGATATTTAATTGTTACCTTAGGATGGTTAATCTTATCAATTACAGGCATGCTGCCCTATTTATTATCTGGTGCAATACCTTCAATTTCTGATGCTTTTTTTGAAACTATTTCTGGGTATTCTACAACAGGTTCTTC
>CBFIFR010000032.1:0-35712 GCA_965661915.1 Polaribacter sp. | reverse complement strand
TAAACTTTTAATTAGACCAATCATAGAAAGGGATACAAAAGATTTTACCAACCATTTTTGACTATTAAGCCCTTTTTTATTGTTACTATTTTTACTGTATTGTTGTTTCTTGTTTTACAGAATATTGAGTACCATAAATTAAACAAAATTGTTTGTACTGAAAAGTCGAAAATCTTAAAAACTAAGAGGTAGATAAAGCAATAAGTTTAAATTAAAATATTATAAAATAAACAGTAAAATTATTGTATTGGAATTTTAATCTCGTACATTTTTCTACTTTTGTTATTTAAGTGATGCTCTCTTAACCACGGATTATAGATTTTAAATTCTTTATAATTCATACCAAATTTATTGGCGAATGTAGTAATATTGGTAATTGCAGTATCAACTTTAATGCTGGTAGTTTTCTTTAAGTGATATAAATCTTCTTTTTCAAAAACAAAACCATATTTTTTAGGATTGTTTATAATTTCTTTTAAAGCTAAAATCCTAAAAACATAACGTTCAGTTTCATTTGGTAATTTTGCATCGTAATAATTATTTACTTTCTGTGCTTCAATTCTTCTAGAAACACCATAATTGCCTGCATTATAAGCAGCAGCAGCCAATGTCCAAGAACCAAAGCGTTCATAAGCATTTTTTAAATATTCTGCAGCTACTTTGGTAGATTTTTCAATATGGTATCTTTCATCGACATTTCTATTAATCTCTAAACCATATTCTTTACCCGTTTGTTTCATAAAATGCCACATTCCAGCAGCACCAGCAGTAGAGGTTTCATCTGTAAAACCACTTTCAGCTAAAGCTAAAAATTTAAAATCATCTGGTAAACCATATTTTTCTAATAAAGGTTCCATAATAGGAAAGTATTTATTGGCTCTTTTTAATAATAGCAAACCATTAGATTGCCAATAGGTATTTACCAACAACTCTCTTTCCATTCTTTCACGAACATCAGGTATTTCTACAGGAACTCTTTCACCAGCTAAGTTTAAATTTTCAGGTAATTTTAAAGCTTTTATTTTGTAATTTTTATGAGTATTTACAATCGGTTCTATTTTATCTTTATCAACGGTATTTTTATTTATTGCATTCATAAAAATAACAGTAATAAAAACGATACTTAAAATAGATAAAAATCTTAGGGCTTTGTTCATAATATAATTAATTTCTTAATAGTATAAAAGTAAAAAAATACATTAGTTTTAACAAGTTAAAGTTGCATCAATAATTTTTGAAATTTCTTTAGCTTTGATGATAATCATAGAGTGATTTCCATTTTTAATTTGAATACAATTTGAGATACTTTTGATTGGGAAAATCTCATCATGCGTTCCATGAATATGTGTAATGTTTTTTAACGGCTCTTCTTGATTCCAAGTTATAGCATTTTGAATAGACCATTTTATATAGTCTTTATTACGAACGGACAAATACTTTTTGTATAATTTAGCTTTTCTTTCTAATGATTTGCCCACAAAAAATTTTGCATAATTTTCAAAATTGGTAACAATAAAAGTAGGAAATAACTTGTATATTTTACTTTTAGCAGCAATTTTAAAACGTTTAGGAAGTTCTTTTTTTGATTTTACACTAGAAATAATGATAATTTTTTGAACATCCATGAATTTACTCATTTCTTGAACTATAATTCCGCCAAAAGAAACACCAACCAAAACAGGTTTTTCGTGTTTAATTTCATCTGTCATTCGCATGGCATAATTCGCAACAGTTTCTTTTAAAGAGAGTGGTTCGAACCACTTTAAATAATGCAATTCATAGTGTTCTTTAGAAAGTTCTAAGTTTTCAAAAATTTCTGGACCAGCAGCTAAACCTGGCATTAAGTAAACATGAGTTTTAGACATTTACCAAACTAAATTATATGATTAAATTAATCCTTTTATAAGCACAAGCTTAGTGCCAAATTACATAGTAACAGTTTGTTTAACAAAATCAAATCGCACTAAACCATCTTCGTCAATTTTTGTTAAAGTAATAGGGTGTAAAGTATTTACTAAATCAGGATTCCAAGGCGTTTTCACTTTTACATAGTTTTCTGTAAAACCGTTAATGTATCCCTCTTTATTCTCATTTTCGAACAAAACAGTTAAGGTGTTTCCTAATTGAGATTCGTAAAAAGAACGTCTTTTCTTGGCAGATAAACCGCGTAACATTTTACTACGTTTTGCTCTTGTTTTTTTAGGTACAACAGCATCAAAATTAACAGCTTCCGTATTTGGTCTTTCAGAATAGGTGAAAACGTGCAGATAAGAAATATCCAAATCGTTTAAGTAATTGTAGGTTTCTAAAAAGAGCTCATCAGTTTCACCAGGAAAACCAACAATAACATCAACACCAATACAGGCATTAGGCATTACTTCTTTAATTCTGGAAACTCTATTTGTATATGTTTTTCGCAGATATCTACGCTTCATTTTCTTTAACAACTCATCACTTCCAGATTGTAGCGGAATATGAAAATGAGGTACAAAAGCGTTAGATTGAGATACAAAATCAATCGTTTCATCTTTTAATAAATTGGGTTCAATTGATGAAATTCGTAAACGATGAATACCGTCAACTTTATCCAATTCTTTTACCAATTCTAAAAAAGTATGTTCGTGTTTTTTATTACCAAATTCGCCTTTACCATAATCTCCAATATTAACACCAGTTAATACGATTTCTTTAATGCCTTTAGATGATATTTCTTTAGCATTAGCAATTACATTTTGTAAAGTATCGCTTCTAGAAATTCCACGAGCTAAAGGAATTGTACAATACGTGCATTTATAATCGCAACCATCTTGAACTTTTAAAAAAGCACGAGTTCTATCTCCAATAGAGAAAGAGCCTACATAAAAATCAGCATCAACAATTTCGCAGCTGTGTACTTCGCCAATCTCATTTTTGCTTAAATCGTTAATATAACTAGTAACATTAAACTTTTCTGTAGCACCCAAAACCAAATCTACACCATTAATAGCAGCGAGTTCTTCTGGCTTTAATTGTGCATAACAACCTACAGCAATTAAAAAAGCATCATCGTTTTTTTTCAAAGCATTTTTTACGATAGATTTAAAACGTTTGTCTGCATTATCTGTTACAGAACACGTATTGATGACATAAATATCTGCTTCTTCAGAAAAATCTACACGTTTAAAACCTTCATTCACAAAGTTTCTAGCAATAGTTGATGTTTCTGAAAAATTTAATTTACAACCTAAAGTATAAAAGGCAACTTTTTTATCTGCAATCATTCCTGTACATTTACTTTATAATCGAGGTTTTATTATTCTATAACCTTGTTTTAATCGTTGAAATTTTATAAAAACAAGAGGCATCTTAAACAAAGGTTTTTGCCAGTGCAAATTTACAATAATATTGATGATATTTGAAACGGAAAGGTTAATTGTTAGAGGTTTGATTGTGAGTGGATTAAGTGATTGTCATGAATTGCAAAGTAATCCGAATGTGATGCAGTTTGCTGGTGTAATGGTTATAGATTCGAAATTTGTAAAGCTACTGTTAAATATTGCAAACAAATAGGAAAACAAAAATTATTGGCTTATGGTATAAATAGCTCAAAACTAAAATAAGAAAATTTAGGATAATAAAGAGTATTTAAAAAAACTGGAGAGGATTGTATGACTAATAAAAACTTTCAAATAACAAAAAATAGGTAGTTTATTTTTAAGTTATTTTTAATTTAAGTCTGATTATCAAGGCTTTTTCTTTGAGCTTTCTTACCCAAAACAAAAACTGAAACTAAACTTACAACTGTTCCTCCTGCAATAATACCCCCTACAACATCTTGTCCTATAGATGCTAAATAAGTACCACAACCTATTCCTGCAAGACCTATTATAAGTCCAAAAACTTGTCCTAACTTACTTTGAGAGGATTGACTTAAAACCACATTACTTTCTATTGAAATTCTATGACTCTGTTGTTTTTCAGCCATTTTCATTATTCTATCTGCTCCACTTGGTATGACTGAATCATATTGAATTAACGTTTCTGCATCTGGTAGTGGACCTGAATGTGACTTTTCTTGAATTAAAGTAAAAGATAAACTTTGTAATATATCGAGTTTTTTATTTCTTGATAAGCCATCAAATATTTTAGGGTTAATACTCGTTAATTCTTCTTCTAATTCTTGTAACTCTTCAGGAATCTTATATTTTATCGGCTTATTATTTTTTGAATTATTATTACTCAAGTTAATTTATTTTAAGCAAAGTTTATTAGAATTTTTATTTTCAAATGCTTTTTTAGCAGTTTTAAAATCTTCTCCAACACTCATCCAATCTGAAGTAAGAGCTTTTCTATCAGCCTCTGCATCAGATTTTGAATAATTATAATCAAAATAAGAACCAGCGATATTAAGAACGCTTCCTAATCCTACCATAAAATTATTTTTAGGTAATAAACGAGTAGTTCTATGTATTTTTTTTCGTTTTTTCATATTGTTAGTAACGTGTTTGTGTATTAATTTTGAATTGTTCATATGCCATAAATATAAATAAAATTTAATGTATTTTTGAACGTATACTTGAAAATTGTGACAAATTTAATAATATAATAAAAACTACTGCTACAATGTATTTAAAAATAGTGAATTATTTCACTTGTATTGTTTGTTAACGTTAATTTGGTCGGAAAAATATATGATTACTTTCACGCAACTTTTCATATACAACAATGATATGAAATTACCAGAAACTAAATACGAAATTATACCATGATTATAGCAAATTTAAAACCACCTTATTATGCTGTAATTTTTACTACAATTTTATCAAAAAATACAGAAGGATACCTAAAAATGGCTAAGAGAATGGAAGAATTGGCAAAACTTCAAAAAGGCTATTTGGGTATAGAATCTGCAAGAGGTGAAATAGGAATTACAGTTTCGTATTGGGAAACTTTAGAAGATATTATTACGTGGAAAAATAATGTAGAACATACATTAGCAAGAAATTTAGGTAGAGAAAAATGGTATACCCAATATCAATTACGAATTTGTAAAGTTGAACGAGAATATGGTTTTTTAAAGTAAAAGAGTAGCCTAAAAAATCTTTTCTTTAATTTTTGCTTTTAACTTTTCAGGAATGTTTTTAGGGAAAGCTCTATCTCCATGCAAAACATCAACCATAATATCATTAAACAATTGGCCATATTTGTTTAATAAATACACCCTAACAGGGTTATTATGATAAAAGAATTTTGCCAATAATGCTCCTGATTTTAGTTCGTATAATAATTTAATATCTAGTTTTTCTAAATATATTTTTTCAGCAAGATTTCTATTAAGTTTACTCTCAATAATTGCTTCAGCAGCATATTTTCCGCTTAAAATTGCATTAGATATCCCTTCTGCTGTTATGGGTTCTGCAAATCCTGCAGCATCACCTATTAAAAAAACATTGTTTTTTACAAAACCATCTGTTCTTGGTTTTACAGGTATTTGAAATCCGTGAGCATCTTCTTTAATAATTTCTGTAATTCCTAAAGTTTGTAGGTATTTTCTATAATATTCTTTTAAGTTGATTTTACCCTTTTTAGTAGTTAAAACACCCAATGATAAATGATTTTTTTTAGGAAAACACCAAGCATATCCATAAGGTACAGCATCAATATCAAAACGAACATTTTTAGAAAGTCGCTCAAAATCTTCTTTCCCAACTTCAACTTCATATTCTAAAGCGGGTATTAGTTTTCGAGTGTCTTTTTTCCAACCCGCCATTTTTGCAGTCGGACTTAAAACACCATCAGCAGCAATTACAAAATCAGCCGAAATTTTAGCCTGAGAGGTTTGTAAAACGGCTTTTTCATCAACAAAATTAATAGCTAAAAGTTTATGGTTTTCTAATAATGTTACTCCAAATTCTTTAGCCTTTTCTACAATCAAATTATCAAAAGCATCACGCATTATCATGGTAATAATTGGCTCTTTTTTATTAGAATAATAGCATTTTTCGTGATTATTAAAATAGGTGTCAACTTTACAGAATTCTCGTTCAACAACATCAGAAATATCAAAAGGCATGTGTTTTTTACCTCTATTTACAAAACCACCACCACAAGTTTTATATCTTGGTAATGTTTCCTTTTCAACAATTACTGTTTCAATTCCTTGTTTACCTAAATAAAAAGCAGTTGATGCACCAGATGGACCACTACCAATAATTGCTACAGTAAAATGTTTCATGTAAAGAATATTTTTTACGAATATAAAGTATTTACCAATTTATTTTTGCTTGAATAGGGAAGTGGTCTGAATTTTTTTCTGAAAAAGTGGTAAAATTATTAATGATGGCATTTTCATCAGTTAAAATAAAATCGATTCTCATAGGAAACCAATAATCAAATGTTTTTCCAAATCCAGTGCCAGATTCTATAAAAGCATCCTTTTTGTTTTTTGAAATTTGTTTGTATACCCAAGAATAGGAAGTATTGTTAAAATCGCCACCAATTATTTTTTTGCCTTTCCATTTTTTTTCATGAGCTAAAAATAGTTCTGTTTGTGCTGCCTGTTTTATAAAACCTTCTTTTAACCTTGCTATTAATTTACTGGAATTTTCTTGACCAAAATTTTCTTGTTCTGGTCTTAAATGTAACGATTGTAAATGAAAATTATAAATTCTAATGGTATCTTTTTTCCTTACAATATCTACAAATATGATATCATTAGATGTGTTTTTAAAATTTAAAGAACCTTTATTGATAATTGGGAATTTTGAAAAAATAGCTAAACCTACTTTTTTGCTTTTAAAATTAGATTTTATATAGCTATGAGGATAGTTTAAGTTATTTTTTTGCTTATCATAATTTTCTTGAATCAATAGAATATCTGGAGAGGCATCTATTATAAAATCTTTAATTAATCTAGATGTATTTTTATCATCTGTCCAATTCCAAAAATTAAATAATCTAACATTATAACTCATCACTTTAAGGTCATCATTTAAAGAAGAAGAATTGCCTGTAAATTTGTAAATATTCGGAATTATAAACCAACCAATAGTTAAAATTATTGTTGATAAAAGAAATTGTTTTTTTAAACTAACCAGCCAATATAGTACAAAAGCAATATTTATAAGGATTAAAATTGGAACCAATAAACTTAAAATTGCAAATGATGGAAATAATTTTGGCGAGATATAAGGCAATAAATAAGAGAGCAATAAAAGAGTAGCCATCAAAGAGTTAACGATGTACACTATTTTATGAATAAAAGATAACTTTTTCACAGTTTTAGAATGGTTGTTTAGCTATTTTTTTCCCTGTCGAAATAAAAAATCTTTTTCGGCTTTACTTAAAGTATCATAACCAGATTTACTAATTTTATCTAAAATTTTATCAACCTTTTGTTGATTTAAATCTGGACTAGTTTTTCTTTTTTCTTTGGATTTATACACAGTTTTTAAAGGCGATTTCTTTTTTCTTGTAAAAAGTGAACTTAGGCCATCAAACCAATTTATTTCTTTATTACTCGCTTTGTTAACATATAAAAAGCCAAATAATGCACCACCTAAATGTGCAAAACTTCCACCAGCATTACTACCTACTAAACCAATAATATCTAAGAGAATCCAAACTGCGGTTACTTGCCATAATTTAACGAAACCAATTAACGGAAATTTTAATTCGTAATTTGGCATGTAGGTAGCAATTCCTAAAAAAATAGCAGAAATTCCTGCAGATGCTCCTACCAAATAAGAATTTGTTCCTTCAAAAAGCGGAAAAAAACTTTGACTAAAAATATACAAAACTCCACCAAAAAAAGTACCTAAGATATAAAAATTCAGTAGCTGTTTCTGAGTAAAATATTGTGTAAATAAGTTGCCAATAAAATACAAAGCAATACAATTGAATAAAATATGAATAAAGCCTGCATGTAAAAATCCGTAGGTAATAATAGACCAAGGTTTTGTAAATAAACCATTTACAGTATCATCTAAAGAAAACCATTCAGCTATAAAATTCAGTTCACCAGTATAAGGTTTTTGAAATAAGCCAGCTAAAACTGTTAAAATAAAAACACCAACATTAATTAAAATTAGTTTTTCTACAATATTACCAGTAATATACCTTCTTTTTATGTCGTTTATAATACTCATCAGTTAATTTTAAATTGATTTTGTTTCCAATACCAGGCAATTATAAATCCTATTAAAGCACCACCAATATGTGCAAAATGGGCAACATTTCCAACAGAATATTTTGTCATTCCAAAGAATAAATCACCTAAAATCATAATCGGAATAAAATACTTTGCAGCTATTGGAACAGGGAAAAAAATCAGCATTAATTTTGCATCTCTAAAATACAATCCAAAAGCTACTAAAATTCCATACACAGCACCAGAAGCACCCACTGCAGGTGTATGATACAGGCTATAAAATTTTATCATTTTTTCTGTAGATATTAGTATTCTAGGGTCGTTATAACTACCAATATTAAGAATATTTTGTATTTCAGTACCAGAAAGACCAAAGCTTATAAGCTGCTTATAAATACTATTAAATTGATAATAGTTGACTAAAGTATAAATTAAGCCTGCACCTATACCTACAGAAAAATAGAAAAACAGAAATTTTTTCTTTCCCCACATTTGTTCTAAGGGAGTACCAAATGCCCATAAACCATACATATTAAATAAAATATGAGAAAAACTTCCGTGCATAAACATATGGGTAACATATTGCCAAAAACCAAAATGCTCATTTTTAGGAAAATGTAATGCAAAAATGTTGGTAACATCTAATTGCAATAATTGTGGCGCAATAAAAAATATTACGTTTATGATAATTAAATGTTTTATGGCATCCGTAAGTTTATTCATATTAACTATTAAATAGGTTGTCTATTTCGTTTAAAGTCAGCGTTTTAAATGTAGCTTTGCCAAAAGGCGAAATAGTAGGTTCTTTGCAAGAAAATAAATTATGTACCAAGCTTTCTTGTTCTTTTTCAGAGAGTTGTGTGCCTGTTTTAATAGAAAGTGTTTTAGCAAAAGACTTTGCCATGACATCAAAATGACTAAAACTTGTATCTGGTACTTCTAAATTAATATCATTTAATAATTCTTCTAAAATAATAGTGATTTTACTTTCTGTGACTGAAACCGGAATTCCTTTTATAGTAACACTATCTTTGGTAAATTCATCAAAAGAAAAACCAGCATTCTCTAATTCAGATTTAATAGTATATATCATTTCAATTTCTTGTGATGAAAATGAGATTTTTACAGGAAATAACAATTGCTGACTGTTGGCTTCTTTTACAGTAATGCTTTCTAAAAATTCTTCATACAAAATACGTTGGTGTGCAGAAGATTGATGAATTAAAACCACACCAGATTTTATCAAACTCATTACATATTTTCGTTGAATTTGAAAGGTTTTCTGTATTTTTTGTTCTTCTTGATCATTAAATAATTCTTCTTGTTTGTGCTCATCTGCAATATCAGTAGAAGTATATAAAGATTCCCAAGTTTGTGTTTTTTGTTCTCTTTTATAAGGAAAACTAATTTCTTTATGTTTTGCTTCCTTAAAAGGATTAAAATCTGGATCTACCGTAATTTTGGGAGTTGATGTTCCACTCGATTTTTTATTATAATGATAAGGTGTATCTAAATTTGCATCTCTATTAAAATCTAAAACTGGTGCTACATTATACTGCCCTAAACTGTGCTTTACAGTGGCTCTAAGCATAGCATATAAAGCCTTTTCATTATCAAATTTAATTTCTGTTTTAGTAGGGTGTATGTTTATATCTATAGTATTTGCTGGTACATTTAAATATAAAAAATAAGAAGGATGTGATCCTTGTTCTAGCAAACCATCAAAAGCATTAACCACAGCATGATTTAAATACCCACTTTTTATAAAACGATTGTTTACAAAAAAGAATTGTTCCCCACGTTTTCTTTTGGCAAATTCTGGTTTTGCAACAAAACCTTGGATGTTTAAAATATCTGTTTTTTCATCAATAGGTACTAATTTTTCATTCATTTTACCACCAAAAACAGCAACAATTCGTTGTCTTAGGTTGCTGTTTTTTAAATGATACACTTCGTTATTATTATGATGTAGTAAAAAAGAAATATTTGGATGTGCCAAAGCTACTCTTTGAAATTCATCGATTATATGCCTGGTTTCAACAGTATCTGATTTTAAGAAATTTCTTCTTGCAGGGATGTTGTAAAATAAATTTTTAACAGCTAAACTAGTACCTTTGGAAGTGGATATAAAATCTTGAGAAATTACTTGGCTACCTTCAATTTTTAAACAAGTTCCTAATTCTTCGTTGTCTTGTTTTGTTTTTAATTCTACGTGAGCAATGGCTGCTATTGAAGCCAAAGCTTCTCCTCGAAAACCTTTTGTGCATAGATTAAATAAATCTTCTGCTTTTTCAATTTTAGAAGTAGCATGTCTTTCAAAACACATTCTGGAATCTGTGGCACTCATCCCTTTACCATCATCAATAACTTGAATTAAAGTTTTACCAGCATCTTTTAATAGTAATTTTATACTGGTTGCACCTGCATCAATAGCATTTTCTAGCAATTCTTTAACTACAGAAGCTGGTCTTTGCACTACTTCTCCTGCAGCAATTTGATTGGCTACATGATCTGGTAAAAGTTGAATGATGTCTGACATTAATTATTTACAAATATTGATAAATCAAAATCAATGATATATAAAAAAATAAAAACTAAAATAAGCACAATGTAAACAATAGTTTTATTAAAACCTTTTTCACTGTTTTTTAAATCATCTACAGCGTCAGAAAATTTTGCTTTTATTCCTTTGTTTTTTCCAGCGGTTTTTCTGAATTTATCGAGTTTGTGCTCAATTTTATAAGGATTTCCTTCTCCTTTATAATAACGTGGTTGATAGTCGAATTGTTTATGTGTTCTTTTTAAAAATCCCATAGTTTTAGTAATAATTAGTGAATAATGATTCAAAAAAAATCAATTATCGTACCAATTTTAAAGGATATCAAATTTAAAGAATTAAAAGGAATACATCAAAGAATGCTATTAAAAGTATTCTTAAAATCCTGCAAGGTTTTCAAAACCTTATAGGTTTAGTTATTACAACAGGCTTCATAATACCTTCAAGGTTAAAAGAACCCTTGCAGGAAAACTCTTCGTGAGCTTTGCGTTTTTGAGGTTAACTAAAAGCCAATACTATCTGAAGTTCTATGTAAATTTTTAAGAGCTGCCATTTTTACAGCAGCTACTGCACATTCAATACCTTTGTTACCTAATTTACCTCCAGACCTTTCTAAAGACTGTTGTTTGGTGTTGTCTGTTAATACGCAAAAAATAACAGGCACATCATACTTTACATTTAAATCTATGATACCTTGTGTAACGCCTTCGCAAACAAAATCGAAATGTTTGGTTTCTCCTTGAATTACGTTTCCAATAGCTACAATTGCATCTACTTTTTCGGTTTGAATCATTTTTTTACATCCAAAAACCAACTCAAAACTACCAGGAACGTCCCAAGAAATAATATTATTTTCTGTAGCTCCACAATCTAAAAAAGCTTCTATAGCTCCTTTTTTTAAGTTTTGTGTAATTTCTGGATTCCATTCAGAAACCACAATCCCAAATCGAAAAGATTTCGCATTTGGGATTGTTGCTTTATCGTAATAAGATAAATCGGTTGTTGCCATTTGTTGGTTTTTGGTTTGTTGTTGTTGGTTTCTGGTAATATTTATTTAAATTGATAATTGTAACCAATAACTATGAACCAACAACTAAAAACTATTTAGCGTATTTAGCTGCATTTATAAATTTTTCTACATCTCTACCTTGTTCAGATTTTGAGTAGTTATCTTTAATTCTGGTAAACATTTCTTCTGCTTTATCATATTTTTCTAGTAACATAGCAGTTTGGCCAGCTTTGTATAAAAACAAAGGAGTTGTAAATTCATTATCTTTTTTGTTCGCTGCTTTTTCATAATATTCTAAAGCATCTTCTTGTTGATCAATATCTGCAAAAGCATCACCAATGGCACCTAAAGAAACAGGGCCTAGCATTTCATCATCAGAATCAAATTTACTTAGGTATTCAATAGCTTTATCATATTGTTTCATCTGTAAATAAGAAACACCTGCATAATAGTTTGCTAAATTTCCAGCATTTGTACCACTGTAAGAATCAGCAATATCTAAAAAGCCATATCTACCATCTGCACCTTCTAAACCTAACGTTAATAAAGAATCGATACCTGAACCAGCAGTAGCTGCTTCATCAAAATATTTTCTTGGAAAAGCCAATTCGTTAGAGGCTTCTAATTCATTTGGCTCTACAATATATTTATTATAACCCAAATACCCTAAAAAAACCACAACAATAGCTACTAAAGCACCAAATAACACTTTGCTGTTTTTCTCTATCCATTGTTCAGATTTGGAAGCTGTTTCATCTAATGTATTAAATACTTCAGCAGTTGTGCTGTCCATATTATCTACTTGTTGCTCTTCAGTTTTATTTTTCGGTTTATATCCTCTCTTCTTGTATGTTGCCATATTTCCTTAAAAATTAGTGGCGCAAAAATAGTTTTTTTAATTGGATTTTAAAAGCGCTTATTTTGCAAAATTTTCTATAATTTGCAAACTATTTCATTTTTCAATCATATTTATGTATTTAAAGAAAATTTCTTTAGTGAATTTTAAAAATATAACATCACAATCTTTTGATTTTCAGGAGAAAATTAATTGTTTTGTAGGGAATAATGGAGTTGGTAAAACCAATGTGTTAGACGCTATTTATTATTTGTCTTTTACCAAGAGCTATTTTAATGCTGTAGCTGTTCAAAATATTAAACACGGAGAAGGTTTTTTTATGATTGAAGGCGATTATATTTTGAATGATAGAAATGAAAAAATAATTTGCAGTTTAAAAAAAGGACAAAAAAAGGTTTTAAAAAGAAATGACAAAGCGTATGGAAAGTTTTCTGAGCATATTGGCCAATTTCCTTTAGTAATTATTTCTCCTGCTGATAGAGATTTGGTGATTGAGGGTAGTGATACTCGACGAAAATTTATAGATGGTGTTATTTCTCAACAAAACAAAACGTATTTGCAAGATTTAATTGCGTATAATAAAGTGTTAAGTCAACGTAATGCATTGTTAAAATACTTTGCTGCCAACAGAACTTTTGATGCCTTAAACTTGAGTGTTTATGACGAACAATTGGTTAATTATGGAACAAAGATTTATGAAGTACGAAAAGAATTTTTGGCTACTTTTATTCCTATATTTAACGAAAAATATCAAGTAATTTCTGGTGATAAAGAGCAGGTAAACCTAAATTACAAAAGCCAGCTACACGATTTTTTAATGCAAGACTTATTAAAAAAATCTTTAGAAAAAGATAAAATTTTACAATACACAACATCTGGAATTCATAAAGATGATTTGAGTTTTGAGATAGGAGAGTACCCAATTAAAAAGTTTGGTTCACAAGGGCAACAAAAGTCGTATTTAATAGCTTTAAAATTGGCGCAATTTGAGTTTATTAAGCAACAATCTCATGTAACACCAATTTTATTGTTAGATGATATTTTTGATAAGCTCGATGAAAATCGGGTTTCGCAAATTATAGATTTGGTAAATAATGATGAATTTGGACAAATTTTTATCACAGATACACATGCTGAACGAACTGAAAATATTTTAAAACAAGGTGATAAAGCTTATCAAATTTTTAAATTATAAATAAATTAATATTTTATTTTCATACTGATTTAAATAATTTAGTAATCAAGAAATCTAAATTAAAAATGGCAAAAAGAGAAAACGATTCCTTTTCAATTCAAGATTTAATGAAATCTTTTATCAAAGAAAATAATTTGACAAAAGGTATGCAAAAAATTAAAGTAGAAGAAACTTGGACTAAAATGATGGGACCAGGAGTAGCAACTCATACTACTTCTATACGTTTACAAAATAAAACCCTTATTGTTCAATTAAAATCATCTGTTTTACGAGAAGAATTGAGTTATGGAAAAGACAAAATTATAAAAATGATGAATGAGGAACTGGGAGAAGAAATTATTACAAAATTGATGTTAGTTTAGCATCAGTTTATAAAATAGAAAATAAAAAAGGAGACTGTCTGAAAAGTTTTTAGTGATGTCATTTTGAGCGTAGTCGAAAAATCTATATAACTGAATATCAATAGTAAAAGATTTCTCCATAAAGTCGAAATAATAACTAAATTTTCTTTTCCGATAGCCTCTTTTTTAAATTTTTAAGTATAATTAATTTTGAGAAGGTAACGCAATTGGTTCTGGTGCTTTTACACCTAATTTGTCCATTACGAGTTGGGTAATGTCATATTTTGGATCAATATATGCAAACTGATTGCCGTTTTTATCTAAGATTAAAGTGTACCCATTTTCTTTTACAATTTCATCTATAGCCGCATTTAATTTTGAATACAATGGTCGCATTAATTCGGCTTGTTTTAATTGCATTAATTGACTACCATTTTTTTGGTATTGTTTTATATCTTGTTCTAAAGCAGATAATTCTTTAATCAATGTTTTTTTCATTAATTCGCCCAATTCTTTTTCTTTCTTTCTAAAGTCAGCCACTCTATCTTGGTAGTCTTTCATTTTAATAGAAAATGAAGAATCTAATTTAGCTCCATAAGCTTGTGCTCTTTTGACGACAATTTTTGCTTCTGGCATTAAATTAATAATGTAATCGTTGTCAATAGTTCCTGTTTTAGTTTGTGCTATTGATAAAGTGCTTAAAAAAGCAATAAAAAGAAATGTTATTTTTGATTTCATGATTTAATTTTAAGATGCGCAAAGATATAAAAGCGAATGGTTTACCAAAATCTATATCAGTTAAAAAGCGTTAATATTTTTAGAAATAGTTGAAATAATTTCTTTGATTTCTGTTTGATAATCGAACCATAGCGTTTGTTGATCTCTTTTAAACCAAGTTAATTGTCGTTTTGCGAAACGTCTGGTATTTTTTTTGATTTCTGAAATGGCAAATTCTTTTGTAAAATCACCATCGAAAAAAGAAAACAACTCTCTATAACCAACAGTTTGTAAGGCATTTAAACCTTTATGTGGATAAAGATTTTTAGCTTCTTGCAGTAAACCATGATCAATCATTAAGTCTACTCTTTGGTTAATTCTACTGTAAATAATTTCTCTTTCTGCAGTTAAACCTACTTTTAGGCTATTAAAATTTCTCGGAGTTTTGGGCTTATTTTTAAAAGTTGAATACGGAGTTTTTGTACCAATACAAATTTCTAATGCCCTAATTATTCTATGAGGATTATCTAAAGCAATGCAAGTATAGGTATCTATATCAAGTACTTTTAATTTTTCTTGTAGTGATGTAATTCCTTTTTCGTGCCATTCTTTGGTTAAATCAATTCGTATTTGTTTATCAACTTCAGGAAAATAATCCAAGCCATTTAACACTGCATCCACATATAAACCACTACCACCAACCATAATTTGCACAGGGTTTTTAAGAAATAGATTGTCAAGTTTTTGTAGTGCATCTCTTTCAAATTCTCCAACATTATAATCCTCAAAAATGCTTCTATTTTGTATAAAGTGATGCTTTGCAGCAGCTAATTCTTGAGGCTCAGGCACTGCAGTACCAATGCTCATTTCTTTATAAAACTGTCTAGAATCGCACGAAATAATATCACTTTTAAAATGATTCGCTAACTTTATACTTAAGGCAGTTTTACCAATAGCTGTTGGGCCAACAATGGTTATTAAGGTATTCGTATTGTTTTTTGTCATTCGTTTAAAATACTTCCACAATTGTAGCAATATATGGCATTATTTTTATGTTTTTCTTTTAAACAATTAGGGCAGGCTTGGGTGTTGTTCTCGTCTTTTGAGTTTTTTGTCATTTCAGAACTTACAATTCCTGTAGGAATTGCAATTATAGCATAGCCTAAAATCATAATAATACTAGATATGAATTGTCCTAAAGGAGTTTGAGGTGCAATATCGCCAAAACCCACTGTAGTTAACGTTACAATTGCCCAATACACACTTCTAGGTATGCTTGTAAAACCATTTTCTGCACCTTCAACCATATACATAATGGTACCCAAAATGACACAAATAATCACAACAAAAAACAAGAAAACAGAAATTTTAGCCTTGCTAGCTCTCATTGCCACTAATAATGTATTTGATGCACCAACATATCTTGTTAGCTTTAAAATTCTAAATACTCTTAACAAACGTAAAGCTCTTAATGCTATTAAATGATGAGAACCTACAAATACAAAGGATAAATATTTTGGTATGGTTGATAATAAATCTATGATACCATAAAAACTAAAAATATATTTCATTGGTTTTTTTATAGATATAATCCTTAAAATATATTCTATTGAGAAAAGAATGGTGATAATCCATTCAGAAATATTTAAGTACTTGTGGTATTTTTCATCAAAACTATTTACACTTTCTAACATTACCAAAAGAATGCTAGTAATAATAGAAACCAAAAGCACAACATCAAAAAGTTTGCCCTCTTTGGTATCTGCTTCATAAATAATTTCGTGAAGTCTTTGTTTCCAAGAGCCTTTTTTTGCCATTTTCTTTAAATTGATATCAAATTAACACTACAATATTACAATTATTTACTGAATTTATAATTTTTTCCTCTCTTTTTTGCCTTTGTTTATAAGGCATTGTAGTTTTTATTAAAAAAAAGAAACATTTTTTTAAAACCATACTTTGCATATTATCGTAAGTATAAGTGAGATTCAACTTAAAATATCTTAATAGTTAGAACATTTTGATAGATTGAAAAAGAAAAAAGAAGCCATAGTTTGGTTTTAGTTGGATGGAATGCCTGTTACTTAATTGTAATGGGCATTTTAATTGTACCAAACTGGGGCATCTACTTTAATATTTGCGCGCTGAATAGCGAGAGCTTAAAAAAGCTTTTGAATTCAACATAAAGCTAAGGCAACAATTTTACTTTTTTGTGAAAATTAGAGAAATCCGATAGACCATTATTGTTAAAATAGAACCAATTCCAATCGCATAACATAAATGCCAAAACCATTTCATAGCAATTTGTCCTCCCTGAAAAGTTGCTTTTTCAGAGAATGTAAACGAAAGATTTCCTGCAAGTACATAAGATATTGGAACCCAAAGAATACCTAAGGTGATGATAATTTTAAGGAATGTTGAGAGAATTCTGTTCAGTTTTGTAGATGGCTTTCGTAATTCTTTTACGCCCCAATATATTGATAGCGGAAGTGCAATCATCCCAGACCAAGTTATAAAAGTTCCAAGAGGAATAGATTTTGCATCATCTATGGCTATCACCAATAATGAAGAGCCAGTAGCTAAAAGTATAATCGTGGAAAAAGTCACAATTAAAGCACTAAAAAACCAAATTAGTCTTTTATTTATTTTCATAATTTTTATTTACTTCGAATACAGCATAAAACGTTTTTGAGTAAAATTTATTTACGGTTTTAAGCCTTAAATTTAGCAAAAAATCACAGATAGTTGGTTTTTCAAAAACTAAAAAAGAAAAAGTGAAAATTCTACTTTTTATAAAGTTAGGAATTTAAATATTAATAATGAAGTGTTATGAAGAAACAGCACCCAAAGTGTACAACTGCTCTAAAGTAGGAGAGAGGCTACCACCTTCAGGCTCTAAAGTAATACCAAATGCTTCAGATTCGTTGGCATTGGTGATGGTAAATATTTTATTAGCATCCGCTGTAAAAGAATCTAAAGTTCCTAAACTTGTAGGTGTTAATGGGCTTAATTTTAAAGACCAAACCTGATATACTTTTCCTTTTGGTGGTTCTGGTAAACCTTTGGCATCTAAATAAATAGAATTTGTTTTCTTATCCCAATATACTTTTGCGTATGAAGTTGGTGAAACTGTTTGGCCTGCTAGTGGTACAGCAATAATATCTTTATCTCTAAAAACTTCAATCAGTTTTTCAGCAGCCGCTAAATTGGTTGAAGCACTGTCAATTTGTGCTTCTAATAGTTCTTTTTCTGAAGCTAATTGAGTCTTTAATTTATTGTTTTGTAATACTGAGAAAATCAATGTAGTTCCAAAAACTACGGCTGCAGCCCAACCTATGTATTGTTTCCAATTGCTTGACTTTGTTGGTTTTGTAATCGGAACTACTTTTGCTTCATCAACAGTTAATTGAGTTTTTATAGCATCAAAAGAATAGCTATCATCTTTCTTAGCAAAAGCAGTTAGTTGTACAATAGCATTTTCTATAGCTGCTACTTCTGCTTTTACTTCAGGATATTTTTGGATGGCATCATAAACTTCCTGATTTTCTTTTTCAGAAAGGGATCCTGCAACATAAAGTTCCAAAATTCCAGATGATATGTACGTTTTACTATCCATTTTTATGCGCCTAACATTGTGCGTAATTCCCCAATGCAACTTCTGTTTCTTGTTTTAACGGTTCCTAAAGGCATTTCTAATTCTTCTGCAGCCTCTTTTTGGGTAAACCCTTTAAAGTAAAGCAATTCTATAACCGATTTGCAAGTATCACCTAATTTGGTAACAAACTCTTTTAAACCAATTGTGTTCGTAGTTTTGTCTAAACTTTTACTAGTTTCCAATATATCTACGAAAAAATCGGCATTAAGGTTTTGTTTAGATTCTTTAAATTTTTTAGAGCGTGTGTAATCTATAGCAGCATTTCTGGCAATATTTAAGAGCCAAGTAAAAAACCGACCTTTTTTTGCAGAATACGTATCTGCCTTATGCCAAGCTTTTATAAAAACATCTTGTGTAATTTCTTGAGTAACATCGTTATTTTTCACGATATTTTGAATCACCCCAGAAATACTATCACAATACATTGCGTATAATTTTTCATAGGCTTTCACCTCTTTTTTTTGAAATTGTAAAATTAAAAGCTCTAAATCCATAAATTATCTTCAACAAAAATAAACAATTAAAAGGTTTGAAATTCATTTCTTGTTAAAAAAAATAAGCTATTAATTTAACAAGCTTAAAAAATCGTTAGATTGTTCTAATCTATACTATACTGTTTTTAAGTGTAAATTTTGTGAAAGCGTATTTTTTTGAATGGCCAATGTTGTTTAAATTGCTGATATTTTGAGTATTAACTATTATATATAAAATTATGAAAATAACTCTACTAAGTATTCCTGTAAGAGACCAGGAAAAAGCATTCCAATTTTATACTAAAAAATTAGGGTTTTTAGTGAAGAAAGATGAACTTTTAGGAGGTGGTAATCGATGGTTGACTTTAGTTTCTAAAGATTGGCAAGATGGCCCTGAATTGCTATTAGAACCAGCACCTCTTCATTTTGAACCTTGTAAAGTGTATCAAGACGCTTTAGTAGAGGCAGGATATCCTTATACTCAATTTGATGTGGATGATGTTGATGCTGAATATAAAAGATTAATTGCATTAGATGTGGAGTTTATTGCCAAACCAAAAACAGCAGGTACTGTAAAATATGCTATTTTAAATGACACTTGTGGCAATTATATTCAACTTGTGGAGACTTTGTAATTATGGTTAGTAAATTTTAAGAAATTCATGTAAAATAGTAGTTTATATGCTATTTATCAATATTTAGAAGATTTTAGAACTATATTTTTCACCTCTTTTCAAGTTCCAAATAAGCATTATTTGGCTTTAAGGTGATGAGAGGTGTAATACCAATATTGTTAAATTTAGGTTTTATTTTATAATTTAAAACCAACTCTCTAACAGCAATAATCATTTCAAACATTGCAAAATTATTTCCAATGCATTTTCTTGGTCCTGCACCAAAAGGAAAGTATTGAGATGAATATTGGCGACCTCCATTTTCGAATCGTTCTGGTTTGAATTCATTTGGATTTTCCCAAAGTTTTGGATGCCTATGAATTTCGTAAATAGAAAATAAAAAGTCAGACTCTGGCTTTATTTCAATACCATTGTATGTATCCGTTTTATAATTTAAACGATCAATAAAATAGGCTGGAGGATATAATCGCATTGATTCTTCAATTACTTGTTGGCAAATTTTAGATTGTGCAACAATGTCCATTAAATCATCATTGTTTTCATTTAAAGATTTGGCTTCCTTAAAAATTTGTTCTTGCCATTCTGGATGAAGTGCCAACAACTGACTCGTAAACGTAAGCGAGTTAGAAGTAGTTTCGTGGCCAGCCACAAAAAGAATCAATATTTCATCCATTAATTGTTTTTCTTCCATTGTGCTACCATCTTCGTATTTAGAATCTAACAGTAAATCCAATAAATCATCAAAACGAATGTTCGATTTTTTACGCTCCTCTACAATTTTCTTTAATATTTGTCTGGCAGATTCTGTTAAATCGATGTATTCCTGAATCTTTCCACTCATAGAAAACCACCAACCTAAATATGGTTGTCTTAACTCTTTTACCAACATTCGTTGCGAATCTTCTGTAATGTATTGCAATTGAGCGATATCTTCTTGGTTTGAAGTGCTACTAAACAAGGCTTTAGCCACAACCAAAAAAGCTAAATCATTAAATATGGGGAAAATATCAAACTTTTTACCAGTTCTTAATTGGCTATAATTATCTCGAATCTGCTCTTGAATGGTAGTTAAAAGTCCTTTTATTTTCTGTTTATGAAATGCAGGCTGAATTAATTTACGTTGTTTTTTCCAATGTTCACCTTCTGCAGTGAGTAAGCCTTTACCCAAATATTTGGCAACTTCTTTGGTTTGTATTTTAGATTTGGTGTAATTTCTTTGATTTTTTTGGAGCACATATTCTAAAAATTGAGCATCTCTAGAGAAAAAAATATGAGTTTTAAAGCCAACGTTCAGTTGAAAAGTATCGCCTAAATTCTCAAAGTTTTTATTGTGAAAAGGTAAAGGGTTTTTAAGTATCTCTAAACTGTGCTTTATAAAACTTGTTAAGGGAACTTTCGGAAATTCATTTGGCTCTTGCATACATTCGTTTTTAATCAGTTAGCATTTGTAGTTTAGAGATTTCTCTTTCATTTTATTTAATGCTAAGTTATGAATACTTCTAATATGCTTATTCATTTTCTAAATTTGGTTTATAAGTTTTATGTTAAATTTAACCTTTTGGTCAAAATAGTATTTGATTTAAAAAAGGGTGCTTTTCTTGTTGATTTTTTACGTTAAATAGCCGAACTTTACTAATTAATTTTATAAAACATTAAAATGTAACTTCAAAGTGTTCGTGTTTGATGTTATAAAAAATGCATTACAAAAATTGGAATAAAAAAAGTATATTGCAAAGAAATTATTATCAATAAATAATGAAAGTAAATTTCATATCATATTCAGACACAGATTCTAATTGGAATCTCGAAAAAGTTTCATTTAAAAACTTAACTTTATTAGTTGGGGCTTCTGGTGTAGGAAAAACACAAATACTTCAGACACTTTTAAGATTACGTTCTATTTCAAGAGGAGATGCTGTTGGTGGGACGAAATGGGATATTGAGTTTATAACTACGAATGATTCTGTTTATAGGTGGATTGGTGAATATGAAAGTAAAGGTAAGAATATCCTAAGATTCAGAGACCCTGAAAATGAAGAAAAAAAGGATATTCCAAACATTGTAAAAGAAAAAGTTATTCTTAATGGCTCTACTATTATAGATAGAAATTCAGAGGAGATTATATTTAATGGAAGTAAAACCGTTAAACTTTCACAAGAAAAAAGTGTTTTAAATCTTTTAAAAGAAGAAGATTTAATATCTCCAGCGTTCACAGGTTTTCAAAGAATTATTTTTAGTGATCAAGTGGAGTCAAAAAAGAAACCTCAAAGGTTTAATCCAGACTTTCTAACAAAAGAACGAATTCTAAAAAAATATTCAGATATTGATTCAATTAGAGAAGCTGACGAAAATATTATTACAAAGTTATATTTAGCATCAAACAATGCTAAAGAAATAATGGAATCAATAAAGGAAAAGTTTATTGACATATTTCCATTTGTTACAGATATTAAAATTGCACCCTTAGACTTTGAAGACAGAGACGATACCCCTTCAATTTTAAAGGAGATACCATTTATTCAATTAAAAGAAAAAGATGTATCTGATTGGATTATTCAACCTCAGATATCTTCAGGTATGTATAGAACTTTGATGCATTTGAGTGAATTATACTTGTGTCCGGAAGGAACTGTAATACTTATTGATGAATTTGAAAATAGTTTAGGAATTAACTGTATAGATGAGTTAACAGTTGATTTACAAACTTCATCCCAAAGAAAGTTACAATTTATAATAACAAGTCATCATCCATACATAATAAATCAAATTAGTTTTAAAAATTGGAAATTAGTTTCTAGAACAGGAAGTAATGTTGTGACAAAAGATGCTAGTACAATAGTAGATTTTAGTAAATCTAAACAAGAAGCATTTATTCAACTAACGCAATTAGAAGAATTTACTACAGGTGTAACTAATTAGATATGAATTTATATTTTTTAGTTGAAGGCAGAAGTACTGAAAAAAAGGTTTACCCAAAATTCATTAATCATTTTATAGGTAGTGAATTAAAAAGAGTTAATCAATTTCACGAAGTTGTAAATAATAACTATTTCCTTATTTCAGGGAATGGTTATCCTAGAATTTTATCTGATGTTTTAAAAAATTCAATTCAAGATATCAATTCAATTTCAAAATATGATTATCTCGTCATCTGTATAGATACTGATGATAATAATTTTGAAGAGCGACAAAAAGAAGTAAACAAATATTTAGAGAAATTTAAAGAAGAAAATATAGAACTTGATGACTCTTGTGAAATTGTACTCATAGTTCAGAATAGGTGTATAGAAACTTGGTTTTTAGGAAATGAGAGGATTTATAAGAATAATCCACAAAGTACTCATTTAAAACGATATCAAAATCATTATAATGTAAAAGAAAATGATCCTGAATTAATGCCATTTTCTGATGAATTTGACACCCATGCAAATTTCCATTTTGCCTATTTAAGGGAAATGTTATTGGAACGAAATGTACGATATTCTAAAAATCATCCTCGTGATGTTTCAGAATCACATTATTTAGATGAATTAGTAAAAAGATGTAGAGAAAAGGAACATCTTAATTCATTTAAAACGTTTTACGATTTTTGTCAATTAGTAAAAGAAAAAATGTAACACACCCAACATACGTAAAAGTAATAACGGTTTAAGTACAGACTTGAACCATTTTTACTAAAGTATATTCTATACTGAAAAGTATTAGCTAAAATTTCACTACCAAACATACACAAATCTCTAGTCTTCCTAATTTTCAGGAAACTTCTCGCGAATCTTATCCAAGCCTAAATTATGAATACTACCCAAATGCGAATGTTGTTTTCCTAAATCTGGTGTATAAGTTCCTGCTTGTACTTGTCCGCCAATTTTTTGATACGCTTCTCTAAAAGACATCCCCTCAACTACCAAATTATTAATAGAATCTACTGTAAATAAATATTGGTATTTTTCATCATTTAAATCGATATCTTTTACAATTACTTGCTGAATGGAGTAATTAAAAATGTCTAAAATATCTTTCACATCCTCAAAAGCAGCAATAATATTCTCTTTTAATAATTGAAAATCTCTGTGATAACCTGTTGGTAAATTGTTGGTAATCAATAACATTTCTGAATGCAATGCCTGGATTTTATTACATTTTCCACGAATTAATTCAAATACATCTGGATTTTTCTTGTGAGGCATAATACTACTTCCTGTTGTTAATTCATCAGGAAAAGTGATAAATCCAAAATTTTGACTCATATACAAGCAAACATCCATGGCAAAACGAGCCATTGTATTGCACAAACCTCCTAATGCAGAAGCTATTGAACGTTCACTTTTTCCACGACTTAATTGTGCAGCAACTACATTGTATTTCAGCGTTGCAAAGTCTAATTCCTTAGTGGTTAATTCTCTATCAATAGGAAAAGAAGAACCATAACCAGCAGCTGAACCTAAAGGGTTTTGGTCTACCACTTTAGAAACTGCATTTAATACATACACATCATCAATTAATAATTCAGCATACGCAGAAAACCACAATCCAAATGATGAAGGCATTGCTACTTGTAAATGTGTATAACCTGGTAATAATGAATCTTTGTGCGTATCAGCTAAATTTAATAAAGTATCAAAAAGTGATTTTACTTTATTATTTACAATCGCTAAATTCTCTTTATAATACAATTGTAAAGCCACTAAAACTTGATCGTTTCTAGAACGTGCAGTGTGAATTTTTTTACCAACCTCGCCTAATTTGTTGGTCAATTCCCATTCAATTTTAGAATGTACATCTTCAAAAGAAGGTTCAATTACAAATGTTCCGTTTTCAATATCAGCAGCTAATTCTTCTAAACCTTTTTTAAGATCTTTTAATTCATCAGCAGAAATAATTCCTATAGATTCTAGCATTATTGCGTGTGCTAAAGAAGCTTGTACATCATATTTTGCAATATGGATGTCAATTTCTCTATCATTACCCACTGTAAAGTTTTCTATTTGCTTGTCTATTGAAAATCCTTTATCCCACAACTTCATAATTTCTATATTTTGTCATTCCTGCGTAGGCAGGAATCTATTATATTTCTTACTTTTTTAACTTGAGATTCCTGCCTTCGCAGGAATGACAGACTCTTTAAACAATTACACGATTCAACAATTCAACGTATATTTTAATTCCTTCTTCAATTTCTGCCAAATATATAAATTCATTTGCAGAATGAGAACGTGTGCTATCTCCAGGACCTAATTTTAATGATTGGCATGATAAACACGCCTGATCTGATAACGTTGGAGAACCATACGTTTCTCTACCCATTGCAATTCCTGCTTTTACCAAATCGTGATTTGGATTGATAGAAGAAGAGTTTAAGCGTAAACTTCTGGGTGTAATTTTAGAACAAGGTGATTTTTCTTGTAAAATAGTTGTAATTTCTTGGTTTGAATACGCATCGTTTACACGAACATCAATTACCAAATCTACATGACCAGGCACCACATTATGTTGTGAACCTGCATTAATTTGAGTAACAGTCATTTTCACATCACCCAAGGCATCAGAAGGTTTATCAAACTTAAAATCTTTAAACCATTGTAAAACTTCAATGCTGTTGTAAATAGAATTGTTATTATTTGGATGGGCAGCGTGACTTGGAGTTCCATCAACCTGAGCATCAAAAACAACTAAACCTTTTTCAGCAACAGCTAAATGCATTAAAGTGGGTTCACCAACAATAGCAACATCAATATGAGGTATAATTGGCAACATGCTATTAAGTCCGTTATTTCCACTATTTTCTTCTTCAGCAGAGGCTACAATAACCAAATTATATTTTAGATTTTCTAGTGCGTAAAAATGTGTAAAAGTTGCGATGAGTGAAACTAAGCAACCACCTGCATCATTACTACCTAAACCAAATAATTTTCCGTCTTTAACAATTGCTTGAAAAGGATTGTTAGTGTACTTTGAGTTTGGTTTTACAGTATCGTGATGAGAGTTTAATAATAAGGTTGGCTTACTTTTATCAAAATATTTGTTTGTAGCCCAAATGTTATTTTTTGTTCTTTTAAACGGAATGTGATTCTCCTTAAACCAACCTTCAATCAATAAAGCAGTACCCTCTTCTTCTTCAGAAAATGATTGGGTTTCAATCAAATTTTTTAAAAGTGAAATAGCGTTTTCTGTTAATTTTTCAATAGTTATCATTATAATGTAATTGTTGTAAAATTATTGTTTTCTTTAGTTAACATTGCAGTATTGCCAATATGTACTTTTGATACTCCATGGTGTAAAGCATCAAAACAATTGTCTAATTTCGGAATCATTCCATCTGAAATAATTCCGTTTTGTAATAACTCTTTATAGGTATTTGAATTGATGTTTTTAATTACCGAATTTTTATCATCAAAATCTTGTAAAACACCATTCAATTCAAAACAATAGTAAATGGAAGTATCATAAATTTCACTCATTCCAACACCAATGGTACTTGCAATAGTATCTGCATTGGTGTTTAATAATTGTCCATTTCCATCGTGCGTAATTGCACAAAAAACGGGTGTAAAATCAGCTTGAATTAATTTATCAATGGAGTTAGAAGCGACTTTTTTTACATCACCTACAAAACCAAAATCAATATCTTTTACAGGTCTTTTATCTGATTTTATACTGTTGATGTCTGCACCAGTTAAACCAATGGCATCCACTTGTAAAGCTTGTAATTTAGCCACCACATTTTTGTTGACTAAACCTCCATAAACCATAGTGATTACTTCTAAAGTTTCAGCATCAGTAATACGTCTACCATTTATCATTTTAGACTCAATACCTAATTTTGATGCAATGTGAGTTGCTCGTTTTCCACCTCCGTGAACTAAAATTTTGTGTCCTTCAAGGTTAGAAAAAAGTTTTAGAAAAGCATTTAAAGAAGTTTCATCTTCAATGATATTTCCTCCTATTTTTATGATTGATAATTTTTCCATTTTCTGCTCTATCCTGCAAGGTTTTTCAAACCTTGTAGGTATATTTTTTATTTAATTGTTTTATTAAGAAACCTACAAGGTTTTTGAAACCTTGCAGGTTAGTTAATATGTTACAAATTTTCTAAAATCTTTTTCAACACCAATTGCGCAGCATACGTTCTGTTATTTGCTTGTTCAATAACCAAAGAACTATCAGAATCTAAAACTGCATCTTCTACAACAACATTTCTTCTTACAGGCAAACAATGCATAAATTTAGCAGCACCAATTTTATCTTTTGTGATGGTCCAATTGTCATCAACCTCTAAAATTTGACCATAAGATTCGTAAGAACTCCAGTTTTTTGTGTATACAAAATCAGCATCTTTAAAAGCATCTTCTTGATTGTGATAAATAGGTGTATCTTTTGTGATTTCTTTGCTTAAATCATATCCTTCAGGATTTGAAATTACAAAATCAACATCCATTTTTTGCATAGCTTGTGTAAAACTATTGGCAACTGCGTGTGGCAAAGCTTTAACGTGAGGCGCCCAACTTAAGACCACTTTTGGTTTCTTTTTCGTTGAATTTTCTGCAATGGTAATCGCATCAGTTAAACCTTGTAAAGGATGACCAGTAGCACTTTCCATACTTACAATTGGTACAGAAGCAAACTGTACAAATGCATTTAAAATTTGCTCAGATTCGTCTTTTTCTTTGTCTGTTAAACTCGGAAAAGCTCTTACAGCAATAATGTCACAATATTGAGAAACCACAGCTGCAGCTTCTTTAATATGTTCTGCAGTATTTCCATTCATAATAGTTCCGTCTCCAAATTCAATTCCCCAAGCATCACCAGAAACATTCATAACAATAGGATCCATTCCTAAATTTAAGGCAGCTTTTTGTGTGCTTAAACGCGTACGTAAACTAGAATTAAAAAATAATAAACCTAAAGTTTTGTTTTTACCTAATTCATTGTTTTTGAAAGGATTTCTTTTAACTTCTTTGGCTTCTAAAATCCAAGTTTCTAAATTTTCTATATCGTTAATTGATGTGTAATGTTTCATATTTTAATTTTGACAAGGGACTTAAGTCCCTTTCAATTGATAGGTTATTTAATTTTGGTAAACGGAACTTTATTTTCAAACGCATTGGTTATAAAATCATCTTCTAAGCCGTTTACAATCCATGTTTCTATATTTTCTTTTTTAGTTAAAGCAGCCGCTTCAATTTTAGATTCCATTCCTCCACTTCCATGAGTAGATTTAGAATTAACAACTTCTTTTCTTAAATCTTCAAAATTATCAACTTCTAAAATGGTTTCAGGAGCATTATTTTTGAAGGATTCTTTGGTGTAAATTCCGTTTGTATTTGTAGCGATTATCAATAAATCAACATCTAATAAAGTAGCAGTTAATGCTGCTAGTTTATCATTATCACCAAACTTAATTTCATCAGTAGCCACTGTGTCATTTTCATTAATAATTGGAATGTAATTATTGTTTACCAAAACATTAATGGTATTTACAATATTGGTTTTACTTTCTTGTTTTTCAAAATCTGAATAGGAGAGAAGGCATTGCGAACTCAACAAACCATATTCTCTAAAAATTTCTTGATAAATTCGGATTAAATGTGGCTGACCAATAGAAGCCAGAGCCTGTTTTACAAAAACTTCTTCTTGTTTACTTTCTAGTTTTACAAACTGTTTAGCCACTGCAATTGCACCAGAACTTACAATAATAAACTCGCAAGAATCTTTCAATTTTGCAATTTGATTTGCCAAATCTTCAATTTTACCTCTGGATATATTATTGGTTTCTTTGGTTAAGGTATTCGAACCAATTTTAAGTAAAATACGTTTCTTTTTTTGCATCTAAATTAATTACGAATTAATAATTTTGAATTACCAATTTTTAATTTTTTTTATTTTAATAACTAGCTCCTACTTTGCCTATTTCCATAAAAATATCATTTTAATGGTGACCAAATACTATAAATCATTTCAATGATGTAATTTATCTGTACTAATTGTCAATTCCCTATCCGAATCTATTTGATTTAAATCGTCAAAGACGAGCAAACCATTAAATTAAACACCTTCTTCATTACAATCTTTTAGTTAATTTCATCTAAAGCATCAACTAAAGCTTCAAAAAACTGATTGATGTGATCTTTTTTAACTGTTAGTGGTGGTAATATTCGCAATAGTTTTTTGTTGGCAGCACCACCTGTAAAAATATGATAATCGTAAATTAATTTTTTACGTAAATCACTAACTTCAAAATCAAATTCTAAGCCTAACATTAAGCCTTTTCCTTTAATGTTTTTTATCTGAGGTATGGTTTTTGCGATTTTGATAAAATACTCAGAAATCTCATTTACGTTTTCTATTAAATTTTCCTCTTTAATCACTTTTAAAACAGATAAACCTGCTGCACAAGCCAGATGATTTCCACCAAATGTGGTACCTAACATTCCGAATTTAGCTTCTATATTTGGGTGAATTAAAATTCCGCCAATAGGAAAACCATTTCCCATTCCTTTGGCAATAGAAATAATATCTGGAGTTACATTGTAATGTTGAAAAGCAAAAAACTTTCCAGAACGTCCATAACCAGATTGTACTTCATCTGCAATAAACATAGTATTATTTGCCTTACAAAGTGTATCCACTTGTTCAAAAAAATTAGCAGTAGCTTGGTCTAAACCACCAACACCTTGAATAAACTCTACAATTACAGCACAAACATCACCTTTTGCTAATTCTGTTTTAACGCTATCAATATCATTTAAATCAAGAATTGTAACTTTCTGTTGTGCATTAATTGGTGCAATAATGTTTTTATTATCAGTAGCAGCAACAGCAGCAGAAGTACGTCCGTGAAAACCATTTTTAAAAGCAATTATTCTTGATTTATCAGTTTTAAAAGACGCTAACTTTAAGGCATTTTCATTGGCTTCTGCACCAGAATTACATAAAAACAATTCGTAATCTTTACAAGCAGAAAGTTTTTCGATTTTATCGGCTAGTTTTTTTTGTAACGGATTCTGAATTGCGTTTGAGTAAAATCCTAATTTACCAACCTGTTTAGTAATCGCATCTACATATTTTGGATGAGCATGACCAATAGAAATTACAGCATGACCACCATATAAATCTAAATATTCGGTTTTATTTTCATCGTAAACATATACTCCTTTGGCTTTTACAGGAGTTACATCATATAAAGGATATACGTTAAATAATGGCATAATATTTTATTTTTTGCAAGAGAGCAAGCTCCCTTATAACATTTAGTTTTTTATTTGATTGATTTTCTCAAAAGAAGCTTTGATTCCTTTTATTAAAGAAGAACTTAAACCTTGGTGCTCCATTTCGTTTAAACCTTCTATTGTACAGCCACTTGGAGTGGTTACCCTATCAATTTCTGCTTCAGGATGATTCCCTGATTTTTTTAATAAAGTGGCAGCACCAAAACAGGTTTGCATTGCCAATTCATGTGCTTCAGCAGCTTCAAAACCTAATTGAATAGCCCCTTGAGTAGTTGCTCTAATTAATCGCATCCAAAAGGCAATTCCGCTTGCACAAATAACAGTTGCCGCTTGCAATTGTTCTTCAGGAATTTCCATAGAAACCCCCAAACTATTAAAAATAGTTTTTGCTAGCTCAATTTGTTGTTTTCCTTTTAAATTAGGGGAAAGGCAGGTCATAGATTGGCGCACTGAAGCTGCAGTATTTGGCATTGCCCTTACAATAGCGTGTTTCGCACCAATAGTATTTTCAATTTTTCCTATTGAGTAACCTGTAGCCACAGATATAACCAATTGTGTTTTTTTAAGTGCATATTTTACACTCTCTAAAATTTTGGCAAGATGTTTTGGCTGGACAGCAAATATTACAATATCTGAATTTTCAACCGCCAATACATTATCTGATGTAAGTGTTACTTCTTTATTTCTTTTAAAAGCATCTAAAGAAGATGTGTTTCTTTTTGTTAAATACAAAGAACTTACTACCTTTTTAGATAGTAACCCTTTTGCAATGGATTGCCCTAAACTTCCTGCTCCAATAATTGCTATTTTCATAAATATTTGTTTTACAAGGGAGCATGCTACCTTATTTGTTTTTACAAGGGAGCATGCTCCCTTGTGGTGTTATTAAAAATAACTTGCCTTTAAATTTAACCCTAAAGCTTCTTCAAATCCATACATTAAATTCATATTCTGAATGGCTTGGCCAGAAGCGCCTTTTAATAAATTATCAATAGCACTAGTAATTAAGATTTTATTACCATGCATTTCCAATTGCACTAAACACTTGTTTGTGTTTACCACTTGCTTTAAAAATATACTTTGATCAGCAACAAAAGTAAAAGGGGCATCTTTATAATATTCTTTATACATTGCTTTTGCTTCCTCTAATGTACCATCAAATTTGGTATAGGTTGTCGCGAATATTCCTCTAGAAAAATCACCTCTATTTGGCATAAAGTTAATTTCTGAATTAAAATCATTTTGTAGTTGATTTACAGTCTGATTGATTTCTCCTAAATGCTGATGATTAAAAGCTTTGTAATGCGAAAAGTTATTAGCTCTCCACGTAAAATGTGTGGTTGCAGATAAAGACGTTCCTGCTCCAGTTGCACCTGTAACCGCATTTATATGAACATCATTCTTTAACAAACCGTTTGCAGCTAATGGTAAAAATGCTAATTGTAAAGCAGTTGCAAAACAACCCGGATTTGCAATGTATTTTGCTGAGATAATATCAGCTTTGTTTAATTCTGGTAAACCGTAAACAAAATCTTTGCCTTCGAAATTTTTATCAGCTAATAATCTAAAATCGTTACTTAAATCGATGATTTTTGTGTGATTAGAAAAGGTGTTTTTTTGTAAAAAGGCAGTTGAATTTCCATGGCCTAAACATAAAAATAAAACATCAACATCAGGATTAATATCACTTGTAAAACTGATTTCTGTAGAACCAATTAAATCTTGATGCACTTTATAGATTTTGTTGCCAGCATTAGATGTACTGTATACAAAATTGATATTTGTTTCTGGGTGATTTAACAATAATCGAATCAATTCTCCTGCTGTATAGCCTGCACCACCAATAATTCCTACTTCTAAATTTTTCATTCTGAAAGTTTTTCAGACCTCACAGGTTTTTGAAACCTGTGAGGTCTTTTTTTACGAATTTACTTGTTGATATATTTTATTCTGATTTCCTAAAATCTTAATAAAACCTTTGGCATCATCTGCGGTCCAAGCTTTATTTTCTTCACCATAAGTACTGAATTTACTCGACATTAAATCGTGTTCAGACACAATGCCATCCAAAGAAAAATGATACGGTTTTAAGGTTACAGTAACATCACCAGAAACCATTTTTTGAGAACTTTGTAAAAATGCTTCTGTATCTCTCATAACCGGATCTAAATATTGCCCTTCATGTAAATGCATTCCGTAAAAACTAGATAAATATTCTTTATGTTGCAATTGCCATTTTGTTAGCGTGTGTTTTTCTAATAAATGGTGTGCTTTTACTGTAATTAAAGAAGCTGCAGCTTCAAAACCAACTCTACCTTTTGTACCCACAATGGTATCACCTACATGAATATCTCTACCAATAGCAAATTTAGAAGCAATATCATTTAAGTTTTCAATATTAACTTCAGGTGAATTTTCATCACCATTTAAAGCAATAAACTCACCATTTTTAAAAGTTAATGTCACTTTTTCTTCGCCTTCTTTTTCTAATTGAGAAGGATAAGCCTCATTGGGTAAAGGTTTTTCTGATTTCAAAGTTTCAACTCCGCCAACACTTGTTCCCCAAAGCCCTTTGTTTACAGAATATTTAGATTTTTCCCAATTCATATCAATCCCTTCCGATTTTAGGTAATCTATTTCTTCTTGTCTTGCTAACTTCTGATCTCTAATTGGCGTAATAATTTTAATAGTAGGAGCTAAAGTTTGAAAAATCATATCAAAACGCACTTGATCATTTCCTGCGCCAGTACTTCCATGTGCAATATATTCTGCATCAATACTTTTTGCATATTCAATTATTTCTATAGCTTGAATAATACGTTCTGCACTTACAGAAAGTGGGTAAGTAGCATTTTTTAACACATTACCAAAAATTAAATATTTAACTACTTTGTTGTAAAAAGTGGCAATAGCATCAATATTTTTATAGGTTGTAACCCCCATTTTATAAGCGTTACTTTCTATATGTTTCATTTCTTCGGATGTAAAACCACCTGTATTTACACTTACAGCATGTACATCATATTCTTTGGATAAGCTTACTGCACAGTAAGAAGTATCTAACCCACCACTATATGCTATAACTAATTTTTTCATGATATTTATTTTTTAACTTTTTTTAAGAATAAGTTTTGTCTAAATTTTTTTATGCGTTCAAACCTACTTTTTTTTACAGCTTCGGTTTCTTCTTTATTTTGTTTTTTAGGGTCAAATAACATACCAGTACACAAGCACATTTTACGTTCTGTTCTTGTTAGTACATCGTAGTTTTTGCAAGTTTGGCAACCATCCCAAAAGGTTTGGTCATCAGTTAACTCAGAAAACGTAACAGGTTTGTAACCCAAGTCGCTATTTAATTTCATAACTGCTAAGCCTGTTGTAATACTAAAAACCTTAGCATCTGGAAACTTTGTTCTAGAATATTTAAAGATAACTTCTTTAATTTTTTTAGCCAACCCAATATTTCTATAATTGGGATGTACAATTAAACCAGAATTGGCAACAAATTTTCCATGACCCCATTTTTCGATATAGCAAAAACCAGCAAAATTGTTGCCATCTAAAGCAATAACTGCGTTACCATTTTCCATTTTTGAGGCTATATATTCTGGTTTTCTTTTGGCAATACCTGTGCCTCTTACTTGTGCTGCATCTGCAATGGTTTCGCAGATAATTTGAGCGTAAATAGTATGTGATTTGTTTGCAATTACAATTTCCATTGCATTGTATTTTTTATTTTGATAAAATGTTTTTTAAGTTTTGTTGATGTAGAACCGGACGCACCTAAATTCTGAAAAATAATAATTACCCCAAAGGGCGGAAAGAAAACCTACGTCGCATATTATTTTTATTATTGGTTAAAATAATAATTTGCAATTTGTAATAAAATGTTTTGGTAAGATTCACGATGATAAATAAAATGGTTGCGTACTTGTATGAGTTAATGGTTTGCTAAGAAAAAATTTTAGCGGCGAACGCAGCGAAAACCTAAACTGGGTGCAATTGAAGTACATTTTGTATTTATTCTTGTAATAATCATTGGTGTAAAAGTATATATTTTTTCTTTTTCAGTGTTACAATCTTAAAGGTTTTTATCAATTTTCATTAAATATTAACCAATTTATCGGTTTCGTTAAGATTTTAATATTTGAAAACTACGGATTTCTACAAATATTACTTTTTTAATTACAATTTATAACTAGAGTTTTGTTCAATTTAGCATGAATTTAAACAGTTTGGTAATAAAAATTACAATTCGGTATTAAAAAATTACAATTCGGTATGCTTTAATTTTAAAAACTATAGTTCAGTTGCATATTTGTACCATAATTAATCACTAACACACAAAACAACAAATTATGAAATTTTTTGTATCACTAGTATTTGCAGCAACATTATTTCTATCAAACAAAATAAATGCACAACACAAAGTTAATATTACAGCTACTGTAATTAATGTAACTTCAAATGATGGTAAAGTAGGGTTTGCTTTGTATAATAAAGAGACGTTTATGAAACAACCCCTACAAGCCACAAATGAGAAAATTGTTGATGGAAAAAGTACAGTAATCTTTAAAGATATTGACCCAGGTGTTTATGCCATTGTTTGTTATCACGATAAAAATGATAATGATAAAATGGATTTTTCTGCACAAAGAATGCCAATAGAAGATTATGGAGCATCTAACAATCACATGGCTTTTGCACCACCAACTTTTGAAAATGCAAAGTTTGTAGTTTCTGATAAAGATGTATCTTTAGATATCAAATTTTAATACAAAAAATTTTTATTAATAAAAACAATAATGACGAACCAAAATAAAAATCAAGAAGTATATACCATTCGCAATATAAAGTCTGCAGTAATAACGTGCTTAAAACTTACCGTAATTTTTGGATTGTTTTTTGGCTTGGTATTTAGGCAAGCTAGTTTAGAGGGTTTAATGTGGTCTTTTATTATTTCTGGTATGTATTCTTTTGGTATTGGTTTTGGAAATGGTTATATTAATAATTATTTGTCTAAAAAATGGAGCTGGATTACACAAACTAATAAACGTGTTTGGACAGGTATTGTAGCTACTATTTTATATACTGTTCCTGTAGTATTGTTAATTGATTATGTAGTTTTTATAGTAATCAATGGTAATGATGTAAATAATTTTTTTAGAGGTAATTTTATTTGGATTCATTTATTTTACATCATTTTATCTTTAGGGGTTTCTACGTTTTTACATGCACGTGGGTTTATGCAAAATTGGAAAGCTGCCATGAACCAAGAAACTACAAAACAAGAAATTGTAGCAAAAACAGAAACCGCAAAATTTGAATCTTTAAAAAATCAATTAGACCCGCATTTTTTGTTCAATAGCTTAAATGTATTAACGAGTTTAATTGGCGAGAATCCAAACCAGGCAGAAAAATTTACTACAAAACTATCAAAAGTATACAGGTATGTTTTAGAACAACGAAATAAAGATTTAGTGCCCATTCAAGAAGAATTGAAATTTGCAAAAACCTACATGCAATTGTTAGGGATGCGTTTTGAAGATGCTATTGAATTTAATATTCCAGACAATATTAGTAATGATGCTTTAAAAATGGTGCCACTTTCGTTACAATTGTTGTTAGAGAATGCTGTAAAACACAATGTGGTTTCATCCTCTAAACCCTTAGTGATATCCATTTATGAGGAAAATAATCACTTGATTATAGAAAATAACATCAATCCAAAAGAAGCAATAGGCAAAAGTACCAAAGTAGGGTTGCAGAATATTGCAGACAGATATGGATTGATAACAGACAAACCTGTTAAAATAGAAAATAACAACACAACTTTTAAGGTGAGTTTACCTCTCCTTTATAAAATGAACGATATTATGTACACAGAAGATTTAGAAAATAGCAAATATGTAAAAGCCGT
>CBFIFR010000031.1:0-35791 GCA_965661915.1 Polaribacter sp. | reverse complement strand
GAAAATCAAACAATAAATCTGTTTGAGGTTGCTGAGTGTCTTCTTCTATAATTTCTTCTTCTTTTACAATATTAGTTATGATAAAATCATCTTCAGAAACCGTTTCTATACCAACCTCTTCATAAGTTACAGGCATACTTGCTATGATATCATTGGTCTTTACCAAATCCATTTTAGGCTTGTTATCTTCAGCGTCATCCTCTAGTTTATGGACAATTTTCTGCTCAACTTTATTAGCAATTGGTGTCTCTAAAGTTGGTTGTTTTACCATAGTTTTATCAGCAAAATTATAGGTTGCTTTTTGCTCATCTTCTAAGGTATGAATTACTTTTTTTACCTCGGTATTGGTAATCGTACTTTGCTGATCTGGAGCAAAACCAGTAGCTACAATAGTTACAGATATTGCATCCCCAAGATCTTCATCCTCTCCAATACCCATAATAATATTAGCATCATAACCAGCTTCATCTTGTATGAAATCGTTAATTTCTCCAATTTCATCAAGAGTAACTTCATTCGTTCCAGAAACAATCAATAAAAGAACATTTTTAGCGCCTGTAATTTTATTATCATTTAATAAAGGAGAATCTAACGCTTTTACAATAGCAGTTTTTGCTCTGTCTGACCCTTCTTCTTTTGCAGAACCCATAATTGCTGTACCACTATTAGAAAGTACAGTTTTAGCATCATGCAAGTCAATATTTTGTTTGTAATGGTGTGTGATGACTTCTGCTATACCTTTAGAGGCTGTAGACAATACTTCATCAGCTTTAGAAAAACCTGCTTTAAAACCTAAATTACCATAAACTTCTCTTAATTTGTTGTTATTAATAACAATTAAAGAATCAACATTTGCGCGCAGCTGATCAATTCCTAATTGAGCCTGTTTTGTGCGTCTTTTACCTTCGAAAGCAAAAGGCATTGTAACAATACCCACTGTTAAGATATCCATATCTTTGGCAATCTTAGCAATAATTGGTGCTGCTCCAGTACCTGTTCCACCACCCATACCAGCAGTAATAAATACCATTTTGGTTTGCGTATTTAACATTTGCTGTACTTCTTGCATACTTTCTTTAGCTGCTTGTGCTCCAATTTCTGGATTTGCACCTGCACCTAAACCAGAGGTTAAGTTTGCCCCTAACTGAATTTTATTTGGGATTGGACTATTTTCTAAAGCCTGTGCATCTGTATTACAGATTACAAAATCTACTCCGTTAATGTGTTGCTTAAACATGTGGTTTACAGCATTGCTACCTCCACCACCAACACCAATCACTTTTATAGTGTTTGATTGTGTTTTTGGCATATCAAATGAAATGTTATCAAATTCTGCGCTCATAATAACGTTTTTCTTTTTGGTTTTTATTGATGTTTATTCTTTTTGTACTATTCTATAGCTGAACCTATTCAGCATTATCTAAAAAATCTTTTAAGCCTTCTGTAAACTTTTCGAAAAAAGATTTCTTTTTTGGTTTTGGCTTAATTTCAACTTTGGGTTGTGTATCCTCTATTTCGTCATTTTCATCCTCACTAACTGTTTCTTCAACGACCTCTTTACTCTCTTCTACCTCAGTTTCTTTTTCTAAGCCTTCCATGAGCAAACCTACAGCTGTTGCATAAGAAGGGCTTGATAAAGCTTCATCTGAATCTCCTGCTAAGTGCTCATTAGGATACCCAATTCTTGCATCCATACCTGTAATATACTCTACTAATTGACGTAAATGCTTTAATTGAGAACCACCACCTGTTAATACAATCCCCGCAATTAATTTTCCTTTGGCAGTTTCGTGACCGTAATTTTTTATCTCTAAAAACACATGCTCAATAATTTCTTGAACTCTTGCATGTATAATTTTTGATAAATTTTTAAGCGTTATTTCTTTGGGTTCTCTACCTCTTAATCCAGGAATAGAAACAATTTCAGTTTCTTTATTTTCTCCTGGCCAAGCTGAACCAAACTTTATTTTTAGCAATTCTGCTTGTTTTTCAATGATAGAACAGCCTTCTTTTATATCATCTGTAATTACATTTCCACCAAAAGGGATGACAGCTGTATGCCTTATAATACCATCTTTAAAAATGGCTAAATCTGTGGTTCCACCTCCAATATCAATCAAAGCAACACCTGCTTCTTTTTCTTCTTGACTCAATACAGCTTGTGCTGATGCTAAAGGTTCTAAAGTAATTTCACTTAAATCTAACCCTGCACTTTTTACACAACGCCCTATATTTCTGATGGACGACACTTGCCCAACAACTACATGAAAATTGGCTTCTAATCGACCTCCATACATCCCTATTGGTTCTTTGATATCTGCTTGAGAATCCACTTTAAACTCTTGGGGTAATACATGGATAATTTCTTCTCCTGGTAACATAACCAATTTATGCACTTGATTTACTAAATCTTCGATATCAGTATCTTCAATAACTTCATCTGCATTATTTCTAGTGATATAATCGCTATGATGTAAGCTTCTGATATGCTGACCTGCAATACCAACAACTACATCTTCTATTTGAACACCAGACACACTTTCTGCCTCGTCTACGGCTTGCTGAATAGATTGTATGGTTTGTGTAATATTGCTTACCACACCACGTTTAACACCTAAACTTTTGGCTTTTCCTATACCAATTACTTCAATTTTACCATATTCATTTTTACGACCAATCATGGCAACAATTTTGGTAGTACCTATATCTAAACCAACAGCTATTTTATTGTTTTCCATTTCAGTTTATTTTGTGCACACAACTTGGTTGTGATATTTTACATTTATTGTTTTATAATTTTGAATGGTTTTGTCTTCAAAAGTTTTGTTATAAAACGCTTTTAATTTCTTAATTTTTATATCAACTTCGATTAATTTACCAAAATCGATTTTATAATTTCCACTTCGTACAGAAAATTGATACTCCTTTGTGTCTAATTTCTCAATTCCAACAACTTCTTTTTGCAGAAAACTATCTGTTGAAATTGTATTGATTAGTGGTAAAATCTCGTTTAAATCTTCATCATTATCAATACCTGACACCAACAATACTCTGGCTGAATAATTGGTTGATAAAGGTATCTTTACCCCTTCTTTATCAACATAATAAGAATTATTTTTACCAACAATTCTTGCCACTGGTGTACGTTGTTTAAGAGTAGTTTTTAACAAACCATCTATAGATAAAAAAACAGAAGCTTTTTCTACATACGGATTTTGAATTACATTATTTTCTAAACTGTATAAATTTATTACAGATTTTGCTTGGTTTTTGATACTATCTCCTTTTTGTATTAACAATTTATAAACCATGGCGTGAGTTAAAAAATTATTCTCTCCATTCTCAAATTCAACAATAATATCTGACACTTTTCTATTTTCGTTTCTCTTTGATGAAAAACTAAATAAAACTCCTAAACCTACTATAAATAAAAGGAATAACAAATATTTTACCAATCTTTTAAACATCGTGTTTTTGTTTTTTTAAAAGTTGATTTGTAATTTCTTGTATCCATACTCCAATATCTCCTGCACCCAACATTACCACTACTTTTGCTTGTGAATTGTGAATATGTTTTAGTAGTTGACTTTTTTGAGTTAATAATTTATGTTGATTTTCGATTTTATCAAATAACCACTGAGAGGTAACCCCAGCAATGGGCTTTTCTCTTGCAGGATAAATATCTAACAATACAATCTCATCAAATTTTGATAAGCCTTTTGCAAAATCATCAACAAAATCTCTTGTTCTTGTAAATAAATGTGGCTGAAAAACGGCGAGTACTTTTTCATTTGGATACATTTCTCTAATCGCGTTTTCTACTGCATCTATTTCTGTTGGATGATGTGCATAATCATCAATCAACACAAAATCATCGGTTTTAATTTTGTAGGAAAATCTACGTTTTACACCTTTAAAACTCGCCAAACGCTTTTTTATATTGGGTAAAGAAACACCGTAAACCTCAGCCATAGCTAAAGCAGCTAAAGCATTCATTATATTATGTTTCCCTGGTAAATGAAAATTAATTTCGTTAATAGTTTCAGTTGGTGTTTGCACATCAAAAATATAAGTTCCATTTTTGATTTTAAGATTAAAAGCTTTGTAATCTGCATCTTCATTTACAGCATAGGTTAATCCTTTTAATGGTAGACCTTTTGCAACAATTAAACTATCAGATACTTTTTGGGAGAATGTAAAAAACGATTCTTCTAATGCTTTAGCTTCTCCATAAATATCTAAATGATCAGCATCCATAGAAGTTACACAGGCAATATTTGGACTTAACTGTAAAAATGATCGATCAAACTCATCTGCCTCTACTACTGAGACTTTGTCTTCTCCTAAAATTAAATTTGAGTTGTAATTTTCTGCAATTCCGCCTAAAAAAGAAGTCGCACTTTCAGGCTGCATAATATGCCCTAAAATTGCTGATGTTGTTGTTTTTCCATGTGTGCCTGCCACTGCTAAACAAAACGTAGCTTTTGTAATTTCACCTAAAATCTCGGCTCTTTTAAAAACTTTAAAATTATTGGCTAAAAAATAATTGAGTTGTGTATGATTTTCAGGAATTGCTGGTGTATAAATCACCAAGGTTTTATCCTTATTTAAAAAAGAAATCGGTATGTTTTTAACTGCATCTTCAAAATGAATTTGAACCCCTAAGTTCTCTAAATCTAAAGTAGTTTGAGAAGGTGTTTTATCATAACCAGCCACATTTTTTCCATTGGCAGCAAAATAACGAGCAATTGCGCTCATTCCTATGCCTCCAATTCCGACAAAAAAACAGTTATGTACTTCTTTTAAATTCACGTATTCAATAATTTTTCTACTTCGTTTACAATATTTGTTGTAGCGCTTGGCAATGCCAACTCATGTATATTTTCTGATAAATGCTCTTGTTTTCCTGCATCTTTTAGCAAGGTTTCAAAAACAATTGGAAAAGTATCCAATTCTTTTTCTGGCAATAAAATTGCGCCATGTTGATCTGCAATTGCCCTTGCATTTTTTGTTTGATGATCTTCTGCAACATTGGGTGATGGAATAAAAATTACAGGTTTCCCAACAATGCATAATTCAGAAACTGAACTTGCACCTGATCTAGAAATTATAAAATCTGCAGCTGCATAAGCTAAATCCATTTTATTAATAAATTGATGTACTTGAATATGTGCAGTATCATTGTATTTTTTATACTCATCAAAATAGAATTTTCCACATTGCCATATTACCTGCACCTCTTGCTTTTTAAAAAAATCGATATGCATTGCAATCAACTGATTTATTGTTCTTGCCCCTAAACTACCCCCTAATACTAAAACTGTTTTCTTGGTAACATCTAATTTAAAAAATGCTTTTCCTTCATCAACTTTATTATAAATATTCAATAAATCTTGACGAACAGGATTGCCTGTTTTTACGATTTTATCAGCAGGAAAAAAACGTTCTAAATTATCATAAGCTACACAAATTTTACCCGCTTTTTTGGCTAATAGTTTATTGGTGATTCCTGGAAAAGAATTCTGTTCTTGAATTAATGTTGGTATTCTTTTTCTATTTGCCATTATTAAGGCTGGACCACTTGCAAAACCCCCTGTACCAATAGCAATATCTGGTTGAAATTGTTTGATAATATTTCTCGATTTCCATAAACTAAACATCATTTTTATAGGAAATAATAAATTATCGAGCGTAAATTTTCTTTGAATCCCTGCAATCCACAGCCCTTTTATTTCATAACCAGCTTGTGGCACTTTTTCCATTTCCATTTTATCCTGTGCACCCACAAATAGAAAATTAGCATCAGGAAATCGCATTTTTATCTCGTTTGCAATTGCAATTGCAGGATAAATATGGCCTCCTGTTCCTCCACCAGATATGAGTATATTATATGGTTTCATGCAAAATATCTAAAGGGTTATCGTCTAAAATATCTTCTTCTGTTTCTTCTTTGGATGCACTTACGCTCAAAATCATTCCGAGTGCAAAACAGGTCATCCAAATAGAAGTTCCTCCACTACTAACCAAAGGCAATGTTTGCCCAGTTACTGGGAACAAATTAGTGGCAACTGCCATATTTATTGTGGCTTGAAAAATAATGGGCAACCCAACTCCAAGAACCAATAAGGTACCAAAAATGGTTGTTGTTTTTCTGATGACTACAAAAATTCTAAATAACAATACAAAGTAAATTAGAATGATTAATAGGCCACCTATTAAACCATATTCTTCAATAATTATTGCAAAAATAAAATCGGACTCAGAGGCATATAAAAAATTCTTTTGCACACTTTTACCTGGCCCAACACCAACAACACCACCTGTTGCAATAGCTATTTTAGCTTTTTGTACTTGATAATTTTCGGTGTTTTTTGTTTTACCTTCACTTCCTTCTTCAACTTCATCTGATGGAAAAAAATTTGAAATTCTACTTTCCCAAGTGTGTACTCTATTTGGCATGGCATCTGGAAACGCTTTCGCCGTTAAAATAAATAAAGACAAGGCTACAATTCCGGTTCCTAAAATGAACGCTAAATATTTTAAAGGATAACCACCTATAAAGGTAAGCGTTAAAATCATTACAAAAATAATCGCTGTTGTTGAAAAATTTGCTGGTAAAATCAACATTAAAATAATAGAAACTGGCAACCATAATTGCCATATACTTTCTTTAAATTTAATTTGTTTTTCTTTGTTTCTTGCCAAATATCTTGCTACATAAACCATTAAAACTAAACCTGCTAAGGTTGATGTTTGAAAACCAACACCTGCAACTTCAATCCACCTACTGGCATTTGCCCCCTCTTTTACAGTGCCTTGCATCAAAGTAAAAACGAGTAAAATAATTACGACTGGAAGCATTAAAACTGAACCTCCTGAAAAATAACGATAGGGTATTTTATGTACCCCATAAATAATCCCAAAACCCATAACCAGCAAAAAAAAGTGCTTCATTAAATGCGTAAATGCAGACCCTAAACCTTGAACATATAAAATATTAGTTTTTGCGCTATATACAGGCATAAATGAAAAGATTGCCAAAACAGCCACAATTGCCCAAATGGTTCTATCTCCTTTTATATGTTGAAAAATGGTTTTCATAATCCTCTCTTAACCTCTCCAAAGGAGAGAAACACTCTTGTGTTTATGTATTTCTTTTAATGTTATTTTTTTCAATTTGAGTTTCCCCCTAAACTACCTAACCTCTTCCCTTAGGGAAGATTGAGATGGGATTAAAGATTTCTAACTGCTTTTTTAAATTGACGTCCTCTGTCTTCGTAACTTTTAAATAAATCGAAACTTGCACAAGCTGGGGATAACAATACAGCATCTCCTCTATCTGCTAATTTCTCTGCAACTTTTACAGCTTCTTCTGCTCCTGCTGTTTCTACAATCATATCTATAACATTGCCAAACGTGTTTTTTATTTTTTCATTATCAATCCCTAAACATACAATGGCTTTTACTTTTTCTCTTACCAAAGGCAACAAATCTGAATAATCGTTTCCTTTATCTACACCACCAACAACCCATATAGTTTGCTTATCCATACACTCTAAAGCATAAAAAGTGGCATTAACATTGGTTGCTTTAGAATCGTTAATATATTCTACATCTTTAATTTTAGCTACATTTTCTAATCGATGTTCTGCACCTTCAAAAGTTGCCATACTTTCTTTGATAAACTCTTTTCTAACATTTAATAACTGTGCAGCCATTGCAGCAGCCATAACATTTTTAGTATTGTGTTTTCCTTTTACTGATAAGGTTGATATAGGCATATTAATTTTTTCTTTATTTATGTTGATTGTAATATTATTTTCTTTGATATAGGCTCCATATTTCAATTCTTTTTTGATTGAAAATGGAACTAATTTTGCTATTGTTTTATTTTTTTTTAACCAATAATTGATGGCTTCGTTATCTGCATCATAAATTAAATAATCGGTTGCTTTTTGATTTTTTGTTATTCTAAATTTTGAGTTGATATAATTTTCAAATTTGTACTCATATCTATCTAAATGATCTGGAGTAATGTTTGTTAAAATGGCGATATGCGGATTAAAATTTTCGATTCCATCTAACTGAAAACTACTAATTTCTAACACATAATTTTTGTAATCTTTCTCAGCAACTTGCTTTGCAAAACTGTCGCCTATGTTTCCTGCAATTCCCACATCTAAACCTGCATGTTGCAAAATGTGATGCGTTAATAATGTTGTTGTGGTTTTACCATTTGAACCCGTAATTCCTACAACTGTTGCATCCGTAAATTGCGCTGCAAATTCAATTTCAGAAATTACTGGAATCGAATTTTTTATCAATTTTTGAATTAAAGCAACTTTATCAGGAATTCCAGGGCTTTTCATTACCACCTTAGCATTTAAAATTTTACTTTCTGTGTGCTGATTTTCCTCAAAATCTATTTCGTTATGTCTAAGAACTTCTTTGTACTTTTTTAATATTAATCCTTTGTCTGAAACAAAAACTTCATATCCTTTTTGCTTGCCTAAGATTGCTGTACCTACACCACTTTCTCCTCCACCAAGTACAACCAACCTTTTCATTTTTATCTTAATTTTAAAGTCACTATTGTAAACACAGCTAATAAAATTCCAACAATCCAAAAACGGACAACAATTTTACTTTCGTGATAACTTAACTTTTGATAATGATGATGTAATGGCGACATTTTAAAAATTCGTCTCCCCATACCAAATTTCTTTTTTGTGTATTTGAACCAAGAAACTTGCATTATTACAGATAGATTTTCAACTACAAAAATGCCAGCTAAAATAGGTAGCAATAATTCTTTACGAATCGAAATTGCTATAACTGCAATAATTCCGCCAATGGTTAAACTACCTGTATCTCCCATAAATACTTGAGCTGGATAGGTATTGTACCACAAAAAGCCAATTAAAGCACCTGCAAACGCCAAAATAAAAACTGTCATTTCACCAGAATTGGGGATGTACATGACATCTAAATAATCTGCAAAAATGATGTTCCCAGAAACCCAAGCAAAAGCAGCTAAAGTAACCACTATAATTGCAGATGAACCTGCTGCTAAACCATCAATACCATCCGTTAAATTTGCTCCGTTTGAAATTCCTGTAACAATAAATACAGTGATAAATATGAAAATAATCCATCCATATTTCTCATAACCATCACCTAAAAAACTTAGTGGTTTTGCATAATCTAATTCGTTATCTTTAAAAAAAGGCACTGTTGTTTTTGTAGATTTATGTGCTTCTCCAAAAACTTTTCTTCGACCATTTTCTTGCATTACTTGTTGATCGAGTGGTAATTGTTCTTTAATAGTAACTCCATCATTAAAATACAACATAGAGCCTACAATTACTCCCAAACCAACTTGCCCAAGAACTTTAAATTTGCCTTTTAAACCCTCTTTATCTTTTTTAAATACTTTTATATAATCGTCTAAAAAACCAATTGACCCCATCCAAACTGTGGTAATTATTAAAATTACGATGTAGATGTTATCTAACTTTGTGAGTAAAAACACCGGAATTAATGTTGCAAAAATGATAATAACACCACCCATAGTTGGTGTACCAGATTTTTGTTTTTGCCCTTCTAAACCTAAATCTCGAACAGTTTCGCCAACTTGTTGTTTTCTTAAAAAGTTGATAATTCTTTTTCCATAAATGGCAGAAATCAACAACGATAAAATAAATGCTGCTGCTGCCCTAAATGTGATGAATTGAAACACACTTGCCCCAGGAAAACTGAACTGACTTTCTAAATATTGGAATACATAATACAGCATCTCTAGTTCTTTTTTAGTTGATTAAAACAATTGGTAACTTCCTCTAAATCATTAAAATGAGAGCATACTCCATTAATTTCTTGATAATTTTCATGTCCTTTGCCTGCAATTAAAATAATATCGCCAGTTTCTGAGATTTTACAGGCTGTTTTAATAGCTTGTTTTCTATTTAAAATACTCAACGTTTTTCTATAATTTTCTGGAGAAACCCCAACTTCCATATCCTCTAAAATACTTTGTGGATTTTCTGTTCTTGGATTATCTGAAGTAAAAATGGCTTGGTTACTCAATTGAGATGCAATATGTGCCATTTTAGGTCTTTTGGTTGTATCACGATCACCACCACAACCTACAACTGTAATTAATTTTTCGTTATTGGTTCTGATATCGTTTATAGTTTCTAGTACATTTTTTAAAGCATCTGGTGTATGTGCATAATCTACAATTGCAGTAACACCATCATCTGAAACCGTGTATTGAAAACGGCCGCTTACACTTTCTAGCTGACTTATTATTGTTAAAATTTCTAATTTTTCTAAACCTAGTAATTCAGCTGTGGCAATAATTGCAGTAAGATTGTAGATATTAAAAACACCTATTAATTTGGTCCATACCTCTGTACCATCCACAGCAATTAAAGTACCTGATAGTTGTTTTTCTAAAATTCGTGTTTTATAATCTGCTACTGTTTTTAATGCGTACGAGTATTTTTTTGCCTTTGTATTTTGCAACATAAAGTTGCCATTTTTATCATCGATATTGGTTAATGCAAAAGCAGTTTTTGGTAACGCATCAAAAAATGATTTTTTAACATTTCTATATTCTGCAAAGGTTTTGTGATAATCTAAATGATCGTGAGAAAGGTTGGTGAAAATTCCGCCTGCAAAAGTTAAACCTTCTGTTCTTTTTTGATGAATTCCATGCGAACTTACTTCCATAAAACAAAATTCCACACCTTCTTCTAACATCAAATCTAGATACTTATTAATCGTTACTGAATCTGGTGTAGTATGTGTAGCTTTATATTCGGTTTTATCTACTAAAATTTTTACAGTTGATAATAAACCTACTTTGTAACCTGCCTTTTGAAATAGTTGATATAACAATGATGCAATTGTAGTTTTACCATTTGTACCAGTTACCCCAACCACTGAAAACTTTGTAGAAGGATTATTGTAAAAATTAGAAGCCATAATTGCCAAGGCAGTATTTGCATTCTCTACTTGAACATAAGTAACACCTTCTTTTTTATCCGAAGGAAAATCTTCACAAATTATTGCAGCTGCACCTAAATCAATAGCTTTATCAATATATAAATGTCCATCTACTTGTACACCTTTTTGCGCCACAAAAACATCACCTGTTTTGACTTTTCTAGAGTCGAAAACAAGTTGATTTACATCAATATTTGTAATTCCAAATACTTGGTTAATGCCAACTTTATATAATATGTCTTGTAAATTTTTCAGTTTATGATAATTTTAAAACAATGGTACTTCCTTTTACTAATTTTTCACCTTTTTTAATAGATTGACTTTTCACTTTTCCTAATCCAGAAAATTTGACCTTTAAACCTATATTTTCTAACATAGACACTGCATCCATTCCGTCCATACCTTTTACATTCGGCACTTTTGCGTATTCTTTATTGATGATTTTATTATACTGATTATACTGATTTTCAATCGCAGCAAATTCAACTTTATCTTCTACAGATTGGTTGTCTATAGGCGTAGTTGTGTATATTTTTTGCGCAATTTCTTTAAAAACAGGAGCTGCCACAGTTGCTCCATAATAGCCTTTCTTTTTATCAGGATTATGCACCACTACAATACAAGAATATTTAGGTTTATCTGCAGGAAAAAAACCTGCAAAAGAAGCTACATATCTATTTCCAGAGTAATAACCACCCTCCCATTCGCCTTTTTTATTTTTTATTCTTGGAATATATTTTTTAGCAGTACCTGTTTTACCAGCCATCGAAAAGTTAGCGGAATAAATATTATCTGCAGTACCTTTACTTACCACATTTTCCATGACTTTACGAATTTTTTTCAATGTTTCTTCGGATGCAATTCTTGGATTAACTACTTCTGTTTCAAAAACTTTTTCAGCTTTATCTTCTTTTCTTAATTCTTTTACAAATCTTGGTTTTACCATTACTCCATTGTTTGCAACTGCGTTGTAAAACATCAACGTTTGCATTGGTGTTACAGAAACTCCATACCCCCAAGACATCCACTCTAAAGAAATTTTACTCCAACTTTTATCTGATGGTTTTGGCACATAAGGTTTACCCTCTCCTTTAATTTGGAAACCTATTGGTTTGGTAAATCCAAAATCTTCTAATTTCGTGATGAATTTTTCAGGTTGATGGTCGTAATGTTTTTTTATCAATTTAACAATACCCACATTAGATGAAACCTCAAATACTCTAGCTGCAGAAATTTTTCCATAACCACCTCTTCTAGAATCTTCTACTTTTCGATTATTGATAAAAATCTTACCTCTTTCTGTGTCTACCACAGTTGACGTATCAATTAATTTATCGTCTAAAGCCGCCATTAAACTTGCCAATTTAAAGGTAGATCCAGGTTCATGACTTTCCCAAACTGCATAATTTCTTTTTTCGTAATACTTACCTTTTGAGTTTCTTCCTAAATTAGAAATTGCTTTAACCTCGCCAGTTGCAGTTTCCATAACCACAGCACAACCATGATCTGCCTCGAAATTTTCTAGTTGACGCAATAAAGCATGATGTGTAATATCTTGAATATTAACATCTATTGTTGTAATAATATCATGACCATCAATAGGTTCTTTTTCATTAACATCTGAGATTGGTTTCCATTGATTATTGGCAATTTTTTGTTTCCAACGTAAACCATCATGCCCTTGCATAAAATCTGCAAAAGCACCTTCTATACCAGCTTCACCCCTAAAATCATCATAACCAATTGTACGTTCTGCTATTTTACCTATTGGGTGTGCACGAACTGTTTTGTGTTCTGCTATAAAACCTCCACCATAAACACCCTCTTTGAAAATTGGGAATGTTTTCATTTTTAGGTAATCATTGTAGCCAACGTTTCTAGCAATTAATAAATACCTGTTTTTTCGCCTTTTTGCGGTTCTTAATTTATTTTGCCAATAACGGGTTGAATTCCCTAACATTTTTGACAATTCTTTAGCAAGCGATGCAATATTTTTTTCAAAAACTTTATTTTGCACAGCAGCCATTACATCCATTCTTATGGTGTATTTAGACATTGAAGTTGCCAATAAATTACCATCAGCACCATATACATTTCCTTTATTGGCCTTGATAGTAAATTGCTTTAATGTTAGCTCTGTTGCAAGTTTCTTGTATTTTTCTCCATGAACATATTGAATATTAACAACACGAAAAATTACAGCAAACAAAATGAGCGTCATAAAAGAAGCTACTTTGTAGAATTTGTTAAGTATGCTTTTTTTGTGAGTTGCCAATGTATTAATCTTTAATCGTTACTTTTATTTTCTTTGGTGGGGTTTCTGAAGGTTGTAAACCTCTTTTTGTTGCTTTTTCTCTTATGGTAGACTCCATTTTTAATCGCATTAAAATGGTACCTGTATCTACATATTCTGCCCTTAGTTCTCTTTTTCTTTTGTTTAATTCTGATATTTCAAAAACTTTTTTTTCTGCACTATGAGAACTATAAATCATAATTAACATTAAGAGTACCACAAAAATGATAATTCGCCAGTTTTTAAAGGCAGACTCATCTGTAAGGAAACTTCCTCTCAAAAAATCGTATATTCCTTTTTTAACCTTTGCCATTCTAGTTTTTTAAAGTTGCAATTCTTAATTTTGCACTTCTTGCTCTGTTGTTGCTTTTAATTTCTTTTTGATTCGGAATTATTAACTTTCCTACCTTTTTTAAAGGTTCATTAGAGTTTCCAAACACATCTTTTTCTGGCTCACCTTCAAACAATCCTGTTCTTATAAAACGCTTCACCAACCTATCTTCTAAAGAATGATAAGAAATTACACTTAGCCTACCTTCATCTTTTAATAAATTCGGAATTTGTTCTAAAAATTCTTTTAACACATCTAATTCTTCATTTACCTCTATTCTTATCGCTTGAAAAATCTGAGCTAAAATTTTATGCTCTTTCGCTTTTGGCAAAAATGCTTTTAAAACTTCTTTTAACTGAAAACTGGTTTCAATCTTTTGATTTCGTCTTTCATGCACAATGGTTCTTGCTAGTTTTCTAGAATTTCTCAACTCACCATACAAAAACAATATTTCTGCTAATTTTTCTTCAGAATAATTGTTAATGATTTCTTTTGCAGATTTTTTAGATTTTTGATTCATTCTCATATCTAAATCGGCTTCAAAACGCGTTGAAAAACCTCTTTCTGCTTCGTCAAATTGATGAGATGACACCCCTAAATCTGCCAAAATACCATCTACCTTTCTAATTCCATGAAACCTTAAAAATCTTGAGATGTATCTAAAATTCTCAGGAATTAATGTAAACCGTTCATCATCTATTTTATTCTCTAATGCATCCGGATCTTGATCAAAAGCAACTAATTTTCCATGTTCATTTAGCCTGTTTAAAATTTCTTTTGAGTGGCCTCCACCACCAAAAGTTACATCAACATAAACACCATCTTCTTTAATAGCCAAGGCATCTACGCTTTCTTTTAATAAAACAGCATCATGATAACTACGCATCTCCATTCGTTTTTGATTCACCATCTACCATAACCTTCTGCACTAGTTTTGCAAAATTTTCTTTTTCGCTTTCTAGTTTCTTTTGATAATCGTCGCTATTCCAAATTTCAATTCTGTCAATAGACGACACCATTGTAATTTCTTTCTTAATATTTGCGTGATTACATAAATTTTTTGCGATTAAAAACCTCCCTGTACCATCTAATTCAATTAACTTTACGCCTGCAGAAAACCTTCTAATGAAATCATTTGTTTCTTTATCGAATCTATTTTTAGTAGCAACTTTAGACATGGTTGCATTCCATGTTTGCATAGGATATAACTCTAAACAATGCTCATATATAGATTCTTTCAATACAAAACCCTCTGCTAAAACTGAAGCAAGTTGCTTTTTGAAAGACGATGGAAACATCACTCTTCCTTTAGCATCTACTTTACAATTATATTCGCCAATCAGATTAATCACTTAAAACATTTATTATAGCTCAAAAATATATAAAAAATACCACTTTTTACCACTTTTTACCACTTTGTTAATAAAAACAGAGCTAAGGCTGTATAACCCTCATAAACACCACTGTTAATAAGTATAATTGACTGATAACAAATTGAATTTGTATGTTATAAAAAAGAACTACATTTGCGACTAGAGAAAAGAAACAAAAATCAATGACTGACAAGTTAAAAACTGAAGGTAAGTTTACATATGCAGAAGCTGGAGAAGGACCTGCAATCATTGTTTTACATGGGTTAATGGGAGCTTTAAGTAACTTTAAACCAACTTTTGATCATTTTTCAAAAAATGGTTACAAAATATTAATTCCTGAACTTCCTTTATATACGCTTCCACTAATAAAAACAAACGTTAAAAATTTAGCAAAATATTTAGAAGAATTCTTAATATATAAGGAATTGGATAATGTTATTCTTTTAGGAAATTCCCTTGGAGGACATATTGCATTGTATTTTACAAAATACTACCCAGAAAAGGTAAGAGGATTGGTTTTAACAGGTAGTTCTGGCCTTTATGAAAAAGCAATGGGAGACAGTTTCCCAAAAAGAGGAAACTATGCGTTTATTGAGCAAAAAGCAAAAGACGTTTTCTATGACCCAGCTATTGCCACCAAAGAGTTGGTAGACGATGTTTATGCTACAGTTAACGATAGAATGAAGGCTTTAAAAACCTTATCTATTGCAAAAAGTGCTATTAGACACAATATGGCGAACGATTTACCAAATATGAATCAACCTACTTGTTTAATTTGGGGAAGACAAGATGGAGTTACACCTCCTGAAGTTGCAAACGATTTTCATAAATTATTACCTAACTCACAACTAACTTGGATTGATAAATGTGGGCATGCAGCTATGATGGAAAGACCCGAGGAATTTAATAAGATTCTTAGTGATTGGCTTGCAAAAACAAAACTCTAAAATTTCATTGTTTTGAAAATTAAATCTGCTGAATTTGTAATGAGTAACAGTAATGTTATCAATGCACCTAAAGATAGAATTCCTGAATATGCTTTTATAGGACGTTCTAACGTAGGTAAATCTTCATTGATTAACATGTTGATGGAGCGTAAAGATTTAGCAAAAATTTCTGGAAAACCTGGAAAAACACAACTCATTAATCACTTTAAAATAAATGAGGAATGGTTTTTAGTAGATTTACCTGGATATGGTTATGCACAGGTATCGAAAAAGAAACGGGTTATTTTTCAATACTTTATAGAAAATTATTTTAAAGAAAGAGAGCAGTTGGTCTGTACTTTTGTTTTGATTGATTCAAGACACGATCCTCAAAAGATTGATTTAGATTTTATGAAGTTTTTAGGCGAAAATCAAATTCCTTTTTGCTTGGTTTTTACCAAAGCCGATAAATTAGGGAGCTCTAAATTGAACAAACAAATTACATCTTACAAAAAGAAATTGCTACAATATTGGGAATCTTTACCAATGACTTTTTTAACTTCTGCTTCTACTGGTTTGGGTAGAGAGGAATTTTTACAATTTATTGATGGTGTAAATAAAGATGTTGCTAAAGATTTTAAGTAGTCTCATCAATTTTAGGCAAAACACTAATTAGTTATGCACTCTAACAAAGAAAACTTACAAGTCCTTTTTGAAGACAATCATATTATTATGGTTAACAAAAGAGCTGGAGATATTACACAAGGTGATAAAACTGGAGACACCCCATTAAATGATGTTGTTAAAGCCTATGTGAAAGACAAATACAACAAGCCTGGTAATGTTTTTATTGGCACAGTTCACAGACTAGATAGACCAACTTCTGGCATTGTAATTTTCGCAAGAACAAGCAAAGCTTTAGAAAGATTAAATAAAATGTTGCGAGATAAAACCATCAACAAAACCTATTGGGCACTTGTAAAAAATCAACCTAAAAAAGATAGTGATACATTAATTAATTTCTTAAAGAAAAACTCTAAAAAGAATAAATCTTTTGTCTACAAAAAAGAAATTGATGGCAGTAAAAAAGCAATATTACACTATAAAATAATCAAAAAACTAGATAAGTATTCTTTGTTAGAAATCGACTTAGAAACAGGTAGACACCATCAAATTAGAACGCAACTTTCTTATATTGGCTCTCCTATAAAAGGCGATTTAAAATATGGTTTTGATAGAAGCAATAAAGATGGAAGCATAAGTTTACATGCTCGTAAAATTGAGTTTATTCATCCAGTTTCTAAAGAAAAAATTTCTGTTATTGCACCAACTCCTAAAGATGCAATTTGGGATGCTTGTAACTAATTGCTATATTTAGAAAATATTTTTCTAAATGAAAGCCTTGAAATACTTTTCCATTTTAGTTTTACCTTTTGTAGTTTTTATTTCTTTTACAAATAAGGGTTGGCTTACACATTTACCTGCATTAGTTTTTTTTGGTTTGGTGCCTGTTATAGAGTTTTTCATCAAACCAAATACCATTAACTTTACAAAAGATGAAGAGAAAGTAGAAAAAGAAAATAAGTGGTACACCTATTTATTGTATTTAACATTACCTATTCAAATTAGCTTTTTAATTTTCTTTTTTTACGCCATTCAAGAACCGAAGTTAAGCTCATCAGAAATTTTTGGACGTATTTTTGGAATGGGCATTATGTGTGGTGTTATTGGCATAAACGTTGGGCATGAATTAGGGCATAGAAATAATCGTTTTGATGAATTTATTGGCGAAATCTTATTACTTACTTCTTTAAACACACACTTTTTACCTTATCATAATGGAGGACATCATTTTAATGTAGCCACACCAAAAGATGCTGCTACTGCTCGTAAAGACGAATGGATATTTTTTTTCTGGATGCGCTCTCATTTTACAAGCTATTATCAATCTTGGCAATTGGAAAACAAACGAATGAAAGAAACAAATAGAAGTTGGTTTCATCATCAAAATAGAATGGTTATTTACACACTATGTAATTTTACTTTGTTGTCAATTATCTATTTTATTTTTGGTGAATTTGTACTTTTTGCTTTTTTAGCGGCTGCTACTTCTGGCATTATTTTACTAGAAACTGTAAATTATATAGAACATTATGGATTGCTAAGAAAACAGAATGAACATGGACGATTTGAACGCGTAAAAAGAAACCATTCTTGGAACTCCAATCATCAAGTTGGGCAAGTATTGCTGTTTAATTTATCTCGCCATTCAGACCATCATTATAATGGAGCCAAACATTATCAATTGTTAAAAACATTACCAGAAAGTCCGCAAATGCCTACAGGTTATCCAGGTATGATGTTACTATCCCTCTTTCCTCCTTTTTGGTTTTGGGTGATGAATAAAAAACTAAAACAAATTTCATAATTTTTTTATGTCTCAAGAAAAAACAGTTTCTGAAGCAATACAATATAGACGTTCAGTACGAATTTATAATGAAGAAAAACCTATTGAAACTAGTGTTGTTAAAAAATGCTTGGAGCAAGCAGCACTGGCACCAAATAGCAGTAATATGCAATTATGGGAGTTTTATCACATTACATCTGCAACAACAATTGCAAAAATTGCCTCACTTTGTTTTAATCAAAATGCAGCTAAAACAGCACAACAATTGGTGGTTTTTGTAACTCGAAAAGATTTATGGAAACAAAGAGCTAAAGCAAATTTAAAATTTATTGATTCGAATTTTGGTACAGATAATTCCAAATCAGAGCAAAGCAGTAGAGAAAAAAAAGCACGTAATTATTATGGTAAAATTATTCCTTTTGCCTACGCAGATTTTTTAGGAATTTTAGGTTTCCTTAAATATATAATGGTTTCTGTTATTGGACTTTTTAAACCCATTTACAGACAAGTAAGAAAAAGTGATATGCGAATTGTGGCACATAAAACCTGTGGTTTGGCTGCAGAAAACTTTATGATTTCTATGGCTGCCAAAGGCTATGATACATGCCCAATGGAGGGTTCTGACACTTTACGTGTAAAAAATCTATTGGGGTTACCTGCTGGAGCAGAAATAAATATGATAGTTTCTTGCGGAATTCGAGATGAAAAAGGAGTTTATGGTGAACGTTTTCGTATTCCTTTTAGCGAAGTTTATAAAGAAGTTTAAATCTAAAAATAAATCTATGGAAACCACAACCGAAGAAAAAAGACGTATCAGCAATTATTTAACTAAAATAATGAAATTAGTTGCCAATGAAGTATTGAACAATAAAATAGTTACTAAAGAGGACCTGTATATGCTACTAGAAAAACATGGTGTTAAAGAGCAAATTTTAGCAAAACCTAAGCATATCAAATACAAATTTTCAAAAAAACATTTACCCAGAGTTCGTATAAAATGTGAATTTAAAAGTCTAAAAAATAATCTTGTAATTGGTTTAAGAGGAGGTTTTTCGATAAAAAGAAACCCTTCAACTTCTAAAAAAAATCATTTATCTCCCCAAAATTTTTATGTAGAAGAATATCTTTTGGATTAATTTTTTGGCATCAAAATCAACATATTTTCACTTTTCTTTATTTCAGCTTGATCTAAACTCATCTTTACAAACTCTCCATTGACAAACTTTTGAGCTTGATCTTTATAATGAGGACTAAATACGTTACCTGATTGACCTGTAGGTAAAATACCTAAACTATGTTCTATATCAGAAAAATCGATGACTCTTCTTGTAGAGGGTCCAGCTGTAATTTTATAAACTCCTGTACTATCTAATTTAAAAATTTGGTTATTAATGACTTCATTACCTCCAATGGTTTCAAAAGGCCCAACATTAAAGAATTTGCGTAAAGCACCACCTGCTTTACCTATAGCATGTTCATGTTCTACAGAAATAACTCTTTTCCATAACCAATCTTCCACATTTTCTCCTAACTGATTTTCTAAAAAGGAAAATGTATTTTTAAATGAGCTTGTGATTATTTCTGTTCTATCTTCTCTTTCTGATAATGTATTTACATCATCCCACCAAACAGATTGCGCTCTATTGATTTGAATTGGCAATGCTTGGTCTTGCAACTGCGAATTGATAAATAAATTAAAACCATCACCCAATTCATCTTTATAAGTAGCTGCTAAAACTTCATATAAAAACCGATTGTAAATAGTTGGTGCAACTGCCTCTTTCATATAATTTCCATCCCAATTTCCTAAAATAGTAATCGCTTTTTTCTCTGAAACCGATAAATCTGTTTGGTTGATATGTTTTAGTAAATCGTTTGCAATTTCTGGTGCTGTAGCCGATTTTACATCATACATCATTTTAGCTACGTCTTCTTTTGTGAAATCGTTTTTAGCCTGTAATAATGTTGAAATTCTTTTGGCTCTATCTTGAGGCTGATAATAACCAGGGTATAATTTTCCTCTTACAGAATCTGGTTGATTATTGGCAGAATAGACATAGTTCCAACTTGGGTTTATTGCTTGTGGATTTTCATCAAAAGGGATGTATTCTGTGATTTCGTCCTCTCCAGAAGCTCCATTTAAATAGGTTTTAGAAGATAAGCTATCTCTTAATTGATAGAGTTTTGCAGACGCAAACCAAGCGATATTTCCTTTGGCATCTCCATACATTACATTTAAACCTGGGGCATGAATTTTGGCTACTGCATTCCTAAAATTTGTTAGTGATTTTGCATGAGACATTTCATACGAAACAGCTAATTGTTCATTATCTAATTGCGTATACAGCCAATTCATTGCAATAGGTCTCTCATCTTCTAAATGCGTAATTAAACCATTCATAATGGGTCCATGTTGAGATACTTTTACTTGAAAAGTTGTGTCAGCATCCTCTTTAATTTTGATGGTTTTATCAATAGTTTTATAATCTTTAAATCCTTCAGGTGTTTTATATTGATTTGTATTCTCAGGATTATTTTCTTCGATATAAAAATTTAAATCATCATTGGCTAACATGGTTAAACCATAAGCATATGCTTTGTTGTGCCCTAATAAAGGAAAAGGCATTAATGCAATATTGAATCCGTAGATTTCGTAATCTGGAGTTTTAATGTGATTTTGATACCAAACAGAAGGTTGTGAAAACCCTATATGAGGATCGTTTGCAAAAATTACTTTGCCGTTTTTTGTTTTTTCTGGAGCAATTACCCAAGAGTTACTACCAATAAAAGTTGATACTGGTAGTTTATCCATAATTTTAGAAACTGCATTTGATAATTCTCCTTTAATCTCTTCGGTTTCATATTTGTTGATGGTTAAATTACCCAAATCTGTAGTCATTAATTCATTGAAATAAGCATCGCCTAACTTTTCCTTAATTTCGGTTAAAAGCGGATCTGTTTTATGAGCCACAGCAAAGCTAAAAGCCATATAACCAAATACATTATATACATCTTTGATGGTGTATTCTTCTTTCTCAACACCAACCAAACTAAACTCTAAAGGTGTTTTTCCATCCTTTATAAATTGATTTATTCCATCTAAATACGCCTGCGTTAACACATAAGCTTTAGATGTTTTATCTAAAGCTGCAATACTTATTTCTGTTGCTTCCTCTATGCCTAAGCCTGAAAAAAATACATCGGTTTTTAGTAAATCTTTCCCAAAAATTTCAGATAATCTTCCTGGTGCTATTCTTCGAATCAACTCCATTTGCCACAATCTATCTTGTGCATGCACATAACCCAGGGCAACATAGGCATCTTTTTGATTTTTTGCGTTAATATGTGGCACTCCAACTTCATCAAAATAAACAGTTACGTTATCCGATAAATTTTCAATTTCTAACTCACCTGAATAATTAGGGTGATATGTTTTCGAATACAACCAACCACCAATAACAATTAAAACCAATAGCAGAATAACTATTTTTAAAAACTTTTTAAGAAATTTCATCATGAAAATATTTGAACTTGCCAAAGATAATAGATTTAAATTGTATTTTTGGAGTAACAACATTTCTGCATATTATGAACAAAATTCAAATGGTTGATTTGCAAAATCAATATCAACAAATTAAAGAAACCGTAGATAACTCAATTCAAGAAGTTTTAGATTCGTCTGCTTATATAAATGGCCCTCTAGTTAAAGAGTTTCAACAAGATTTAGAAAATTATTTAGATGTAAAGCACGTAATTCCTTGTGCAAATGGAACTGATGCTTTACAAGTAGCAATGATGGGCTTAGGTCTAGAACAAGGAGATGAAGTTATTACTGCAGATTTTACTTTTGCAGCCACTGTAGAAGTTATTGCACTATTAAAGTTGACACCTGTTTTGATTGATGTAGAAGCTGATACCTTTAATATTAATATTGATGCTTTGAAAAAAGCTATTACACCAAAAACAAAGGCCCTTGTACCTGTTCATTTATTTGGGCAAGTCGCTAATATGGATGCAGTTATGGAGATTGCAAAACAACATAATTTATTTGTTATTGAAGATAATGCACAAGCTATTGGCGCTAATTACACTTTTAAAGATGGCACACAACAAAAAGCAGGTACTATTGGAAATGTAGGGACAACCTCATTTTTTCCATCAAAAAATTTAGGATGTTATGGTGATGGTGGAGCTATTTTTACAAATGATGATGATTTAGCACATACCATTCGTGGAATTGTAAATCACGGAATGTACGAACGTTATTATCATGATGTTGTGGGTGTAAATTCAAGATTAGATTCTATACAAGCAGGAGTATTAAAGGCAAAATTACCACACTTAGACAGCTATTGTAATGCTAGGAGAAATGCAGCTCGTTTTTATAATCAAGCTTTTGCAAATCACCCAGATATTGTTACACCAACTGCAAAATCTAACAAAACAAAAAACTGTGGACAAATTTGTGAAGTTTGTGATTGCCACGTTTTTCATCAATATACATTACAAATTACCAATGGTAAAAGAGATGAATTACATAAACATTTATTAAACAAGGGAATACCAAATGCAATATATTATCCTGTGGCATTGCACTCACAAAAAGCCTATGGAGATGAGCGCTATAATGAAGAAGATTTCCCTGTAACCAATCAATTGATAAAAACGGTAATTTCTTTACCCATGCATACAGAATTAGATGATGAGCAATTAAATTTCATCACACAAACCATCATCAATTTTTTAAATAATTAACCCTAAAACTATAAAAAAAATGAAAAAAATTTTAGTAACAGGAGGTCTAGGTTTTATTGGATCGCATACAGTTGTAGAATTACAAAACGAAGGCTTTGAAGTCGTTATTATTGATGATTTATCAAACACCACACTTTCTGTTTTAGATAACATTACAGAAATTACAGGTATAAAACCAGATTTTCATCAAATTGATTTGCGTATTAAAAATGATGTAAAACATTTTTTCGACACGAATAAGATTGATGGTATTATTCATTTCGCTGCTTATAAAGCAGTTGGAGAAAGCATGGGAAAACCATTAGAATATTACGAAAACAACATTGGTAGTTTAGTGTATCTTTTACAAGAAATGAGAGATCGTAACTTGGACAACTTTATATTCTCATCTTCATGCACGGTTTATGGTCAAGCAGACGAACTGCCAATTACAGAAAATGCCCCTGTAAAAGCTGCAGAATCTGTATATGGTAATACTAAACAAGTTGGCGAAGAAATTATACGAGATGCAAGCAATGCTCATGATATTAATACAATTGCATTGCGTTATTTTAATCCTGTTGGAGCCCACCCAAGTATAAAAATTGGTGAATTACCTTTGGGTGTACCTCAAAATTTAATTCCGTTTATTACACAAACAGCTGCAGGAATTAGAGAACAACTTTCTGTTTTTGGTGATGATTACCCAACTGAAGACGGAACTGCAGTTCGTGATTACATACATGTTGTAGATTTAGCAAAAGCACATATTGCTGCATTAACTCGATTAATTGACAAAAAGAACAAAAAAGCATTTGAATATTTTAACATTGGTACAGGAACAGGAAGTTCTGTTTTAGAGGTAATTGAAACCTTTGAAAAAGTAAACAATTTAAAACTGAATTATAAAATTGTGGACAGACGTGAAGGTGATGTAGTTGCTGCCTACGCTGATACTACAATTGCTAATAAAGAACTGAATTGGAAAACCGAAAAAAATCTTGCTGATGCCTTAGAATCTGCATGGAAATGGCAACAAAAACAATCATAACTAGTTATCACAACTAAAAAAGCCTCAATAAGTACCATTACTTTTTGAGGCTTTTCTATTTTAAAATATCACTAAAAAATTATCCTTTTACAGGAACAGCAACTACAGTTTTACCCCAAGCCATAAACATTGTAGCAGTTTCATCTTCGCCTTCAAAAACAATCGAAAAAGCTTCAACAGGTTCTTCTAACTTAGACACCTTACCAGCAACTCTTGCAACATCTTCAGATTTATCATAAAAATAAGAACCCCAAACATTTTTTTGATTACTTAAAATCACAGTCCAATCAGCATCTGTAGGAATGACAAATAATGTATAGGTTCCTGATTTTACTTGCTTATCTCCAAAGGTTACATCTTTATAAAATGTAATTTCTGCAGCTTCGTTAGCTCCAGTTCTCCAAACTTTATCTTTAGGTGCTAATTTGTCTAATTTTCTACCTTTTAATTGCGGTCTACTGTAAATTATCTTTACCAATTTATCTGCATTTCTCCAATTTGTTGGATAAGATGCTGCATCCATAGGACTTACATCTAATTTCGGAAATTTTTGCGCAAACGTTTCTGTTGATGAAATCAAAGCAATCGTAAAAATTGCAATTGATAAAATAGCTTTCTTCATGTATTTAATATTAGGTTTTTATTTATAACTAAAGACGTCATCAAACTTAAAAAAACCTTACACTCAAAAATCTTAATATTGTGTTAAGGTTTAATGACAATTACAATCGGTACTACAATTTTTCTTTTTTTTAGATGGTAACAGGAAGGTCTTTACTAAAAACCCGACAGCTAAAATTACTAAAAGATATACAATAAACTGTTGCATTAACTTAAAATTTGATAGGTAAATAGTGAGGCAATGTATGCTAAAACGCCCATACCAAATAGCTGAATTAAAGGCCATTTCCAACTTTTTGTTTCACGTTTTACAATAGCAAAAGTCGCCATACACTGCATAGCAAATGCGTAAAATACCATTAAAGACATGCCTACAGGGAAATTAAAACGCTTTTTACCAGTATCAGGATTTATTTCTGACCTCATTTTTTGTTTAATGGTACTTGTATCTTCGTCACCAGATTCTACACTATAAATAGTAGCCAATGTTCCTACAAAAACCTCTCTTGCAGCAAAAGAAGTAATTAAAGCAATACCAATTTTCCAATCATAACCTAAAGGTTTTATGGCTGGCTCTATGGTTTTACCTAACATTCCTATATAGGAGTTTTCTAACTTTACTGATGCTATTTTTTGCTGAATTTCATCAGCATTTAAATGTTTATTTTTAACATTTTCAACAACAATTTTCTCTGCATTTTTATAATCAGCACCACCATTAGAAGCTAAAAACCACAACACAATAGACAACGCCAAAATAATTTTTCCTGCCCCTAAAACAAAAGCTTTTGTTTTTTCTACAACTTCGAAAAAAACATTTTTAAGTGATGGTAATTTGTAGTTTGGCATTTCAATTACAAAAAAAGATCTAATGTTAATCTTTAGGGTTTTGTGTAAAATAAATGCCGCTAAAATTGCAGATGCAAAGCCCAAAACATAAAGTAATAAAAGCACTAAACCTTGAAGATTTAAAAATCCTAAAACTCTTTTTTGGGGAATAATTAAGGCTATTAAAATGGCATAAACAGGCAAACGAGCAGAACAGGTGGTAAACGGAGTTACCAAAATGGTAATTAAACGTTCTTTCCAACTAGAAATGGTTCTTGTTGCCATAATTGCAGGAATTGCACAAGCTGTACCCGAAATTAACGGAATTACACTTTTGCCATTCATTCCAAAACGACGCATAATTTTATCCATTAAAAAAACCACACGACTCATATAACCTGTTTCTTCTAAAACAGCTATAAATAAAAATAAAATAGCAATTTGCGGAATAAAAATAACAACACCACCAATTCCTGGTATAATACCCTCTGTAAGTAAATCTGTAAGCACACCAGAGGGTAAGTTACTTTTTGCAAAGTTAGCAAGTTGCGCAAAGGTTTCATCAATAAAATCCATTGGAAATGAAGCCCACTCAAAAATAGATTGAAAAATGAGTAATAAAATAAAACTAAACAACAAATAACCCCAAATTTTATGGGTAAAAACACGATCTAACTTGCTACGCAAACCCTTAGCTTTAGAAGGGTCAATAACGTAAGCTTTGTTTAAAATTTTATTAATTTCTTGATAACGATATATGGTCTCTTTATGTTGATATCTTTTAACTTTAGAAACATCTTTCTGAAACGCAATTAACTTTTCTTTTTCTTCGGATGAAATGGCATCAGGAAAATTATTTTGTGTTACCATTAACCACAATTCGTATAAAGAGTAATTTGGACTTATGGCTTTTAAGGCATCAAAATAATGAACATCAATTTTAGAATTTATACCACAAAGAGGAGATGCTTTTGCAGCTACATGACAACGAATTATTGCCTTTTTTACTTCTTTTATTCCCTCATTTTTTCTGGCACTAATTAAAACAACTTCGGTATTTAACTCTTTTTTTAGTAGGTTTAAATCTATAGTAATTCCTTTTTTATCCATTTGATCAACCATATTGATGGCCAAAACTGTTGGAATTTCTAAGTCCTTTATTTGTGAAAAGAGTAAAAGGTTTCGCTTTAAATTTTCAACATCAGCCACTACTAAAATTACATCTGGTGATGTTTTAATATCTTTATTTAATAAGGTTTTTAAAACGATACTTTCATCTAAAGAAGTAGGATTTATAGAGTATGTACCTGGCAAATCAGTTATTACAGCATTTTGTTTGGTAGAAAGTTTACTGTTTCCTTCTTTCTTATCAACAGTAATTCCTGGATAATTCCCAACTTTTTGATTTAAGCCAGTAAGTTGATTAAACAATGATGTTTTTCCAGTATTTGGATTCCCAATTAAAGCTACTTTTATATCGTTTTTAGACATTAATACTGGCTTTAAGAATTTTAATTTGAGATGCTGTTTCTTTTCTAATCGCTAAATGACTTCCGTTTACACAGATATACAATGGGTCTTTTAAGGGTGCAATTTGAACCAATTCTACCTCTGCTCCAGGCAAACAACCCATTTCTAATAATTTTAACGGAATAAAATCTAAAGATTCTTCAGAAATATACCCTATTTCTCCTTTAAGTAAAGATGCAATTGTGCTCAATTTGTTATTGTATAAAAAGATTCCTGCAAAAAGCAGGAATGATATTAAAAACAAAGATACGAATTTAGAATCATTCTAAACAAGTTATTTCATTCTATATTCTTCTTTTAACAAAGCTACGTCCTCTTTCAACTTTACCATATCTTTTTTATCAGTACCATCATAAAAACCTCTGATTCGCCTTTCTTTATCTACCAAAATAAATTGTTCGGTATGTATAAAATCGTCTTCACCTCCATCACCTTCCTCAATTACAGCCATATAACTTTTTCTAGCCAAATCGTAAATATGTTTTTTAGAACCAGTTGTTACATTCCATTTCCCATCAATTACACCTTTATTAAGAGCATATTTTTTTAAAACAGCAACACTATCAATTACTGGAGTTACGGAATGCGATAAAAACATAATATCGTCATCATCTTTATAAAATTCTTGCAATTCACTCATATTATATGCCATGGCAATGCAAATATTCGTGCAACGCGTAAAGAAAAAATCTGCAATATAAATTTTGTTTTTATAATTTTTTTCAGTGATTATTGCTCCATTTTGATTCGTCAATTCAAAATCAGCAATAGTATGATCTTTGGTGATATGCTTAATGGATTCGTGTACCAAACTCGGATTTACATCTGCAGGATTATATACTTTTAGTTTTTTATCCACCTTTACCAAATGATAAAAAACGGGCAAAGAAACCGCCGAAAAAACAACTAGAAAAAGCAATGTAGCTTTACTTTTTTTGAAGAATTTAAAATCCATTATAAAGGTTATTTTTGCAAATTTAGGACTTAAAAAAATGCTAATAAAATTGAATGCTACAAAATGTTTGTTAAAATAAAAAATCAAGTTTCAATAGTTCTTTTTAAACTCTTTATAAAAACGTACATTTGTGCGTTTTTTAAATCTGATTTAACGCTGAATGGAAATATTAATTAAAGCATCTCAATTTATTTTAAGTTTATCTTTATTAATTGTGTTGCACGAATTAGGGCATTTTATCCCTGCAAAACTATTTAAAACTAAGGTAGAAAAATTCTACTTATTCTTCGATTATAAATTCTCGCTTGTAAAGAAAAAATTTGGCGAAACCGTTTATGGTATTGGCTGGATTCCTTTAGGGGGTTATGTAAAAATAGCAGGAATGATAGATGAAAGCATGGATAAAGAACAAATGGCACTTCCTCCAAAACCTTGGGAGTTTCGCTCAAAACCAGCTTGGCAACGTTTAATTATTATGTTAGGTGGGGTTTTTGTAAACTTTGTTTTGGGTATTTTTATATACATTATGTTGATGTATGCTTATGGCGAACAATTTTTACCTAATGCTAGTGTAAATGCAAAAGATGGTGTTTGGGTACAAGATTCTTTAGCAATGAGTATTGGTTTTAAAAATGGTGATAAAATATTGGCTGTTGATGGTGAAAAAGTGAGAGAATTTAGAGGCATGACTTTAGCTTTTATAAATGGAAACAAAGTAACCTTAGATAGAAATGGTAAGATTCTTGAAAAGCAACTACCCGTAGATTTTATCTCTAAATTAATGGATAGACGTAAAAATGATGAGGGACCTATTTTATCTACTAGAATACCTTTTATGATTGCTGAGGTTCCTAAAGATTCTCATAATAAACAAGCTAATTTACAGCCCAAAGACATCATTGTTAACGTAAATGGTATTGATACCAAATATTATGATGAGGTAGAAGATGCTTTTCAAAAATTTAAAGGTCAAGATATTTCTATAACCATTAAAAGAGAAGAACAACGAAAAGAAGTAGCTGTTAGAATTTCTGATAAAGGTAAATTAGGTGTTTATGGAAACAACTTTAGTATGAATGATTTAGAAAAACTTGGTTACTACGATTTAGCAGACCTTGAATACACGTTTAGTGAAGCGATTCCTGCTGGATGGAACAAATCAGTAAAAAAATTAACAGACTATATCAAACAGTTAAAAAAGATTTTTAACCCTCAAACAGGTGCATACAGAGGCTTAGGTGGTTTTATATCTATTGGAAAAATATTTCCATCTACTTGGAGCTGGCAAGCGTTTTGGGAAATCACAGCCTTCTTATCAATTATGCTTGGATTTATGAATCTATTACCAATTCCTGCTTTAGATGGCGGACACGTGGTTTTTACACTTTGGGAAATGATTACAGGTAAAAAACCTGGTGATAAATTTTTAGAATATGCTCAAATTGTTGGTTTTATTTTATTAATCACCTTATTGCTTTTTGCAAATGGTAATGATATTTTTCGATTATTTAAGTAGTATTTATTAACACAAAACAAATAACAAACAAGCACGTATTTTTATATTCCACGAATGAACTCTAAATGGTACTTTAGTACGCTATTTTTAATTTTATGCATTTGCTTTGGCGCTTTCCAAGAGCAAGTTGTAATCCCTAATCAAGAAATTGTTTTAGAATTTGTTGATGGTAAAAATAATGAGCAGTATGTAAACAGCACTATAGCTGATGTAAAAGAAAAACTGGTTCGTATTGGCGCTACTAATATCTTAATTAAAGATACTAAAAAGGGTACACTTACAATTTCTTACTACTGTACTATTCCTGTTGATACAATCAAAGAAGCACTTACTGTAGTTGATCAATTTGCATTACATCAAAATTCAAAAAACAAACAAAACAATTCACCTTCGTCTACCTATAATATTGATATTTATGAGTTAACAAACGAAATAGATACTACAAATTTAAATGATAAATACGTATTTGAAATAAAATACATTGCTGAACGATTTACAACTACACCAAATTACGCTTCGATTAGAAGTTTAGAAATTGAGAAAGCAAATCAACTATTTAAACTAGCATTTACTGCATACAAAACAAAGCCTTTTACTAAAGATAGAACATCTAATAAAGAACCAGAAGTTAGGGCTGGCCCAGATTTCTTCAATAGCTAAAAATGTTATAGTTTACATCTTTTTAAACTACTCTAAATTATTGAGTAACATACTCATAATTACCACAAAACAATATTAAAAATAATTGTCAAGTTATCTAAGAAGCTATATATTTGCTCGTTTTTTAATAAAATTTGACAACAAAATACAAACAAAATGCAAAATAAAGGACTTATTAAGCTATTCGCTATCCTCTTTGGATTAGTGAGTTTATACCAATTATCATTTACTTTTTTAGCCAATAAAGTAGAAGATGATGCTGTAGCTTATGCTAAAAACACAGCTACTGAAACTGATAACGCTAGGCAAAAAGCTAACTACGAAAGAAAATATTTAGATAGCGTTGCTAACAAAGATATCATTGATTTAGGCATTGCCCAATATAGTTACAATGATGTAAAAGACAAAGAAATGAATCTTGGTCTTGACTTAAAAGGAGGTATTAATGCCATTTTGCAAGTATCTGTAAAAGAAGTACTTAAAAGTTTATCTAACGAATCTAAAAATGAGGCATTTAACAATGCTTTGGCAGCTGCAGACTTAAGATTAAAAGAAAGTAATGCTAATTATTTGGATTTGTTTTTCGAAGAATTTGAAAAAATAGCAGGTACTACTAAATTAAGTGATCCTTCAATTTTTGGAACTAAATCATTAAGCGAAAAAATAACTTTTGATGAAGCTAATGCTACTGTAAAAGAAACTTTACAAGAAGAAATTAACGGTTCTATTGTAACTACTCTTGAGGTTTTAAGAAGTAGAATTGATAAGTTTGGGGTATCCTCTCCAAAAATTCAAAGAATTGGAAATTCGGGTAGAATTCAAATTGAATTACCTGGCGCAAAAGATATAGATCGTGTTACAAAATTAATAACTAGCAAAGCTGAATTACAGTTTTGGGAAGTACATACAAACGCAGAAGTTCAAAACTTTTTCTTTGCTGCCAATGCAAAAGTAGCAGAAATGCTTAAAGATGATAGTGATTTAGAAGAAGCTAAAGACACTACCAAAACAGATGAAATTGATGATTTATTAGGTGAGGAAGCAGATTCTACAAAGGTTCAAAAGAATTTGTTTACTTATTTAAGTCCTAATATTGCACAAAGCCAACAACAGTTAAGTTCTTTAGTAGCTTCAGCAAGAGTAGCAGATACTGCTACCGTAAATGACTTATTATCAAAAAAAGAAATTAGAGCTTTATTATCTCCTGAAATTAAATACGCAAAATTTCTATGGGACTATAAACCTTTTGATAACAACAACGCTAATGATGAAAATACTGAGGCTGTTATTGGCCTATATGCAATAAAAGGAAACAGAAAAGACCAAGCAACTATAGAAGGTGATGTGATTTTAGATGCTGCTCAAGTATTTGACCAATTAAACAAACCAGAGGTTTCTATGACTATGAACAGTTCTGGCACAAAACAATGGGCAAAAATGACAGCAGATAACATTGGTAATTTTGTAGCTGTTGTTTTAGATGATTATGTATACACTGCACCTTCAGTAAACCAAGCTATTACTGGTGGTAGAACCTCTATTTCTGGAGGAAGTATGACAGTTGCTGAGGCAGAAGATATTGCTACTGTATTAAAAGCAGGTAAATTACCAGCGGCTGCAAGAATTATTCAAGCACAAGTTGTTGGACCATCTTTAGGACAAGAGGCTATTGATGCTTCGTTTATCTCCTTTGGATTAGCTATTGTATTAGTTTTACTTTGGATGATTTTGTACTATGGTAAAGCTGGTTTATATTCAGATATTGCTTTAATTGTAAACATTTTATTCATTTTCGGGATCTTAGCTTCTTTTGGAGCAGTATTAACTTTACCAGGTATTGCAGGTATCATCTTAACCATTGGTATGTCTGTAGATGCTAACGTAATTATCTTTGAAAGAATTAAAGAAGGTTTATTTAAAAAGAAAGGATTAAAACAATCAGTTCAAGAAGGTTTTAGTTTTAAAGGAGCTTTGTCTGCAATTATTGATGCGAACATTACAACCTTTTTAACCGGTATTATTCTATATGTTTTTGGTACAGGACCAATTAAAGGGTTCGCCTTAACATTAATGATTGGTATTGCAACATCATTATTTACAGCGGTTTTTATCACACGTATCTTAATTGATGGTGCTGTTAACAAAGGTGCTAACTTAACATTTAACACTTCTATTTCTAAAGGATGGTTCCAAAACATTAATGTAGAATTTTTAAAGAAACGTAAAGTTGCTTACATCATTTCTGGTGCAATTATAATTGGTGGTATCATTTCTATTTTCTCAATAGGATTAAAACAAGGAGTTGACTTTAAAGGAGGTCGTTCTTATGTGGTTCGTTTTGATCAAAATATGAATGCTACTGAGGTTGCTAACACATTAAAAGACGCCTTTGGTACTGCCCCAGAAGTAAAATCTTATGGAACTGCAAATCAATTAAAAATAACAACAGTTTATAAAATTGATGAAGAAGGACAGGAAGTAGATGACGAAGTTCAAAATGCTTTATACACTGGTTTAAAATCGTATTTAGGAGATTTATCTTACGAAAACTTTAAACCTGGTTTTGAGAAAGCTGGTGCAGGTGTAATGAGTTCTATAAAAGTGGAACCAACCATTGCAGATGATATTAAAACCTCAGCTTTATACGCAGTATTTGGCTCATTATTAGTGGTGTTCTTATACATTTTATTACGTTTTAGAAAAGTTTCATTCTCTATTGGAGCTGTAATTGCAGTTTTTCATGATGTATTAATTGTACTTGGTGTATTCTCAATTACTTATAGTTTTATGCCTTTTGATATGGAAATTGGGCAATCTTTTATTGCAGCCTTATTAACTGTAGTTGGTTATTCTCTGAATGATACTGTGGTTATTTTTGACAGAATTAGAGAATTTGCAGGTATCCATACTAAATGGAAATATAGCGATGTTGTAGATAAAGCCTTAAGTTCTACTTTAGGTAGAACTATCAACACATCTTTAACTACCTTATTAGTAATGTTAGCCATTTTCTTATTTGGAGGAGATTCTATTAAAGGATTTATGTTTGCTTTAATTGTTGGTGTAGCAGTTGGTACCTATTCATCATTATTTGTAGCAACACCAATTATGTTTGATACCACTAAAAAAGAAGAAAAAAACTAATCGTTTTTATCTAAGCTATAAAAAAACCGTTTTGGTTGTACTAAAAATCATTTTAGCAACATCAAAACGGTTTTCTCTTTAAATATAATGCTGTTATATTTGCATCCTTATGAGTATTTTAAAACTTCACGATTTATACTTTAAACCTTTCGTCAAAAAAGATGAACTCAATGCTATTGTTAAACATTTAGCAGCACAAGTTAAAGCAGATTTACCAAAAAATGAAGTCCCTATTTTTGTAGGTATCTTAAATGGATGCTTTTTATTTGCTGCAGATTTTATACGAGAATTTAATACAGATTGTGAAATTTCTTTTGTAAAATTAGCTTCTTATGAAGGTACTTCATCCTCTGAAAATGTAAAACAGTTAGTTGGCATTAATGAAGATTTAACAAACAGAACCGTTATAATTTTAGAAGATATTATAGATACAGGAAACACACTTCAAGAAATTTATAATATCTTTAGAAACAAAAATTTAAAACAATTAAAAGTAGTTTCATTATTCTTTAAACCAGATGTATTTAAAAAAGAATTACCCATAAATTATATTGGTAAAAGCATAGAAGACAAATTTATTGTTGGCTATGGCTTAGATTACAATGGTTTAGGAAGAAATTACCCAGAAATATATCAACTATCAACAATACCTAAAATGAAAAACATCGTATTATTTGGTCCTCCAGGAGCAGGAAAAGGAACACAAGCAACATTTTTAAAAGACATGTACAATTTGGTACATATTTCTACTGGAGATGTGTTTCGTTTCAATATAAAAAACGCAACAGAATTGGGATTATTAGCTAAAAAATATATAGACGAAGGCGATTTAGTACCAGATGAAGTTACTATAAATATGCTAAAAGCAGAAGTAGAAAAAAATGCGGATGCAAATGGTTTTATTTTTGATGGTTTTCCAAGAACACAATCTCAAGCAGAGGCTTTAGATGCTTTTTTAAGTGATAAAGGAGAGCAAATTAATGCAATGGTTGCTTTAGAAGTTCCAGAAGATGTATTAGTAGAGCGTTTACTAGAAAGAGGTAAAACAAGCGGAAGAACTGATGATACTGATGAAGGAAAAATCAGAAATCGATTTAACGAATACAATACAAAAACTGCTATTCTAAAGAATTATTTTGAAGCGCAAGATAAATACTATGGAATTAACGGTGTAGGCTCTATTGAAGAGATTACCAAAAGAATTTCAGAAGTATTTGATACATTATAAATTCAAGGTTTAAAATTTAGTATTCAAGGTTTACAAGCCTGAAACTTTTAACTTTTAAACTTTTAAACTTTTAACTTTTTATGACGGAAGGAAATTTTGTCGATTACATAAAAATATACGCATCTTCTGGAAAAGGAGGTCAAGGTTCTGCGCATTTACACAGAGAAAAATACATTACCAAAGGTGGTCCTGATGGTGGTGATGGTGGACGTGGAGGACATATTATTTTACGTGGTGATAAAAATATGTGGACATTATTTCACTTAAAATTTAAACGTCATTTTAGAGCAGAAGGTGGTGGTGCTGGCAGCAAGAGTAGAAGTTCTGGTGCAGATGGAGAAGATATTTATATTGATGTTCCTTTGGGTACTATTATTAGAGATGCTGACACTGATGAAATAATTGTAGAAATTACGGAAGATAAAAAAGAGGTTATTTTATTACCTGGTGGAAAAGGCGGTTTAGGTAACTGGAATTTTAAATCATCAACCAACCAAACACCAAGATATGCTCAACCAGGAATGGATGGCTTAGAGGGCTGGTTTAGAATTGAATTAAAATTATTAGCAGATGTTGGCTTAGTTGGTTTTCCAAATGCAGGAAAATCAACATTATTATCTGTAATTACAGCTGCAAAACCAAAAATTGCAGATTATGCATTTACAACACTTAAACCTAATTTAGGAATTGTAGCGCACAGAAACCATCAAACTTTTGTGATGGCAGATATTCCAGGAATTATTGAAGGTGCTGCAGAAGGTAAAGGTTTAGGACATCGTTTTTTACGGCATATAGAACGAAATTCTGCATTATTATTTTTAATTCCTGCAGACTCTAATGACATCAACAAAGAATATGAAATCTTGTTAAACGAACTCAAAAAACACAATCCTGAGTTATTAGATAAAGATAGATTGTTAGCCATTTCTAAAGCTGACATGCTAGATGAAGAACTAAAAGCAGAAATTAAGAACGAATTACCAAAGAGTGTTGAGAGCTTATTTATATCATCTGTTGCTGAAATAGGTTTACATGAATTGAAAGATAAACTTTGGGAAATGTTGAATTAAAAGAACCTCGAGTTTTTTTGCATTATTTTAAAAAAAGGGGTAATGGTGCCAAAAATGGTTGGTAATTTTCATAAAATTATTAATTATATTATAGGCATTAATCTGAAGAGGATA
>CBFIFR010000030.1:0-36203 GCA_965661915.1 Polaribacter sp. | reverse complement strand
TTAAGTGGTACTTAAAGTACAAAAAGTGGATAACAATTATACCTAGAGATGCTTACACCTATTTATATTATAGATTTACAACTGTAAAAGAAAATTAATCTATAGTTTAATAAAGGCAATAATTTTTTATCAAAAAACCCTGTAATTTTTTTATTACAGGGTTTTGTGCTTTCAGAAATATTATCTTTTCAGAAGCCTAGCTCCATGGATCTTCATTTACTTGTAATTGCTTCTGACTTGTAAAGGTTGGCTTTTTATTACCTCCTAATTCACCAATTTTTAGGCAAGAAAACAACAAAAAACAGATTTCTAAATCTTTGACATCTAGTAAAAGTAATTTTATATTTTCTAGGTGGTTTTCATCAGTATAAGACTCGTCAATTTCTGCAATTTTAATTCCGTCTTTATATATTGAAAGTTTCTTTTTATAGTGAATTTTTATCTCGTAATGAATCTGATTCACATCAACAGCATAAACCGTTTTTCTGTTATTTTGTGAAATTAAATCTGATAAGGTATCTTGATTATTTTGTATGTGATACACCATTTTCCATTTCCAAAATTGGAATTGCTTGATGATTTTATAGATGATTTTTGTATGAGCATCATACATTTCACAACCTAATTTACCAAAATCCATATACCACTCAGAACTGTATTTTCTTTCTTTATTAGAAAATAATTCTAGCTTGTTATTTGTGTGTTGTATTGAAAAAGATGTCAACTCCATAACCAAATATTTACAATTATCTCTGCAAAGATAATTATTGTGTTCATGAAAACTATCAATATAACAATAAATACCTGTAATTTTTAAACGCTAACAAACAAGGTAAAATTAGTAGTTTTTATCCTTTAAAAATTGTACAACCAAATCTGGGAAATCTGTAAATGCACCATCAACATTAGCTTCGATTAGTAAGGTTTGCATCATTTCATCAAAAGATGAAAAATCATCTAAAGCATCTGCCCTAAATGTATAAGGATGCACCTTTAAACCCAATTGATGTGCATCAGAGACGAGTGAAGTAAATTGCCATTTTCCATGTACTTTTTTTTCTATTACTTGTTTATACCAAGGTCCAATACCATCTGCATAAGTTGCAAAATGATGTAGCTGTTTGGTTTCCTCTGGATATGCTATTAGCTGCACCAAGAATAAATCAGATTTTAGTTCTTTTCTAATTCTTTCTAATTCTTTAGCATTAAAGCATTGTAAAATGCAATTATCTTTTTTAGTTGTATAACCATAATCGGCTAATAATTTTAACACAATTTCAGCAATTTTTTTCCCTTCTTTTTGATGAAATTCTGGAGCTTTAATTTCTGGGTAAATTCCAATATTTTTAGCAGTTGATGCATTTAAACCTTGAATCAATTCAATTTCTTCTTGTAAAGAATGGATTTTAAAACTGCCTTTCCATTTTGGAAAGCGATTTTTATACACTTGCTCGCCTGTTTGTGGATTAAACCGCTCTGTAACTTTTAAGGTTTTTAATTCATCAAACGTAAAATCTACTACATAATACCGATTATCTTTTCGTTTTCTATCAGGAAATTTCAAAGCAATATCAGTTACATCATCTAAATAAATATCATGAATAACAACAGGTACATTATCTTTAGTTAACACCACATCTTGCTCAATAAAATCAACATTCATAGCATGTGCCATTGCTTTCGCTGCTAAAGTATGTTCTGGTAAATATCCAGAAGCACCTCGATGTGCAATTACTATTTTTTTCTTCATTTTGATTTCTTTTTTATTTGGATTGCAAGAAACGCATAGCAAACCTATAAAAATTACAAAAATTGATTTCATTTAAGTAGAAAATTATTTTTTAAAGATATAACTTTTGTAATTTTGTAATATGAAGTTAGCGTTAAAAATTTTATTCGGAATTTTTATTCTCTGGATGATTACAGGTGTTTTTCTTGTAAATACCGAACACGAAAAAGCCCAAGTTGTAATGGGTTTAGGTGTTTTATTTTTATCATTTATTGTTATGCCTATGTTTATTTATTACAGGTATAAAGATGGTAAATACAAAAAATACATTTTGAATGATGAAAAGATTTTAGCCGCTTTTAAAAAGCAGGATAAAAACTAATCTTTCTTTTTTAAAAAAGCATATACAGGAAAATGGTCTGAAAAACCACCTTGATACCATTTGCCAATATAAGTTCTAAAGGGACTTCCTTTAAATTTTCCTCTGTAAATTTTCATCCAATCTTTATTAAAAACCTCTGCATGTGTAAAGTAGAGTTTAGCTGGTTTTTGCTCTAAAAAGTTTTTTGAAAAGATTATTTGATCAAATAAATTCCAATTGCCATTATACGTTAATGAACCATGTTTCTCTGTATCTAAAAGGGTTTCCATAGGATTGTAAAAATCGTCTTGAACCAAATATTTTTGTACACTTTTACTTGTTGGATCATCATTAAAATCGCCCATAATAATAATTTTTGGGTTCATTTCTTTACTTTCAATGTTGGCTATAACACTTCTTAAAGTTTCTGCTGCTGCTATTCTTTTATGTTCAGTTGCTGCTGCTCCTTCTCTTCTAGATGACCAATGATTTACTAAAACATGAACCATTTCTCCATATAAATTACCAGATACTTTTAAAATATCTCTAGTATAATCTCGCTCACCTCTTTCGTCTTCTAAAAAAACAGGGTAGGTCTCAGAATCAATCAACTCAAATGCAACCTTGTCATATAGTAAAGCTACATCTATACCTCTTTCATCTGGCGAATCATGATGTACAAAATCATAATGGTATTTTCTTAAATGCATAGAATTTGCCAAATCTGCAACTACTTTTACATTCTCAACTTCTACCAAACCTACTATTGCTGGTGGATTTTTAGACCTATTTAAACCCAATTGAGAAATTACTGAACCCAATTTTTTAATTTTAATTCGATATCGCTTATACGTCCAATTCTTTTTCCCTTTTGGTGTAAAGTTGTCATCTGCAGTTCTTGGGTCATCAATGGTGTCAAATAAATTTTCTACATTATAAAAGGCAACAGTAATATTATTTTTTTTCTGTTTGTTTGACACTAATGATGGAAACATAAATTAATCTTTTTGTAAAAGTAAGGAATTATAAAAAGCAGGTAGTAACTTAATAAACTTGTTTTATTAACGTTATTATAACGTATAACCATTACTAAATTCTTAAATTTGTATGTAATTATTAACGAAATATAAAAATAAACCCCATTAAAATACCAATTCTATGAAAAACACAAAGTAAAGCATTAAAAATTTGAATTAATTAGTTAAAGCCTCAATAGATATTGAGGCTTTTTCTTTGTTTACGTTGCTAAAATAAAAATGATAAAATTCTGTTAAATATTAGTTTAACATTCTTTTGTAATAGTATTACTTTTATATTTGCAGTGAGTAATATTAAAGTTATTTTCAAGTTTTTTTAAAAGTATTAAAAACTTATTTAAATTTCATTAAAATTAGTTAGTTTGGTTGATTGATTAAGTTGACGTCGAAAATCTTTTTTGGCGTCAACTTTTATATTTTTAGTACAAAATAGTTTGTATTTTTGTAACTTATGATAGATGCAAAAGAAGCCATTTCTGAAAAAGCCGTTTTAATTGGTGTAATTACACAACTTCAAGACGAAACAAAGTCTGAAGAATATTTAGATGAATTAGAGTTTTTAACCTCTACAGCAGGTGGAGTTGCTGTAAAACGATTTGTCCAAAAAATGGAAAGACCAAACCCTAAAACTTTTTTAGGTGCAGGTAAATTAGAAGATGTTAGAAATTACATACACGCAAACCATATTGGTACAGCAATTTTTGATGATGAACTCTCTCCTGCGCAATTACGAAACATCGAAAAGATTTTAGATTGCAAAATTTTAGATAGAACCAATTTAATCTTAGATATTTTTGCTCAAAGAGCGCAAACAAGTTCAGCAAAAACACAAGTAGAACTAGCTCAACACGAATATCTATTACCGCGTTTAACAAGACTTTGGACACACCTTGATAAACAAAAAGGGGGAATTGGAATGCGTGGACCTGGAGAAACTGAAATTGAAACAGATAGACGTATAATTCGCGATAAGATTACTTTGTTAAAGAAACGTTTGAAAACCATTGACAAACAAATGGCTGTGCAACGTAAAAATCGTGGTAAAATGGTTCGAGTTGCTTTGGTTGGGTATACCAATGTTGGTAAATCTACCTTAATGAACGTTATTAGTAAAAGCGAGGTTTTTGCAGAGAATAAATTGTTTGCAACTTTAGATACTACAGTTCGTAAAGTAGTCATTAAGAACATTCCTTTTTTAATGACAGATACTGTTGGGTTTATCAGAAAATTACCAACGCAATTGGTAGAATCTTTTAAATCTACCTTAGATGAGGTTCGTGAAGCAGATTTGTTATTACACGTTGTAGATATTTCTCACCCAAATTTCGAAGATCATATTGCTTCTGTAAATACTATTTTAGATGATATTAATTGTGTAGACAAACCAACTGTAATGGTTTTTAATAAAATTGATGCCTACAAGCATGAAACCATTGATGAAGATGATTTAGAAACTGAAAAAGGTAAAGAACACTATACTTTACAAGATTGGCAAAAAACCTGGATGAATAAAGAAGAGGTTGAAGCTATTTTTATATCTGCTTTAAACAAACAAAACCTAGACGAGTTTAAAGACAAAACCTACGAAGAAGTCAAGAAAATACACATTCAACGTTTTCCTTATAATGACTTTTTGTACTATGAGTATAAGGAAGAATAAAGTTTTTAAAACACTAAACTAATTATTCTATAAAATAAGCTTTACTATTTCGTTTTAATGGATGAAGCTGTTTAATTTCGATACAGTCATCATATAAATCATATCAGCAAAAATAAAAATTTTAAAGTTTTATATTAAAATTGATAAAAATTTTAAAAAAACAAGATATGAAAGTGCAACCTTATTTAACATTTGATGGCAACTGTAATGAAGCTTTGAGTTTTTATAGTGAACTCTTTAATGCAGAAATAAAAAACAAAGAAACATACGAAGATAAAAAAGTTGATGTTCCATCATCCTATAGAAAAAAACTACAACATGCAGAATTAAAAGGTAAAGACATTCAACTATTTGCTTATGATGCTTCTCCAGATACACCTTTAAACTCTGGGAATAATATAAGCATTAGTGTAGATTTAAATGACAATACAAAAGCAGAAAATGTTTTTAAGCAGCTTTCTAAATCAGGAATCATTCATCATAAGTTCAGGGAACGAGAATGGGGTTATTATGGAAGATGTACAGATCAATATGGCATAAGTTGGATGGTAAATTGTAATTGTTAAAAACAATATAAATTTAAAACAAATGGATTGCAAATGGCAATCCATTTCTTATTTTTATAAAAATTCCAAGTTTGAAACTCGTTAAATTTACAAAAAAAGGCATTTATTGTATTCCTGGAAACTTTTACCTAGATCCATGGTTTCCTGTAGATTTTGCTATTATTTCTCACGGACATGCAGACCATGCAAGATGGGGCAACAAACATTATTTATGTCACAAGGATTCTAAAGCCATTTTAAAACACAGAATTGGACAAGATATTTCTATTGAAAGTTTAGGATATAATGAACCTAAAAATATAAACGGAGTTCAAGTTTCTTTTTTTCCTGCTGGCCATATCATTGGTTCTGCTCAAATAAGATTAGAATATAAAGGGTATGTTATCGTTTTTTCGGGTGACTATAAAACGCAATCAGATTTTATAACCACACCTTTTGAACCTGTAAAATGTCATGAATTTATTACTGAAAGTACTTTTGGTTTGCCTATTTACAAGTGGAAACCTGAAGAACAATTACAACAAGAATTGCAGAATTGGGTGCTTCAAAATCAACAAAATAATAGAACCAGTGTTTTTTTAGGATATAGTTTAGGAAAAGCACAACGAATCATGAGTTTATTAGCCAATACTGATGAAATGTTTGTGCATTCTGCCATTCATAATTTGAATAATGCTATTTCTAGCTCTGGCATACAGCTACCAAAAACAAAATTAATAACTACCGATTTTAAAAAATCAGACATAGAAAATAAAATCGTTATTTTGCCACCCGCTTTGTTAGGTTCTAGAATGTTAAAGAGAATTCCGAATGCAGCTACAGCCATTTGTTCGGGTTGGATGCATATTCGTGGCAACAGACGTTGGAAAGGAGTTGATGCAGGTTTTGCAGTGAGCGATCATGCAGATTGGAATGGATTATTAGCAGCTGTAAAAGCAACAGAAGCAGAAAAAGTTTATGTAACTCATGGTTCTCAAGCCGTTTTTTCTAAATATTTAAATGAAATTGGAATTGAAGCTCAAGAACTGAAAACTGAATTTGGCGATGATGAAATGTCAAATTCAGAAAAAGAGCAAACCGAAACCACATAGATAATGAAAGACTTCTCTAATCTTATCAGTGCTATAGAAATCACCAATAAAACCAATGCAAAAATTAACGCTTTGGTTGATTATTTTAAAACAGCGCCAGATAAAGATAAACTTTGGTTAATAGCACTATTTACAGGAAAAAGACCTTCTAGACCTGTAAAATCTACCTTAATGAAAGTGTGGTGTATGGAGATTACCCAACTTCCTGAATGGCTGTTTTTAGAAAGTTATAGTACAGTTGGCGATTTAGGAGAAACTCTGGCTTTATTGTTGCCAAACCCTAAAAACGAAATCGAAAAACCATTACATATTTGGATTGATGAACTCATCAACCTAAAAAAACAAAGTGATGATGAAAAAAAGACCTACGTTTTAGATGCTTGGAATGGTTTAAATGCGCAAGAACGCCTAATCTTTAACAAACTAATTGGCGGTAGTTTTAGAATCGGTGTTTCTAAAAAAACACTAGTAAATGCTTTAGCAAAATTATCTGGTATTGATGCTAACCAATTAATGCACAGTATTATTGGCAATTGGACTCCAAACACCATCACTTTTGAAGAATTATTGAATGGAGAACATATAAATTATGATAATTCTAAACCTTATCCTTTTTGTTTAGCCTATGCTTTAGAAAAAGATTTAAATGATTTGGGTGATGAAAACGAGTGGCAAGTAGAGTACAAATGGGATGGAATTCGTGGGCAAATTATTAAAAGAAAAGACGAAGTTTTTATATGGTCTAGAGGAGAAGAATTGGTTACCCAACAGTTCCCAGAACTTGTAGAAACCATCTCTCAGTTTAAAGGTGATTTTGTTATTGATGGAGAAATTCTAGCCATAAAAGACAGTGCTGTTTTGCTTTTTAATGATTTACAAAAACGATTAAATCGTAAAAATGTAACTAAAAAACTTTTAGAAGAAGTTCCTGTTGGTTTGTATATTTATGATATTTTAGAATTGAATGATGTTGATTTACGTAAACATTCAATGACAGAAAGAAGAGAAAAATTGGAATTATTATTTCAACAAAATAAAAGTACTATTTTAAAACTGTCTGAAATTATAGAATTTGAAAATTGGGATGAGTTAGATACTTTAAGAAACAATGCACGTAGTTTTAATTCAGAAGGATTAATGCTAAAAAAGAAATCATCTATATATCATGTCGGTAGAAAAAAAGGTGATTGGTGGAAATGGAAAGTAGATCCATTAACCATAGATGCAGTTATGATTTATGCCCAAAAAGGAAGTGGAAGACGAAGTTCTAAATACACAGATTATACATTTGCCGTTAAAAATGAAGAGAAACTGGTGACAGTTGCCAAAGCGTATTCAGGGTTAACAAATGATGAAATTACAGCAATTTCAAGATGGGTAAATAAAAACGCCATTGAAAAATTTGGCCCAGTAAGAACAGTAAAACCAGAGTTGGTTTTTGAAATCGCTTTTGAAGGTATAGCTTATAGTAAAAGACACAAAAGCGGAGTGGCTTTGCGTTTTCCAAGAATAAAACGTTGGCGTAAAGACAAAACTGTTAAAGATATTGATACTATTGAATCTGTAAAATCATTAATTTCAACAAAATAGTGCTAAAAGGCCTGCAAATAAACCAAAGCAGGTAAGCGAAATATACTTATTCTAAGACCTTAACAAAATCCTCAAAAACAACATAATAAGGTTGATCTTTAAAAACAGGGCTTTCCACACTTTCAGCATTGGCAATACCAACACCTGCAAACCAAACTTTGGCATTCTGCTTTTTAGCGTGATTGAGAAAAGTCTCCATCCAAATGGTATCATAATCATTTGGGTTTTGTAAATTATTGGTAGCTTTTACCAATACAAAAATAGTAGGTTCTCCTTTTTTAAACAATACAAATTGAGGATGTCTTTTTAACTGACTATTAATAGCTTGAAACTCATATCCCATTTTAGTAAGCTTCTCGCCTACTATATTCATTGCCAAATTATGCAATTCTTGTTTTGTTAAAATCTGCATTATTAAACTTTATTATTTATTGCTGTCATTTTGAGCGAAGCTAAAAAATCTTTATATTAAGATTTCTCCACAAGGTCGAAATAATGTGCGTTAAAAAACTTATTTTTTCTTGTTCCTACGATTGTAATTTTTATCTCCTCTTGTTTTGGGTTTCTTGTATTTCTTAGCAATTTCTCTTCTGTAAGAACCTCCTAAATTTACTTTACTGTTCTTTTCACTCTTTTCATGAAAAGCTGGCCCTGGCACATATTCTTGTCCTGTTCTATTTTTAGATTGTTCTCTATCTTCTTTAGGGCGTTCATCTTCTGTTAGTTGCTTAGAGATTTCAACTTCTTCTGGGATGTCTAAAACAGGAATTTTAAAATCCATTAAACTCTCTATTTCTTCTTTTAGTTTTTGCTCTTCTTCTGTGGATAATAAAATCGTTTTTCCTGCTTTTTCGGCTCTACCTGTTCTACCAATTCTATGCATATAGTTTTCAGGAAAATCTGGCGTATCAAAATTAATAACATGACTTACATTATCAAAATCTAAACCGCGAGCCATAACATCTGTAGCTACTAAAATTCGGTTGTCACCTTCATCAAACTGACGAATAGAACGTATTCTGTAATTTTGTGTTTTGTTTGAATGTATTACACAAGTTTCGTTACCAAAAACTTCTTCTAAATGTTTAAATAAGTAATCTGCAGTTCTTTTAAAAGCCACAAAAATTAAAACTTTATTGTAGGTTTGTTTATCTCTTAAAAGATGATTTAACAAATTAACTTTTGTGAAAAAATTCGGAATATTATAAGAAATTTGCTCTATATTATCTAAAGGCGTTCCACTAACTGCAATAGATATTTTCTGTGGATTTTTAAAAAAATCATAGATTAATGCATCTATATCTTCAGTCATTGTTGCAGAAAATAGAATGTTTTGTCTTCTTTCTGGAATGATGTCAAAAATATTCATCAACTGAAATCGAAAACCCAAATCTAACATCACATCAACTTCATCAATCACCAATTTCTGAATCGATTTTAGTTTCAAAGCGTTGCTTAATCCCAAATCATACAAACGTCCAGGAGTTGCCACAATAATATCTTGTCCTTGTAAAATAGCTTGCTTTTGCGTGTTGATATTTGCACCACCATAAACACCTAAAACTCTCGTATTAATATATTTTGATAGTTTCTCAATTTCATCAACCACTTGTAAAACCAATTCACGAGTGGGCACTAAAACCAAAACTCTTGGATGTTTTTGTTTCGAAAATTTTAAATCGCGTAAAATTGGCATCATATAGGCAAAAGTTTTACCTGTACCTGTTTGCGCAATTCCAACAACATCTTTACCAGATCTTACCACAGAAAAAGCCTGCTCTTGAATAGGAGTTGGGTTTTCAAAACCCAAATCATCTATAGCATATTGTAACTGATTTGATAAATCTAAATCTTTAAAAGTCATCCTTTACATTTTTTGCAAAGATACAGTTTCTGTAAAGTAAGTGTTTGAATTTTAAAAGAGTTTTAATTGGGTATTAAGTTAATCGATACTTTGGTGCCAGTATCTAAACTATCATTTTCTAAATCTGTAAAAGTAATTTGATGTTTAATATTATTTTTATTACCAAATATGGTGAGTCTTTCATCTGTTAATTTTAAGCCTAACGACTTTCTTTGAATCATTTTTTGTTGTTGTAATTCCAAAGCTTTTTTTCTCCCAATACCATTATCTTCAATTACAATCTGCAAAAAACCACCCTCTGTATTGAATATAGATAATTGTAATTTTTTTTCACCTTCTTTTGGCGATAAACCATGCCAAATAGCATTTTCTATAAAAGGTTGTAAAATTAAGGGAGGTATTTTAATGGTTTCTAAATTGATGTTTTTATCAATATTTTTTGTGAAGTTAATCGCATTTTTAAATCGTAAATTTTCGATATTCACATACAGCTCTAAAGTTTCTATTTCGTCTTGTAAAGACACTTCTTTTTCTCTAGAAATGGTTAAAATTTTACGAATCAGTTTAGAGAATTTGTTTAAATAATAAATCGCATTTTCTTTATTATTTTTTATGATATTTAATTTGATTGAATTTAAAGAATTGAAAATAAAATGTGGATTCATTTGGCTTTGTAAAGACGATACTTTTAGCTCTGCAATTTCTTTTTCAAATGCCAATTCTATCTGTTTAATTTTTTCTTTCTCAGCAGCTTTAAGCAAAGAAATATTTTCTTCTGTTTTTACAGAAACCTCTTTTTCTAAACGCGCGTTAATTGAACTTTTTAGCCTTTCATTTTCTCTATATTGAATGATTAATTTTTCTTGAGAATCATTTCGTTCTTTTAAAATTAAACCTTGTTTTACTACCAATCCTAAAGAGAAAAAAATATTTTCAATGAAAACTCCGATATAAAAAAGCCACCAAGACTCAAATTTTTCTTTTCCAAAAAACACTGAATGGGTTAAGCCTAAAATGGAAAAAATGGAAAAAGCCAGACTACCAATAATTATATAATATTTAACAGGGGTTTTCATTTTAAACAAATAAAAATAGATGATAATACTAAGAATAATTAAGGCTGGCACTAATAAAAATAAAAAACCTCTACGTACTAAATAACCTTGAAAAAATAATTCTAACACAAATAATAAGACTAAAATATAGGCTAGATATTTAACAATTTGTTTCATAATTTTAGCCTTTCTTTCCTCAAATAAAAATAACCCACCAAATTCTATAACAAATATCAAGTATGCACTATTGTATAGCCACTCTAGTGCTGGATGAATTGGTATGTAATAATCTGGGGTTTTATCTAACACATCAGAGCTAAAAATAGAGATGTTAATAATTGTTTGATCTAACAAAATTAAAAACACGTATATAGCATACCACATGTACGCTTTATCCTTATAACTTGAGTAAAAAAAAATATTTTGTAAGAGAATAACAATCAGAAATCCGATAATAAAAACCGAAAAAATGCCTAGTGGATTTATTTCAAAATATTTACTAATTGCTTCTCGCATTTTTTCTATAAATTTTGCATTGTTTCTAAAATAATCATTCTGTTAGGTTTAGAAACAGGTATGGTTTTAGCATTTTCTAAAATTAAATAATAACCTTCATTTTTTACATATTCTTTCACAAAATTCATATTCACCAAATAAGATTGATGCACCCTAATTATTGCTTCAGAAGTAATTAACTCGTAAACATCTTTAATTTTTTTTGAATACAAGTAAGATGTACCATCAAGAAGAAAAAGTGTGGTATAATTACCATCAGATTTGCAATACGCAATTTCATCAATATTTAAAAAAACGACCTTTCCACTTAAAGGTATAGCTATTTTTTTGTTTTTTTTTTCAATGGTGGGCAATAAATCCTTTACAGAAAAGCCTAATTCTTTATTGAGTTTATTTTTCTTTATTTTATTTACTACTTTCACCAAATCGTCATTATCTATTGGCTTTAATAGATAATCTATTGCGTTTTCTTTAAAAGCTTTTAAGGCATAGTTGTCGTAAGCTGTTGTAATTACCAAATCGAAATCACGAAATTTTAAATGAGATAATAATTGGAAACCATCAATTTTAGGCATTTCTATGTCTAAAAAAACACAATCAGGCTTTAAGTAGTTTACAGCAGATATTGCTTCTTCTGGGTTGGTAAATGAATCAAGAATTTTAATGTCTTTACAAAACATATTAATTTCCCAAGTCAGGCTTTCTATGGCATCTTGTTCATCATCTATTATAATAGCGGTTATCATGCTGTTTTTTTAATTTAAAGTACACAAATTAGTTACAAATTTAGTTTAAGAATTAATAATGGGTACTTCTATTTCATATTTAATGACAGCGAATGTATATCTGGAAAACAAAAAAGTACTTTCCTAAATATACAATCAATAATAATAAAAATACAAAAGATTCATCTAAAAATATATTAGCACCTTATAAAAAAGTAAAACACCATTAGTTTTACCCAAAACTTAAAACATGGAAAATAAAAAAATCACAAGAAAAGAAGCACTCAAAAAAATAGAAAAACATAGTAAATACTTTGCTTTAACAGCATTAGGTACTTACTTAATTTTACAACCCAAACAAGCACAAGCTGCCAGCCCACAAGCACCAGGAGCTGGATTTTAATACTAAAAATTAATGATTATGAAAAAAATAATACTTATTTACAGTTTAATATGTTCTACTACTTTTTTTGCCCAAAATTGGGGAGAACAGATTTTAACACAACCCAATGTAGCCACTGGTAATGCTTTTGGATATAGTGTTTCTATTGATGGTGATTATGCAGTAATTGGTTCTCCAGGAGAAAATCAAATTACTGGAAGTGCTCACGTATATAAAAGAGATGCAGATGGTAATTGGAATTACTTACAAAAATTAACAGCCTATGTTGGTCAGGCAATTGATGAATATTTTGGTAGCACAGTAAAAATTCAAGGAGATTATATTTTTATAACTTCTCCTACAGATCGTTTAAATGAAGAAAGGTTTCAATCACCAGCAGGTTCTGTAATGATCTATAAAAATAATGGTGCAGACAATTTTGTTGGTCATCAACGTTTAAGAGCCTCTGATGCTTCTCATGGAGATTTTTTTGGTGCTTCTATAGATGTTAGTGGAGATTTTCTAATTGCTGGAGCTATTTTTGAAGATCATGATGAAAATGGACTTAACACCATTTCAGCGGCTGGATCTGCATATATTTATAAAAAAGGCGTAGATAACACGTGGTCTCAAGTTCAAAAGATTTTGCCAAGCATCAGAGGAAATAGCGATCAATTTGGCACAACTGTTGCCATTGATGGTAACTTTTTAATTGTATATAGTAATGATAGAACAGATGAAAACAACCTTAATAATGCAGCTTTTGGATCTGTTTTTATTTTTAAAAAAGAGGATGGTTTAAATACATGGACTGAAATTCAGAAACTCAAAACAGAAAATTATACCATGTATTCTGATATTGATATTTCTGGAAATTATATTGCTATAGGAGCAAATAATGAAGTTTTTGATGATGGGAAATGGTATGCTGGTTACACCTATGTCTTTAAAAAAAGTGATTTAAACAATTCATGGTCTCAAAACCAAATTGTTAGAATATCCAATAGCAACGAATTTGGTAAAGGAATAACTATGGATAATGATTTACTATTGATTTCAGATCCTTATGAATCTGTCAGGAATAATGGTGCTAATGTTTCTCAAGTAGGTAAATCTTATTTGTTCAAAAGAGATTTATCTAATAACTACCAGTTAAAAGAAACCATTATAGCCTCAGAGGCACAAACAAATAGCTTTATTGGTACAGGAACCTTTAATAGCGAAGATGCCAATGGTGCAACTGCAATCTCTGGTAATTATTTTATGCTAGGTGCACCCTATTATGATAGAGAAGTTGGTGGTGTAACCTATTTGACTTCTGGTGCAGTTTTTACTTCAAGTGATATTAATAACATTTTATTTGAAGACATTACTTGGACAGGTGATGAAAGTAATGATTGGAACGATCCTTTAAACTGGCTACCAAATACAGTTCCACAATCAAACAACGATGTAATTTTAGAAAATGTTGCAAATGCACCAATTATTGCTAATGGTCAAAACCACACTATTAATAATTTAACAACATTCGAAAATTTAAATATTGAAACTAATGCTAGATTAACTATTCATGGTAGTATTGATCAAAGAGAACAAATAACTATAAATTCAGCAGTAGATTCCAATGGAAGTTTAATAGTTAATGGTAATCAAACCAATCCAAACCCATCAAATACAACCTATAATCGTTATGTTTCAGGTAATGGAAATGCTTGGCATCTAATAAGTAGCCCAATTTCTGAAGTAGATATAGATAATTTTGCCGCAAATGAACCTTTAACAGTTGGACAAGGTAATAATAGAGGATTAAGTTGGTACAACAATATAAATCAAAGCTGGGAGTATTATCAAGCTGGGGCTGTAGACTCTGGAAATTTCCCAAATGGAAAAGGTTATGCACTAAATACCTCTGCAAATACCACCCTTGAATTTACTGGAATATTAAATACTAGTATTCTTGAAGACTATCCTATAACTGTTAACGGTAATGGTTGGAATTTAGTTGGAAATCCATACACATCATTTTTACATGCGAATAGCAATGCCAATGCAACAAATTTTTTAACCACTAATCTTGAGCAATTAGATCCTATTGCAGCCAATATTTATGTTTGGAATCCTACTTTATCATCTTACGAAACTATAGGAAATGGTGATGAAGCCAAATATGTAGCTCCTGGACAAGCATTTTTTATCAAATCTAAAGCTGGTGGTGGTTTGATTAAAGTAGATAAAAGTATGCAAACACATAGAGCAGAAAATTTATTCTTAAAAAGTAATCCCACACAAAAAGTTATTTTAGAAATTAATAATGATGACAAAATTTCAAGATCTACTATTGCTTTTAAAGAAGGCATGACCAATGGCTTAGATGTAAGTTACGATGCTGCTGTATTTTCTGGAGTGAAAACAGATTTTTCAATGTTCACCCAGCTGTTACAAAACCATGAAAACACCAAATTTGCAGTTCAATATTTACCAAAATTAAACGATGAAACTGTAAGTATACCACTGGGAATATTGTTAAACGAAGAAAAAGAACTAAATATAAAACTAAAAGAATCTAGTTTAGAAAGTGGCTACAAAATCTATTTAGAAGACCGATTGTTTAGTCAATTTACAGAACTGTCCGTAGAAAATTCTTTTACTTTTAAACATCTTTTAGAAAACAATGGTTTAGGCAGGTTTTACATTCACATACAAAAAAGTGCTTTAAGTACAGAATCAGTAACAAGTACTACAATTAAAGCTTATAAAGTTGATGATGCTACTTTAAGAGTAAATGGAGTTCAAAATGGTACATTAAGTTTGTACGATATTACTGGTAATCAGATTGTTAGTAATCTTACTATTAACCGAATTAATCAAACATTTAGTTTCCCAAACTTAACACATGGAGTTTACATCCTTAACATCACTGAAGATAAAGGTGGTAAACTCACTAAAAAAATTATGTTTTAAATTTTTAGCTGTGTTTTAGTATAGTATTTTAAATCATTAGTTTTGTTAAAAATTTTTAACAAAACTAATGATTACAGATACACATACACACTTATATTCAGAACAATTTGATGACGATAGAAACGAGATGATGCAGCGTGCTAAAGATGCTGGTGTTTCTCGTTTTTTTATTCCTGCAATTGACTCTAATTACACAGAACGAATGTTTTTATTAGAGAAAGAAAATCCTAAAGACGTATTTTTAATGATGGGTTTGCATCCCACTTCTGTGCAAGAGAACTATAAAGAAGAATTAGCGCATGTTAAAGAATGGATGGAGAAAAGAAACTTCTTTGCCATTGGCGAAATTGGTATTGATTTGTATTGGGATAAATCTTTTTTAACACAACAGCAAGAAGCTTTTAAAACGCAAATTCAATGGGCAAAAGAAAAAAAACTACCTATTGTAATTCATTGTAGAGATGCATTTGATGAAATTTTTGAAGTTTTAGAAACAGAAAAAAGTGATGATTTAAGAGGCATTTTTCATTGTTTTACAGGTACAAAAGAACAAGCTGAACAAGCAATTGCTTACAATATGAAATTAGGAATTGGAGGAGTTGCTACTTTTAAAAATGGTAAAATCGATAAGTTTTTAAACCAAATTGATTTGCAACATATTGTTTTAGAAACTGATGCTCCTTACCTCTCTCCAACTCCATACAGAGGAAAAAGAAATGAAAGTGCCTATATTACCAATGTTGTTGATAAGTTAGTAGATATTTATGGTATTTCTTACCAAGAAGTTGCAGAAATTACAACACAGAATTCAAAAGCAGTTTTTGGTATTTAATGCAAAAAACAAAAACCACATACCTCAAAACACCTATAGGCATTGCTAAAATTACTGGTGATAAAAACGGAATTCAATCGGTTTCTGTTTTAGATGATGGTGCTCTTTCTAAGGATATTCTAAATCAAAAAACTCCTGATTGTTTACAAGATTGTGTTACACAATTACAAGAATATTTTAATGGAAAAAGAGCTAGTTTTGGTTTAACAGTAAACCCTAAAGGGACACCTTTTCAAAAGAAAGTTTGGAAATCTCTTTTAAAAATTCCCTATGGAAAAACCAGAACCTATTTACAACAAAGTAAGGCTTTGGGTGATTTAAAAGCCATAAGAGCTGTAGCTTCTGCAAATGGTAAAAACCCGCTTTGGATTATCATTCCCTGTCATAGAGTCATTGGTTCTGATGGTTCTTTAACAGGTTATGCAGGTGGTATTTGGCGTAAAAAATGGTTATTAGCTCACGAAAATCCTGTAAAACAACAATCTCTTTTTTAACTTCGAGTTTTAGGTAACTTTATCGTCCTTTTAAATAATCAAAAGCATTTAATAAATACATTTTCTTTGATTATCTTTGAAATAATTATGAGTACAGAAACTTTAAAAATATCATTAGCACAGAAAATTTTAGCAATATCTGACACTAAGCTTTTAAAGAAAGTAAAAGCTTTACTTGAAAATGAAAATATTGTTGGCTACTCAGCTGATGGAGAACCTATTTCTGAAAACGACTATGTTAAAGAAATGGATGTAAGTATTGATGCCATAAACGCGGATAAAGCAACTTTATTTACCACCCAAGAAGTTAGAAAAAATATTGTTGATGCAAATAATTTGGAACAGTAAAGCCAATACAGATTTATCAGAAAACATAAAATATATTGCCAGAAAAAGTCCTCAAAATGCTTTAATGGTATTAGATACACTTTTAGAGCTACCAAATTCAATCATTAAATTTCCTTTTTCTTAGCCTATTGAACACTTTTATAATACCAAAAATGTTCGTTTTATTACCAAATGGAGTTTTAAAATGGTGTATTATATTAAATCAGATACAATTTATATAATGAGAGTCTTCAGCACAAATATGAAACCTACCAGGATCTTAGAAAAATAGATTTTCTTAATTTTTTAAAAACTAAAACATAAAAACATATTTTTACGTTAGCTTCTTATAGTTTCTATGTTTAAAAAAATATTCTTTTATTTTATTCTTTTATTTGGATTATCGATTCAAAGTCAAACTAAATCTACCGATTTTAGAAAGAAAACTATTGAAGTACAAAAGGATTCCATTCAATTAGATTCTGTTGCCATAAATTCACAAAAATTTAAAGTTTTAGATGCTCAAAACACAGAAATTACTTCATCAGAATATACTGTAAATTTTAGCAAAGCACTACTTATCATCAACGCTAAAAAATACCCAAAAATTACAGTTGAATATTTTAGATTACCCGATTTTATCACCAAAACGTACACTCCTTTTGATGATAAGCTCATTTTGCAAAACACAAATTCTAATGGTACTTTATACAGCTTAACCACCAATAAAAAAGCATCAGAAATAAAATTATTTGACGGACTGCAAACCAACGGTTTTATTACAAGAGGATTAACTTCTGGTAACAATCAAAATGCAGTAACAAATGCTGCTTTAGATTTAGAAATCTCAGGAAAACTGAATAAAAATGTAACCTTAAGAGCTAATATTTTTGATACCAATATCCCCATTCAAGATAATGGAGTTTCTCAAAACCTAACCGATTTTGATCGAATTTTTATTGAAATGTACACTAAAAATTGGCGGGTAAAAGCGGGTGATTTATCACTTAAAAATAACGAAACCTTTTTCTTTCCTTTTGCAAAGCAAGTTTCTGGCTTAGAGGTAGAAGCTAATATAAATAACAATTTAAAAGTTGCAGCTTCTGGTGCTGTTGTTCGTGGTAAATTTAGCACATATACCTTTACTGCTGTAGAAGGCAATCAAGGACCGTATAAAATTTTTGGCGCAAATAACGAGTCTGTAATTTTAATGATTGAAGGTTCTGAACAAGTCTATATAAATGGAAATCAAATAAAAAGAGGAGAAAATGAAGATTATACCATCAACTATAATTTAGGAGAAATTACGTTTAACACTACCTATCCTATTACAAATGATATGCGAATTTGGATTGATTTTCAATACGCAGAACGAAATTATACACGTTTTATTACCTATGATAAGGCAGAATATACAGGCGATAAATTTAGCATGGCTGGTTATTTTTATTCAGAAAATGATGCTAAAAATTCACCTTTACAGCAAAGTTTATCTACAGAGCAACAACAAATTTTAGCCAATGCTGGCAACAATACAAATGCCATGTTTTCTGAAAGTGCGTTTTTAGATGCTTATGATGATAATAAAATTTTATACAAAAAAGTAACTAATGGCTCTCAAGATTATTTTGAATATTCCACCAATGAAAACGATGAATTATACAGTGTAACCTTTACAAATGTAGGCAGTAACCAAGGAAATTATGTTTTAGATGATACAATTGCTATTGGTAATATTTTTGCTTTTGTTGGTAATAACCAAGGAGATTACAGCCCTGTTGTTCGCTTAATTGCGCCCACAAAATCACAATTATTTATTGTAAAATCTGCATTGAATGCTAGCAAAAAAACAATTTTAGATGCCGAAGTTGCTGTGAGTAATAGAGACCAAAACCTATTTTCTACTATTAATGATGATCAAAATGTAGCTTTAGCTGCAAAAGTAAATTGGCAACAAATTTTTATTGACAAAGACTGGAAATTATCTACTAAATTAAGCCACGAATATGCGCAACAAAACTTCTTTTCAGAACAGGGTTATGAACCTGTAGAATTTAATAGAGATTGGAATATTATTACCAATAATGCCACTAAAAATTTCTTTCAATCTGAAGTAAATTTAACCAATAAAAAAGAAGATTTTGTGTTGTATCGTTTTAATAATTTAACATACGACAAGAGTTTTCAAGGAACAAAACACGAGCTAAAATCAAAAATAAATATAAATAACACGCATTTTTTTGGGGATGGAAGCTATTTAGCCAACACCTCTAATATTGAAGACAATTTCTTTTTTAGAGCAAAAGCCAAAGTTGAACATTATCTTAAAAAATCTTGGTTTGGCGCACAAATCAATTTTGAAACCAATTCCCGAAAAAATGCAACTACAAAAGAATTTGTAAATACAAGTCATCGTTTTAAAGATTACGAAGGGTATTTTGGAGTTGGGGATTCTACCAAAATTTTTGCAAAAATTGGTTTCAATTATCGAAATAATGATAGTATAAAATCAAATCAATTTCAAGAAATCAATAATAGAAAAACAATTTACCTTAACAGTAAACTTATTCAAAATAAGAACACCAATTTAAGTGTATTTGCAAATTATAGAATCACTAACAATAATTTTGCTAAAAATGAAAAAGCGCTGAATTCGAGGGTAACTTTCAATCAAAAACTATTCAATAATTTTATTAGTTTTAATACAATTTACGAAACTTCTTCTGGAAATGTTGCCAGACAAGATTTTGTGTATGTACAAACAGAACCAGGTTTGGGCTTTTATACGTGGATTGATTATAATGAAGATGGCATCAAGGATTTTAATGAATTTGAAATCGCACTTTTTCAAGATCAAGCCAATTATTTACGGCTGCCAAAACCAAACTTAACTTTTATCGCTACGCAACGTGCAAAATGGAATCAATCTATCAGCATAAATCCGAAAAGTTGGAAGCAAAAAAAAGGAATTAAAAAGTTTTTCTCGCACTTTTACAATCAAAGTTTTTTAGCTGTAGACAATGAACAAGAAAGAGGTGAAAACTCGTTTCAGTTAAATCCTTTTGATATTAATGAGGATGCCCTAATTAGTTTGAATTTAAATGTTAGAAACAGCTTGTACTTTAATAAAGATTTACAAAAGCATAGCCTAACGTTTACCTATGGAAACTCACAAATAAAACAACAATATTTTATTGGAAATCAAGAAAATAACATTAAAATTCATCAAATAGAATATGCTCATAAATTTGCAGGTTTTTGGTTGATTGATTTGATGACAAAAACATCAAAAAATACTTTAAAAACTGAGAACCTAATCAATAGAAACTTTGAAATTGATGCACATGAAATACAGCCAAAAATTAGTTTTTTGTACAGCAAAAACAACCGATTTTCTGCTTTTTATCACTTTAAAAACAAAGAAAATCAATTGGCAGATTTTGAAAAATTGAATCAACAAAAATTTGGAGTAGAGTATTTTTATATCAGTCAAAAAAAGAATCAAATATCTGCAAACATAAATGTATTTTTAAATGATTTTACAGGAGATACTAATACACCAGTTGCTTATCAAATGTTAGAGGGTTTACAAGCTGGCACAAATTATACTTGGAATTGTATTTTTAATAGAAAACTAAATTCGTTTTTAAATTTAAACTTAAGTTATTTGGGAAGAAAAAGTGATAATTCTAAAGCAATACATACTGGTAGTGTGCAATTAAGAGCAAATTTTTGATGTGTTAAAATTTTGTTCTTGGTAACAATTATAACACCTATTTATTAAAAAAATCTTTACCTTGCCAATTCATGTTAAAATTAACATCCATATTGTTAGCTCATTTGATTCTATTTCAGAGTCTAAATGTTACTTTGGAATCTTTTTCAAAGTTGACAGTGATGTTAGAGCATGCTAAATTTCATCAAGAAAAATATGGTGATACCTTTTTCGAATTTCTATCTGAGCATTATGGAGGCAATGAATTTAAGGTAACCAAACATAAAGAACACAAAGATTTACCTTTTAAACAAGACTCTCAAAATCATAATCATTTACCTTCAGTATTCACTTTAAATACACCTGTATTTGAATTGAAAACAAATATTGCAATCCAAGCTCAACAAAATTATTGCTACAAAGAATCGCATTCTTTATTTGAAAAACCCTCAGTTTTTCAACCTCCCAAATTCGCATAATTTAATATTCAATTTTAATCCTGTTTAGAACAAACAGGTATTTATTAATTATTATTTTATTATGAAATATGTTAGAGAACATTATAAAGTTTAGCTTAAAAAATAAGCTAATTATCTTTCTATTTATTGCATCTGTAGTAGGTTTTGGTATTTATTCGTTAACTCAAATTCCTATTGGTGCTGTACCTGATATTACCAACAATCAGGTGCAAGTAATCACCACATCTCGTAATCTTTCTACACAAGATGTAGAGCAATTTATTACCTACCCTGTAGAACTAGAAATGGCCAATTTGCCTGGTGTAGAAGAAATAAGATCGGTTTCTAAATTTGGTTTATCTGTTGTAACCATTGTTTTTAGTGATGATATGGGCACTTACCTACCAAGACAATTAATTGCCGAAAAAATTAAATCTGCTTCAGAGAAAATTCCAAAGGAATTTGGTACACCAGAAATGGGCCCCATAACCACAGGTTTAGGTGAGATTTATCAATACATTTTAGATGTAAAACCTGGTTATGAAAATCGATATTCACCAACCAAATTAAGAACCATTCAAGATTGGATTGTAAAACGACAATTATCTGGAATTCCAGGGGTAGTAGAAGTAAATACTTGGGGTGGATTTTTAAAGCAATACGAAGTTGCCATCAATCCAAATAAATTAAATGCAATGAATATTTCTGTTTCAGAAATTTATGAAGCATTAGAGAAAAACAATAGTGTTGCTGGTGGTGGATATATTGAAAAAACCAACGAAACATTTTTTATTCGTGGAGAAGGTTTGGTAAAAACTTTAGAAGATATTGAAAATATTGTGGTTAAAAATGATGGAAATCCTATTTATATAAAAGATGTTGCCAAAATAGGTTTTGGAAGCGCTACTCGTTTTGGCGCCATTACAGGAAATGGTCAAGGAGAAAAAGTACTTGGGCAAATAATGATGCTAAAAAACGGGAATTCTAAAGAAATTATAGATGCTGTAAAAGAACGTGTTGCATCCATTCAAAATTCGTTACCAGAAGGTGTTTTTATCAATGGGTTTTTAGAACGTAGCGAATTGATTGATAAAACAACCTTTACAGTAGCTGAAAATCTTATTTTAGGTTCGTTGATTGTAATTTTTGTGGTGGTTTTATTATTAGGGAATGTACGCTCAGGTTTGGTAGTAGCTTCTGTAATTCCTTTGTCTTTACTATTTGCAATTTCTTTAATGAATATTTTTGGTGTAGATGCTAATTTAATGAGTCTAGGTGCTATAGATTTCGGGATTATTATTGATGGTGCTGTAATTATTGTAGAGTTTATTGCTTTTAGAATTATTAAAGAAAGTGACAAACTAAAATCACTTTCATTAAAAGTAAAACAAGATGAAATAGATGCTATAACTTTAAAAAGTGCCTCAAAAATGATGAATTCTGCCATTTTTGGTCAACTGATTATCTTAATTGTTTTTATACCCATTTTGTCTTTAGATGGTGTTGAAGGTAAAATGTTTAAACCTATGGCATTAACGTTTAGTTTTGCTTTAGTGGGTGCCATGCTTTTTTGTTTAACCTATGTACCTGTTGTTTCATCTTTATTTTTAAAACCTAAAAAGCAATCTCCAAAAAATATTTCTGTTCGTTTAATGAAAGTGTTAAACGCTTTTTATAAACCTGTAATTCATTGGGCATTATTTCATAAAAAAGTAGTAGTTGGGTTTGCTGCTGTTCTTTTAGCTGCAAGCATTTGGTTATTTAGTAGTATGGGTGGTGAATTTGTACCAACTTTAGATGAAGGCGATTTTGTAATTCAGCCTGTTTTAAAAACAGGAACTTCTTTAGGGAAAACCATTGAAATCACCACTCAAATTGAACAAATCCTATTAGAAAAATTCCCAGAAGTAGAACAAGTGGTGAGTAGAATTGGTGCTGCAGAAGTACCTACAGACCCAATGTCTATGGAAGAAAGTGATGTAATCATCAAACTAAAACCAAAAAGTGAATGGACATCTGCTGAAAGTAAAGACGAATTGGCTGATCAATTTAAAGAAGCTTTATCCATTATACCTGGTATGGAAGTGGAATTTACCCAACCCATAGAAATGCGTTTTAACGAACTCATAACAGGAGTTAGAGCAGATGTTGCCATTAAAATTTTTGGAGAAGATTTGTCCATTTTAGCCCAAAAAGCTGATGAAATTAAAGAATTGATTACAAATGTTGCAGGTGCTTCAGACATTATTATCGAAAAAGTAGAAGGCTTACCACAAATGAGTGTTACCTACAATCGAAGTAAAATCGCACGATATGGTTTAAATATTTCAGATATCAATCAATTAATTTCTATGGGATTTGCTGGCGGAACTGTAGGCAATGTTTTTGAAGGTGAAAAACGTTTTGATTTGGTAATTCGTTTGGATGAAAAAAATCGTAAAAACTTAGCAAGTTTACAAAATTTATATGTTGATGTACCTAATGGAAATAAAATTCCGTTGAGTGAATTGGCTGAAATTAAGTACACAACTGGTCCTGCAAAAATTTCTAGAGATGACACCAAACGTAGAATTGTTGTGGGAATCAATGTAAGAAACAGAGATTTACAATCGGTTGTAAATGATGTTAGAAATATTATCAATACAAAACTAAAATTACCAGTAGGTTATACTATTACTTATGGTGGACAGTTTGAAAATTTACAAAGCGCAAAAGCACGATTAATGATTGCAGTGCCTATTGCATTAGTATTAATTTTTATTCTGTTGCATTTTGCATTTGGTTCTATAAAAGAAGCCTTAATGGTATACTCTGCAATTCCTTTATCGGCTGTTGGTGGCGTTTTATTTTTATGGTTAAGAGATTTACCTTTTAGTATTTCTGCAGGAGTTGGTTTTATTGCACTTTTTGGAATAGCTGTACTTAACGGAATTGTATTAATAGAACATTTTAAAGAATTGAAAGAAGACGGTGTTATTGATATTGAAGAGCGTATTAAAAGAGGAACCTCAGAACGTTTAAGACCAGTTTTATTAACAGCTACTGCTGCAGCCCTAGGTTTTTTACCAATGGCAATTTCTACCAATGCTGGTGCAGAAGTACAACGCCCTTTAGCTACTGTAGTAATTGGTGGATTAATTACAGCAACCATTTTAACCTTAGTGGTTTTACCTATTTTATACGCTTGGTTTGAAGAAAAAAAAGAATTAAAAATGAACAAAACGCTACTTATAACGCTTATTGGTTTTTTAGGATTTATGCAAACCAATGCACAATCTAAATTAACTGTTGATGAAACTTTAGCTTTAGCTTTTAAAAATAATGCAGGCTTAAAAGCCGCAAATTTAAAAGTTGATGAAAGTAATGCTTTAATAAATAGCGCTTTTATTTTTGATAAAACTTCTATTTATTATAGTTATGATGAAAATAATTTGGCTTTAAACAACTTGCCTTTGAAAGTATTTGGTATTGCACAGAACTTTAAATTTCCAACCGTTTATTTTACAGACAAAAAACTAAATAAGATAAAGTCTACTTTAGAGAACACCAACTACGATATTAAATTTCAACAAGTTAAAAAACAAGTTTATGCTAATTATTACCAATTAAGTTATGCAAAAAACAAAGCAAAAACCTATCGATTTTTAGATAGTTTGTATCAAGATTTTGCAAAAAAATCTAAGCGTAAATTTGAATTGGGCGAAACCAATTATTTAGAAATGATAACTGCAAAATCGAAACAAAAGCAATTAGAAAACCTATATAAAAAAGCAGTACAAGAAGTTATTTTATCGAAAGAAAAACTAAAAAGTATAGTACAAGTTGAGCGTTTAGCAACTATTGATGAACCTTTACAACAATTGCTAGTTAAAAACACTTCTACAAAAGATCATTTAGGAATTCAGTATTTTGAAAATGCTAAAAATTATCAAAACTTGTTGTATAAAAAAGAAAAACAAAACTTGTTACCAGACATTAGTGTTGAATATTTTCAAGGTAGCAACAATCAATTAAATACAAGCTTAAGGGGGTATCAATTTGGATTAAAAATTCCATTTTTGTTTTCTGGGAATGCATCAAAAATTAAGGCATCAAAAATAGCAAAAGAAGTAATTTCTGAGCAACAACAAGATTACAAAGCAAAATTACAAGCCCAATACAATGCGCTTTTAGCAACATTAAAACAATATGAAAGTTCTGTACAGTATTATGAAAACGAAGGGGAAAACCTTAAAAATGAAATTATAAAAACTGCCAATAGAACGTTTAAAGAAGGTGAAATCGATTTTTTTCAGTACATACAAAGTGTAGAAACCGCCAAAGACATTGAACTCTCTTACCTTAACAATTTAAACGAGTATAACCAAACAGTTATCCAAATTAATCATCTTATTTTAACAATATATTAAAAATGAAAAATCGATATATCTTAATAGTTTCTATGCTTTTGTTAGCTTGTGGAAACAAAGAACAAAAACCTGAAATCACTTCTGAATTTTCAGAAAACTCGAACCTATTAGCGATTAGTAAGCAGCAATTTGAAAATCAAAATATGCAGTTTGGGCAAATCAAAGAAAGTTCTTTTAACTCGGTTGTAAAAGCAAATGGTTTTATTGATGTACCACCAGAAAACAGGGCTAGTGTTAGCTCGTTTATTGGGGGTTATGTTAAAAAAATTCCTTTATTAATAGGAGATAAAGTTAAAAAAGGGCAATTAGTAGCTAGCCTAACCAATACTGAAATTGTTGAAATTCAACAACACTATTTAGAAGTTTTGGCACAATTACAGTATTTAAAAAATGAATTTAAAAGACAAAAAACCTTGTTTGATGAAAAAATAATTTCCGAAAAAAAATATTTACAAGCAGAAAGTATTTACAAAAGTAATTTGGCTATATACAATGGTTTACATCAAAAACTAAAAATGCTAAATATTAATCCTAAAACTGTTGAAACTGGTAAAATTACATCAACTATAAATTTATATGCACCCATAGATGGTTATGTTACCAAAGTAAATGTTAGTAATGGCTCTTTTGTTTCATCTGCTAGTGAATTGTTAGAAATTATAAATACAGATCATATTCATTTGGAGTTGAATGTTTTTGAAAAGGATATACTAAATATTAAAAAAGATCAAGAAATACTTTTTAAAGTACCTGAATCCTCAAATAAAAAATATAAAGCGGAAGTTCACTTGGTAGGCACTTCTATAAACAATGATAGAACTATAAAAGTTCACGGCCATTTAAAGGCAGAACATTTAGATTTTATTGCTGGTATGTTTGTAGAAGCAGCCATAATTGTAACCTCAAAGAAAGCAATTTCCTTACCAAGAAGTGCTGTTTTAAAAAGTGAAACCGATTCATTTGTGCTAAGCTTAGTTAAAGAAGAAAATGGGAATTACTTTTTAGAAAAAACAGCGCTAAATATTGGTTTAGAAAATGAAGCCTTTGTTGAAATATTAAATTACAAAGATTTAGAGAATAAAAAAATTCTTACAAAAGGTGTTTTTATGCTGAGCGAATTATAATATTAATAAACGATAACATTAATTAAAATTTAACGCAACCTTTTTGGGTTTTACTCATCAATTAAAAGTAATATTGTATGTAAAAAGTACATTACTAAAATTGGTATGCTTTTTGCTAAAAGTTAAGCCTAAAATTTAATCAACCATTATGAAAAAAATCACTTTAATTATTCTAGTATTTGTTAGTGCTTTATCAATTGCACAAGAAAAGAAGAAAACAACCTATCCACAAGATGTAGATAAAAAAACGGAGCTTAAAATTAATGCTTTTGGCCTTGTTGCTTTTGAATGGATAGACCTTTCTTATGAACGACTAATTAACGAAGAATCATCTTTTGGTGTTGGTTTATTAGTTGGTTTTGATAATAATGACAATGTTGATGAATATAGAAAGTTTTCCTTAACTCCTTATTATAGAAGATATTTTTCAAACAAATATGCAAGAGGTTTTTTTGTTGAAGGATTTGGTATGCTACATTCTTACGAAGATCGTAATTATGACTATTACTATGATAATTCTGGGAATTTTATGAGTAATTCTACTGATGAAACTAATACAGAATTTGCTGTTGGCTTTTCGATTGGGGGTAAATTTGTATCTAAAACTGGTTTTTCTACAGAAATTTATTTAGGTGTAGGTCGTAATTTAGGTGGTGATAGTAATTCTGCAGAGGCTGTTGCTAGAGGAGGTATTTCTTTAGGATATCGTTTTTAAGTTATAGCTCATTAGAATTTAGTATTTTTGAAATTCTTTACAGTTTCTAAAAACTACAAAACAAATTCAATGAAAAAAATAATACTGCTTTTTACACTTTTTACGAGTTCATTTGCATTTTCTCAACAAGAAATAAAATTAGATATTGGTGATGCTTTGGTAATTAGAAGCTTAGAATTTTCTTATGAAAATTATATCAATGATGAATCTTCTTTTGGCGTTTCTACACTCTTTAATTTAGCCAAACAAGATATTAATTTTAGGTATAATGAAAACTTGATGATTACGCCTTATTATCGTCATTATTTCACCTCTGAATACAATTGGAATTTTTTTGGAGAGGCTTTTGTTGGTATAAATTCTGGTAAAAAAGAAGCTATTGAAAACTCTGGAAATTATGATATAAAATATACTGACGCTGCTTTAGGGATAGCAACAGGGCTAAAATATGAGTCTAAAGGTGGTTTGGTTATAGATATTTATGGAGGTTTAGGCCGTAATTTATTTGGTACAGATTCTCCTGTTTTAGTGCCAAGGATTGGTTTAAATGTAGGTTGGAGATTTTAAAAAATGAAAAAATTGTTATCCTTTTCAATACTTTTGAATATTGTTGTTTTACTGTTGTTTGGATACTTTTTGTTTATCAAAAGAGATGGGCTAAATTATCTAAAAAACAAACTATTTACCCCATTACAAGCACCTATAAATTCGCATTTATATCAAACAAAACTGGGTATTTTTAATAGTATGCCATTTGTTGAAGAAAGTATTATTTTTCTGGGTGATAGTATCACAGCATTTTGCAATTGGAGTGAACTTTTTAGTCAACCAAATATTATAAACAGAGGTATTAGTGGTGATACTATTGATGGTCTTTTATACAGAGTTGAGGAGGTTATAAAAAGAAAACCTAAAAAAATATTTTTAATGATTGGTATTAACGATTTAGGGAAAGGCAAAGAAGTTAATGAAATACTTAATCAATATGATACCTTAATCCACAAAATACATACTAGTTTACCTGAAACTACAATCTACATTCAAAGTATATTACCTGCAAAACGTAAACATTTAAATAATTCTGATATTAAAAATATTAATACAGGTTTAACAAAAATTTCAAAGAAGTACAGTATAAACTATATTGATCTTCACACATCTTTTTTATCTAAAAATAATGATCTAGATGACCAGTATTCATTGGATGGTTTGCATTTAAATGGTGAAGGATATCTTTTGTGGAAAAAAATTATTCAAGAATATTTGGAATAATTCTCATTTTCTAAAATCAATTTATTAGGTAAGCATCTGTTAAAATTACCTTTAAGAATTGAAATCTATCGGATTTTACCTATTCAATCTCAATCTCTTTTTTATTGAAAGTAAAAATCGTTTTTAAGCGATTATAGTTTACTATTAACCGTAAAAACTTTCTCATTTATAAAATCATTAGAGATAATTTGAAACTTAAAATAGCCTATGCTATTGTAACAATTTTAAAAACAGTATTGAATCTTAAAAAAAGAAAAGTCTTAATACATAAATGCATTAAGACTTTTCGATAATTTACGATGTTATTCTTTTATAAAGTAAGCTATTACCTTCTCCAACGTGGATCTCCAACAGCGTTGTCTATTAAATCTTGATTTGTTAACGTAAAATCACCTGATGCAGCATCTGCAAAGCCTGGATCTAACTCTGTATGGGTCCCAGAAGCGTCATAAGTGTGTTGAGATGAATCTATATAACCTGGTGCATTCCAATAATTATTATTAAAGAATGTTGGTGTTTCGTCAATACCAGATCTATCTGCATAACCTTCTGATTCTGTCGAAGCGATTAGAGTATTATTCACAGTAACATCATTTGAATCAAACCTCACATATAATAATCTTCTAGATGAGCTGTTTGAACAAGCATGTATTGTACAACTATCGATAAGAATATTAATAGTGCTATTTCCATTTGAGGTACCAGAAGCATCTAACCTTAAAAAGTCACGTCCTGGAGCACAGTTATCAAATGTACTATTCAATATATTTACATTTAATACATCTCCATTCCTAAAATCTATGAAATCACCTCCAGAAGTTAAAATATTACTAACTATAGAGTTTTCAACGGTTAAAGATTGTAAAATTCCGTCTGTTGTAGGTCCCCTTACAAAAGAACGATTATAATCATGTATATTACAACCTTTAATTAATAGTGAATTAAAGTTACCGGGATTTGTATAGCTAACAACATCGTTCAAGTCTGTGGGTAAATCTCCTGTTAAATCTAAATCTATTAACTCAACGTTTTCTGCACCTGCATCAATGGTAAAAGCTACTTTTAAAAGTGGTTTAAAGTCTGTTTTTAAACCTCTAAGTGTAACCGATTTATCTAAAGTTATTCTACCAACTTGTTGTGTGTAATCTCCTTCATCAAAAAGAATAATAGCTCCTGGATCTGCATCCGCTATTGCTTGAAAAATATCATCTGAAGGCGTTAATACTACGTTATCACCTATATCTATACCTGTAGTAAAAACCGCTGTTCCTCTTACTTTATCATTATTATACAACGTTGCTGTATAATCAGTTTCTGGTGTTAGTTCTGTGATTGTAGCTACACCTGAAGCTTTTTCTTGTTCTGAAATATCATATCTAATTGTACCAGGTTCTAGAATAAAGTGCGTTACATTAAGCCCAGCCTCCCATCTTAACGTTGCTGAAAGTGCTTGAATATCACCTGCCTCTGATGGTAACATTATTTGTTCTGATAATGTAGTTGCTTCTGCTAATGCCCATGTTGAATCATCTAAACCACGAGAACTAACTGTTTTTACTCTAATTGAATATATAGTTTCTCCTTCTAATCTTATTAGTACTGGAAGTTCATCTGCTGTAACTTCTTGTGATAAAAATATAGTATTAAAATCTGGGTCATCTGCACTAAATTCTACAACATAATTAGACAACTCTTGTCCTTCACGTACAGCCCAATCAAGTTCTACTGAAGTTTGGTTTCTAATTCTTGTATCTAAATCAATAGGTGCGAATTCTCTTGTAATAGAAAGCTCTTCTATAACTGGTTCATCATAATCTGTGATACAACTAGAAAAATTGATTAATAGTACAGCTGTAACTATTACTTTTATAATATTTTTTAATTTCATAATCCGTTGTTGTTAAATTTATTAATATCCGTAATCGTTATATAATTTACCATTACTATTATCTATAAACACTTGCCAAATTGGCCAAAATTGTCTAGTATCTGGATCTATACCTTCTTCAAATAAAGAATTGATTCTATTGTCTTGTAAATTGGTCCAGTCTTGAGCTGAATACTCTGGTCCTGGACTTACATCTTCACCTCTATTAAGTCCATAAATATCTAAAGTTTCATCATCAGCTTCATATTTGTAATATAAAGTTGTAGGAACATCAGCATACTCACCTGTTCTATCTCTTAAATCCATCATTTTTTGTTTAGCTTCTCTTAGATTTTCACCTAACAAATTCCAACGAATCAATGCAAGTTTACGCTCCATTTCCCCTGTAAACTCATATTTTTGTTCGTTAACAATAGCAGTAAACATTTCTTCTTTACTAGAGATGTTATTTAAGTAATCATCTACTTTAGTAGGATGATCAACAGGATCAAATGCTCTCATTCTTATTTCTTTTAAGTACGGTTTAGCTGCTTCAACTCCTTCTAATTCATTTGCAGTTTCTGCAGCCATCAATAAAATTTCTGCATAACGCATGTAAATTTTATTAATACCATCGTCATTTGTAGAGGTTACATATCTATTCATCCATTCGTAACGATATTTACCAAAATACCATGTATTTAAACCAACCAATTCTTGTTGAGAGAATCCGTCAACTGCTCTTCCCCATTGGTAAGGCACACAAGTAATATCTCTTCTTAAATCGGCTTCGTCATAATCATAAAATACTGTAGGAAGTGGACCAGCCGAACCTCCTCTTGCTTGTCCTGTATGTTGATCTACACTTCTGTGACGTACTGCAAAAGAAAAATTAACACGACCACGACCATCTGCAAATGGAATTTCCCAAAGAGATTCACCTCCTGCAGAAACATTTTCTTCATTTAATTTTCTCCATAAAGTTTCAAATGAAGGCTCTAAAGATGCTGTACCACTATTGATTACATCTCTACATTCATCTAAAGCAATTTTGTACATTTTTTCTACTGATAACTCAGGGTCATTACTTCTACGTACACCATCATTTGGATATTGTTGAAAACCACTAGCTGCTAATGCAACACGTGCTCTTAATCCTTTAACAAAAGCTTTATTTACTTTTTCTACTGTTGTTGTTGCAGATGTTTCATTTGGCCAAGCAACTAACGTTGCTGCTTCTCCTAAATCTGCAATGATTTGTTTGTAAATAGTATCTCTGCTAGACTTTTCTATATATATTGTTTCAGAATTTATCGGTTCAAAACGAGCAAGAACATCACCCCAAGATTTAAGCAAATCACTATAATATAAAGCTCTTAGCGTTAAAGCTTCTCCTAATAATTGGCCTAATTCATTTCCTGGTTCTGGGTTACCAAACTCACGAATACCAACGATACAAATATTAGCTCTTTCTATACCTCTATAAATCATTGCCCAAGAACTGTTGTCTCTATTCATTGTAGTATTATTAGCCATACCAGCATATCTGGCTAACTCTCCAGTAGCATTACCTAATGAAGCCGAACTATAATGCCATTCAGTATCTGTATTAAATCCATAATTTGGAATATGTCTACCTCTATATGAATTGGTTTGCCCCATTGGTTCAAGAATTCCATCTACAGCACTTCTTGCTAAACCTGCATTAGAGAATATTAAAGACTCTTCTAAAGAAGATTTTACTGGTGCCTCTAAAAAATCATTTTCAAATTCTTTACATGAATTGAAAGAAGTGATTATAATTACTCCTAAAATTAATATTGCTTTTATTTTTTTCATCTTGTAAGAAATATTTTGTTAAAAGTTTAAGTTTAATCCAAAAACATACTGTCTACTTCTAGGATATGCTGAATAATCAACACCTGGTGTTAAAGGTGTTCTTCTTCTTGTTGATACCTCTGGATCTGGACCTGAATAATTGGTTAAAAGAAATACATTATTTGCTGTTGTATAAAATCTTAAATTTGATACGCCTAATTTTTTAATTACTTTTTCTGGCAGAGAGTACCCTAAAGTTAAGGTATTTAACCTTAAAAATGAAGCATCTTCTACTGCCCAGTCACTAAAAACATATCTAGACATGTATGGTGACCACATTGTTGTATTTTTGTTTAAAGCTTCTAATTGGGTTGGATCATTAACAATCTGACCTGTTGAAGGGTCTAAATTCGTCCATCTTACACCATCAGCCATAACTGTGCTTAAGTTTCTATACTGACCATTTTGATTTGATGTTGAGAACTCAATTTTATTCGCATTGTATACATCTTGTCCTACACTAAAGTTAAAGGCAGCAGTTAAGTCAAAACCATAAGCACGACCTGATAGTACAACACCTCCAATAAAATCAGGATTTGCATCTCCAATAATTTCTTGGTCGTTAGTATCTACAACACCATCTGGTATGCCTTCTGGACCACTAATGTCTTTTAATTTCATTGAACCAGGTCTAACATTTCCGATTACTAGATTGTCTGCGACACCAGGTTTTAAAGTAAATTCATCTGCAACAGGATCATAATTAAAGTCAGAAACTTCGTAACGTCCGTCATTTCTGAATCCAACCATTACACCTAAAGGTTGACCAACTGTTACTAAATAATCGTCACCAATCTGTGATGATGCCCAGTTTGTATTTTCACCAAAGTTTTCTAGTTCACCCATTGATAAGATTTCATTTTTATTAACACTTGCATTTACTGAAATATTTAAACCGTAGTCTGATTTTTCTAATATCGAAAAGTTTAAAGATGCCTCAACACCAGAGTTTTGAACTTCACCAACGTTTCTATATTGACTAGCATAACCTGTATCGTTTGGAATGTTGAATCTGAACAATAAATCTTCTGTAATATTTTTATATGCCTCTAAACTACCAGTAATTTTACTACCTAATATACCAAAATCTAAACCTATATTTTGGGTAACTGTGGTTTCCCATTTTAATTCTGGATTTACCAAAACTGTTGATGGTGCCCAATAATTAGTTACATTGTTTATGTATGTTGTATTATTAGATTGAAAATTTCTTGCTGTTTGACCAGTAGGAATATTATTATTACCAGATTCACCATAACTAATTCTAAGTTTTAATAAATCTATCCAATCTTGATTTTCTAAGAAAGGTTCTTCAGAAATTTTCCAAGCTACAGCAGCCGATGGAAAATACCCCCAAGCATTGTCTCCTAAAAACTTACTAGAACCATCTGCTCTATAAGTAGCTGTTAATAAATATCTATCTTTAAAACTGTAATTTACTCTACCAAAGAAAGAAAGTAACTTATCATCTGGACTATAAAAATTATTTACGGCCTGAGGTGTACCTTGAGAAAATAGATTTTGTGCATTTCCAAAATCAAAAAACTTTGGAAAACCATGTATTTCTGTAGTTAAAGTATTTCTGTTTGTAATAAGCATCTCTTCCCCTAAAAGTAATTTAATATCATGGTTCTCATTTTCAATAATAGCTTTAAAATCATAGTTTAGCGTGTTTGCATTTCTAAAACGAATTTGAGTTCTGTCTCTAGTAACAAATGCAGGTAAACCTTGATTTTCAGCAGAAGGTCTGTTATTAGCATAATATGTTGATCTTCCGTAAAAACGGTTATCACCATCTGTTCTATTATCTAAACCAACATCCATCTTATATTTAAGATTATCAATTATTTTCCAAGAAAAACTACCTACCATATTAAAGTTTTTTCTTGTTTTTTGACGTTGATTATCATCTACCGCTAAAAATGGATCAATTAAATAACTTTGTAATGCTTCTTCTGTTTCGTCTGTAGTTAAACCCGGAAGTGGTATTGGAGAATACCCAACACTGTGTCTTAAACGTGCGTCTGCCGAAGAAACTTCATTTTGTTCATTAGCACCACCCCCATTTACCTCTGTATTTGAGTAACGTAATGTAAATGATAAATCTATTTTTTTACTTGCTTTACTTTTTAAGGAAACAGAAAGGTTGTCTCTTCTAAAGTTAGAACCCAACATAATTGCTTTCTGGTCGAATAAAGCGTAATTTAAATTGAAATTAAATTTTTCTGACCCACCCCTTATTGATAAATCTCTACTCTCAACAAGCCCCATATTACCATAGACTTGTTTTTGCCAATCCGTTCCTTTTTGATTATCATACAAATCTACATCCTGCCACAAACCGAAATATGTTTCATAAGATTGTACAGGATTTTCAGCACTACCACCTAAGTTTCTTAATAAAGCATACTCATATTGCCATTTTACGTAATCTGGAACATCTAAAACATCTATGGTTTTAGCAATATTACTAACTCCATAAAACATATTAAAATTTGCAGATACTTTACCATCTTTACCACTTTTTGTAGTTACAATGATTACCCCATTTGCACCTCTAGAGCCATAAATTGCAGTAGAAGATGCGTCTTTTAAGACAGAAATATTTTCAATATCAGAAGAAGCAATATCATTTAGACTATTTACAGGAAAACCATCAACAATAATTAATGGAGAACTATTTTGTGTAATAGAACCACCACCACGAATTTTAATATTCATTTCTGAATCTGGAGAACCTTCTGAAGAAATAATTTGCACCCCAGGTAAACGACCTGTCAAGGCTTCTCCAACATTTGCAATTGGTTGTTTTGCAATATCAGCACCTGAAATTGCTACTACAGAACCTGTTAAATCTGATTTTTTAGATGTCCCATACCCTACAACTACAATCTCTTCTAAAGATTCTGTACTTGGAGCAAGAGCAACATTTAAAGTGGTTTTACCACCTACTTTCACCTCTTTTGTTCCATATCCTAAATAAGATACTATTAAAGTAGCGGTTTTAGGTACATTTTGCAATGTATATTTTCCATCAAAATCGGTTGACCCACCTTTAGTGGTTCCTTTTACCTGTAATGAAACTCCTGGTAATGGAACACCTGAACCTTCTTCTGTAACTGTTCCACTTACCGTGATTTTATCTTGCGCCTGTGTATTGGAAAAAGCTAAGATTAAAACTGCAACAAGTAAAGCCTTTACACTTTTACCAAGGCCGTAAGAAGAACGTTTTTTGTCTTTTCTTTTGGCTTCTAAAAACCAAAGCATTGTTTTATTATGTACCATAAAACTAATTTAAGTATTAATTATTTTTAGTTAATTGTAATCGATTGCACAAATATAATTATTTTTTAGATTTGCGCAACATTTTTTTAGCAAAACAACATTTTATTTACCTCTTTTTTGCTAAAATGGAATTATTAATCTTTTAATTTAATTATTTCTCAAAAGCACCAATATCTGGAGCAGATCCGTTAAACGATAATCCGACATCAACGCCAGCATCTATAAGATCACTTCCAGTAACCAATTTCATGAAATCTATATTTGGTAAACTACCATCAGATTGTCTTGCA
>CBFIFR010000029.1:0-36951 GCA_965661915.1 Polaribacter sp. | reverse complement strand
CCAGATATAAAAGCAATTGTACCTCCAGAAACACCAGGAACTACATCTGCAGCACCCATAGCCATACCTTTTAATCCTACAACAATATAGTCTTTAATTGTTCTACTCATTTTTAAGCTTGATTTTAAAAAACGAAGGTAAACTAAATTTTAAAAAAAATTAGCTATATGACTTAAATCATCTAATTCTATGTAAATCCCTTTTATTTTTGCCATAAAATTATGTTTAAGAAATTAATGTATTTAAATCAATATTAAAATGGCAAACACCAAAAACGAATTTAAGAAAATTACAGATAAGAGAAATTTTATCATAGCTTGTTATACAGAAATGCTTTTAAGAGTAAAAGAAGATGAAGTAGTTGAACTTATTAAAAACAACTCTATTTCTGAGCTTGGTAAAGAACAACTATCAGATGATAAAGTTGTACAATCTTTAAGTATCTATTTTCAATTGATGACCTTGGTTGAAGAAAATGCAGCAACACAATATCGCAGAGAAAGCGAAAATCAAAAAGAAATTTATGGTATAAGAGGTAGTTGGGGAGAAGCATTTAAAAATTGGAAAGACCAAAACATCTCTGAAGACGAAATGATTAAGGCTATTGCAGATACACGAGTAATTCCTGTTTTAACGGCACATCCAACAGAAGCAAAAAGGGTAACTGTTATCGAAATTCATAGAGAATTGTATTTACTCTTGGCAAAAAGAGAAAATACAGCTATGAGCAAATTAGAGCAAAATAGCATAAGAGAAGATATTATTAGCCTTTTAGAGCGTTGGTGGAGAACTGGAGAAATCTATTTAGAAAAACCACAAATTCAAGATGAACGCGCTAATGTTATTTACTATTTCAGTAAAATTTTCCCTAAACTTTTACAACAAAGTGATGCACATTTACAAAACTCTTGGATAGAAATGGGATTAGATCCTTCAAAAATTAAAAATCCAAATATTTTTCCAAAAATAAATTTTGGAAGTTGGGTTGGTGGTGATAGAGATGGGCACCCTTTTGTGACCCCAACAATTACACAAGAAACTCTTGAAATTCATAGAAAAAAAGCATTGGCTTTAATTCTTGATAAATTAAAAGATGCTGCTATTAAATTTTCTGTTTCTGCAGTTACCAATCCAATTCCTTTTCAACTTTTAGAAAGTATTGATAAAAAGAAAAAGGCATTAGGGTTAGCAGGTAAAAAGGCAGTTGAAAGAAACCCTTACGAACCTTGGAGACAATACATTAACTTGTTAATTGTAAAGCTAAACAACACAATTTCTAATAAAGTTGCAGATTCTACAAGTTATTATAAATCTAGCAAAGAATTACAAGACGACTTGAATATATTTAGAGATATTTTAGTTGAAAATGGAATGAAAGGTCTTGCTGAAAGCCTGCTTTTTTCGCTACAAAGAGCTGTTGATTGTTTTGGTTTTCATTTAGCGAAATTAGACATCAGACAAAATAGTGCATTCCATGATAAAGCGATTTCTCAAATATTAAAATCAAACGATGAAGAAGATTACGACTTTGAAAATTGGAATGAAGAAAAAAGAGTAGCCTATTTAAGTAAACTTTTAGAGAATAACTCACAAATTACAGACATTTCAATTTCTTACGGAAAAGAAGCAGACAATGTTTTAGATTGTTACAGAGTGGTTCGAAATCATATTAATTTATACGGATTTGAAGGTATTGGTTCGTTTATTATAAGCATGACTCGCAGCTTGAGTGATTTATTAGTAGTGTATGTATTGATGAAAGAAACACAACTATTAAATACGCCAATAAAAGTGGTACCTCTTTTTGAAACCATTGAAGATTTACACAATGGCCCTGCAATATTAGCACAATATTTACAACATCCTATATCACAAGAAAGAGCAACAAAAATAAATTACGAACAAGAGGTAATGTTGGGCTATAGTGATAGTAATAAAGATGGTGGAACAATTTCTAGTAAATGGAATTTATACAAAGCCGAGAAAGATCTTGCAAAAACCGCTGCAGAAAACAACTTTAAAGCGTATTTCTTTCATGGAGCTGGAGGTACAATTAGTAGAGGTGGTGGAAAATACCATCGTTTTTTAGAAAGTATGCCTGTTAATACAGTTAACGGAACCATTAAAATTACAGTTCAAGGTGAAACAATTTCCCAGTTATTTGGTAACCCTGTTACAGCTACTTACAATTTAAATGCTTTGGCATCTGGTGTTGCAAAACAAACTATTTTAAGCAAATACGAAGCAAAGGATAAAAAATATCCATTTGATGTAATTGAATACTTGTCTCAAAAATCATTTGAACATTATAGAGATTTTATTGAAACACCTGGTTTTATTAAATTTTATGGTAAAGCCACTTGTATTGATGTTTTAGAAAAAAGTAAAATTGGTTCTAGACCTTCTAGAAGAACAGGTACAAGATCATTAGACGATTTAAGAGCGATACCTTGGGTATTTAGCTGGAATCTTTCTCGTATTTCGCTTACAGGTTGGTATGGTTTGGGTAGTGCATTAAAATCTTTAAAAACAGAAAAACCTCAGGATTTTGAAAACCTGAAATCAAATATTGATGATTGGTCTTTTTTAAAGTTTTTAATCATTCAAACCGAAACAAATTTAATTCTTTCGCAAAGAGATATTATGAAGGTGTATGCAGATTTAGATGATGATGAAGCTGAAAAAAATACATTCATGACTAAAATTATGAACGATTTCGATAATGCTTTTATGCTCATTGAAGAACTTTTTAATGAACCTGCTGCCAAAAGAAGAATTGGGCAATATGATAACTTTTATTGGAGAAACGATAAACTTACTATTTTACACAATCTACATATTAGCTATCTAAAACAATGGAGAGCCATGGATGATAGCAATGAAAAAGAGCAACTATTAACCAAATTACTAAGTATTATTAATGCATTATCTAGTGGATTAAAACATACAGGTTGATTTTTTTTTATAAAATTTAAAACTCAAGTAGCAAAGCATCATATATTTATGGTGCTTTTGCTTTTTACTGCCATCAATTTTTAAATAATTTTTAAACTTAACGTATTATGTATCAGATTTAAAATAATGTTAACACTCATTAGTTTTCTTAATTCTTATTTTTGAGAGTCTAACAATTATTTTATGAAAAAAAATATAGTACCATTGCTAATGGCAATCGTTTTATTGGCATCCTGTAAAAAAGAAATCAAAAAAAATGATTCAAAAAAAATTGATTCAATTGCTTATACCTCTAAAAATACTTCATCTGTTAAGATAACTCCTATAAGCCATGCAACTGCAGTTATCAACTTTAAAGATGTAACCATGTATTTAGATCCTACAGGAGGTGCTAAATCCTTTTCAAATTTTAAAACTCCTGATTATGTATTAATTACAGATATTCATGGTGATCATATGAATATAAAAACGTTAAAAGAATTAGATTTAAAATCTACAACAATTATAGCTCCAAAAGCGGTAAGTGAAAAATTATCAGAATTAAACCTAAAAGAGATTATCACCATAAATAATAATGAAACCAAAAACTTTAATAACTTCTCGATAGAAGCTATACCCATGTATAACTTAAGAGAAGAAGCGCTTAAATTTCATAGTAAAGGTAGAGGAAATGGCTATGTATTAACCATTGATGATGAACGTATTTATTTTTCTGGTGATACTGAAGATATACCAGAAATGAGAAACCTAAAAAATATTGATAAAGCATTTATTTGTATGAATTTACCTTATACTATGACTGTTGAAAGTGCTGCTGATGCAGTTTTGGCATTCAAACCAAAAAAAGTATATCCATATCATTATAGAGGTACTCAAGGTTTAAGTGATGTTACTAAATTCAAAAATATGGTTAATAAAAAAAGTAAATCCATTGAAGTAATTCAGTGGAATTGGTACCCAAACAGAAAATAATAACTAAGTAAACTATATAAAATTATGAAAAAAATAAGTCTATTAATATTACTTTTTGCAATTGCAATCTCTTGTAAAAAAGTGAAAGAAAAAACGGAATTAAAAGATAAAACCAAGAAAGTTAATGAAATAACTATCGAAAAATTAACAAACTCTCCTGCTTATACAGAAGCGGTTTTACAATTGAAAGAACCTAGTAACACGAAAAACATAAAAAAAGGTGCAGTAGATTTTCAGTTTGAAGTAGCCAATTATGAATTAGGTGCACAAACGGATAGCCCTAATGCAAATATTTTAGCGAATTCTGGTAAGGGACAACATATTCATTTTATTCTTAACAACCAACCTTACTCTGCACATTATACAACTAATTTCACAAAAGAGTTACCCAGTGGTGTTCATCATTTAGTAGCTTTCTTAAGTCGTTCTTACCATGAATCTGTTAAAAACGAAAAATCTGTAGTTTTTAAGAAATTTGAAGTTGGTGAAAACCCAAAAGATACAATTGGTATAGATGCTAATGCTCCAACATTAATTTACAGTAGACCAAAAGGAACATATAAAGGTAAAGATACAGACGCTTTACTACTCGATTTTTTTGTTTTAAACACTACACTTTCTGAAACTGGAAATAAAGTAAAAGCAACGATTAATGGAAAAGACTTTATTATTACAGAATGGGCACCTCAGGTTATTAAAGGATTACCAAAAGGAGAAGTTACTATAGAATTAGAACTTATAGATGCAGATGGTAATTTTATTGATGGCCCTTTTAACAAAGTAAAAAGAAAAGTAACTTTAAAAAATTAATTATTTTAGCAAGAAGCAATAGTAACATGTAACGTAAGCGGAACTGCAACCTTTAGTGAAAAAGATGAAAAAGTTATGATTATGGTTAACTGAACAGGTTTAACTCCTGTTACAAAGGCTATTTCTTTTAAATAAAACAAATTAAAAACCCTGAACAAATTCTTTTATGTTTAGGGGTTTTTAATGTACTAAAATTTCTTCTCTAGAATAAATTTTTATAATTTTTCAGTTCATACTATACTATAATTGAATAGCTACTGCTTTGATAGCATCAAATGAAAGTACCAAGATTTAACATGTAATTTTCACTGAATGTAGTACTTCAAATTTATATTTAAGTTTTAGTGCTTAAACGATATTAAGTAAACGATAATTTTCAAAAATAAATACTACCAACTTTCTTTTTAATGCAAAAAAGCCAGCAGACAAGTTTAGCCCAGATTGAACGACCTGTTTGAGCTCTTTTTTTTACTTATTTCAATTCAATAACTTTCATAAAAATTCAATTCACTTTTAAAAACTTATACATACTGCAATAAATTTAGCGTAAAAAAAAGCGAGTAGTGAAAGCTGGAAATAGCTACAAAAGATACTGAAACAAGTTCAGCATAAACTACTTATTCATTTTAATAGAATCTATACGTTTTTGCAATCGTTGTATTTCTTCTAACTTTTTTTGTTGGTTAGATAACAACTGAATAGAATCTAAAATTGCTCTGTTTTGTTCTAAAATAGTTTTCTCCTTTTCGAAATAAATATTCTGATTTTCGCTGGTTCTCCAAGCTTCATTAAGTTGTAAATATACTTCTTCATTCCACTTGCTTGGGTGCTTGGCATCAATCCAAATAACATCTCGATATTCAGCATCAATTAGCGCCAAATCTGGAGTTGCAGCACCATCAAACTGAGCATTTTCTTTTTTAATAGCAGAAATGGTACTTAGAAAAAACATACGTTTACGCCCTGCAATTTCCTTTATATAAGGTCTAAATTCTACAGGTTTGTTTACAGACCAATCGTATTCTTTACGAGATTCAATTACTTTTAACGGCATTGCAGAAACGCCTGCATAACCTTCTTTTTTAGCAGCATGATCGTAAAAATACACTGCATCTGTGCCATCTGCAGGAATAAAAACACTAAAAGTTAAACTGGTTCTTTCTGCACCCACAGGTTCTAAACCAAACCAATGATACAAACCACTGTAAGCGCCAGTTTTGGTGTCAGAAAAATCGAAATCGGTTACATAAGGTTGTTGATTTTGATCGTCTGGTAATTGCGGAATTTTAACTGCAGTTTTCATATTCCAAGGCAAAGGATCAGAAAATCCGCCTAAAAATTTTAAACTTTCAGCCTGTAATTTAGATACTTTTTCTGATAAGGTATTTTGTTTGGTTAAGTAGGCATAGTTTTGCATTGCTGAAGGTGCAATATACTTTCCAATACCAATGGTTATTCTTTCAAAATAATTATGATTTCCATTATCAATAACCATCACTCCACCAAAAGTTGGATATGGAAAAAAGAAACCTTTCCATTTGATTAGACTTACCACTTGCACCCAAGCTCCTTTATCATTTTTCATATAATAGGTGTCACTTGGCTCGTAATTAAACAACTGCCAAAGATTGAAACGCTGTACAACCGCATTATAAGTGTTTCTGCTAAATTTTAAAGATTCGCCAATAGTGAATTGAACCGGAATTCTATTTTCATTAGAAAATCTAGGAAAAGGTGTTGTGCTCGATACTGAAAACACCTCTTCTGTATCGTCTTTAATGCCTTGCCAGGTATATTTTTCTGTTGGTTGAATAGCCATTGTCCATTGATTGTGATCATCTACTCTTACCAAATGTGGTAAAGAAACGTCTTTGGTTTCGCCTACAGATTCGTTTGCCATAGAAAAGATGTTTCTTAAAGGCTGAATTCTTTCGTTTTGTGTTAGTGGTAATTCTACAATTTCAATTCGGTTTAGGTCGTTAAAAACATTGTAGGTTTGCATGTAAGCATACATTTTTGAATGGAAACCTATGTAATACATCAATCCGAAAAAGACCCCTAAAACTGCTAATACACCAATTCGTTTGCCTGTACTTGCTAATTTTCTAAATTTTCGTAATCCCAAAAACAATACTGTAAAACAGAGTAAAATAATGAAAATATATTTTCTAAAAAACAATAATGCTGGTTGATAATCGTCTCTTAAAAAGAATAATAATCCTAGTATCAATACTGATAATAGCATAATATTTCTTTTTTGTTTTGTGCCTTTATTCCAATAATTTTTTATCATATCAAAGCCCACCTTAATCCTCCCAAAGGGAGGAAACTTGCAGCGTGAGTTACTGTGTTTTATATTTTATTGTATTTACTTTTGCTATCAATTTACAAATTTATTTTACTGATAACTGCTACTGAAAACTACATACTTATAAATACCCCTTATCCTTTAAACGTTCTCTTGCGCTTTTTTCGTTTGGTTTTGGTGCTTCTTTTTTCTCTTCAATTTCTTCTACTTCTTTAACATTTTTAGTTTGTAAATCTTCAATAAAATCTTTTCCTTTTTCCATTACATCTTGAAATTTATCTTCTAAAGATTCTGATTTTTGATCAATAACTGCTGATGATTTAAAAATGAACCCTGCAAGATAGGTACCTATCAAAGTTCCGAAAATCATAGAAGCGAATAAGGATATGGTTGCCAAATCTATAGGAATTAAAAAACGAGTAATAAGAATTGCTACTAAAAAAAAGGCTGTAATAAATACCAGACGTAACAAAAAAGACTGTTGATATACAAAGCCCTTAGTATCTGTGGCTTGCATTTGTAATTCTTTGGAATTCATTAATTTATTAAAAAAACGATAGACTTTATTTCCTTGAGATTCCCTCCAGAAAACAATGACTCCTAATAAAATGGATGCTATGAATGTGATGAGTTCTAGTGTCATATTTTTTTTATTTATCCTGCAAGGTTTTTAAAACCTTGTTGGTTTGTTTATTTTTTTTTGATATTTTAAGACTTAACTTTCAAATCAATAGATTTTAGTTAGCTTGTAATTATTGTTTATCTATTATACCTACAAGGTTTTTAAAACCTTGCAGGAAGTGAATCCTTATTAATTTCTTTTTAAAGTATACAATTTTCTATTTCCATCTTCATTTTTCAATTTAAACTTATATCATCTAAATTAACCACTAAAACCCAGCTTTAATTGTTTTCACAACCCAATCTTTTTTAGTGTCTTGCCAAGTTTTAAAATTTTCGTAAAAATCTTCTTTATCATACCAATACCAAAACAAAACGTCTTTTGGAGCGATATTTATGAGTAATTTCCAAATTAAATCTTGATGATTGGGTCTTAAAGAAGAATGTGGTTTGTGTAATGCAAAATAAAATTCTTCATCTACAAAATCTTTAATTTTTGTATCGCTATTTTTTGCTTTTTTCTCTAAATAACGCTCAACACTCATTACTTTTTTACGATTATTGATATCTAGTTTGTTCAAGTAACTTTTAAATAGCATTTTATCTTCTAAAATTTCATTTACAGGATGTTGTGTTTCCTGCAAAGCCTCACCGAAAATAAATTTTTTAATGCGTTCATATCGTTTTGTAGTAACCTCTTTTGATAAATTACATTCTATAATAAAGTGATCTTTTAATTGGGCTATCAATTCGGGTTGAGCAATATGAAACATTAAAACATCATAAGTAGTATCATTAATAGCTTCTTTATATGCTTCATAATTTTCGAAAACTAAAATTGGTTTTATAAAATTACGTAACAAATATATTCCTCCAAATGCCTTGGTATAAAAAGAGTCTGAAGTATAAATAATGGAATCTAAAGTGATGTTTCTATTTCTTAAATCGCCATATTTTTTTGCAGACGTTAACAACTGGTGATGAATGTTTTCATCAATAAAATTATTGTCTTTTTTAAAAGTATCTATAAGTTTTAATTGTTCTTGCTTAGCTTTCTGTAAATTATCAATTAAATGAAATTTAATGGTAACTTCTTCATAGTTTAAAACCTCTAAAGGTTCATAAAAAACATCTATATTTTGATCAAAATCGATACAAATGGCAGAATCTCTAGTAATATCTTGAATTTTTTTTTGATGCGTTCTAAATACCAACTTCATTAATTCTGAATCAAAAGAATGAAATGGATTGTAAATTGGCAACCCTTTTTGCATTGGTGTAATTAAAATTGCATGCGGATTTGCTTCACCATTATTTAAATAAAACACCTCATCTTTTTCTGCTGCAATCTCTGGGCTCCAACCAATTCCATCAATAGAAAATGAGGTCAATTTGGTTTTAGTAAAACCCAATTTTACCAAACATTTATTATAACGTTCAACTAATTTTCCATTGATGGGAATTAGTTCGCTTCTGTATAAATTTGCTTTTATTAGTTTGTTCATAAGGCCTACCCTAAATCCTTTGGAGAGAAAAGGACTTTTATGCTTTTGATTTGATTATTTATTTGAATTATTCTTAATGAAACATTTATTTCCGTATTTAATTTTCAGAGTCTTTTTATTTCCATTCGAAATAATCTAAGACCTCACAGGTTTTTAAGACCTGTGAGGTCTACTTAATTTATTAACTTATTTATTTGCAAGTACTGTAGCAACATAATTGTTCTTGCATCCACAATTTCTTCATTTTCAATCATTTTTAGAGCATCAGAAAAATTAGTTTCTAAAACTTCAATTTCTTCTCCTTCTTCAATTAATCCTTCACCTTTTTCCACTTTATCATCATCTGAATATTCTGCGGCATAAATATGCACTTGCTCCCACATTAACCCAGGTGATAAAAACACTTTAGCAACTTTCTTCAAGTTTTTAATATGATACCCAACTTCTTCTTTGGTTTCGCGAATTGCGGTTTCTTCTGGTGTTTCATTTTTATCAATTGCACCACCCACCACTTCAACACAAAAACCATCAGCAACACCAGCAACATACATTGGTATTCGAAATTGCTTTGAAAGCACTACTTTTTTAGTTGATGGATTATATAATAGCACTCCAACTCCATCATTTTTGCCAAAAACCTCGTGCGTTAAACGCTCTATTTTTCCATTTTTAAATGTAAAATCGAAACTAACTTGCTCTAATTTTGCCCAAATATTAGAAATAACTTTTGAAGTTACATTGTTGATTTTATTTTTAATTTCCATTTTCAAAATTCTTTCTAGCTTCTAAATCAATATTTAATTGATTTACTCTTTGATCTACTTTTCGTTTAAAATCTATATCTGCAATTGTAGCCACATTATCTAAATAACGTACCACTTCTTGTCTTCTAATTTCAGAGAAATCTAAACCTTTCATATTGCTTTTCATCAATTCTTGCAACATATTAAACTTGGTTTCATAATCTTTTTTAAAGTAGATTTCTGGGTTTTCAAACCAATCTTTTTCCAAATCAAAATCTGTTAATCGCAATGAAATTGCAGATTGTATATTTCTAACATCTCTTGATGAAAAGAATGGAAATATCTTCTGAATTTCTTTGTACAAACTCGCAAAAAACAAATGTTCACTAGTATTATGTTTTTGACTTGCTTTTTCATAAGCTTCTAAAACACGTTCTTCTGAAGGTTTTTGAATAGCATTCAAAATTTCCCCCATACTTTTTGATAAGCCTTGATCGTTTAAAAAATTATAATTTTTTGGGTTTTGCATATTCACGAAATCTGGAATTGTTTTTTCAAATTTCTTCCACCAAATGTAATCTTGGTCTAAAAAATCATGTTCTGTTCTTGCTCCATCAATCTTAAATCTTCCTTGAATTCTAGAAATCACAGCTTTATCTAGCATTTCTGGTAAGTTTGTAAATAAACCTACTGAAGAGTTTCCATAATTTACAGCATAAGCACCTTCTGTATAGCGTAAAAAAACACCAATAACTTCTTTAACTCCAGCAGAAACGCCTTGTGCAGTTCGTTCTTGTAAATTATTTTCAGCATCATCAATTGGAGCGAAAATAATTTTTGTTGGGTCTTGCATTGGCTTCATCCACTCTACCATTTTTTCTGCTGATCCTCCTTGAAAAGTAGAAATCAACGTATCTGGCATTGGGTGAAATAAAAACGGAATGTCTAAATGATCACAATGCTCTTTTAAACGCGTTGCAATCGCTGCAATTAACATACTTTTTCCTGTTCCTGGAATTCCATATCCCATAAAAACGGGCATAAATCCACCTAATTCTTGAAACGGATTTTTCTGTGCCTCAAAATCGTAACTCAACATACGTTCTGTTAATCTACGTGCAAAATGTTTGGCATCTTTATTCCCTACAATTTGCTCAAACTGAATTTTATTAAACTCGACACTTTTTGCAGTTCCTTGAAAAACGTTTTCCCAACCAGAAACTGCAAAATCAGAATTTTCTAGTTTGTAAGTTCTGTCTACAATAGTTTCTGTGTATTCTAAACTACTTTTACGCAGCTGAATTTCATCAATTAAAGCTTCGAAATACACCACTGTAAAATCCACTACATCTTTATCGGTTTTAATAATTTCTGGATGTCCTAAATATTTATCAAAATAAAATAAAGCACAAGCAATGCCTTTTAAAGGTGATAAAAATGACACTTCAGGAATACCAGCAAACTTTTGTTTCATCACTGACAAATCATCAGAAGCTGAAGGTTTTAAATCGTGTAATATTTTATATGAAGTTGCAAATAATTGAAAAGCTGTTGCAGTTTGTAACTTGCTTTCAAACGCTCTTTTTTGGGATGAGTTTAATGCTGATTTTCGTTCATTTAAAGAGGATAAACCTGATGCATCATAATAAGAATCTTTAATCCAAATCCCCAAAGTTAAGCCTTCTTGTACTGCAAACAACGTCTGATTTAAATGTACTGGAATTGCAATTGAATCTGGTAATAATCGTTTTTTAATCGCTAAAATTGTTTTGGAGACTGAAGTAACCTCAATAGTACTTCCTTTATTTGCCCTTGATAAATACAACAAAATAGAATCGTCTTTGGCATCTTTTTCTCTACTTTTTGCTTTATTACCTTGTTCCCACTGAACGGATTTTATATAATCTGTAGCTTCATCACGAAGTACATCTAATTCGTTTTGTTTTATTGGGAAAGTTGAATTGTGTTGCATATGCCCCTTTGTCTTTCAAACATTTCCCCAAAGGGGAAAATTTGGTTGGTTATTTTGTTCTCTAGACCTCACAGGTTTTTAAAACCTGTGAGGTCTGATTAATTTTAAAACTTTACTTTTTTTTATAAACTTACTTTAGCTGATTACTGCCAATTGCAAAACTACCTACTTATTTATCTCACTCATTAAAATTGGCTCTTTTTCTAGCTTATCCAATGCTCTTGGGTTTTGGTTGTATAATAATTGAATAATTCTATGAGGTGCAAATAAGTATTGTTTTTTTATCACATCACTCCATTTCTGCATAGTTTGTTTGGTAAAAAAACCACCTTCTGTAAATGTATTACCTGAAAAAACTTCATCAATTTTTAGTGATAATGCATACGAATCTAGAGACACTGTTTTTTCAGCAATTGCTTTTAAAATGGTATGTGTTATTTGGTTTTCATCTTTTGCAAATACATTATGTAAAGGACCTAAATCGATTCTTTTAAGATGCTTGGGACGAATATCTTCTAATTTACGATCTATATTATAGGCCATTGTATCTAAAGGCATTTCTCGATCAGCACTTTCTTTTAGCACTTTATAAATGGTTTCTTTGTCTTTTATGGCATCTTTTTTATCGTAATCAAAATACATAAAACATATAAAAGGTCTGTTATGACTTACATCATAAAAACTCCAACTTGTTACATATTGATAATTTGCCTTTTCTGGACCCTCTAAAATTTTTCCTTGTACAAAACGATTAAAAATTAGATTTTTATCAACAGAAGTATAATAAATAATTGATGATGCTTTTTGTAAATCTCTATTTTTTATCGGTTGTTTTTTGCGTAAAAGTGTGTTTAAAAACTGAGATTTTAAGGTATCTGTATCTACCAAATCATCTATATAATTTTCTCGTAATTCTAAATCGTTATATAAAAATCGGAATTCTAAATAATTCGGAAAACCAGAATCCGTTAAATCAATTTTCATATTATCCTCTTCATCATACATATATTTAATGCGCATTGCATCAATAGAGTACAATAATAAATCTGAATATTGTTTAAAGAAAATCAACTCTTGTAAACTGCATAAGTGTTCTTGTTGCATGCTTACAATTAATTCTTTCAACACAAAATCTACCATTTTATGATAAAAAATGTATTGCTCTTTGGAATTTAAAACTGCGGAATCTAAAGGAGTTGGAATCATTTTAATTTAGTCTTCAGTTTATCAGTTTACAGTTGGCAGTCATCAAAATTTAACTAATAACTGCTTACTGAATACTGATTACTTATTTAAGATAACATATCGTCACTAGAATCATCCACTTTAGGTTTTTCAGAAGTTATTTCTTCAACATTTGGCATTTCTTTATCGGCTTTGTAATAATCCTCAAAAATTTCTTTCATGTCAATTCCATATCTATCTGCAAAATTCTTTTGAATATCTTCGTCTTTTCCTCTAATTTCTTGAAGTGCTTCTGCATAAGTACTGTACACGCCTTTCATTACCTTTTCATGAACAGGAATATTGTCCATCATTTCTTGACGAGCTCTTGCACTTGCAGAATGCATTGACGCTAATGTAGCACCTATATGTTCGTCTGTTTTAACCCCTAAATGCTCTAAAATTGCTGCAAATTCTTGATCTGTTCTTGCCTTTAAAGCAACTACATAGCCATCATAATACTTTAACCTTTCTTCTGTATCTGATTTTAGTTTGGCTCTGTGTGTTTGTAAATTTGATCGTAAAGAAGTTAATACTTTAATCGTTAAATTATGCTTATGTACAAAACTATCTTTACTGGCAGCTAGAGTTGTATAAGCATTTTTTAAACCTTCTAGTTCCTCTACTTTTTGTTCTATGGAAGTCATTTTTCCAATCGCTTCAGAATATTCTGTAGATTGTTTGTCTGCAATTTCATCTAATTCTTGGCGAGATTGTTTTAGCAAAGCATATTGTTCCTCTAATTGATCTTCAATCTCTTTCTTTTTTTCTAGGGCTTTTGTATGATTTTTAGAGGCTTCTACAATAGCTGTTTTTAGCTTTTCTTCCACTTCTTTAATTTCAACTTCTCTATTTTTTAAACGCGTTACAGCAGCTTGAGATTTATATGAAAGTTCACTTAATAAAGTTTCAACATCAGCGCTTTCAATTCGCTCTTGAAACATTGCCTTGGCTTTAGTATCTGCACTTGCCCTTATTTTTTCAGCTTCAGCAAACTCTTGTTCTTCTTTTTTAATTTTAGATTTTCTACCCCAAAGGTTATTCCACCAAGTATCTGGTTTATTTTGAGCATCTTCTAATTCGATTCTTGCACGTTCTAACTCTTTTTGCGCATCATCAATAACTTTTTGTTCTTTGGCATTTAATGATGAAAATTTTTCGAATAAAATTCCAACTTCATCTTGATAATCGGTTAAATCTTTAATGGCATCTAAAAGTGTTGTTCTATCTTTTTCTGCCATATGCACAACATCATCTAAAGTGGCATTCAGTATTTTTTGACGCTGTTGAGGGTCATCTTCTTGGGCCAATTTAGACTTCATTGTATCCACGGCTTTACCCCAATTTACGTCTACTTTTTCCGTTTTTTCATTAGCGTTTGTTTCTAATAAATCAAATTCTTCTGCCATATATGTTTCGTTTTTTAGTTGAACAATTTTTAAACAAGCAATTTCGTTATTTTTTTTAAGTATTTAAAATATAACTTCATTTATATGTAGCTCAAATTAAAGAATTGTTACAAACGTTTGACTTTTTAATTGTGGTTATTACCTTAATCTATGTTAAAAAAAACGAGTTATGATAGTTTTTAAATATCTTTGAGACTTTTCTATTTTTAAATGCGCTTAATGAATAAATATATTACTTTTTTAATTCTGTTTTGTACGTTACAACTATTTGCTCAAAAAGAAGCTAACTTTTGGTATTTTGGTGAAAATGCAGGATTAGATTTTAGTACAAATCCACCAACTGCATTAACCAATGGGCAACTTAACACATCTGAAGGATGCTCCTCATTCTCATCACCAACAGGTGAATTATTATTTTATTCTGATGGTATTGAAGTCTTTAATAAAAATCATGAACTAATGACCTATTCAGATGGTCGTTTAGCAAATGACTTAAGAGGAAACCCTTCAAGTACTCAATCTGGTATGATTATTCCAAAACCAGGTTCTACAACCATATACTATCTGTTTACTGTAGGTACTGATTTTGTTCCTAACAATGTTAACCCTAACCCTGGCTTTAACTTTTATACCATTGATATGTCAAGAAATAATGGTTTGGGAGAAATAACTGCTGGACCTGAAAATCTAGCTAGAGATTCGCCATCAGGAAATGATTTGAGTGCTTTTTGGTCAGAAAAAGTAGCTGCAGTTAAAGGCAAAGATTGTAATGTTTTTTGGGTAGTATCATTTGCTCAAAATAATTTTTTTAGTTACAAAATTACAGAGGCTGGTGTAGATGTGAACAATGTAGTAATAAGCCAAGCTAACTTTAATACTTCTGATAAAAGAGGCTACTTAAAAGTTTCTCCTGATGGTAGTAAACTAGCTTTTGCTGATTACAATGCAGGAGGAATGGGTCCCATTACAGGCAGGTTATTTTTATTAGATTTCAACAATGAAACTGGTGTTGTGGATGCAACTTCTACGCAAACCTTAATTGAAGGTTTTACTGGAGAATCCCCTTATGGAATTGCTTTTTCTCAGCAATCTAACAAGTTATACACCTCCACCTTTAATGGTAATTTTTCTGTATATCAATTTGATTTAGAAAGTACGAATATTGTTTCTAGTAGAGCTGAAATTATCACTAAATTTGGTTTTAGAGGTGCATTACAATTAGCACCTGATGGTAAAATTTATGCCTCTATCCCAGAGTCTTTATTTTTAGATGCAATTGAAAACCCCAATGATGATGCAGAAAACGTAGTTTATACTGAAAATGCTATTAATTTAAATGGTAGACCAGCTACACAAGGTTTACCTCCTTTTATTTCTTCACTACTATTACCTATACAAATTACAGATATTACCACCAACAATGCAATCAATAATCAAAATGTACAATTTTGTATTGGAGAGAATAAAACTATTGTTTCTGAAGAAATAACTGGAGATAATATAACGTATAGTTGGACTTTTAACAACGGCAATGGATTTGTAGAAATTGCTGATACAAAGAATTTAGAATTAACCAATTTACAACCTTCAAACTCTGGAGAATATGCTTTAAAAATTGAATTAACAGACGAGTGTGATAATTTGATTCAATATAATGGAACCTTTAATATTGATGTTTTTGAAGCTGCAAGTGCTGCAAAACCAACTGATATCTTTTTCTGTGATACAGATAGAAATGGCTTTAACCAATTTAACCTACAAGATTTAAAAAATGATGAAATATTAAATGGATTAGATACTGATGTTTTTGAAGTTTTGTACTTTGACAACATTTCTGATGCTAATACAGGTAACAATCCATTAACTTCACCCTACACGAATCCTAACGAGTTTAGCTCACAAACTATTTATGCAAGAGTTCAAAATAAAAAAGCGCCAAACGCTTGTTTTGCAATCACTGATTTTATTTTGGAAGTTAATGATTTACCCATACCTGTTCAGCCAACAACATATAGAATTTGTGATGATACCGAAAGCGGAAGTGATACAGATGGAATTGTAAATACTTTCGTTTTAAGCAGTAAAGATGATGAAATTTACGGTAATTTAAATCAATCTCAGTATACAATTACTTATCATACAACTCAAATTGGTGCTGAAAATAAGGATATTAACAGCATTATAGATAAAAACTCAAACTTTAGTGTTACCAATTCTACCACTGTTTTTGTAAGAATAGAAAATAAGGATAATACTGATTGTTACGATGCCAATACAACTTTAGAATTAGTAGTCGATCCACTACCCGTTTTAAAAGCTAATCCTTTGTTAGAACAGTGTATAGCAGAAGGAAACACAAACCCAACCGTAAATTTAACTTTGGCTGAATTTAGTATCTCAGAAACTCCAAACGTAATTTTTACTTATTTTGAAGATGCTGCAACCACGAATCAAATTCCAAACCCAACATCATTTCCTGTCCAAGTAAACACTACTCAGTCAATTTATGTTATCGTTACAACTGAAAATAATTGTACAAGAGATGTAGTTGAGTTAAAAATAAATATTGGTCAAACTCCAAATAATCCTTTCAACACCTTACAACCCCCAGTTTGTGATGACTTTTTAGATGCTGATGGTAATGATACTGATACAAATTCTGATACGGATAATATCACTAATTTTTCTCTGGATAAAGACGCAATTCTCAACAGTATTGACCCTCCTATTAACACTGAAGTTTTCTTCTATGAAAATGAAAGTGATAGAAATAACTCTTTAAATGCTATTGATATTTCCAATTTTAGAAATGATATTTCTAAAAATGAGGTAACCAATATTCCTGAGGGAATTCAATTCCCAATTTATTATAAAATTTTAAGCACCATTAATAATGATTGTCAAGGTTTAGGGCAATTTTTCGCACAGATAAATGCTGTTCCTGATGCTGCTGATGTGTCTGATTTAGAGTTGTGTGATGATGTTATTGATGGCGATAATGCAAACGGAATTGTTCAAAACTTTGACTTAGCATCTCAAACTTTAGCCATTTTAAATGGGCAAAATCCTAATGATTTTACTGTAACTTATCACGATTCTGCTGCTAATGCAAATGCAGGTATTGCTCCTTTGGCTTCACCTTATGCAAATACTTCGCCTAATTTACAAACTATTTTTGTTCGTGTTACTAATAATACAACTGGCTGTTTTACAGACCATACTTCGTTTAATCTTATTGTAAATTCGGTACCTGTTGCCAATTTTGTAGATGATTTAGAAATTTGTGATGATTCTTCTGATGGTTCTGCAAGAAATGGTTTTTCACAAAGCATTGATTTGGCTTCGCAAACTGATGGTATTCTTGGCACTCAAGATCCAACTGTATATAAGGTTAGTTATCATCGTTCTTTTGCGGATGCTGAAAATGGAAATAATCCTTTAGTATCGCCGTATTCTAACGAAACTCCAAACAGGGAAACCATTTATATCAGAATAGAAAATACAGCTACAGGCTGTGTTAATTTTATTTCTAATTTTGATGTCATTGTAAACCCAGAACCTACTTTTGTAGTACCTACAAACTTAGCGTATTGTGATGATGCTATGGATGGTGATGATGCTAATGGAATTATACAAGCCATAGATTTAGACAGCAAAATCCCTGAAATTTTAGGTGCTTCTCAAAGTCCTAATGATTTTAATGTTACTTTTCATAAATCGCAAGCGGATGCAACTTCGGGTGATGCTGCTGTTGCTTCTCCTTATGAAAATACAAATCCAACTGAAACCTTTTTTGTACGTATTCAAAATAAGCAAACGCTTTGTATTAATGATGATGTTTCTTTTCAAGTGATTGTAAATCCACTACCTGATTTTGAAGTTACTACTCCTCAAATTTTATGTTTGAATGATTTGCCTTTAAACATTGCTGTAGAAAATGCAAGAGACATCTATTCGTATCAATGGAGAGCTCCTAATGGAAGTCCTATCAACACAACTTCTGTGGATAATATTGATGTAACTGTGGCTGGAAACTATACAGTTACTGCAACCACAACTAATGGAACGCTTTGTGAAAGAACAGAAACCATCACCATAAATGCATCAGATATTGCCATTTTAGAGCAGAGTTTTATCACTATTATAGATGAAGCTAATAACATTGGTAGTGAGGATAATATTTCTATTGCTATTGATACGATTAATAATAATTTAGGCCCTGGAGACTATCAGTTTGCTATTTTTAATCAAGATGATAATCAAAGGATACCCATAATTGGTTTTCAAGATGAACCTCTTTTTGAAAATTTAACAGGTGGAATTTACACCATTATTGTAAACGATAAAAATGGGTGTTCTCCAGATACTACTTTAGAGGTTTCTGTAATTCAGTTTCCAAAATTCTTTACGCCAAATGCAGACGGAAATAATGACACTTGGATTGTAAAAGGAGCGAACAAAGAATTTTATCCGAATTCGAGTATCAATATTTTTAACAGATATGGAAAATTAGTAGCGAAAATACCTATTGATAGCGAAGGTTGGAACGGAATTTACCAAGGAAACTTACTTCCTGCTGATGATTACTGGTTTAATATTACGCTTATTCCACCTGAAAACTCTAACAAACCTATCATCAATAAAAAAGGAAATTTCTCGTTGTTGAGGTAGTAGAAATACTTTTTTTCAAGTAAGATTCAGTGGTTTCTAATTTAAAGTAAAGAAATAAATGTGCTTTAAAAGCATATATTTTCTTTAAATAAATTATTATCATAATCTTAAAAAATACATTTTTTTTAGTCCACAAATAAGAAAAATATATTATATATGAAAAAAATTGAGTAAACCATTTTTTTTTAACATTTTGTTTGTTAATTTATTTTTAAATATATTTGGAAAACAAATTAACAAATCCCTTATGAAATTAAAATTACTTATTACTCTTTTTTTTATTGCGACATTATTAGGCAATGCCCAAGTTATTTATAGTGATGAATTTGATGAAAATATCAACAAACTTGCATCTACGAGTTCTTTGGCTTCAACAATTAACTCTAATAATTTAGAAATTACAGGAAATGGAACTTCTGGAAGTTATCAAAACCTTGCTTATAATTTTCATAACTCAGGAACAAATACCACTATTAATGCATCTTCATCTCCAAAAATATATGTTAAAATTAAAGCTGAGAATTCACCCACTGTTCGTATTGATTTTGTAGATAATAATGGATATTCAACTTCTTTGCATGGTCTTACAGTTGCTCCTTCTTCCGAATATCAAATTTTTGAATTAAATTACACAGATAGACTTATTGATGGAGGCTATGGAGGCCCCTGTACTTCAGGACCTTGTAACTTAGATCCAACTCAACTAACACAATTGTCATTCTATATTAACCCTGGTACTGGTGGTTATACAGGTAAAATTAGCATCGAATGGATTTCTATAGGGGAATCTTTAGAAGTAGAGCCTGATCTTAATTTAAAGAATGCAAAAGTCATTGGATATTTGCCAGATTATAGATTTAGTTTAAGTAATGAAATTGATTATACTAAATTAACTCATTTAATGATTTGTTTTGCAAACCCTGATGCTTCTGGAAATTTACAAATATCTGATTTCTCTCAAGTTGTTGCTGATGCTAGAGCACAAAATCCTAATATAAAAATTTTATTATCATTAGCTGGAGGTGGTATTGAAAATACTCCAATAGCCAATTATTGGTCTAACCTCATAGATATTCCTGCAAACAGACCTGCATTTATTTCAAAAATTATCAATTATGTAAATACACACAATTTCGATGGTATTGATATTGATTTAGAATTTGATTTAGTAACACCTGGTTATAGTGATTTTGTTTTGGAATTAAACACAGCATTAGATGCACATGATAAACTTATTACAGTTGCTTTTCCAAAAGTTTATTACACCCATTTAACTCAAACTGCTTTAGAAGTTTTTGATTTTGTTAACTTAATGGCTTATGATAATGCAGGTCTTTGGAGTACATCTCCTGCCCAACACAGCTCATTTACATTTGCAGAAGAAAATATCAATTTTTGGAAAACAACAGGTAAAATTAGTCCAGAGAAACTAATTTTAGGAGTTCCTTTCTACGGTCATGATTTTGATGCAAGTACTTTTGTAACTTATGGAGAAATGGTTCAAAAAGATCCTAACAATGCAAATGTAGATCAAATTGGAAACACATTTTACAATGGAATACCAACTATTGAAAACAAGGTAGAACTAGCCTATAGTAAAGTAGGAGGTATTATGATTTGGGAATTGGGTCAAGATTCATTTACAGAAAACTCTTTATTAACAGCAATTCATGAAAAATATACTAACCTGAATGTAACAACTACTGGCTTAGGGAGCAATAGCACAACCTTATCTATTGAGGATAATTTAGATTTAGGTAAGTTAATAAGCATTTATCCGAATCCAACAGAGGGAATTTTAAATATAAAGTCTGTACATAAAATTAAGAATATAATTGTTTACAATACTCAAGGTAAAGTTGTTAATATTTCAAAGTCTAAAAATTTAGACTTAAAAATATTAACAAAAGGCTTATACTTTTTAAAAGTGGTTACCGAAAACAACAATATAATTACAAAAAAGGTTATCAAAAAGTAAAAATACTGCTTCGATTTTATTAGCAGCAAACCAATAAAGGGTCTATTTTAATTCTAAAAATAGACCCTTTGGTATTACTTAAAAAAAGAATCTACAAATTCCACTTTATTGAACACTTGTAAATCGTCTATACCTTCTCCTACTCCAATGTATTTTACTGGGATTTTAAATTGATCTGAAATACCAATTACAACTCCACCTTTGGCTGTTCCATCTAATTTTGTCACAGCCAAAGAAGTTACTTCTGTTGCTTTTGTAAATTGTTTTGCCTGCTCAAAAGCATTTTGACCTGTAGAACCGTCTAAAACCAACAAAACATCGTGAGGAGAATTGTCTACCACTTTTTGCATAACGCGTTTAATCTTGGTCAACTCATTCATTAAATTAACTTTATTGTGCAAACGACCTGCTGTGTCTATGATAACCACATCTGCATCTTGAGAAACAGCTGACTTTAAAGAATCATAAGCCACTGAAGCAGGATCAGAACCCATTTCTTGACGAATAATTGGTACCTCTGTTCTATCTGCCCAAACTTGTAATTGATCTATAGCTGCTGCTCTAAACGTATCTGCTGCACCCAACACTACTTTTAAACCTTGCTTTTTAAATTGACTTGCTAATTTACCAATGGTCGTAGTTTTACCAACGCCATTTACACCAACAACCATTAACACATAAGGCATTTTTTTGCCATCTTTTGCAGAGATTTTGGGTATAGAAAACTCAGTATCATTGCCAATATTAGTTTCTGATAATAGACCAGCAATTTCTTCTCGAAGAATTTTATTCAGTTCGTCTGTGCCAACGTACTTGTCTTTAGCAACACGTTCTTCAATTCGGTCGATAATTTTCAAGGTTGTGTTTACTCCAACATCAGAGGCTACTAAAACCTCTTCTAAATTATCTAAAACATCATCATCTACTTTAGATTTTCCAGCAACTGCTTTTGATAATTTACCAAAGAAACTTTCTTTAGTTTTCTCTAACCCTTTATCTAAGGTTTCTTTTTTTTCTTTCGAAAATATATTTTTAAAAAAACTCATTGTTCGAGTTGTTAATGGTGATTATTATTTTTACTTGTCTAAAATTGTACCATTTTAAATAATTGACAAATTGGCTGTTCATCAACACCGTTTGCAGACAAGTTGCGTTAGGGATTGAAGCATTTGTTTGAGCTCTTTTTTCTGGTTCCTGAATTAGTTAATTCAGGAACCAGAAAAAAAGCGAGTGCGAAAAGCCCGACCTTTAGGTAACGCCCCAAAAATACATAAATAAAAAGCATAAAAAAAGCTACAATCTAAAAGAATGTAGCTTTAAAATATTGTATAGTAAGTGATTACTTTTTTGCTAAAAAGTCGTTTACTTGAGATGGATCCATAATTGCTTCAACAAACATATACGCTCCTGTTTTTGGAGACTTTACCATTTTGATTGCTTTGCTTAATCTTTTTGATCCTGTTTGTAACGATGCTACTGATTTTTTTGCCATTGTATAAATGTTTTAAATCTATGTGCTCTATTCTGAGTTCTAGATAGTTGTATTATTTAATTTCTTTGTGAACAGTCATTTTCTTTAAGATAGGATTGAATTTTTTAATTTCCATTCTATCTGGTGTGTTCTTTTTGTTCTTTGTAGTAATGTATCTAGATGTACCTGGCTGACCAGATTTTTTGTGCTCTGTGCACTCTAAAATTACTTGAACTCTGTTTCCTTTTTTTGCCATCTCTATTCGAGTTTAAAAGTTTTAACGTTTAAAAGTTTGTAAGTTTTACAATTGAAAACTGAAACTGTAAACTGCGACTTATATTATTTTGTTAAAAATCCGTTTGCTCTTGCTTCTTTAATAACTGCAGAAATTCCTTTCTTGTTAATATTCTTTAGAGCTGATGCAGATACTTTTAAAGTAATCCATTTATCTTCTTCTGGAATATAAAAACGCTTTGTCATTAAATTAGCGTCAAATGTTCTTTTAGTTCTATTTAAAGCTTTAGAAACATTGTTTCCAACCATTGCTTTTTTACCTGTTAATTCACAAACTCTAGACATCTTCTTACAGTATTTATAGTGTTATCTCTAAACGAGGTGCAAATTTACAAATAATTCTAAATATGAACAAAACAAATTTACGAATTATTTTAATATTTCTTTTTGAAGCAATTCTAAGGCCTTACTTACGGTTCTATTGATTACTTTTTCTCGGGGTTGACCAAAATTAAATTCACCCACAAAAGTATTGTGATCAGATACAATGGCAATGTATACCAAACCAACACTTTTATCATTATGATCTGTTGTTGGACCTGCATTTCCAGTAACTGAAATTGCATAATTTGTATTCAGCTTTTGTTTTGCTCCTTTAGCCATTTCTAGTGCAACTTCTTTACTTACCACTGTGTATTTTTCTATGGTTTGTGGTAAAACATTTAATAAATCGATTTTGGATGCAGCAGAATACGTTACAAAACTACCTTTGTAATACGCAGATGAACCTGCTATGGAAACCAAATTAGATGCTATTTTACCACCTGTTACACTTTCTGCAGTGCAAATGGTTTGCTTATTTTTTTGCAACAAGGCTCCTACTCTTTTCTCTAAAGAACTGTCATCATCTAAACCTGTTATAATATCTGGAATCAATTTATAAACCTCAGCAACTTTTTCATTCAGCTCTTTTTCTAATTGCGTTTTATTTTCGCCTTTAACAGATAATCGTAAACGAACTCTGCCAAAAGAAGGTAAATAAGCTAATTTGATATGCTTTGGTAAATTGTCTTCAAATTCTTCAATAATTTCTGCAATGGTACTTTCTCCTTGTCCATATGTCATTATGGTTTTATGAAGGATAAAAGGTAGTTTAAACTGCTTTTGAATTTTAGGTAAAACCTTATTCATAATTAATCCTTTCATTTCATAAGGCACACCTGGAAGTGAAATAAATACAGTTTCGTTTTCATAAAACCACATGCCTGGTGCTGTTCCGAAATTGTTCATCAACAAAGTAGCTTTAGATGGCAATTGAGCTTGATAACGTTGCACTTCTCTAAAAGGATGATTTATTTTTTGAAAGAGTCCTTTAATATGATTGATTACTTCTGGATATTCTACAATTTTATCATCATTAAAAAACTTTGCAATTGTTTTTTTGGTGATATCGTCTTTTGTTGGCCCTAAGCCACCTGTAATAATTACAATATCTACTCGATTTTGTGCTTCTTGCAATGCATTTAAAATATGTTGTTGATCGTCTTGAATGGAAGTTATCTGATATACCGAAACTCCTATTTTATTCAATTGTTGCCCAATAAACTGAGAATTGGTGTCAACAATTTGCCCAATTAAAATTTCGTCTCCTATCGTTATGATTTCTGCTTTCATTGTTTATTTACAGCTCTATTAAAAGCTAATGTGTTTAGTGTTTTGTTCTTTTACTCTTTTCCTATCTCATTAATATCAGGAATATTCGAATCGTTTTGATGTAACTTATAGCGAATGAATCTAAACAAAAAGTAAGAAACAATTATACTTAATACAATAGACAAATTTCTATGATTGTCTAAATCTTGATCTACTTTAAAATCTGTAATAATCCCATAAAAAAAGAGGTATACAATTCTAAATATTAAACAAATAAAAAAGCCAATACAAAAATATATGATTTTGTTTTTTTGATATTTCTTTGCTAAATAAACAAAGCTCCAGCCAATAAAAACTGCTATGATTATTTGAATTAAAAAATTGAACATTAATTATAAATCAATTAAAAAGCACTATTTTGTTTTGATTCACTATTTTACTCTAATCTGAAATGCTTCTTTACCTTCAATAACTCCTTTTAAATTATCATTTTCAGAAACATTACCCACTCCAGAAGGAGTTCCTGTAAAAATAATATCACCTTTTTTTAAAGTGAAATATTGAGATACATAACTAATTAATTCGTCTATTTTCCACAACATAGCATTGGTATTACCATCTTGAACCATTTCATTATTTTTATACAATTGAAATTTTAAATTCTCTAAATCGAAGTTTTCTTTTGGGTAAAACTCCCCCACAACTGCACTACCATCAAAAGCTTTGGCTTTTTCCCAAGGCAACCCTTTTGCTTTACATTTGGCTTGAACATCTCTGGCAGTAAAATCGATTCCTAATCCGATTTCATCATAATATTTATGTGCAAATTTGGCATCAATATGTTTACCAACTTTATTAATTTTCACCAAAACCTCAACTTCATAATGTACATCATTAGAAAAAGGAGGAATAAAAAAAGGATTTTTTCGTGGTAAAATTGCAGAATCTGGTTTTAAAAAAACAACAGGATGTTCTGGTTTTTCATTTGCCAATTCTTGGATATGTTTTGCGTAATTGCGCCCAATACAGATTATTTTCATAAAAAAAGCCCATCCTAAACCTCCCAAAGGAAAGAAACTCCAATCTGGATGGAATTCGAGTTTTACAATTACTATAATTTATTTTTACCATTTTACAAGGGAGCATGCTCCCTTGTTAAAAATTACTCTCCAGCTTCTGGAAAAACAATTGCTCTATTTCCAGATACAATAATTTGATGATTCAAATGAGATTTTACTGCTCTTGCCAAGACCAATTTTTCGATATCTGCACCAATTCTTTTTAATGTTTGTGTAGTACTCTCGTGCGTTACTGGTTTTACATCTTGCTCAATAATTGGCCCTTCGTCTAAATCTTCTGTAGCATAATGCGCAGTTGCACCAATTAACTTTACCCCCCTCTCATAGGCTCTTTTATAAGGATTTGCACCTTGAAAAGCAGGTAAAAAAGAATGATGAATATTGATAATTTTATCTTTAAAATGATTGATAAAATCTGATGATAAGATTTGCATATATCTTGCCATAACCACCAAATCAATATCATTAACCTCTAATAATTTTTTCACCTGTTCTTCTTGCTCTTTTTTGGTGTCTTTTGTAACTGGTAAATGGTAAAAAGGCACATCAAACATTTCTGCAATATGTCTTAATTTATCATGATTACTAATCACCATTTTTACCTCACAATTTAATCTTCCTTCTTTATAACGTTCTAATAAATCGTATAAATTATGACTGGTATGTGAAACCATAATGGCTACATTCTGTTTTTTATCACCATAATGTACAGACCATGTAAATTGTAAAGGATTTGCTAAAGCTAAAAAACTTTTTTCTAAAGTTGATTTAGAAATCGCTGTTCCTTCAGCATTTAAACGAATACGCATAAAATACATATCTTCAACAGAATTTACATATTGCTGACAGCTTAAAATATTGAATCCTTTTTCATAAAAAAAACTGGTGATTTTTGCTACCAATCCTTTTTGATCTGGACATTTTATTAAAAAAGTTACGATTTGTGATTTCATTCTATTTAATTAAGAATTATTAATTTAAAATTACGAATTAATAATTCGTAATTCATAATTCTAAAATTTACAATTGGCTATGGTATCCATTTTTTAGGGAAATTTGGTTTTCTTTTTTCAAGAAAAGCATCTCTTCCTTCTTTGGCTTCTTCTGTCATATAGGCTAAACGTGTAGCTTCACCTGCAAAAACTTGTTGACCAACCATGCCATCATCAGTTAAATTCATTGCAAATTTTAGCATTTTAATAGATGTCGGACTTTTGGCTAATATTTCTTGTGCCCATTCATAAGCGGTTGACTCTAATTCTTCATGCGGAATTACAGCATTCACCATTCCCATTTCGTAAGCTTCTTGTGCAGAATAATTTCTACCCAAAAAGAAAATTTCTCTTGCTTTTTTTTGCCCCACCATTTTTGCCAAATATGCAGATCCATAACCCCCATCAAAAGAAGTTACATCTGCATCAGTTTGTTTAAAAATTGCGTGTTCTTTAGAGGCTAAGGTTAAATCGCAAACAACATGTAAACTGTGTCCACCACCAACAGCCCAGCCAGGCACCACACAAATTACAGCTTTGGGCATAAAACGAATTAGTCTTTGAACTTCTAAAATATTTAAACGATGATATCCATCATCACCCACATAACCTTGATGCCCTCTTGCTTTTTGATCACCACCCGAACAAAAAGAATATACCCCGTCTTTTGTGCTGGGTCCTTCTGCAGATAATAGCACAACACCAATATTTACATCTTCTCCTGCATCATAAAAAGCATCATACAATTCTGAGGTTGTTTTTGGCCTAAAAGCATTTCTTACATTGGGTCTGTTAAATGCTATTCTTGCAACACCATTGCATTTTTTATAGGTAATATCTTCATATTCTTTAACAGTTTTCCATTCAGGTTGTATCATATTTTTGTATTTTGGACGTTTATAAAGAGAACAAAAATTATCATAGGCAAAAATAAACATTCTAATTTATGATTAAGAAAACACTATCATTATTATTCATTCTTTTTTCTTTTGTTGTATTTTCTCAAAAAATAATAGAAAAAAACTTAGAATCAGTAATTTTAGAAACCACGAGAAACCTAAGAATTTATATTCCTGAAGGATATGAAAAAGATAGTATTAAAAACTATCCTTTAGCCGTAGTTTTAGATGAAGAATATTTGTTTGACACTTATGTTGGTAGTGCTGTTTTATTTGCAAAAAAAGATAAAGCCCCAAAACAGATAATAGTGGGTGTTTCTATGGAAAAAACCAAAAATTATGATATAGGTTTTAATCGCAATAATGGGCAATTATATGATAAAGCGAGGTATTTTTATGAATTTTTAAGAGATGAAGTTATCTTTTATATGGAAAGTACCTATAGAACCTCTCCATTTATTTCTTTAGTTGGGCATGGATATTCTGGGAATTTAGTTTCACATTTTCTAAAAGAAAACACCACTTTTATCAATTCTTTTATTTGTATAAACCCAAGCTTTTCTGATTTTATTGGGGGTGAGTTACAATCGTATAACTTAAGAAAGTTTGGCAAAGAAGATAATACATTTTATTTTTACACCAACAATTCTTCATCATTTTCACCACAGAAACAAGCTAAAATTAGTAAAGTTCAAAAAGGCCTAAAAGGTCTTGGTATTGACAACTTTAATGTAATAAACGACGAAATTAACACAGCAAGCTCTATTTCTGCTATTGCTGAAGCAGTACCTAGAGCCATGACTAAAATTTTTGAAATTTACTCTGCCATATCTAAAGAAGAATATGAGAAAAATATTAAAGATTTAGCCCCCAGAGACGCTATTTATTATTTAGAAAATAAATATTTAGAGATTGAGTTTTTGTTTGGCACAAATTTAGGCATTAGAGAAAAAGATATTTATGCTATTGAAAACATTATTATAGAAAAAGAAAATGGTGATAGGTTGCGAGATTTTGGTAAAATGATTTTAAAACTTTTTCCAAGTTCGCCATTAGGTGAATATTATATTGGTAGATATTACGAAACTGGAAAAATGTATAAGAAAGCACTAAAATATTACAAAATTGGTTATGGAAAAATGGATCCTTCTGACCCTAATTCTGACGCTTATTATGAAAATGTTTTGCGATTAGGTGGACAGTGATTTAATGAATACAAATAAAGAATCAACAAAAATGATTATAGATTTAATTTCAGATACTGTAACCAAACCTACTCCACAAATGCTAGAAGCCATGATGCAAGCAAAAGTTGGTGATGATGTTTTTAAAATGGACCCAACTGTAAATGAATTAGAAAAAAAAGTAGCCAATTTATTTGGCATGGAAGACGCTCTTTTTTTCCCTTCTGGAACAATGGCAAATCAAACTGCTATAAAAATTCAAACTCAACATGGAGATTTGGTAATTTGCGACAAATACGCTCATATTTATAATTACGAAAGTGGGGGTGCTGCATTTAACTCTGGTGTAACTTGTAAATTGGTTGATGGAAACAGAGGTATGTTTACAGCTGAACAAATTGAGGAAATGGCTTCTACACAACCACAAATATACTTACCATACACTAAAATGGTTTGTATTGAAAACACTACAAATAAAGGTGGTGGAGCATGCTGGGATATTGCAGAGTTAAAAAAAATTAAAAAAATTACTCAGAAAAATAATTTAAAATTTCATTTAGATGGTGCTCGATTATTTAATGCTTTAGTGGCAAAAAATGAAACTCCAAAACAATATGGTTCTTTATTCGATACCATTTCTATTTGTTTTTCAAAAGGTTTAGGTGCACCTATTGGTTCAATGCTTTTAGGTTCTAAAAAAGATATCAATCAAGCATTAAGAATTCGAAAATTATTGGGTGGAGGAATGCGTCAAGTAGGCTTTTTAGCTGCTGCTGCCAACTATGCCATAGACAATAATGTTAATCGTTTAGCAGATGACCATAAAAAAGCAAAAGAAATTGCTACTGTTTTAGAAACTTGCTCGTTTATCACCAAAGTTGAACCTGTAGAAACCAATATTCTTATTTTTTATGTAGATCATAAAATTGAAGCTGATAATTTTATCCATAAAATGGCTGATAAAAATATTTTATTAACACCAATGGGAGAAGGTAAAATACGCATTGTAACGCATTTAGACTATACAGATAGCATGCATGAAATCCTTTTAAAAGAGTTGAAGAACTTTTAAAAATAAAAACGAACTACTGGTGATATTGGTGAAGCGAAAATACTTTTATTTGTATCATATAAAACATCATAACGAATCCCAAAAGCAAACCTGCCTTGATTGTATGCAATACCTAAATGTAATGCTGGAAAATTGGTGTTAAAGGTAGTAAAACTATCGGTTTGTGAGGCTGAATAATATTCGAACTCTCCAGAAAACTGGATTCCAAAATTGGTTTGATATAATGAGATAACACTAGCATTGTAAGCATTTGTTGAAAAGTCGCCAATTTCACGATACATATATCCTAAACCAGCTCCTAAAGCAAAACCGTTGTTAAAATTGTAAATAGCACTTGGCGAAATTCCGATATTAGTTTGATTTCCAAAGCCCAAAGTAACACCTCCACCAAATTGCACATTATCCCAAAAGTATGAACTTTGAGAATAGGTTGCTAACGAAAAACTAATACAGAATAATAACGCTATTTTTTTCATAATTAAATCTAATTTGAGGCATCTAATTTAGCTAACTCTTTATAATTTCTATTTAATTTTTTTAATAAAATTCCGTAAACTATTTTATAAAATAACCACAACAAAACCAAGGCTATCATTAAAAAAATTATTTGTGAAACAATAGTAATAATAATAACTTGAGTAGAATCTAAAGGTAAGTGTTCAGGATTCATAAACTCCATTAGTTTTTCTGAGTCAGAAAACATAACAATATTTAAAATTAAACTTGCCAAAAATACAGTTGCTAAGTTGTAGAATACATAATATTTTACTGTTTTTCGTATGCGTAAAATATTTCTCATCAGCTTTTTAGTATTGTCTGTTATAGATACTCTTTGATGATTATTATAAAATAGACATAAGAAAATAGCAATTACAACATAATGCAATACTAAAAATATGTTCATAAAATGAGTAAGGTTCAATTCTTCATAAACCTGGTAAAAACTATCAGGTATAATAAAATTCAATACAGACCAAAATAAGAATTCTAAAATTCCTATGATAAAAATCCATTTTACAATAGATGACGATTTTGAATGCGCTAACTTATAAATATCTACTGTAGATAATTTATGAGTTTCTTCGGGTTGATTGCCCCAAATCTTTTTATAATTTTCTAATACATCCATAAATTTATGGGTTTAGTATGTTTTTTAATTTCTCTTTTGCTCTATTCATTTTCACTCTAGCATTTACAGATGTTATTCCTAGTGTTTCAGAAATTTCTTTATAAGGTTTATCTTCTAAATATAAAAAAATCAAAGCCTTATCAATATCATTTAAATTATGAATAGCTTTGTATAACGATTTTAACTGCACCTCTTCTGTATCATCATAATCTGTAGCTTTAATTTTATAAGCAAAATCACTAATATCTTGTGTTTTAACTCTTCTAGTAGATTTTCTATATAAAGAAATGGCTGTATTTAAAGCCACTCTATACATCCAAGTACTAAATTTAGAATCCCCTCTAAACTTTGGATAATTTTTCCAAAGCTGAATGGTTATTTCTTGAAACAAATCATTATGTGCATCTTGGTTTGAGGTGTATACTCTACAAATTTTGTGCGCAATATTCTGATTTTGTTCAAAGTCTGACAAAAATTTAGTCTCTAAATCTTTCTGCACTTTATCGATAATTAGTTTTACATATAAGTACGAAAGTAATAACAATTGTTACAATTTTGTATAAATTTATTTTATTATCAAATAAATTTCCTAAATTTGTTGAACCTAAATAGCTATAAATTGAACAATATTAAGCAAGACTTTACGATTAGAGACCTAGAAAATATCTCTGGTATAAAAGCGCACACTATCAGAATTTGGGAAAAGCGTTATAATTTGTTGCAACCTAAAAGGACAGAAACCAATATTCGATATTATACCCCAAAAAATTTAACCAAACTATTAAACATTGTTTTATTAAATAAAAACAATTTTAAAATCTCTAAAATTGCGGCAATGTCTGAAGAGATGATTACCACAAAATCTAGAGAGTTGGCATTTAGTGTTGCAACAAACGATGAAGCCATAAATTCGTTTAAAGTTTCTATGTATCAGTTTGATAAGATCTTATTTAATAATACTTACAACAAACTTTTACACAAAAAAACCTTTAGAGAAATTTTTAAAGATATTTTTATTCCTTTTTTAGACCACATTGGTTTGTTGTGGCATACAGAAACTTTATTACCAGCACACGAGCATTTTATTTCTAACTTAATCGCTCAAAAAATTCAAATTAACACAGAAAAATTACAGTATAGTATTACAAATACAAATAAGACTTATGTGCTTTTTTTACCAGAAAATGAAATTCACGAGCTTGGTTTAATGTATTTAAATTACGAATTGGTATTAAGAGGCAATCACACAATTTATTTAGGACAAAGTTTACCTTTAAACAATTTAAACTATTTTTTAGAAAGTGATCGTAAAATTTGTTTTGTAACTTCATTAACGATAAGACCTTATGATGATAAAATTGAGGAATACTTTAATGAGATTGCAGATGTAATGAAGAATACTGACAATCAATTTATTGCTATTGGTAGAAAAGTTGAAAAAATTAAGGATATGGAATTAAATGATAATATCCAACTACATAAGTCAGTTCCTGATTTGTTAAAACTCTTATAAAATTCTTGCCATTTTTAATTTTTGTTTGATTAATAATTATATTTGTTAGACAAAATCAACCAATGCAAAACCAAATATATATAATAGGTTCAGGTTTTTCTGCCTTATCTGCTTCATGTTATTTATCAAAAGCAGGTTACAGAGTAACTGTACTCGAAAAAAATGACACTTTAGGGGGTAGAGCCAGACAGTTTAAAAAAGATGGATTTACTTTCGATTTAGGCCCTTCATGGTACTGGATGCCAGATGTTTTTGAACGGTTCTTTTCCGACTTTGGTAAAAAAGCTTCTGATTATTATACTTTAGACAAACTAAGCCCTGGTTACGAAGTGTATTTTGGTAAAAACGATTCCATAAAAATATCAGATAAATTAGAAGAAATTTATGATATTTTTGAATCAGAAGAAAAAGGAAGTAGCAAACATCTAAAAAGCTTTTTAGCATCAGCAAAGGCAAATTACGATACCGCCATTAAAGATTTGGTTTACAAACCAGGAGTTTCACCTTTGGAATTAGTTACAACAACTACAGTTGCAAGAGTAAGTCAATTTTTTTCTACCATCAGAAAACAGGTTAGAAAGAATATTAAAAGTCAAAAACTTATTCAAATTTTAGAATTTCCAGTTTTATTTTTAGGTGCAAAACCAAGCAATACACCTGCTTTTTATAATTTTATGAATTATGCCGATTTTGGTTTAGGCACGTGGCACCCAAGAGGAGGCATGTATAAAGTAATTGAAGGTATCGTTACTTTAGCCAAAAGTTTGGGAGTTGAATTTGAAGTAAATGCAAATGTTGAGAAAATTATTGTTGATACTAATAAAAATGTAAAGGGGTTATTAGTTAATGGAAAAGAAATTAAAATAAATTTGGTTTTAAGTGGTGCAGATTACCATCATACAGAAACTTTATTAGACCAAAATTTAAGACAGTATTCAGAATCTTATTGGAGCAAAAAAACATTTGCACCTTCCTCATTGCTTTTTTATGTTGGTTTTGATAAAAAAATAAAAAATGTAAGTCATCATACACTGTTTTTCGATTCAGATTTTGATGCACATGCAAAAGAAATTTACGATACTCCAAAGTGGCCCACAGAACCATTGTTCTACGCCAACTTTACTTCTATGACAGATAAAACATCTGCACCAGAAGGCAAAGAAGCTGGTTTTTTCTTAATTCCGTTAGCACCAGGAATTGAAGACACCCCAGAATTGCGAGAAAAATATTTTCATAAAATTATAGATAGATTCGAAGCACTTACCCATCAAAAAATAAAAGAAAACGTATTATTTAAAAGATCTTTTTGTGTTAAAGACTTCGAAAAAGAATACAACTCTTACAAAGGTAATGCGTATGGTATGGCTAATACATTATTACAAACTGCATTTTTAAGACCAAAAATAAAGAGTAGTAAAGTAAATAATTTGTATTTTACAGGTCAGTTAACGGTACCTGGTCCTGGTGTTCCTCCAGCTTTAATATCTGGTAAAATAGCAACAGAATTAATTATTAAAAAACAACACTAACTATGAAAGAATTATTTGACCATGTTTCTAACGATTGTAGTAAACTCGTAACCAAACAGTATAGCACTTCTTTTTCGTTGGCTGTGAACATGTTGTCTCCAAAGATAAGAACTGACATTTACAATATTTATGGCTTTGTTCGCTTTGCAGACGAAATTGTAGATACTTTTCATGACTATGATAAACAGGTTTTAATGAGTAATTTTGAAAGAGATTATTACGTTGCTAAAGAACAAGGCATAAGTTTAAACCCAATTTTACACTCATTTCAATACACTGTAAATCGTTATAATATACCTGATGAAATGGTACAAGCTTTCTTAAAAAGTATGAAAGCTGATTTACATAAAACAGAATACCAAACCAAAGAGGAATATGACGAATATATTTATGGTTCTGCAGATGTTGTAGGCTTAATGTGTTTAAAAGTTTTTGTTGATGGTAATGATGAAAAATATAACGAATTAAAAGATGCTGCAATGCGTTTAGGATCTGCATTTCAGAAAGTAAATTTTTTAAGAGATTTAAAAGATGATTTTGAAGTACTAAATCGCTCTTATTTTCCTAATATTAATTTAGGTGAATTAGATGCACAATCAAAAGAACTTATTATCGATGAAATTGAAGAAGACTTTGATTATGCATACAAACATGGTATTTTAAAGCTACCAGTAGAAGCCAAATTTGGCGTATATATGGCATATAGATATTACAGAAGATTGTTAAAAAAACTAAAGTCTGTGCCATCAGAAAAAATTATGGATACAAGAATTCGTATTTCAGACCCAATGAAAATTAATTTGTTGGCAAGAAGTTATGTAAAATACAAGCTAAATATTATTTAAAATGATTTTTGCGTTAATTACACTTGTTACTTTCATTATTATGGAAGGCGTTACATGGTGTACCCATAAATATGTAATGCATGGTTTTGGGTGGTTTTTGCATGAGGATCATCATCAACCAGGTTATCCACATGTATTTGAGAAAAATGATGCTTTTTTTGTAGTATTTGCTATACCAAGTTCTTTATCTATCTTTTTTGGTTTGGAACATCAATTATTTTGGTTGGCAGCTATTGGATTCGGAATTCTATTTTACGGGTTGGCGTATTTTTTAGTTCACGATGTGTTAATTCACCAACGTTTTAAATGGTTTAAAAACACCAAAAATAGATACTTGTTAGGCCTACGTAAGGCACATAAAATTCATCACAAAAATATGGGTAAAGAAGAATGTCAATGCTTTGGTATGCTTTTCGTACCTTTTAAATACTTTAAAAAACCTAAACTAAAAACATAGTTTTGCCCCTTCAATTGATTAATGGATAGCGAAAAGAAAAAAGTAATTGTAGTTGGTGCTGGTATTGGTGGTTTAGCAACAGCCATACGCTTACAATCAGCTGGTTTTCTAGTGTCTGTTTTTGAAGCTAATGCATATTTTGGTGGTAAACTTACTGCTTTTTCGGATCAAGGATATCGTTTTGATATGGGGCCTTCGTTATTTACAATGCCTCAATTTATAGAAGACCTTTTTAAAGCTGCAAATAAAAATAGTATTGATTATTTTCAATACAAGAAAAAAGAAATTGTTTGTGAATATTTTTATGAGGATGGTACTCGTTTTACAGCAGCTGCAGACTTGAATCAATTTGCTAAAAATGCAACAAAATCTTTTAATGTAAATGAATTAGCGCTTAACAATTACTTTGATAAAAGTAAAAAAAAGTACGATTTAACAGCTTCATTATTTTTAGAAAAATCGTTACACAAACTTAGTACCTATTTATCTAAAGAAACTATTAATGCTATATTTAACATCAATAGTTTAGACATCAATTCAACTTTACATAGTTATAATGCATCAGTTTTTAATGATGAAAAGTTAGTTCAACTCTTTGACCGATTTGCAACTTACAATGGTTCGTCACCTTATAAAACACCAGGAATTATGTCTATGATACCACATTTAGAGCAATATTTTGGGACTTATTTTCCTAAAGGTGGTATGCATGCCATTACAAAATCTATGTACGAACTAGCAAAAGATGTTGGTGTGCAATTTCGTTTTAATACTTTGGTTGACGAAATTATTGTAGAAAATAAAGAAGCAAAAGGCATTATTGTTCAGGGGAAAAAGCACCTATCTGATATTGTAGTTTCTAATGCTGATGTAGTACCAACATATCGTAAGTTGTTAAAAAAACAAAAAGCTCCTGAAAAAATAGTAACCCAACCAAGATCTAGTGCTGCTCTTATTTTTTATTGGGGAATTGAAAAAGAATTTCCTGAATTGGATTTGCATAACATCTTTTTTTCTGAGGATTATAAAAATGAATTTGCAACAATTTTTGAGAAAAAAAATGTTTGTAACGATCCAACAATTTATGTAAACATTAGCTCTAAAGAAGAAAAAAACGACGCTCCAAAGGGTTCCGAAAACTGGTTTGTTATGGTAAACGTGCCATCGAATACAGGGCAAAATTGGGATGAAATTATCCAAAGGACTAAAAAAAATATTATTGAAAAATTAACTAGAATTTTAAATATCAACATAGAAAAACTCATTAATTTTGAAGCTGTTTTAGATCCTAGAAAAATAGAAGCAAATACGCAATCTTATCAAGGTGCTTTATATGGTGCCTCTAGCAATAATAAATATGCGGCTTTTTTAAGACACCCAAATTTTAGTCAAACTATCAAAAATCTTTATTTTTGTGGAGGTAGTGTGCATCCAGGAGGTGGCATCCCTTTATGTTTGTTATCGGGAAAAATTGTGTCAGAATTAATACTTAAAGACTAAAAATGATTGCTAATTACAAATTCTATATCTCTATTTTTATTATTTGGTTGTTCAATATTTCTGGTATTATTGGCATATTATCAACACATTCAGATTGGTTTTTGGTATTAACACCTTTAAATTTAATGGTATATTTTTTTGCAATACTATTAAATTTAAAAAAGTTTAGTTTCCATTTTTTTCTTGCATTTTCAATTCCTTTTTTTATCGGTTTTATAACAGAGTT
>CBFIFR010000028.1:0-37077 GCA_965661915.1 Polaribacter sp. | reverse complement strand
ATGCGTCGCAAAGGAGTGTCTTAAAATATGGGGACTTTTTTTCTCTTTTGTAGAGACTTTACTAAAATATGAATTTATAATTCTGTAGACAAGAGTTTCATAAATTTTATTCCCTTTTTCAGTAATAAAAAGTTCTTCTACGTTTATTGAGAGTTTATTTTTAATTTCTAAATATTGTTTTAAGGTTTGGAAGACAGGTATTAATAACGGAACAAACCTTTCTTTATTTCTTTTCCCTAAAACTTTTATTGTTTTATTTGATAAATCAACGTCTCTTTCTTTAATATTAATTAACTCTGATTTTCTAATTCCTGTTGAATAAAACAGCTCAACAATTAGTTTATTTCTTACAGATGTAAAATCGTTATATTCTTTAACCGAATTGATAACCATATTAATCTCTTTTGAATTGAAAGGAACTTGAACCTTTTGCTTGACCTTTAAGGATTTATGTTTTGAAAGTGGGTTAACCTTAATTTGATGAGTTTTTTGAAGAAATCTATAAAATGATTTTAATGAGCTTACCTTTCGATTTATAGAACGATTTGAAATTTTTAAATCTACCAAAGAAACAATCCAACTTCTAACCTGACTATAGTTGACATTTAAGAAATCTTTTTGATTGAATTCTGTAATCAAAAAATCTTGAAAAGAAACTAAATCGTTTTTATAAGCTGCTATTGTATGAACAGAATATTTTTTTTCTAAAGATATGTATTCTAAAAAAGATTCAATCACTTTGTTGGTTCTTGGTTCTTGGTTGTTGGCTGTTCGTAAAACTACAAAATTTTATGCACAAAAAAACTCGCATCAACATAAATTGATACGAGTTTTGTGTTTTAAAGCTGTAGATTCTGATTTATATCAGAATTAGTTCAACTTAGAATTTTTAATGTGTTGCTTTGCAACTTTTAAAAATTGAGTTTCAACTAACCTACTTCTTCTTGTGTTCTTAATCTTTGAACGTAAGAGGCTTTAATTCGTTGAGCTCTTTTCGCTACAGATGGCTTTGTGAAATTTTTTCTGTTACGTAAGTTTTTCATCGTTTTTGTTCTGTCAAACTTTCTTTTGTAACGTTTTAAAGCCCTATCTATATTCTCTCCTTCTTTTACTGGTATAATTAACATAAGTTGGCACCTCCCTTCATAAGTATCTTAAATATTTTAAACAGTTGTACTGTTGATTTTTAATTTTTGGACTGCAAATGTAGTTATTAAATCTGGATTATAAATTTTTAATTGAAATATTTTCTTTAATACGCCTGCGTTAGGGATTGAACGACCTGTTTGAGCTCTTTTTTATGCTAAATTAGATTAAACTTATAGTTACTTTAATACAACTACACATCAAAACAAACAGATGCTGAATTAAATTCAGCATAAAAAAAGCGAGTAGTGAAAGCCCGACCTTTAGGGAACGCCCAGTTAGCAGTTAGCAGTTAGCAGTTAGCAGTTAGCAGTTAGCAGTTAGCAGTTAGCAGTTAGCAGTTAGCAAAACTAAAAATTAGACATCTAATTATATGGGTAATTTTTAAATTATCTGTAAAATTCTAGGTTGCTGGCTTGTACTTTTTTTATTGATAACTATTTTTGCGATAATTGAAAATAATTTTCACAAAAATGGCTACAAAAAAACTAGGTAGCTGGCTTGTACTCTTTTTTGTCAATTACCATTTTTGCGATAATTTCTTTGAGAATTTCTGAAGTTCCACCTCCTATTGGGCCTAATCTACTGTCTCTTAACAAACGTGCCATTGGATATTCTTCCATATAACCATAACCTCCTAATAATTGTAACGCATCATAAATTACCTCATCTGCCATTTTTGTTGAAAGGAGTTTAGACATGCTTGCTTCTTTTACAACATAATTTCCTTGATCTAATCTTTTGGTGATTGAGTAATTATATTCTCTACACATATCAACTCTACTTGCCATTTCAGCAATTTTGTGTCTTAAAGCTTGGAATTTATCTAAAGATTTGCCAAAAGCAACTCTTTCTTCCATATATTTTATTGCATAATCAACTGCATAATCTGCTCTTGCGTGTGCGTTTACCCCCATTAACAAACGCTCTAGAGCGAAATGTTGCATGATGTAAGGGAAACCTTTCCCTTCTTCTCCCAATAAATTTTCGACTGGAATTTCTACATTATCAAAAGCAATTTCTCCTGTATCTGAAGCGTTCCATCCTAACTTATTTAATTTTGTTGCAGATACTCCTTTCGCACTTCTGTCTACAATAAAAATACTGATACCTTTATATTTATCTGATGGATTTGTTTTTGCTGCTACTATTAAATAGTCTGAATATACTCCATTTGTGATAAACGTTTTAGAGCCATTTAAAACATAGGTATCTCCTTTCTTTATTGCTGTTGAACGCATACCTGCTACATCACTACCCCCAAAAGGTTCTGTGATGCATAAACAACCAATCATATCTCCTTCTACGCTTGGTACTAAATATTTTTGTTTTTGTTGATGATTTCCTTCTTTATTAAGGTGCGTCATCGCTAAATATTCATGCGCCCACATGGCTGCTGCAAATCCGCCAGAATTGATTTTTTGCATTTCTTCTAAGAAGATTACTGTGTAGAAGAGGTCTAAATCTAAACCTCCATATTCTTCTGGTGTAGATAATCCAAAATAGCCCATTTCTCCAAATTTTTTCCAAATGAAACGTTCTATTGTTCCCGATTTTTCCCATTTGTCGATATGAGGGACAACTTCTTTCTGTAAAAATTCTTTAAAACTTGCACGAAAAAATTCGTGTTCTTCAGTAAAATACATACTGTTCATTAGGCTCGGAATTTGTTAAATTATTCAGCCAACAAATATAAGGTTATTCTATCATACAAGTCTACAGGAAAATCTTTGATATTTTTTAATTCTGATATATTTTGAAGCTCTGCCACCTCATCTCTATAATTAAAAATCTTCTTGCAAAGTTCATAATCGATGTAAGGATTTTTTAATAATTGTTTGAATTCCACAGTATTTACGTTTACTTTCCTAATAACTGGCTTTTCATTAATTTTAAAAACTGCTAGTACTTTATCTGCAACTTCTTTATCCAAACCCCACACTTCGTAGAGTTGGTCTTTAAAAGAAAAACCTTGCAATTTAGAACGATACTTAATAATTCGTTTTGAAAAAGCTGGACCAATTCCGTTTATAGTTTTGAAATCTTCTGCTGTTGCTTTGTTAATGTCTGTTGTAGTGAGTTTATTTTTTGATTTTTTTATGATAGCCTTCTCGACATCGCTAGAAGTAATAGTGGATTTACTTTTTTTATTTCTTTCTACAACCCAATCTGGAAACTTAAAATAAGGAGCTATTTTATTGAGTAAAGAATCTGAAACTTTAGTAACATTTTGGAATTCTTCTTTTGAATTGACATACTTATTTGTTTTTCTAAATGCTAGTAGCCTATCAATTTCATTTAAAGACATTCCTAATTGTTCGCCTTTGTAATCTGTAATATAATTTGGATTGAAAGGGTATATTTTTGGTTTTCTGCTTTCTAGTTCAACCAACTTTAGACTATCAATTTGATTTTGAAAAGCTAGCAGTTCTGTGCTTTTTATGTTTATTTTTTCATCTTTAGAAAAAGGATCGATAACTATAAAAACTTGAAGTAAGATAATAAGAGTTACCAAAAGTAAAATCCCATTTCTTTGGCTTTTATTGTACCAGAAATGGGATTTAAATATTTTCATTTTAAAAAACTATTGTTTTACATATGCTCGTTAACATCTACAGCACCATCTTCTATAGCTTCTTCTTTTTTATTAATAGCACCCATATATTTTGAGAGTTCTTTTTTAATTACTGGAGATAGCATAATTACACCAATAATATTAGGAACAACCATGGCAAAAATCATTGCATCAGAGAAACCAATTACAGCTCCTAAACTTATTGATGCACCAACAACTACAAAGAATAAAAATAAAATTTTATATACTAAATCAGTTACTTTACCTCTACCAAATAAAAATTTCCACCCTTGCATACCATAGTAAGACCAAGAAATCATAGTAGAAAAAGCAAATAAAATTACGGCTATCGTTAAGACCACAGAGAAATGAGGAATTACAGAATCAAAAGCAGTTGCAGTTAATTCTACACCTTCTTTAATCTCTACACCATATTCCATAAACTGACCATCAAAATTAGTAATTATAATTACTAAGGCTGTCATTGTACAAATTACCACTGTATCAACAAATGGTTCTAATAATGCAACTATACCTTCACTTGCAGGATATTTTGTTCTTACAGCAGAGTGTGCAATTGCAGCTGAACCTACACCAGCTTCATTAGAGAATGCTCCTCTACGAATACCTTGTATCATAACCCCAATTAAACCACCTGCTATTCCTAATCCAGAAAATGCTCCTTTATAAATTAGTCCAAATGCATCATCTATTAATGAAAAGTTTGCAAACAAAATAATTAAAGAAGCTAATACATAAATACCTGCCATAAATGGTACAACTTTTTCGGTAACAGAAGCTATTCTTTTAATTCCACCAATAATTACGACTGCTACTAAAATTGCCATTACAATACCAAAATACAAACCTGCATTTGGCCCTGTTAATTCAAAAAGTTTTGTAAACTGTGCAGCAGCTTGGTTGGCTTGAAACATATTTCCACCACCAAAAGAACCTCCAATTACAAAAATTGCAAATAAAACAGCCAATACTTTTCCAACGCCACCTGCTCCTTTTTCTTTTAATCCTTTAGTAAGGTAATACATTGGGCCACCATAAACAGTTCCATCTTCACCTACATCTCTATATTTTACACCTAATGTACATTCTGCAAATTTTGAAGCCATACCTAGAAGTCCTGCCAATATCATCCAAAAAGTTGCACCAGGACCACCAATAGATAATGCTACAGCAACACCTGCAATATTACCTAAACCAACTGTTGCAGATAAGGCTGCTGTTAATGCTTGAAAATGAGAAACTTCACCATCTGCACTTTCATCTTTTATAGTTTCAATAACATCTCCACCAGGAGTTTGGTCTCCATAAAGTGTATCTACACCGTGTTTTTCAATATCTTCATATTTACCTCTTACTACCTGAATAGCCGTCTTAAATGCTGTAAAATTTATAAATTTGAAATAAATTGTAAAGTACAATGCACCACCAACTAGCACAATAAGTACCCATGGCAATTTAAAGGTTTCTGTAAATGGTATTTCATAAAATATGGCATCTACGAACCAACCTGTATAATCTTTGAACACAGTATCTATTTTATCTGTAGTACTTTGAGCAAAAGTTAACATAGGAATCGCTAGTAAAAGCATTGAAAGAAATTTTTTCTTCATAATGATAGTTATTGTTAGTTTTTTGAGTTTACTGATGTGCAATATCTTAAAAAAATGCTCTTTTAACAACTTTTAGCAGTTAAAAGTCATTTTTTTACTCTAAGGTTTCTTTAAACCTTTGTAAATCTTCTTGGAATGATTTTGGGTAAAAACCCAACTCTTTGTTTGTTTTTGATAAGTCAAAACCAGTTTTTGGTGGTCGTTTTGCAGTTTGATTTAAGGTATTAGACGATATTGGTTTGATTAAACTTTTATCTAACTCAAAAACATCTGCTACTTGTTGTGTAATTTCAAAAACGCTTAATAATTCTTTAGATGAAATATGAAAAATGCCTGTCGCTTTTTTATCCATAGAAATTTTACATGCTAACGCTAAATCATCAACATAAGTTGGCATTCTAAATTGATCATTTACGATGGTTATTTCTTTTCCATTCTCTAACATACTTTTTACCCAAAGTACAATATTACTTCTGCTCATAGAAAACACTTTTCCGTACACCAAAATGGTTCTTAAAATAGTATACTCTATTTTTGAATTGAGTAATAAGTTTTCCGATTTTACTTTAGATAATCCATAGTAACTTAAAGGATTGGGCTGATCTGTTTCTTTATAATATCCTTTTTCACCATCAAAAATAAAATCTGTTGATAAATGAATTAGGTGTATATTCATTTCTTCTGAGACTTCTGTTAACCATTTTACTACATCTACATTTAAAAGGTCGCAAGCTTCTTTATGAGTTTCACAATCATCAACCAATGTCATTGCAGCTGTATTGATGATGAAATCTGGATTAATATCTCGAATTGTTTTTTTTAGATTTTCTTTTTGTGTTAAATCAATAGAAACATAATTAAAATCTTCTCTTCCACTTCTATTTTCTCCTCTTGAAAAACCGAAAACTTGATATTGTTCCTTTTCTTTGAGTAATAATGCTAATAAGGATTGGCCCAATAAACCATTGCTACCTGTAATAATAACTTTTATCATACCTATTTACTTCGATATTTTAAATTTCTGTTGATTTAAAACAATTCTCTAAGTTTTGTAATTTGCTCTGGTCTTCCTAAAACTATTAAATGTGCACCTTGAACTAAAGGTGTAGAAGCCTCTGGATTAATCACATAATCTTTATCTGGATTTCTAAAACCAATAACTGTGCAACCCGTTTGCCTTCTTAAATCTAAATCTAAAATTGTTTTGCCTAAATATTTTTTGGGTAATGTATCTACATCTATCTCTTCTAGGTTGGCAGTTGTTTCGCCTTCAATAGTTAGTCTATCTACAAATTCTATAACATCTGGAGTGGTTACCAAAGATGCCATGTGATTACCCCCTAATTTATCTGGCATAATTACATTATCTGCACCTGCTATTTTTAATTTACTATAAGATGATTCGTTAGACGCTCTACTTATAATTCTACAATCTTTATTTAACTGACTTGCTGTAAGTACAATAAACAGATTATTTGCGTCAGATGGTAAAGCTGCAATTAAGGCACTTGCTTTTCTAATTCCTGCATTCAATAAGGTTTCATCTAAAGTGGCATCACCCTCAATATTCAACAATCCATGTTCATCTAAAAGTGCTATCATGTCCTTGTTTTTTTCTACAACCACAAAATCTTTATTGTAATTTTGTAGTTTTACAATAGCTTGTTTTCCATTTCTACCATAACCACAAACTATGGTGTGCCCTTTTAAATCTGCTATTTGTTTTTCCACTCTTCTATTTTTAAAATGTTCAAAAAATTGACCGCTAACTAAATATTCTGAAAATGCAGAAACTGCATAACCAAAAATTGTAATACTAGTAAGAATTAAAAAAATTGTAAATATTTTTTCTTCGGGGGTAAAAGGATGCACTTCTCCAAAACCAACTGTAGTTACTGTAATTACAGTCATATATAAGGCATCTATAAGCGTGTAATTCGAAAAAGACATATACCCTAAAGTACCTACTGTTAAAACAGAAGTAACTAAGACTGATATTTTATGTATTTTAGAACTTAGTACCTTCATAAATTATAAATCAAAAACCGAACTTCTTTTGGTATAAATTAAATCTTTTAACTTCATTGCAAATGCAAAAGTGAGGTAAAAGCCAAATGAAAGACCTACCGTAAAAAAAGTAACATAAATAAAATAAATACGCACATTTTTGGCACGCATACCTAACCTGTCTGCTAATCTTTGAAAAAATCCAAATCCGTGTCTTTCGAAAAAATGACGAATAGTATGTATAAATTTTCTGCCTTCCATATTTATTGCAAGATAACAATATCTGGGTATTTGTTATTTACATTTTAATTAAAAATGATTTGTATTGATTAACTTTGCGCTTTTGCAAAAACCACCTTTTTTTGAAAAACCAAGAATACATAGAAGTTTACGGAGCAAGAGCGCATAATTTAAAGAATTTTGATGTAAAAATTCCTCGCGAAAAACTGGTTGTAATTACTGGTTTAAGTGGAAGTGGAAAATCGTCTTTAGCATTTGATACCATTTATGCTGAAGGACAAAGACGTTACATTGAAACTTTTTCTGCTTATGCAAGACAGTTTTTAGGAGGATTAGAAAGACCAGATGTTGATAAAATTGATGGTTTATCTCCTGTAATTTCTATTGAGCAAAAAACCACTAATAAAAGTCCACGATCTACAGTAGGGACTATTACTGAAATTTACGATTTTTTAAGGCTTTTATATGCCAGAGCTGCAGACGCTTATTCATACAATACGAATGAGCAAATGGTGAGTTATTCTGATGAGCAAATCAAACAATTAATTTTAAAAGATTTTGATGGTAAAAAAGTAGCCATTTTAGCTCCTCTTATCAAATCTAGAAAAGGGCATTATCGTGAATTGTTTGAACAAATCTCCAAACAAGGTTTTGTTAGGGTTCGTGTTGATGGAAAAATTAGAGAAATTGAAAAGGGAATGCGTTTAGACCGATATAAAACGCACGATATAGAAGTCGTTATTGATCGATTGCTTATCAACGAATCTTCTGAAAAACGTTTGGAAGAGACCATTAAAACAGCATTATATTCTGGTAATAACATTATGATGATTATTGATATTGACGATAATACTCCTCGATATTTTAGTCGTGAGTTGATGTGCCCAACTACAGGTATTGCGTATCCAAATCCAGAACCTAATACTTTTTCTTTCAACTCTCCAAAAGGAGCGTGTGCAACTTGCAATGGATTAGGCATTAATCAAGAAATTAACTTGAAAAAAGTAATTCCTGATGATACTATTTCTATAAAAAAAGGAGGAATTGCACCTTTAGGTGAGCAAAAAAATAGCTGGATTTTTAAACAAATTCAAAATATTGCAGAACGTTATCAATTTAAACTCACAGATGCAATAAAAGATATTCCTAAAAAAGCATTAGAAATTATTTTAAATGGTGGAAATGAAACTTTTGCAATTGAATCTAAAACAGTTGGTATCACCAGAAATTATAAAATTGATTTTGAAGGGATTGTTGCCTTTATTGAAAATCAACATAAAAATGCAGAAAGCACTTCTATAAAACGCTGGGCAAAAGGTTTTATGGATGAAGTAACTTGTAAAACTTGTGAAGGAAAACGATTAAAAAAAGAAGCACTACATTTTAAAATTACTGATAAAAATATTAGTGATTTAGCACAAATGGATGTAACTGAATTGACACATTGGTTTGCATCAATAGAAAAAAATCTATCTGAAAAACAAATAACTATTGCCACAGAAATTTTAAAAGAAATTAGAACTCGAATTCAATTTCTATTAGATGTTGGTTTAGATTACTTAACGTTAGATAGAACCTCTAAATCGCTTTCTGGAGGTGAAGCACAACGTATTCGTTTGGCAACACAAATTGGTTCGCAATTGGTGGGTGTTTTGTATATTTTAGATGAACCTAGTATTGGTTTACATCAAAGAGATAATCAAAAACTAATAGATTCTTTAATCAAATTAAGAGATGTTGGTAATTCTGTTTTAGTCGTTGAACACGATGAAGACATGATGAAAAAAGCAGATTATGTTTTAGACATTGGCCCAGGAGCTGGAAGACATGGAGGTGAAATTGTAAGTATAGGTACTTATGAAGAAATTATAAAATCTAATACATTAACCACAGATTATTTAACAGGAAGAAAAAAAATAGAAGTCCCAAAAGAACGTAGAACAGGAAATGGAAAAAGCATCAAACTAAAAGGTGCTTCTGGTAATAATTTAAAAAATGTTTCTGTCGAATTTCCTTTAGGAAAAATGATTTGTGTTACAGGAGTTTCTGGAAGTGGAAAATCGACATTGATTAATGAAACTTTATATCCTATTTTAAATGCTCATATTTATAGAGGTGTAAAAAAACCTATGCCCTATAAAAAAATTGAAGGTTTAGAAAATGTAGATAAAGTGATTGATATTGATCAATCTCCAATTGGTAGAACTCCGCGTTCTAACCCAGCAACTTACACCAAAACTTTTGATGAAATTCGAAGCTTATTTGCCAAAACTCCAGAAGCTGCCATTCGTGGGTACAAACCAGGTCGTTTTTCATTTAATGTTAAAGGTGGTAGATGTGAAACCTGTCAAGGAGGTGGAGTTCGTGTTATTGAAATGAATTTTTTACCTGATGTACAAGTAGAATGTGAAACTTGTCAAGGAAAACGATTTAACAGAGAAACTTTAGAAATTCGGTATAAAGGTAAATCGATTGCTGATATTTTAAATATGACGATTGAAGACGCTACTGACTTTTTTGAAAACATCCCAAAAATCTATAGAAAATTAAAAACAATTAAAGATGTTGGGCTAGGTTACATTACACTTGGGCAACAATCAACTACGCTTTCTGGTGGAGAAGCACAACGTATTAAATTGGCATCAGAATTATCTAAAAGAGATACAGGTAACACCTTTTATATCTTAGACGAACCTACAACTGGTTTGCATTTTGAAGATATTCGTGTGTTAATGGATGTGCTAAATAAATTAGCAGACAAAGGCAATACTGTGTTAATTATTGAACACAATTTAGACGTTATTAAACTAGCAGATTATATTATTGATGTAGGTATGGAAGGTGGAAAAAAAGGTGGAAAAATTTTAACTAAAGGAACCCCTGAAGAAGTTGCAAAACATAAAAAAAGTTATACTTCAAAGTTTTTAAAGAAAGAACTTCTTTAAAAATAGGCTAAAAATTTATTTAAAAAATCAAAAAAAATTCATCCAGTTCACATTACTTTTGGGAGGTTTTAAAAAAATATTACAATGACGCAAGACGATAGAAAAATAAAAGAACATTTTCAACCAAAAACTTGGAATGAAATAAAAACCAACGATTCTTGGGCTATTTTTAAAATAATGGCAGAATTTGTAGAAGGTTATGAACGTTTAAGCAAAATAGGACCTTGTGTATCTATCTTTGGTTCTGCACGCACAAAACCAGATCATCCGTATTACAAACTGGCAGAAGAAGTTGCTTTTAAATTAACAGAAAGTGGTTTTGGCGTTATTACTGGTGGTGGACCTGGAATTATGGAAGCTGGGAATAAAGGCGCAAATAGAGGAAAAGGACTTTCTGTAGGTTTAAATATAGAATTGCCTTTTGAGCAACATGATAACCCTTGGATTGACTCAGGCAAAAGTTTAGATTTCGATTATTTCTTTGTGCGTAAAGTAATGTTTGTAAAATATTCGCAAGGTTTTGTGGTAATGCCAGGAGGTTTTGGAACTTTAGATGAACTTTTTGAAGCCATCACCTTAATACAAACTAAAAAAATTGGTCGTTTTCCAATTGTGTTACTAGGCACAAAATTCTGGGCTGGTTTATTAGATTGGATAAAAAACACCCTTATAGAAGAAGGTAATATTAGCGAGGATGATTTAAATTTATTTAGAGTTGTGGATACTGCTGATGAAGCAGTAGAACATTTTAACAAATTCTATGCGAAATATAAATTAAAGCCGAATTTTTAAATATGCTAAAAAAAAGAATTTTCTTTTTATACTTCTTCACTGTTTTATCTGTTGGTGCACAAACCACCATTAAATCGATGTTTTACAACTTGTTAAATTACGATTCTAGCTTAACTAGTAAAAACAGAACAGTTCACTTAAAAACTATTTTACAAACTACAGCCCCAGACTTATTTATGGTCTGCGAGTTAAACAATAAAAATGCTTCGGATTATTTGTATGAAAATGCAATTCTTCCCTTTAATTCAAATTTTCAACAAGCACCTTTTAAAGAAAGTCAATCTCCAGCTACTGGATTGCTTCAAATGGTGTATTACAATACACAAAAACTTACCCTAACCTCTACAAAAGTAATTGCAACTGGCATTAGAGATATTAATCACTATACATTTACATTAAATACTACTAACTCTATTACAAACCCTATTCAAATAGAAGTTTTTGTCACCCATTTAAAAGCAGCTACAGGTAGTGAAAATCGTTTAAAACGCTACAATTCTGTTCTTAATTTTTTAGATGCTTTGGATAAAATTCCACAAGATAGTTATGTACTTTTTTCTGGCGATTTCAATTTTTACACCAGTAACGAAGATGGATATCGCGTTTTATCTGATCCTAGAAATACTATCAAAATTATAGATCCTATTGATAGGCCAGCAGATGCATTTCCTAACAATCAAAATGTTGGGGATCCTTTTGAGTTTTACAGTTCGAGTTCTAGTTATTTTTGGAGAAATAGTTCATTCTCTGACATACACTCACAATCAACAAGAACGTTTCCAATTAATGGTGATGGAGCTGGAGGTGGTATGGATGATCGTTTCGATTTTATTTTGATGTCAGAAAACCTTAAAAACAACTCAGATTTGTACTATGTTCAAAACAGTTATAAAACCATCGGAAATAGTGGTAATTGTTATAATTCTTATGTTAGCAACACCTCTTGTGTTGGAACTTATTCTCAAGAATTAAGAAATGCATTACATCAGTTTAGCGATCATTTACCTATTGTGATGACTTTAGAAACCCCTATAAACACCTTATCTATAGAAAAAAACAGGCCAATTTCATTTATGGGCACTAATATTGTTAAAAATTCAATAACTTTAGCCTTAAAACAAAGTGTAAAATCAGTTATTATATACAATCAACTTGGGCAAATTGTTTATCAACAAAAAAATATACATCCAACTAAGTTGCATATTGATACAGGTTCACTTTCAAAAGGAGTCTATTTTTTAAAAGCAGATGCCTTTACCCCCCTAAAATTTATAAAAAAATAAATTGAGAAACATCTTTACAACACTTTTTGCCTTTTTATTTTGCTGTGCTTATTTAGCACAAGAAAATACGGTCAATATCCTAGCAAATTTAAATGTTGATACTGATGAAATGATTATTAAACAAGAAATTGAGTTTTTCAACACAACAGATACCATTCTAAAAAGTATTTATTTACACAACTGGCCTAATAGTTTTAGAGACAGAAAAACACCACTTTCAAAAAGATTTATAAAAGACTACAGAAAGGATTTGTATTTCGCTAAAAAACGTAAATTAGGTAAAACAACGATTAAAAACTTAACCGTAGATTTTGAAAATACGCGCTTTCATGAAGTTAAAGGTAGGGCTGATATTTTAAAGATAGTACTACCCAAACCTTTACAACAAAAGAAAAAAACTAAAATAATTTTAACGTATTCCGTAAAAATACCCAATGCCTCTTTTACTGGGTATGGAAAGACAAAAAAAGGCTACCATTTGCGGTTTTGGTATATTACACCAGCCGTTTATGAAAATGATTGGGTATTAATGAGCAACCTAAATATTGATGATTTATATGAGAAACCAACCGATTTTAAAATAGATATCAATATTCCGAAATCGTATATTTTAGAAAGTAACTTATATCAATATTATACTGAAAAACAAAATGTTAACAATTATTATTTAGTAGGTAAGAAAAAAGCAGATGTTATTTTAAGCATTAATAAAACGAAACAATTTAAAACTTACAAAACAAAAAAAATTAATGTTTACACTAATGTTTTGGGAGATAAATATGATTTAGATTATAAATCTAAAATCAGCATCTTAAATAGAAACATTCAATTTTTAGAAAAATACTTGGGGCAACACCCGCATAAAGAACTATTTATAGATAAAACCACGCAAAGAAAAGATCCCGTTATTGGTTTAACTCAACTTCCAGATTTTTTACGTCCATTTTCTGAAACTTTTAAGGCAGATATTACATTATTTAAAGCGTTAAGTAGAAAATATATAGAAAGTACTTTGTTCTTAAATAAAAGAAAAGATTATTGGTTATTAGATGGTTTACAAAACTATTTTATGATTGAGTACATTGAAGAGTTTTATCCTGATACAAAAATTCTAGGTAAATTTTCTGATGTATTTTTCTTGAAAAATTATAACATCTCAAAGGCAGATTTTAACGACAAATATCCTTTTATTTATCAATTTGTTTCTCGCAGATTTTTAGATCAATCATTAACTACCTCTGCAGATTCTCTTTCTAATTTTAATAGAAAAATTGCTAACAAATATAAAGCTGGTATGGCTTTTAGATATTTAAAAGGTTATTTAGGCGATAGTATTTTGAATACTACCATCAAAGATTTTTATCAAAACAACCAAACCAAAATTGTTGATAGTAATGATTTTCAAAAATTGTTAACCACTAAAACGAATAAAGAAATTGATTGGTTTTTTAACGATTTTATTAAAACCAATAAAAAGATAGACCATACTATTGATGATATTGAAGTTCATAAAGATAGCGTTGCTGTAACAATTAAAAATAAACGAAATATGACCACTCCTGTTTTGCTATATGGATTGCAGAACAAGGAAATAAAATATAAAAAATGGATTACTGGAATTAAAGACACAGCAACAATTACCATACCTAAAAAAGGAATTAATAAGGTAAGTTTAAACTATGAAAATTTTTATCCGGAGTTAAATACTTTAGACAATTGGAAACGACTACAAAATAAAATCTTTAATAAACCCTTAAAATTTAGTTTAATAAAAGACATTCAAGATCCTTATTACAATCAATTATTTTATCAACCTAATTTTAGCTACAATTTTTATAACGGGTTAACTATAGGAATGAGTGTACACAACACACCCTTAATTAAAAGAAATTTAGAAGCCTCTATAGCACCTGCTTATGCTACAAAAAGTGGTTCAGTTATTGGTGATTTTTCACTAATGTATCATCAGTATTTTGAAGAAACCAATATTTATAAAATTATTTATGGTATGGCTGGTGGAACATCTGATTATGCACCAGAATTGTCTTACACCGCTTTTATACCTTTTGTAAATTTAATTTTTAAACGAAAAGATTTACGTGACGCTACACAAGAAGGTATTACAGCACGAATGCTTTATATTGATAGGGAAAGACCTTTAAACGAACCAGTTGGCCCAGAAGATCAATACACCATTTTTAACTTGAGGTACAATTATATGAATCCTGATATCATTAAAGAGTTAAGGTATAATTTTAGTTTAGAAGTAGCAGAAAATTTCTCTAAGGTTGCTGCAGATATTCGTTATAGAAGTTTATCTACATCTGATACACAATTAGACTTTAGGTTATATGCTGGTACTTTTATTAGCAATAATACTTCTAGCGATAGTAATTTTTTTAGTTTTGGTTTAGATAGGGCTAATGACTATTTGTTTCAGTTAAATTATTATGGTAGATCTGAGGAGTCAGGTATTTTTAGTCAACAATATATTATTGCAGAGGGTGGTTTTAAATCTGTATTGCCAACACGTTTTGCCAATCAATACATGGTTTCTTTAAATTCGAGTTTTGGTTTGTGGAGATGGGTTGAGTTTTACAATGATGTTGCTTTTTTAAAAAACAAAAATAACCCTATATATTTTGCCTATAATAATGGCATCCGATTAAACTTTGTGCATAATATTTTTGAAATTTATTTTCCTTTATACTCAAACAATGGCTGGGAAATTGGTCAGCAAGCTTATGCTGAGAAAATTAGATTTACTTTTACAGGTAATCTGCGTTCTATTTTCAATTTTGTGAGAAGAGGTTTTATATAAATTAAACAAAACCCACTTTTATTATATAATTATCAACACTGTTGATGAAATTTGTAAAATTATTAACATATTCTTAGTAACTGAAGCTATTTTTAAATATCAATTAAAAAAACTATCTTTGCAAAACTAAATTCCGTCAAATTATGTTGCAGAAAACAGTTCCTTTAAACACTCAAGAAATATCATTTAATGAATTTAAAAAAGAGGTTTTAAAAGACTATAAAATTGCACGAATAAGCAGAGAATGTAGCTTATTAGGAAGGCGTGAAGTACTTACAGGCAAAGCGAAGTTCGGTATTTTTGGTGATGGAAAAGAAGTGCCACAATTAGCCATGGCAAAAGCTTTTAAACATGGCGATTTTAGATCTGGTTATTATAGAGATCAGACCTTTATGATGGCTTTAGGCGAACTTACAGCTCAACAATTTTTCGCAGGTTTGTATGCGCATACAGACATAAAAGCAGACCCCATGTCTGCAGGTAGGCAAATGGGAGGTCATTTTGCAACACACAGTTTAAACGAAAACGGCTCTTGGAAAGATTTAACAAAACAATACAATTCGAGTTCAGATATTTCACCTACTGCTGGGCAAATGCCACGTTTGTTAGGTTTAGCACAAGCATCTAAAATTTATAGAAACGAAAAAAGCGTACAAAATAACACCAATTTTTCTGACAAAGGAAACGAAGTGGCTTGGGGTACTATTGGAAATGCAAGTACAAGTGAAGGTTTGTTTTTTGAAACCATTAATGCAGCAGGCGTTTTACAAGTGCCAATGGTTATGAGTATTTGGGATGATGAATACGGAATTTCTGTACATGCAAAACACCAAACTACAAAAGAAAGTATTTCTGAAATCTTAAAAGGTTTTCAAAGAGATGATCAAAATAAAGGCTATGAAATTTTTGTAATTAATGGTTGGGATTATGTTCAGCTGATGAATGTTTATCAAAAAGCAGCAAAAATTGCTAGAGAAGAACACGTACCTGTTTTAATACACGTAAAAGAACTCACCCAACCTCAAGGACATTCTACCTCTGGTTCTCATGAAAGATATAAAGGTAAAGAACGTTTGGCTTGGGAAAAAAATCATGATTGTATTACTAAAATGCGTGAGTGGATTTTAGATTTTGAACTAGAAACTGAAACTGGTGAGGTTTTACGTTTTGTAGATGGTGAAGAAGATATCATCATCTTAGAAAAAGAAGCTAAAAAAGAAGTTACCAATGCAAAAAGAAATGCTTGGAATGCTTATTTAAATGAAATAAAATCTGAACGTTTAATTGTTTCTGAAATCTTAGAAGGCATCACTCAAAAAAGTAAAAACGGCACTTTTATCAATAAATATAAAAATGATCTATTAGCCATCACAGAGCCTACTAGAAAAGATATTTTAGCAACAGCTAGAAAATGTTTGTGGTATTTGAAAGATGAATATTTTAGCGAAAAAATAGAACTCCAAAACTTTATAAAATCGGCATTAAAAGATGCTAATAACAAATATTCTACGCATTTAACGAGTGAAACAGATTTAAGTAGCCTAGAAGTTTTAGAAAAAAAACCTACCTATGCTCAAGATAAAAATCTGGTAGATGCTCGGATTATTATGCGAGATAATTTTGATGCAATTTTAGAAAAACACAACGATGTTGTAATTTTTGGTGAAGATGCAGGTTATATTGGTGATGTAAATCAAGGGTTAGAAGGCTTACAAGAAAAGTATGGAGATATCCGAATTTCTGATACTGGAATTCGAGAAGCGACTATTATTGGTCAAGGTATTGGTTTGGCAATGCGTGGTTTAAGACCCATTGCAGAAATACAATATTTAGATTATTTATTATACGCGCTTCAAATTATGAGTGATGATTTGGCAACCTTACGTTATAGAACGTTTGGTAAACAAAAAGCACCACTGATTATTAGAACTCGTGGCCATCGTTTAGAAGGAATTTGGCATGCAGGTTCACCTATGGGTGGAATTATAAATAATTTAAGAGGTATTCATGTTTTAGTGCCTAGAAATATGACCAAAGCTGCTGGATTCTATAACACACTTTTAGATGGTGATGACCCTGCTTTAGTCATAGAATGTTTAAATGGTTATCGACTAAAAGAAGAACTACCAACTAATTTGGGTGATTTTAAAGCCCCAATTGGTGTTGTAGAAACCGTAAAAGAGGGTAAAGATATTACTGTTGTTTCTTATGGTTCTACACTACGTTTGGTAGAAGATGCAGCAAAAGATTTGGCACAAGTTGGTATAGATATAGAAATTATTGATGCACAATCTTTACTGCCTTTTGATTTAGACCATGATTGTATAAAAAGTTTGGCAAAAACCAATAAACTACTGGTAGTTGATGAAGATGTTCCTGGTGGTGCTTCTGCTTATATTTTACAAGAGATTTTAGAAAAGCAAAATGGATATCAATATTTAGATAGCAAACCAGCTACCTTAACATCTAAAGCACATAGACCTGCTTATGGCACTGATGGCGATTATTTTTCAAAACCTTCTATTGAAGATATTTTTGAAAAAGTGTATGATATTATGCACGAATTTAATCCTACTAAATTTAAGAGTTTGTATTAAAACTTTTTTGAAATAAACCATAAACCTCAATCAAAATTTGATTGGGGTTTTTATTTGAACTCGGTTTTACAAAATTAAATACCCTCACTATAATCTAATTTTTATTTTTAATAGTAATACAATTCTATCTCACCTAAATTATCTGAGTTCGATACAGCCTTTAGATTTATTTAGCTGATAATAGAAAGCCTCTCATTTAAAACGAAACACAGTCTAAGCTGAATACACACAAAACTATAAAATCTCTTTTTCATTTTTGTTAACATTCTAAAATTTAAAATCGATATTTATTATCGTATTTTAGTGTACAAATAAATTTTAGAACTATGCAACGAATTATTAAACTATATACACCATTAATTTTCAGTTTTCTTTTACTTTTCTGTGCTAAACCTGAACAACAGACTTCCAATACAGCAATTCAAAAAAACTTAAAAACTACCCAAAAACATCCAGGTTTTAATAAATATTGGTATTCAGGAAAAGCAGAAATAACATCTTATAAAATATCGCAAGTGCGTTATGGAGAACTTCATGAAGGTACTGCAGTACATATTTATGTGACTGAAGATTTTCTACCCAAAAAACAAGTTAAAGCCGATTATCAAAACGAGAAAAATGTTCCTATTTTAAAATTGAATAGCACCAAAAAATATACTACAGGCATTTATCCTTATTCTTTAATGACAAGTACCTTCTCTCCTATTGATATCAACAAAGAGACCATCAAAATTTCTTTTTCTGCACAAGAATGGTGTGGAAGTACTTTTGTGCAGTTGAACAATAGAGAGGATTATGAGGTACAATTTTATTCTTATTTTGAAAGTAATACTGATCGAAAAATCAACCTAAAAAAGACTATTCTAGAAAATGAATTATGGAATCAGTTAAGAATATCACCAGAAAATTTACCTGTTGGTAAACTACAAATCATTCCATCTTTTGAGTATTTAGGCTTATATCATAAAAAATTCCGAGCTTATGATGCAATTGCTACTGTAAAGGAAAAAGAGGATTTTATGATTTATGAAATCAATTACCCAATTTTACAGAGAACTCTTACCATAAAAGCCAAAAAAACATTTCCTTATTCTATAACTTCTTGGGAAGAAACCCTAATTAGCCGTGGAAAAACATTAACCACAACAGCCAAAAAAATTAAAACGATACAATCCGCTTATTGGAATAAAAATGGTGTTACTGATATTGATGAACGCAAAGAGTTGGGATTAGATTAGTTTATAATCACTTCTTTTGTTTCAACTCCGGAATTGGAATATAAGTATTATCATTAAGTACTTTTGGGAACTGTTTATTCTGCCAACGTAATTTCGCTTCTTGAAGTTTTTCTTTTGAGCTTGAAACAAAATTCCATAATAAAAAATGCTCATCTTTTAAAGGTTCACCTCCAAAAAGCATTAATCGTGTTCCTTTATCCAAACAAATACTGCACTGTTCGTCAGATTTGCTAATCAACATTTGTCCTGCTTTTATTTTTTGGTCTTTTTCAGTAATCTCTCCTTTTACAATTACAAAAGCAACCTCGCCTTTTAATTGATTTGCCAAGTTTAACGTTGTTTCTTTTTCAGCAAAAATATCTACCATAAATAATGGTGAAAAACCTTGTAAAGGTGATGATTTACCAAAAGCGTTACCTGCAACTAAACTTATTTCTAAATGATCTTGTTTCCAACTTGGAATTTCTGATTTTGCATAAAACTCAAAACTTGGCTCAATATCTTCTTTCTCTTTAGGTAAAGCTACCCAAATTTGATAACCGTGCATTGTAAAACTATCTGAAGTTCTGCGAAACTCTGGAGTTCTTTCTGTGTGTGTAACTCCATTCCCAGAAGTCATAAAACCAACGTCTCCAACTGTTATTACTTTATTACTTCCAAGACTATCTTTATGTTCTATTTCTCCTTCAAACAAATAAGTTAATGTACTTAGCCCAATATGGGGATGCTGATCTACATCAAAATATTTACCATTTCCCAAAATAGCTGGTCCCATATGATCTATAAAAGTAAATGGACCTACTTGCCTCTTTTTTCTAAAAGGAAGTAATCTGCCCACCATAAATTGACCTAGGTCTGCTTGACGTTCTTCTACTAAAAGTTTGTTATTGGCCATAAAACTATATTTCAGTTATCCTAATTAATGTTTTACTAAACTACTATAATTTTCGATGGATTAAAACAGATTTAGGCATTGTTTTATTTAAGATCTTCTCTTAAACTAACACCCTTATCCATTTATTATCAATACTTTTGCAGCCATTTTTAAAATAAGATATGAAACGTATAAAACAATATAAAAAGCTTTTTCATATAGAAGGCGCTATTGATTTGAAAGAATTAAAAACAACCTATAGAAATTTGGTAAAAGAATGGCATCCAGATAAGTTTCAAGACGAAGTAAAAAAAGCTGAAGCAGAAGAAATAAGTACAGAAATTATTGATGGCTACCACTTTTTAGTAAGTATTGCTCCTGAAACAAAAGCAGCAAACTTAGATGCTTATAAAACTACTATTACTGAATTTCAAGTAGCAGATTGGCATCATAAAAGTATGTTGCTAGAAGTTACGTTTACGGATGGAAATACTTACGAGTATTTTGGTGTAAACAAAATTTTATTCGGAAAGTTTATCAATGCAAAATCGATAAACAATTTTGGTAAACGAAATATCTTTAACAAGTTCTTATATCGAAAATCCAAAAAGACTTCTGTAATGGCTTAAAATTAATAGTTTTCAATCAAAAAAAAAGAGGCGATCTTAAAATAAATACTTGATATTTCATTTTTTAGATCGCCTTTTTTTATTCAAAATAAATTGATTTGCCTAATGCATGGGTACATCAATCACCAATAATTTACTGTTTTTTGATGCTTTTACAGTTACTTTTTGGGTTTCTGAAATTCCAACTGCATCTCTATGCGCTAAAGTTTCATCTGCCACTTCAACTTCGCCATCGATTAAGAAAAAGTATGCTCCGTTTTTTAAGTGGTATTCAGTAGTAAAACCTTCGTCTAAATCAATTATAGAAATATAACCTTGTTGGTGTATGGGTAATGAACCCTCAACTTTTTTATCTCTTGGAGAAACTAAGGTTTGAAATTTATTTCTACGCCCACGTTCATCAAACTTTTTTTGGTCATAATATGGCTCTACTTCTTGTTTTTCTGGAATAATCCAAAGTTGTAAAAAATTACTTTCTTTAGTTGTACTGTCATTAAATTCTGAATGTGTGATACCTGTACCTGCACTCATTACTTGTACCTCGCCTACTTCAATAGCACGTTTGTTATTCATACTATCTTTGTGAGATAATGGCCCTGTAATTGGTATCGAAATAATTTCCATATTTCTATGTGGATGCGTACCAAAACCCATTTTTGGCTGTACAACATCGTCATTTAAAACCCTTAACATTCCAAAATTCATTCTTTCTGGATTTTGATAACTAGCAAAACTAAAAGTGTGATAAGATTTTAACCATCCGTGATTTGCAAATCCTCTTGAGTCTGCTTTGTGAATTATTTTTTTCATAATAAACTTGTTTTTTACCTTGTATCGAGTTTAGGTATTGTTAATATAAATAGCCCATTTTTCCTTGTTGGTAATCTCGCATTGCTTCTAAAATTTCAGTCTGCGTATTCATCACATATGGTCCATATTGAGTTACTTTTTCGTTAATCGGTTCTCCTGATAAAATCAGTAAAGTACTTTTAGCTTTAGCTTCAAATTTTACAGTATTACCATCTTGATTAAACGTTACCATTTGGTTTGCTGCTTTTTGTAAAACTGCAGTATCATTCACTAAAATTTCACCATCTAACAAATAAATTAATGATTGATGATTTTCAGGAATTTCAATTTCAATTTGTCCATTTTCAGCTGCATTTGCAGTAAAAACATTAACGGCTGTCTGTGTTTTAATATTACCAACAACACCTTTTTGGTTTCCTGCAACAACATTTAATTGTATTTTTTTATCATCGGAAAATAGTTTTGGGATTTGTTCATCCTCTAAATGTTGATAATTGGGTGTCATCATTTTATATTTTGCTGGTAAATTTAACCACAACTGAATGCCTTCTAAATCGCCTCCTTTTTTGACAAATTCTTTTGTTGGAGCTTCTGCATGAATAATTCCTCGTCCAGCAGTGGTCCATTGAACACCTCCACCTTTTACAACCATTTCGTTACCTAAAGAATCTCTGTGGAGTTGCTCGCCTTTAAATAACAATGTGATAGGCTCAAAACCTCTGTGTGGGTGTGGCCCTAAATCAAAAGGATTGTTAAATTCTGAAATTGCATAAGGTCCATAATGATGAAGTAATAAAAATGGATCTACATTTTCGATTCCTTGAGTTGGTAATGGCTGACGCAAACGAATTGGCCCCATATTTACAAGGGGACTTGTAACTGTATTTTGAATGGATTTATATGTTTTCATTTTGTTTTTTTTAGACCATTAAAATTTTAAATTTTGATGAGATAAATGCATTTTAAAAAGTATTTTCCTTGGAAAATATTTTAGTAAATTTTTTTATCGAATTTTATCTAACAAATCACTTAATAAAATTGCTTCTTCTTCTGTTATTTTTTCTAAAAAAGATAGGTTTTTATTGTCATCAATTGTTTTAAGCAATGCCAATCCTTCTTTTTTAATTTTTACATAAACCACTCTTCGATCATGTTCACAACGCTCTCTTTCTATTAACGCTTTATCACATAATTTATCCATTAAACGAGTGGCATTTGGTGCCCTTTCAATCATTCTATCTTTAACAATTTGTACCTTAATTTTTTCTTTTGATCCTCTTAAAATTCTAAGAATATTGTATTGTTGAGGAGAAATGCCATAAGGTTTAAAAAATTCATTCTCTTTACTACTTAGCCAATTAGACGTGTATTTTATATTGATTAACGCCTTAAGTTTATTGGTTTTAAAAGTAGATTTGATGTCCTTAGAAATATCACCCATATTTTGTATTTCTCTTTAATTGTTGATGTTTTTTAACATATTTGTTATAATTAATTACAGCTTATAAAAGCTATGCTCTTAATTTTAAATCTTGCATTATTTTATTAAATTCTTCTGTTGTAGGCGTTAAATACACTCTTTCATCTACAAATAAAGTTGGAAATTTTGCAACACCTCCATATAACGTTTTACTGTGTTCTCTAGCTTCAACATCTTTAGAGATATCCTTATAAACATAAGGTTCATCAATAGAATTTAAGAAATTTTTAAATGCTATTGTATATGCATGGCCTTGCTTACCATATAAAATTATCTTCATATTATGAATTTACAAACCCTTCAAACTTGTTAACCTTTTGTAGTAAAGTATCTAATAATTCTTCATTGATTACTTTACCTTCTTTAAAATTATCATAGAAATTAGGAAAAGAAAAACTGACCAATTCACTGGCTCCCATTCTAGAAAAACGCGCAATGCCAGATTCTAAAACAAATCTACCTCCTAAACCTCCAGGTGATGCTGCCATCAATAATAATGGTTTGTCTCTAAAAACATTTGCATTTACTCTAGATCCCCAATCGTAAATATTTTTAAAAGCTGCTGTATAAGAGCTATTATGTTCTGCTAATGATAAAATAAAACCATCGTATTCATCAAATAATGCAGAAAAACGTTTTGCATCATCTGGAAAACCATTTTCCTTTTCTTCATCTTCACTATAAATTGGCATTGAAAAGTCTCTTAAATCAATACTATCAAACTTAGTGTCTTTTAGGTTTTCTGCAGCAAATATTGCCAACTGTTTATTAATGGATGTTGAACTTGTGCTTCCTGCAAATGCTAATATTTTTTTCATGATTTCTTAATTTTTTTTGATATGAAATAAAATGCTTACCCTTTTAAATTATTTCAACTTCTTTTATTTATGAAGCAAAATTACAAAATAAAATTTTATTTACCAAGGAAAATATATCCAAGGAAATATATTAAAAGGATTTTATTATAAATATTGTGCACTTTACACATTTTTACTTATTTTAAAATAAATGTGATGTACAAAAATGATTATATAAAAATTAAAAAATCCAAGTTTTAGAAATTCACTAAAACTTGGACTTTTAATAGCAGGTATTCTTAAATTACCTAAATTTTACAAAAGATACAAAATTATCGTTTTAAAGCTTTATCTCTGTTCATTTCAACGATATCTACAAAATTAGTTTCTTTACCCAATAAATGTTTGCTAAAATAATCGGCTTTTCTCCAAAACCAATATTCTCTATTTTTAAAACCATGTCTACTGCCTGGAAATAACATAAAATCGAACCTCTTATTGGCATCTATAAATGCGTTTACCATTCTTATAGTTCCTGAAGGATGCACGTTATTATCAACATCACCAGTGGCTAACAAAATTTTACCTTTTAAATTTTTGGCTAAAGATTGATTTTTATCAATCATATATTTGTACTTAATTTTACCATCTGCTTGTATTTCTTCTTTAATTCCATGATGCGTTTCACTCCACCAAGAATTGTATACAGTATTATCATGATTACCTGCTGATGACACTGCTACTTTAAAGAAATCTGGATATACTAACATGGCTGCAGTAGACATAAATCCGCCACCAGAATGACCAAAAATTCCTACTTTTTCTATATCGATAAAATCATATTTATCGGCTAATTGTTCTGCTACATATTTTTTATCGGCCAAACCATAATCACGTAGATTACCATAACCATAAGTGTGATACCATTTAGAACGTGCAGGATGCCCACCTCTGTTACCTAACGTAATTACAACAAAACCAACTTGCGCCAAACGATCTGTTCTATCCATATACTGAGAAAAAGATTTATTTACGGCTTCTGTTTGTGGCCCTGGATATACATATTCAATTAATGGATATTTTTTTATAGAATCAAAATCGTAAGGTTTATAAATTACACCATAAATATCTGTAACTCCGTCTGCAGCTTTTGCTTTAAAAGGTTCTGGAAACTTGTAACCTGCTGCAAATAATTGTGATAAATCTGCTTCTTCTAAAGCTATTACTAGCTTGCCATTGGCATCTTTTAACTCAGATTTTGGAACAGTGTTAACTCTAGAAAAGTTACTGACAAAATATTGATTATTATCTGAAACACTTACTGAAGAATTATAATCACCAGGATTTAACGATTTTAAACCTGTACCATTTAAGTTGATTTTATATAGATGTGCGTAATATGGGTCTTGGTTTTTAGCAATTCCGTTTGCAGTAAAAAAGACTTCTCTTGTTTTTTCGTTAATTCCTTCAAAACGATCTATGTGAAAAGGACCACTAGTTACTTGTCTTTTTAAATTACCATTTGCATCGTATAAATAATAATGTCCCCAGCCATCTCTTTCTGACCAAAATAAAATTTCTTGTTCGTTGTTAAATAATCGAATTGATTTTCCTCTATTTTCAATATACACATTAGAGTGTTCTTCAATTAAAGTTTTTACCTCTCCTGAAGCAATATCTGCAACATGAATATCTAATCGTTTACGGTCTCTACTTACTGTACTAAAATAAATTTTACCTTTTTTAGATAATAATTTTGTAGGATTGTGTTCATCTCTTCTATCCGACTTTTTTCTTGGATAGCTATAAATACTCAGCGATTGTTGAACAGTAGAATCTAATTCAATTTCTTTTTTAGATTTTGATGGAATATCAAAAACCAACATTTCGTTCTTATAAAAATCTTGCTCACCAGCCATATGGTATTTATAAGTCTCTAATTGAGGACGCCCTTTTTTGGTAGCGTGAATTACCCACAAATCCTCAATATGCCTTGCATCCGATCTTGTAAGCACAAACTTTTTGGAATCGTGAGACCAATAACCATAAATACTTTGTTTCTCTTTTTCAGCTTTCTTTTTTTCTTTGTCGGTTTTTCCATAGGTTCTGCCTCCATAACTATAATCTCGCTCACCATCTTTGGTCCATTGATTTTCTACAATAGTCGTATCTTTTTCATCTTTTACAGCTTTCAAAAAATTTGCTTTATCCATCCAATATAAATTGTAATTCTTTGAATACAATACAATAGAGCTATCAGGAGCTATATTTGCCCATTTTTTCCAAGGTTCTTTTTTCTTTTTTTCTGTATCTAAAACGGTTAATCCATTTCTACCTAATCTATATTCTAAATGGTAGGTTTTTTTCTCCATTTTAGGTTTAGTCTTTTTCTTCTTTTTAGTTGAAGTCGAATCTTTTTTAACATCGTCTTTATCCTCTTCTTTTACGGCTACTTCTTCAGTTGAAGTTACATAAAAACGAATTGCTTTTTCATCTTTTGTAAACGAAAAATTAAAACGTGGTAAATGTTTTGCTTCATAAGGGTCTTTGGTTATTTCAGATAACCATTTTGCCATTTTTACATTATCAAATAAGGGCTTCTTAGTTTTTTTATCGGCATCAACAATATAATATTTAGCACCTTCTGTAGCCGTTTTATATTGATACCAAAATCGATTTCCTTTTTGCAACCAATTTGGTCTTACAGAGGTAGAATGCACCATTTTTGCCATTTTTGTTGGCGAAAAACGAGCTGCTTGTCTATAATTTGGTTCTGGTGTTTCTTGAGCTTTTATTGTTGATAAAGTCAATAAAAACAATAGGGTTAGTAACGTGTTTTTCATTGTAAAGATTTGAATTAAGTTTTAAAGTTACATGAAAAGTAAGGTCCTAACAAAACTTTAACAAATCCTTAATTCAAATTTCGCTTTTCGATAAAAAAACGTTTTAATAGTTGAGAACAATCTTGTTCTAAAACTCCAGAAACCACTTTCGTTTTTGGGTGTAAAGTAGTTTTTAAATTCACAAAACCTCTTTCTGGTTCTGAAGCACCATAAACAATTTTACCTATTTGTGCCCAATAGCTTGCACCTGCACACATTTGGCAAGGCTCTAATGTAACATACAAAATACAATCCTTTAAATACTTACCACCTAAATAATCAGCAGCTGCAGTATAGGCCTGCATTTCTGCATGGGCAGTAACATCATTTAAGGTTTCTGTTAAATTATGAGCTCTTGCAATTATTTTGTCATTTAAAACTATTACTGCACCCACAGGAACTTCTCCTTTGTTAAAAGCAATTTCAGCTTCTTGCAAAGCTTTTTTCATAAAATAAGTATCATCAAAAGGTTGTATCATTTTTAAGAATATAAAATTCAATATTACAAAAAGTTAAATTGTATTTTTGTTGTGACGTGAAAAATTTATTAAACAACATCTCAAACCCAGAAGATTTAAGAAAATTAAATCCTGAACAACTGCCTCAATTAGCTAAAGAATTAAGGGAGTTTATTATTGATATTGTAGCTACAAAAGAAGGCCATTTAGGTGCTAGTTTGGGAGTTATTGAATTGACCATTGCAATTCATTATTTATTTGACACTCCAAACGATTTGTTAGTTTGGGATGTTGGTCATCAAGCATATGGTCATAAAATTTTAACGGGCAGAAAACATATTTTTCATACCAATAGGCAATTTGCTGGTATTGCTGGTTTTCCATCAAGAAATGAAAGTATCTATGATGCTTTTGGGGTTGGGCATTCATCTACCTCAATATCTGCTGCTTTAGGCATGGCAATAGCCTCTAATTTAAAAGGTGCTACTGAAAAACATCATATTGCTGTAATTGGTGATGCTTCTATTGCAAGTGGAATGGCTTTTGAAGCTTTAAATCACGCTGGTGTTTCTAAAGCCAATTTATTAATTATTTTAAATGATAATGCCATTGGTATAGATCCTGCTGTTGGTGCCGTAAAAGAATATTTAACAAAAGTTAAAAGTGATAAAAGGTTAGCAGCTCAAAATAATATTATAAAAGCACTAAATTTTAATTACTCTGGACCTATAGATGGGCATAACCTTCCAAAAATTTTATCAGAATTAAAAAGATTAAAATCTGTAAAAGGGCCAAAATTTCTACATGTAATTACTACAAAAGGTAAAGGTTTACAAAAAGCAGAAGAAGATCAAGTAACGTATCATGCACCAGGAAAATTTGATAAAATTTCTGGAGAAAGAAGTCAAACTGAAAAAAACCCATATACTAAATATCAAGATGTTTTTGGTAAAACTATTGTTGAGTTGGCAAAACAAAATAAAAATATTGTAGCCATTACACCTGCTATGTTAACAGGTAGTTCTTTAAAATTTATGTTAAAAGAATTTCCGAAAAGAACCTTTGATGTTGGTATAGCCGAACAACATGCTGTTACTTTAGCTGCTGGTTTTGCTACACAAGGTTTAGTACCTTTTTGTTCTATTTATTCTACTTTTTTACAACGTGCTTACGATCAAATAATACATGATGTTGCATTGCAAAAATTACCGATTATTTTTTGTTTAGACAGAGCTGGTTTGGTTGGTGAAGATGGAGCAACACACCATGGCGTTTTTGATATTGCTTTTTTACGATGTATACCGAATTTAATAATTTTTGCGCCTAGAAATGAGATTGAACTTCGGAATATTTTATATACTGCTCAATTAGGTTTACAACAACCTATAGCGATTCGTTACCCTAGAGGATTTGGAAATACTATAAATTGGCAAAAACCTTTTGAAAAGATAGAAATTGGAAAAGGAATTTGTTTAAAAGAAGGTGATAAAATCGCTGTTTTATCTTTTGGAACACTTGCTAAAAATGTTACCAAAGCAATATCTTTACTAAAAAATAAGCATAATGTTGCACATTTTGACATGCGTTTTGTAAAACCTTTAGATGAAAAATTACTGCATTATATCTTTAAAAAATACAATAGTATTCTTACTATTGAAGATGGTGTTGTAAAAGGAGGTTTTGGAAGCACAATTTTAGAATTTTCAGCCAAACATCATTATAAAAACAATATTAAAATTCTTGGAATTCCTGATAAGTTTGTAGCACACGGAACTACAAATAGACTTAGGCATAAACTTGGTTTAGATCCAAAAAGTTTGGCAAATATCTTTGAATTTTATTCATAAAAAAAGACGTCGATTGACGTCTTTTTTTATGTTGATATTTTAAATTATTCTATAATTATTTTTTGCGATGATATTTTACCATCTTCTGCCTTAAGTTTTATAAAATACACACCAGAATTCACATTTATAGATACTGATTGTTTTTCTTTACTATAAAAATCTAACTGAGTGTTAAAAACCTCTTTACCAGAAATATCAAAAATGGTTAATTGAGATTTACCAGTATCACTTTTTGAGAAAACAGTAAAGTTTCCTTTTGATATAGTTGGGTATACTGTAAAAGAAGCTAAACCTGTTAAAACATTATCTACTGAAGATGTAGGAGCACTATTTATAGATTTTATTGCCCAGCCATAAGAATTAGCTGCAGGGTCTGTAACTAAAGAAAACCTAAAAACTACTGTATCTCCATAAGAGAAACCTTTACTTGAAATGGCAATTGATTGTTCTTTAAATAAATTATCGGTAACACTTGTATTAACATCTTTGTTATACTCTTCTAACCATTCAGGAAATCTTCTTGCATCATACTTATCTAGTTCTACCCAGTTCTTTAAATCTGTTGACGCCTCAATAATTACATAATCAAAAAACTTTGTTAGATCTGTTAAATCATCCGTGAATGGCTCTACTATGGCAATATCTTCATAAATAAAGGTATCATTTTCTGATGATAAAACTAACGGTTGTTTTAAAATCATACTATACACAGTATTATCTTTATAAGGATGGTCAGCATTATTTATAACAGAATACAAAATATTTGCACCTATTTCATTTTTTACAGACCCATTGTCAATAACAAAACTATTATCAAAAACATAAGCATCTGATGCACTAAATTGAGAAATTTCCATAGCTTCACTTGGTATATTAAAATCTATTACAGAAAACTCTTCAGTAATAATAGGTGTTTCTAAATCATTTGTATCATCAAACAACTTAATTCCTAATTTGTGTATACCTTCTGTTAAACTAGGTGTTTCAAATGTATATTCAACTCCTGCCTCAAAGTCTTGAATAATATCTTCTTGCTCCACATCATCTATATAAATTTTCACTTTACTTACGTCATCACTAGCAACTTTATAGGCTAGTATAACTTGATCATTTTCTATATTCTGGCTCGTAGAAATTTCTGGAAATGCAAGATATTTAGCTGGAGCGTATGTTGATAATTCAGAAATTGTAGCAGACCATATACCTCTACCATGAGTTGCGATAACAACTTGATCATTTACTATTTTCATATCGAAAATAGCCACTGGAGGAATCCCTGAAACCATAGTCCAATTTGCACCTCCATCTTCTGTTTGAAATATTCCAATATCTGTACCAGCCCAAATAATATCTTTATCAAATGGCATTTCTAAAACTGAATGTACTGCTACATCTGGAAACCCTGTAGGATTTGCAAGACCTCCACTTGCAAAACCAGTAATATCTACCCAAGTAGCTCCTAAATCTTCTGTTTTTAGAATTTTTGGGCTTAGACTGGCTGCAAATAATGCGTATGCTCTATTTTCTTCTGTGTAAGATGTTCCAATACCAGAAATATATAAACTATGATTGCCTCTAGGGTTGTCATAGGTGCTTGTACTTTTGTAAGATAACCCATTATCTTCAGATACATATAGTACTAGAGATCCATCTTCTGTCATAGCTGCTCCTGCCCAAACTACATTTGGATTAGCTTGAGATGGCTCTACATTTAAAGAACTCGTAGCTCTATCCGTAAAATTAATACCTACTGGAATTAAATCCCAATTTACACCAAAATCTGTTGACCTGTAGACTCCACTTCCTGAAACCGAAAAAACGACATCTGGATTACTATCAGAATTAGAAAGTTTAGAATAGAAAATTGGTTGTTGATCTAATCTAGAAAAACCTGAATAGGCATAATCAACGTATCTACCTATAGTATTATTTTGAGAGGTTACAAGAAAATCTCCTGGTTTATCATAATGCCAAATAACTTCAAATCCATCTCCACCCCAAACATCTGAATATTCTTTATTATTGTCAGTATCATTACCCAAAGATGCCCAACATCCATTATCTTGAGCTCCTGCCAAATAATTATCGAAACCATTTTGTTTTGTAGCCCCATAAAATTGTGTAGTATTTTTGCCTATAACTGTATTTGACCAATCTCCGTCATTTACACCAGGGTCTGTACTCATGTTAGAACTAAAAATACCTCCGTCATTTGCTAAAAGAATTTTGAATTCGTTATTAGCTCCTAAAAGCGCATACATTCCATGTTGATCTACGTGAACATTTGTATTAATTTGATTTAGATTTTGATTTTGATTTGTTGCTGCCATCTCTTGACCAGTAAATGTATTATCATTATTAACTGTAACTTTAAAAAGCTCTACACCACCAACATACCATACATTTACATCATATGGATTAGCCAAAACAATATTATCAAACCATCCTTGACCACCTACTAAATCTAATCTATCTACTATAGCACCTGGTGTTGCTTTTAAATTTGTAAAATTAATACCTGAGTCTCTTGACAAGTATAAATCTGTGCCTGGACTAACTGTACCTCCTGATCTAGAAAAAACAGAAACTAAAATTACTGATGGATCTACTGTAGAAACTGCTGTTTCAAATCTATTATGGTTTGGATTTACTGTTGATGTATCAAAAATAGTAGTCCAAGTTTCACCAGCATCTGTACTTTTTACTAATCCAAAATTGTTTACAGAACCATATTGAATATTAAAATTATTAGGATCTGCATCTAAATCTTGAACTGTACTTGTAGAAGTGTAAACCTTTGTCCAAGAAGTACCCCCATCAGTAGTTCTATAAATACCTTTTGTTGTACCAATTAAAACATTGTTATGATCTGCTGGGTTGATAATCATTCTTGCTATATCTCCTAAAAATAAAGTTGATCTTAAACTTGTCCAAGTTTCACCTCCATCAGTAGTTTTAAAAACTCCTGCCCCTCCAATTCTTCCTGTAGCAGGGGTAAGCCCTAATGGCTCTCCTGTACCCACATATAAAACATTTGAATCTTGCTGACTGATAACTATGGTAGTAGCTGCTAAATGAGAGATTTCATCATTTGTGAAATTTACCCAAGAGGAACCACTATCTTCTGTTAGCCATACTCCTCCTCCTGCTGTACCTGCAAACCATCTATTGTCATTTTTTGGATCTACTATAATTCCTCTTGTTCTTCCTGGAACATTTGATGGCCCTCTAGAAATAAAAACAGGCGCTATACTTTTAGATTTACTCGCTTGCGATTTTTTTCTAAGTCTTGCTTTTTTTAGTTCTTCTTGAATATATCCTTTTTTATAACTGGAAAATTCTGCTCCTATCGGTTTTCTTATTTGTTCTTGATATTCAAAAATTTTCTCAATTCCTTTTTCCTTGTAATCCTCTTTATCCTCTTGATAATTATCTTTATAGCTATTATCTATCTGAATACTTTTATTTTCTTTCTGTTGGCAACTTAAAAAAAACAAAGCTGATAAAATTATACAAAATGCAACTGATGAGTGTTTTTTCTTCATTTTACTGATTTATATTGAATTATATTGAATTAATTAATTTTTATAGTTATGTAATTTACCTTCTTTTTATCTATGTCTTTTAAGGGTTTTTCATCCTCTAAGGCCTTCATACCAATATGAGGAGTGCATTTTAAGGTATTATTATCTAGCCATTCTATCTTGTCACCTGTAAAAACTCCTTTTTTTAGTTCTTTCTTAGTTTTCACATCAATAACTGTATAACTGTAGTTGATAATAGGGTTTTTATCAACAATATAGTTTAAAATTAAAAGCTTAGATTTATCGAAATTGTAAATTTTTTCTGTCGTTAATTTCTTATTGGTAGTGGTTAGTTTCTTTTCTGGCATATTAGTTTCATTCACTTTTTTGGTTTTGCAAAAAATAAATAAACTGCAAATAATTGTAAAAACTAACAAGATTTTTTTGATATTCATATACATCTTTTAAAAAAAATAAAGATATTATATTAAAAACATACTAAATAATATTCCCTGTTAATTTTTTATGTAATCTAATTGCATAACCATCTGACATTCTAGAAACATAGCTACTTACTTGCATAATTCGTTGATATAGATTATTTGTTTCAATTTGATATTCTTTTGGCAACAAATTCAATACCAAATTATCGAAATTAGATTGTGAATCTGTAAACTTATTATTTAACGCATTTACAAAAACATCTAATAAATCTGCAATAATTCTATAGCCTGCAACTTCCTTCTCAATTACTTCTTTACTATTGTATATCTTTTCAATACTAATATTTATAATGTCGTTTATTTGTGCCTCATACTTACACTTATCTAATAAAGATTTATCAAAAGCACCCTCTAAAATAGCATTTTCATTATTCAGAAAAATACTAACTGCCTCATCAATAAGTGCGCTAATGGCTATAGCTCTTAAATACGCAGTTCTATCTTTAGTATGTTGTAGCTCATAATATTTTTCTCTGTTGATGTTTTTAATCAATTTCGATAAATATTCTAATGCATAATCTTCATCAATTAAACCTAAATTAATACCATCTTCAAAATCAATAATTGTGTAACAAATATCATCTGCAGCTTCTACCAAATAAGCTAAAGGATGCCTATAAAACGAAGTGTTTTCAGAAGATTTAGACTTCATTCCTAACTCTTCCACAACATCCAAAAACTCTGATTTTTCTGATTGAAAGAATCCATATTTTTTATCTACAATATGAGATGTTGGCTTTTTTGGTAAACTTTCTTTCGGATATTTTAAAAATGCACCTAAAGTTGCATAACTTAAACGTAAACCTCCAGAAATACCTTCTCGAGATTCTGTGAGAATTTTAAATCCGTTTGCATTTCCTTCAAAATCTACCAAATCTTGGTATTCTTTTGCTGTTAAGTGTTCTTTAAATTTTGAACCATTACCCGTTTTAAAATATTCTCCAATAGCTTTTTCTCCTGAATGTCCAAAAGGTGGATTCCCAATATCATGCGTCACTGATGCTGCAGCAACTATTGCTCCAAAATCATTGAACGTGTAGCCAAGTTCTACCAATTTTGGATGACGTTCTAGCAACACCTTTCCTACTCTTCTACCAAGAGTTCTGCCTACTACAGAAACTTCTAAACTATGGGTTAAACGTGTATGTACAAAATCGGTTTCAGAAAGTGGTATTACCTGCGTTTTGTCTTGTAAACTTCTAAATGCTGATGAAAATATGATTCTATCAAAATCTACTTCAAAGCCCAAACGTGTTTCATCTTGTGCTATTCTTGGTCTCTTTTGAGTATCTCCAAAACGTTTTAAAGAAAGTAGCTGTTCCCAGTTCATGATATGCTGAATTTATTTATCAAGATTTATATTATTAATGTGATGCTGAAATGAATTCAGCATGCTAAAAGTTCGAAAATACAAAAAAGAACCTGTAGTTGATTGTTGTATTTTTTTTACTTATAATTTCTACTATAAATTTAAAGAAAATGCCTAGAGGTTATCAAATAAAAAAATCTAAAATAAAATACCCAGAACAAAAGTGTTATGGGTATATCTTTAGGAAAACTATTTGATTTTATGTTTAAAAAAATGGTTTTATATCAATTTTAAATATTCTTTAAAACCATAAAACAACATCATGCTAATAGTAAGTATACCTTCTAACTTTAGCAATGTGTTTTGCCAAACGAATTACTTGATGAGAATATCCATATTCATTATCGTACCAAACATAAACCACAATGGTTTCTTTATCTGTAATTGTGGCTTTACTGTCAAAAATTGATGGTGCAGTTGACCCTATAATATCTGAAGAAACCATTTCGTTATCTAACGAATACTTTATTTGTTCTACCAAATCACCTTCTAAAGCATGGTGTTTTAAGATTGCATTTACTGCTTCTGTATTTACGGGTCTTCTTAATTGCAGACTTAAAATAGCTAAAGATCCGTTTGGTACAGGAACTCGAATTGCGTTAGAAGTTAATTTACCTTCTAAAACCGGAATTGCTTTGGCAACAGCCTCTCCTGCACCTGTTTCTGTAATGACCATATTTAATGCTGCAGCCCTACCTCTTCTGTATTTGCTGTGCATATTATCTACCAAATTTTGATCGTTTGTGTAGGCGTGAATCGTTTCTAAATGTCCTTTTTTAATGCCAAAATTATCTTCTAAAACTTTTAAAACTGGAGTAATAGCATTAGTTGTACAAGAAGCTGCTGAAAAAATATCCACATTATCTGGATTGTATTTTTTATGATTTACGCCATGTACAATATTAGGTACTCCTTTGCCTGGTGCTGTTAGCAACACCTTACTTGCTCCTTTAGCTTTTAAATGTCGGCTTAATGCAACATCATCTCTAAAAGCACCTGTATTATCAATAATTAAAGCGTCTTTAATTCCGTATTTGGTATAATCAATATCTTCAGGATTATTTGATGAAATTAGATGTACTGTAGTTCCGTTAATCGTTAAAGCTTTGTTTTCAATATCAGTTTGTACAGTTCCTAAAAAATCTCCATGAACCGAATCTACTCGTAAAAGTGAAGCTCTTTTTTCTAAAACAGATTGGGTTATTTCTCCACGAGTAACTATGGCTCTTAATCGTAATTGAGCACCTTTACCCATTTTGGTCATTAACTCTCTTGCTAACAAACGCCCAATTCTACCAAAACCATATAACACTACATCTTTAGGAACAATGTTTTTAGCTTCTTTTGCATTTTTAAGTTGTTTTTTTACAAATGCGACTTTGTCTTCACATCCTTTAGGATTTAAATAACATTCGTATGCCAGTTTACCTATATCTAATTTAGAGGATGGTAGATCGATTTGTTGAATGGCTTTTGCAATGCTTAACACATCTTGAATAGAGAGTTTTTTATTTACAAATTCTTTAGCATATCGAATTAAATTAAGCACTTCTCCTGCTCTTTTATCTACCAAAGTGTTTCTAAAAAGCACCAATTCTATAGATTTATCATACCATAATTCATGCACAATATTTATGAATTCTATTGTTGCTCTATTTGTTTTAGCTTGAACAGCTATTTCTTTTTCGTAATTTGGGGTTGTTGACATAGCTACTAATAATTTTAAGGTTTGCACAAAAGTATTTCTTTTTTTGAAAATACGAAATCGATTTCGTGAAAAATTTACATATAATAAAAAGTCATCTAAAAAGTAATTTTTAGACGACCTCATTTTTATTTCTGTATTAAAATTACATAACTACAATACTGGAATACTTAGTTTTAATTTTACAACCCTGTTGCTACAGTATTTCTTCCTCTTTCTTTAATTAATTGTTCTCTTACTCCTAAATCTCTATAGGCTCCTATTGGATTGATAACACCACCAGCATTGATACGTGCTTTTTCTAAAAGAGGTCTTACATCTGTTCTGTACGCTCCTTGTAAAATCTCTTGACACTTTACAACATCATTATTTAATTGTGCTGCTCTTAAAGCATCTTGATCAATTAACAATGCTTTTGCATAGGCTTCTTGTATTGCTTCTAAAGATTGAATTAAATCTTCTAAAGGATCTTTTACATTATGGCTTGCATCAATCATCCAAGCTAAATCTGGGTTTTGAGGATTGTTCTGCATACCATATACCAATTCGTTAAAAATTAAGAATAATGCATAAGGTTTGATACTTCCAACTGTTACATCATCATCACCATATTTACTATCGTTAAAATGGAAACCTCCTAATTTACCTTTTAATTGTAAAATTGATACGATTTGCTCTATGTTAGAGTTTGGTAAATGATGCCCTAAATCTACTAGCGTGTATGCTTTATCTCCACAACCATTAGCTAACATTAAAGATGCTCCCCAATCTTGAATAACAGTACTGTAGAAATTAGGCTCATAAGGCTTGTATTCTACTAACATTTTCCAGTCGTCTGGTAAACCTTTGTAAATATCTATTAAGCTATCTTGCGTGTTTTGAAATGCAGTTTGAAAATTATTCTGACCAGGAAAACAAGATCCA
>CBFIFR010000027.1:0-39161 GCA_965661915.1 Polaribacter sp. | reverse complement strand
ACCATGGAATTATTATCGCAAGAAAAAGAGGTTATTGGTATTTATATTTCTGCACATCCTTTAGATGATTTTAAAAATGAGCTCGTTTTCTGCAATGCTACTTTACAGTATTTTAAAGGTGATATTTCTAAATATGTGGGTATGAATTTGTCTTTTGCAGGTATTGTTACAGATGTGCAACATCGCGTTTCTAAAGCTGGTAAAGGTTGGGCTGCATTTACTATAGAAGATTATGGAGATAGTAATGAGTTTAGAATTTTTGGCGAAGATTATTTAAAAATGAAACATTTTTTAGTACCCAATTCATTTTTATTTATACGTTGTACCATTCAACCAGGTTGGACAAACAAAGAAACAGGAGTTGCTGGTGAACCAAGATTAAAGTTTACCGAAATGAAATTGTTACACGATATTATGGATGATTTGTGTAAGAAAGTGACCATCCAAATTCCTTTACAAGAAATTACTACAAACACCATTCTTAATTTAGAAACTATTTTAAAAAACACTCCAGGAAAACAAAGCTTAAATTTTACAGTTTGGGATGAAAAAGAAAAAATAGAAGTAAGCTTACCTAGCAGAAACACAAAAATTCATATTACTAACGAACTTTTATCAACTTTACAAAAACAGCAGATAAAGTATAAATTGAATTAGATACTGATATATTTAAAATAAACCTCACAGGTTTTAAAAACCTGTGAGGTTTGATAAATTAAGAGTTTAACACCTTCAATTTTTCTGTCCAATTTAAATTTTCGTAATCTTCTAGATCTGAAAATAAACTCTTCATTCCAGAAAATTTAACAATCATATTTTTTTGTTCTCCACTTTTGTTATAAACAATTATCTCTGCTTTGCTTTCTGTTGTTTCTCTTGTTTTATTAAATTTTGAAAGCTGATAAAATTCTGGTCGCCATGTAAAGATTAAATTATTGATTTTTCTTAATGTACTTTTTTGCGGGAATTTCTTTCTAAAATCATTAATACTTGGCTTTATTTCTGAATACGGTTTGGATTCATCAACTTGTTTTAGTTCGCAAAAACACACAAGTATTACATTGTACTTTTCTGCAATCTTTTTTAAGCTTTTAAAAAGTATTTTTTCTTTCTCTAAAAAAGCATCTAAATTTTCAATAAATACACAATCTATATCTTCATTTTTAGATAAATAAGATTCTAAAAAATCTAAAGACAGCTTTTTCTTCTTTTTTATAAAAACTGGTAAATTTTGAAACCCCTTTATACTTTTATTTAAATATATTAATTCATGTTCTTCAAAAAATTTACCTTGTACTTTTGGTTTTATAATATTACAATTATGAGACATATAATTGTTTAAAAAATCAACTAGACTTTGTTTAGTAATAATTGTTGTTTGTAATGCTATCTCCTTTAATAAGGTGTTTAAAAAAGCAGGTAAACCATTTCCTTTTCTTGCACAAATAACGTTTAAACCTCCTCTTGAAAAACCATGTGTATAAATGTCTAATTTAGATAAACCAGAAAATAATTTCTGATTTTCTTCTGTATTGTAATTTATTTCTAATTGATATTCAAAAATTAATTTATTTAAACTTGTTGTCATCTTTCGTGTTTTTTCTATTCACACAAAATTAGAAATAGGAGATGTCAATACATGTCGCTCTGCAAATTAATTTAAAATTGCATTAACCAAATGTTTAATTTCGTCAACAGTCTCAGGCTTGTAGTCTAAATCTAAAGTTCCATCTAATCTTATAATAGTATCTGTATTTTTATCAATAATCATTTCTTCAATTTTAATTTTTGCATTATCATAACCATTTGCTAACACATAATAGGTTCTACATTTTGAGGTTTTTACTTGATACAATTGTTTCATAATTATTATTGATTCTTAAAATCTTTTGAGTTATTTACAGCTTTAAGCATCATTTTTATTTTGTGTCTTAAATCATCTTTAAAATTACCAAAAATTAGATTTTTTAAGTCATATAAATTACTACTCCAATTCATAAAATACCAATATTCAAAATATGACAACCAATTTTGGTTTGTTCCTGTAGGTATACCATTAAATTCATTTTCTAAAATTTTGTGAATATTAATATTTTGTAAACTATTCTCTTTAACACTAACAACACCACCAATTAAATGATTATGATTTTTTTTCTGAAATTGGAATACAATAATTAAATCTTTATCTATTAATGATTTATTTTGAAACTTCAATAAATCCAAATAATTTTTTGAGCTATTTAAAATATGATCTTCATTAAAATCAAAAACTACATCTGAATCCATTTCTTGAAATTCATTTTTTAGTTCTGTCAAAGTTGGTAGAACTTTTTCTCTTACAATTTGATTTTTAATTGAGTCCTTTAAATCTCTTATAGCTATAAATGAATCAAAATTTTCTTCATTTTTAGTAAATAAACCTGTTAGTTCTTCGTTCATTTCTGTATTAATATTTTTATTTGTTAATTTCTTAACTAAGTTTATGTATTGCTTTATAGTTTCTCTCAAAGTAGGCTTATCTACGGCTATCATTTTACATTTTTCTAACCAATTTATTATATCATTTTGATAAGAAATTGGTAAATAATCTATTTGTTCTGTGGACTCTTCACTACTATCATCTCCAAATAAAGTTAAAAAAATAAGTTTACCTTTTGGAAAAGCATTATAATATCTTAGAAGCTGATTTCTTTGTTCTCCAGCATAGATTTTATTTTCAATCATAACTACATTTTCCGAAGAACCTTTTTCTTTAATAATAATATCAATACTTCCACCTTGGGTATATTCCTTATTGATAATTCCTTGATAATACTCAACATAAACATCACAATTATTTGTTTTTAGATTCAAATCCATTCCAATCGTCTTTATAAAGAGTTTTAAGAATTGATCTTTTAATCCATGAACACCAAGAGGATTTAACATTTCTGCAAGAAATCTTGAATGTGTTCTAACTTCATCAGTTTCAATTTTTAAAACTGAAAAAATGTTGAAATTATCTCCATTAGCTTCAATTACCCTATCATAATTATTCGAAATTATTTGTACCTGACTTAAAAGTTGTTCTATATTTTTTATGTTTATCATGATATTATTTATTATTCATTCTGTCTCCCAGCCACTCTGGTTCAACAACTTCCAAAAAAGGTTTATACATGTTAAAATGCTGTGTAAACTCAAAGTTTATTAGAATCTGATATTCAAAAAGTGTAAAGTCTTTGGTTTCTTCTATAATTTTTTGAGATTCATGAAAAGGTAACGATTTAAAATAATTTGGTTGTTGTGCTGTAGCTTTTAATACTAATTTTATTGGTTTTGGGTATTTTGGGTTAATAGGTCTTAAATCTAAACCAATAACGTTATTAAAAACTTCTTTGTATTGTTTAAAAACTATTTTATTTTTAATTTTATTTCTAACTTGTAAATTAACAATTCTATCTAAACCAAAAGTTCTTAATTCTTTTTTTCTGTTTTTATCTAAAGCTATCAAATACCATCTTTTTTGATATTCTTTTAGAAATAATGGAATTACATCTCTTTTTTCTTTTTGTGAATACTGTTTGTTATAAGTAAAAGATAGTTCTGATTTTTTATCAAGAGATAATAAAATCTTATCTATATATTCAATACCCTTAAAAACAATATTTTCAGAAACTATAAACTTCTTATTTTTTACTGTGTTTTCAGAAAAATGAATTAATTTTTGGGATAAAACATTAATGTTTAAATATTGAATATATAGGTTTAACTCGCTATTATCTAGTAATTTGTTTTTAATGTATCCTTTTTTCTCTGTAGAGAATTCTATAAAAAAATGATCAATGAGTTCTTTTAAATATCGTTCTAAGGTTCTTTTTGATATTTGAATATCATTGTTTTTTAGTATTTCTAATAATTTCGTTTTGCTTATTGCAAAGGGTGAATTAAAAACACTATTTAAAATGAATAATTTATTTTTATTTTTCATGTCTTTCTAATATTAAATCAAAAGTAAAAACATTGAACGTCAAAAGATGTCGTTGTTGATAATAATCTTAATAATTTAAAGTTTAATATATTTAAAAGAAAAAATAGAAGTAAGTTTACCTAGTAGAAATACTAAAATTCATATCACAAACGAACTTTTGGCCACTTTGCAAAGGCAGCAGATAAAGTATAAGCTAAATTAGAGTATTGTTTTCTTTAAACTAAAAGTCTTTCAAACCTTTTTAATCACTTAAAAATATGATATTCTTTTTTTAAGAGAATGGTTTTATTTTATTCGTAAAATTTGATTTCTATTTTTAGCATAAATTGATTTTGGTTTTTCTTAACATTTATAAAACACAACTAAACCTTTTAATCTGTAATTTTGTTTAACCAAATTAAATAATCATGAAACAAAAAAATAACGGAACTTGGGTTAGCTGGAATGAAAACCTTAAGTACAACTACACTACAAAGTATGATATTACTACTGAAGAAGAACTTCAAGAAGTTGTAGCTAACAACGAAAAAATACGTTTTTTTGGTAGCAAACAGTCTTCTGCAGATATTGCTGCAGGTACAGATGTTCTTATTGATATGACAAGTTACAATAAAATTGTTTCTTATGATTATAATGCAAAAACAATAACTGTACAGTCTGGTTTAATTTTAAGTGAGTTACTAGAAGCAGTAGAATCTGTAGGCTGGTGTATACCTTGTTTGCCAGACATTAATACCATTACCATTGGTGGTGCTTTAGCTACAGGTACACATGGCACAAGTGGTAAATTATTGTCTGAATACATGACAGAATGTAATTTAGTACTTGCAGATGGAACTGTGAAAACCATTACAGAAAATGATAGTTTAATAGATGCTGTTCGAGTTTCTTTGGGAATGTTAGGAGTAATGTCTACAGTTACTTTTCAATGCGAACCAGAATACATTCTACACGTTAAAGAAAGGGCAGAAAACGATAAAGAATGGTTGCCTAAAATTAAAAGTAGACTAAAAGAACACGATTTTTTAAGAATTTTATGGTTGCCTCATACAGATACAGGATACGTAATTACTGGTGATAAAATTGATGCTGATAAAGAGGTTGTTGAAAATAAAGGACCAAAATATTTAAAACATAGAAGAACCGTTTCTAAAATATTATATAAATATTCTCATAAATTTCCTTGGATTACTTCCATTGCAAATAAAATTATTGCTAAAGTATTTTTTAATTCAGAGAAAGAACACAAAGGTAGTTTATACCAAGCAACTGTAACAAAATCAAGAGGTTCTACTTTAGAGTTAGCAGAATGGACTATTGCTTTAGATAAGTTTCCACAAGTTTTTGAAGAGTTAAAAACAGAAATTAATAAATGGAGCAACAAATCTTTTATTCATATTCCTATGGATGTACGTTTTGTGTACAAAGATAACTCTTGGTTAAGCTATGCTTATAAACAAGATACAGTTACTATGGGTTGTGTGTCTAGAAACGCAGCAACAGCAGATACGTATGAAGCTTTTAAAAGTGTAGAAAAAATATTTTTAAAACATGGTGGAAGACCACATTGGGGTAAACGATTTGCGGCTAAAGATGCTCAGCTTGCTAAAGTATATCCTAAATGGGAAGATTTTAAAGAATTAAGAGCTAACTTAGACCCAACAAATAAGTTTTTAAATCCGTATTTAACAAAATTAATAAACGCAAAAGCAAAAAAAGTAGTGAATGAAACTGCCTAAAGGATTTTTATTCGACTTTGATGGTGTAATTGTAAATAGCTTTGAAAGCCATTTTTCTGCATGGAAAACGGCTTTCAAAGAATTATTTAACGAAGAAATAGCACCATTTCCAAAATTTCATTCAGGAAAATCACCCATGATTATTGCTGAATATTTTTGCAGTGTTATTGGTAAAGAAGCTCAAACAGAAGAGCTGTATCACCTAAAAGATAAACATTTAGACACTTATTTTACAGTACCTAAATTATTACCTGGTGTTAGAGAATTTACTGCTTTTTTATCCGAAAATAAGATTCCTTATGGTATTGCTAGCAATGCTACCAAGCAATTTTTAAAAAATAGCGTTCACCATTTAGAGTTAAACTTCCCCACAGTTTTTGGTGTTCAAGATTACGATAAACCAAAGCCTCATCCAGAAGCATACATGACTTTGGCAAAAGCATTAGGTTTTAACGATAATGAGTTTAATAATCTATGGGTTTTTGAAGACAGTTTAACAGGTACAAAAGCAGCAAAAGCAGCAGGAATGATTCCTGTCGGAATTTTAACACAATATTCGGAAGAAGAACTCAAAGAAGCTGGTAGCCAATTGGTTTTTCCAACCTTATTAGAGGCTTATCAATATTTACAAAATCATTAATTTTAGGGTGTTCCCTTTCAGTCTGGCTGAAGTTTATCTTAAGCTCCAGTCGAAAGGCACTCACTTATTTTGCTATATCCTGAATTAATTCATTTATTTTCAGACCTCACAGGTTTTAAAAACCTGTGAGGTCTATATTTAAGAGGCAAATCATTTTATTGTAAAGTCAATTCTCTAAACAAACTTTCTAAATTTTTATGTTCTGCTGCCAATTCTAAAATTTTAAGCTCATTCTCTTGAGCGAAGTCAAAAATTTGAGAACGCATATCTTCTTTGGTTTTAAAAAATAATTTCCAAGAGGTGCTGTTTACTTTATCAACAGACAATAAATAAGGAATTTGTTGCAACTTATCCTCATTAATTGTAGTATTAAAAACAACTTTTATAACTTGTTGATTTTTATTTTGGAGTTCTTTCAATTTTTTATCAATCAAAATCTCTCCTTTTTTTATAATAATTACACGATCGCAAACCGCTTCTACTCTTATTAGAGGCTTATCAATATTTACAAAATCATTAATTTTAGGGCGTTCCCTTTCAGTCAGGCTGAAGTTTATCTTAAGCTCCAGTCGAAAGGCACTCACTTATTTTGCTATATCCTGAATTAATTCATTTATTTTCAGACCTCACAGGTTTTAAAAACCTGTGAGGTTTATATTTAAGAGGCAAATCATTTTATTGTAAAGTCAATTCCCTAAACAAACTTTCTAAGTTTTTATGTTCTGCAGCCAATTCTAAAATTTTAAGCTCATTCTCTTGTGCGAAATCAAAAATTTGAGAACGCATATCTTCTTTGGTTTTAAAAAATAATTTCCAAGACGTACTGTTTACTTTATCAACAGACAATAAATAAGGAATTTGTTGCAACTTATCTTGATGAATTCTAGCATTAAAAACAACTTTTATAACTTGTTGATTGTTATTTTGGAGTTCTTTCAATTTTTTATCAATTAAAATCTCTCCTTTTTTTATGATAATTACACGATCGCAAACCGCTTCTACTTCTTGCATAATGTGTGTAGAAAATAATACTGTTTTTTCTTTTCCTAATGCTTTTATCAACGCTCTAATTTCTACCAATTGATTAGGGTCTAAACCAGTTGTGGGTTCATCTAAAATCAACACAGATGGATTGTGTAAAATAGCAGCAGCCAAACCTACTCTTTGCTGATATCCTTTAGACAATTGATGTATTTTTTTGTGTGCTTCACTACCTAGTCCAACTTTTTCAATGCAAATTTCTATCTGCTCTTTTTCTGTCACATCGAGCGCAGTCGAGATGTTAAAAATTGATGCTTGAAACTGCAAATATTCACGTACATACATATCTGCATATAGAGGATTATGTTCTGGTAAATAACCTATATTTCTTTGAGCATCTAAAGGATTTTGTAGTACATCAATATCATCAACAAAAACTTCACCCGAATTTGGTTGTATAAAGCCTGTTAAGATTTTCATCATGGTAGATTTACCTGCACCATTAGGTCCTAAAAAACCAATAATTTGTCCTTTATCTGCAGTAAAAGAAACCTCATTTAATGCTTTTTGGGTTTTATATATTTTGCTAACTGAAGTAACTTTTATAGACATTTATAAATAGATTTTTTCGAGATATAACGTAATGATATCTTTATTAGTGTACAGTTTTTAACCGTAATTTTCTGATGTTTTTCATTCTTTTCCAAGCTGTTTTATGGGTTTGTTTATATAACCAAAGGGTTCCTAAATCTAGTAAAAAATAAAACAAACTTATACCACTTGGTGGGTTATAACTAGGTAAAAACGGTATAACATTCCAAGCTGTAGTTGGCCACCACCAACATTTGTAGTAGGTTCCTATAATTTCTAAAACTGCTACAGATATGTACATGGTTAAATAAAACAAACGTTCTCTTGGTTTGTTTCTTAAAATCAAGAGGGTTATAATGGTCATCACAAAACCAAATACATCATTTTTAAAAATTAGAAATACACTTGCATAAATGATGATAAATAAGGTTAAAAACCTTTCAATTTTTAGATGATTTTTTTTTATGGAAGCAGCTTTGGCAAAAAGTAAAACCGCCAAGTATACAAACGCATGACCAAAAGGAATGTAATGTGGTACATTCTCTAACCTATACGTGTACATGCCTAACCACACAGAAAACAAATACTCGCCCACAAAACCAATAAGTACAGCAAATAGCATCTGTATTTTTAATCGTTTATTTACCTTAAATATAGTGATGGCAAATACTGTAAACATTAACAAATTTGCATACAGCTGTGCATTTTCTGTTACTGCAACCATGTAAAAACTGTCTAAAAATAAACCTACAACAAAAAAAAGGTACAGTAACCCTAAAGTTCTAAATGTTGTGTACAAAGGTGATTTTGAGGCAATAATACTCATGCAACAAAAATATAGAAACTAAACAAAAAATGGCTCTAAAAAGAGCCATTTAAAAAGTAAAATTTTAAAATTATTTATAGCTGATAACGAACTCTTAAACTGATAAATCTTGGTAAAATAAAACGCTCGTTAGTTGTAAAGGCTATTATACTTTGATTTACAGAAGCTTGAGAACCAGTAGCTAATAAGTTACTACCTATTAGTTCATATTCTAATTTTGCATCTTTATTTTTTCTATACGCTAATTTAGCGTTTAAGATTTTAAATGTATTTATACTTTCACCATCTCTTCTTTGATCTGTGAACGAAAAATTAGAGGTTAGTGTTATAGAGTTCCAAATATAAGCATCAAAATTTATTGAAGGTGTATGTGTTACCGTTTTTACATCTTGCGCTCTAGCACTGTTACTTTGGTCGTTAAAATTAATATTGTAACGCAAACTAACATTTGGTGCTTTGATAAAGTTTGTACCTATTCTTGTATTAATTCCTCTTGAAATATTTTCGTTAGTATTTTCTAAAGAATTGATAAATTGATAGCTTTTATTGTAAGAAAAGTTACCTCCTAATCTTGCTGTTATTTTTTTAATTGTTTTACTTAAACTAGCAAAAGCTGTAAATCGTTCATTATCTAAGGGAGAGTTTATAGAAGTACTACTAGAAACCACAGAAAAGGGCTCAAAGATGGTGTTTCTATTTACTTGGTCCATTGTTTTTCTATAATTTACTCTAGCAAAGACACTACTATTATTAAACAAATTAAAGCTTCTATAGAATAATGATACGTTATGGAAACTTGCATTTAACAACTCAGCATTCCCTGCAAAAAACGAGTTGTAATTATTGGCTACAATACCTCTTGCAATTTGATTTACATCTGTAAAATTAACTTCTTGTTTATAAGTAAAGGTTAAACTTTCACTTCTTTTAAACTGTGCAATAGCTTCAAATTCTGGTAGCACTTTAAAAAAGGTATCCTTAAAGAACTCTGTACCATATTGGGTATTATTAGAGTTGTAAGAGTGTGCAGTAAAACCAGGTGTTATTGTAAAAATTCCTGTTTTTAAACGGTATCTTAATCCTGCGTAAATATCAGTGAATTTATATTCTGTGTCGTTTGTTATTTGCTCATCATCTATACCTGGTATATTAGGATTTGGCAGATTCGTAGTTCCTAACTGGAAAAATTCTGAGTTAAAACTTTGATTACTTAAAATTGTACCTGCTACAAAATTTAAATTACTTTTTTGATTTAAAATATAATAGTAATCTAACTTGGCATCTAATTGATTCGTTTTTACACGTCTGTCTTGCTCTAAATCATAAAACGTTAAACTTCTATCTAAACCTAAAGTTTCTGCAGCATCATCAAAACCATCATTATCTACATCATCATTATTATTTGGGTCGTTTTCTAGAGAAGCGATATAAAAAGGATCTTCGTCTTGCAATAAATGTTGAACTTCTAACGCAAAAATACTAGTTTCACTTGCGGTATAGAAATAACTAAAATCTTGATTTATGGTAAAAGGCGTTGCTCTTTCTGTTTCAGTAATATCACTTAAAACTTGCGAGTTTACATTATCTGTTCTAAACTCATTTGTTAAACGACCTGTAATATTATAATTTAGTTGGTTGTTAAAGTCTTTTTTGTAAATAGTACTAAATCTAAATAAACCTATATTACTAGTTTGGTCTGTAGTATTATCAACAACATCATCTGGTGTATTAGGATCTACATAATCAATAGAATTGATATTTCTTTGCCCATTACTGTTTCCAGACCATATTAAATATCCGCTTAAATCTAATTTTGGATTTGGTGAGTAACTAAAGTTTAAAGCAGATAATTTTGTTTCTATTCTATTGGCATTTCTAGCACTTGCGTTTAAAATACCAATACCTGCATCTGGAGTGCTAATATTTGTTCCATTGGATGGACTCTGACTTCTGAAGCTTCCACCAAAATTTCTTGCTTCTCTTCTACCAATAACTACTTCTCCCATATTATTTAAGTCGCCAATAACATTAATGGTATATTTTGGGGTGTAGTAAAATAGTTTAGGTTGAAATAAATACAAACCTGTATCTGGAGAATTTCCTGCTCCTGCTAAAATATCTCCAAACCAAAAGTTCTTTTTACCTTCTTTTAGTTTGATGTTGATGGCAACACGATCTTGATTATTTTGAACACCTTTTAGTTGATTAACATCACCATAATTACGTAAAACCTGAATTTTATCAACTGCATTTGATGGAATATTTTCAGTAGCTAATTTTGTATCACCACTAAAAAACTCTTTACCATCTACCATAATTTTTTCAACAGCCTTTCCTTCAACTTCAATTTGGCCAGCATCGTTAATTTCTACGCCAGGCAATTTTTCTATAACGTCTTTAAGTTTTCGTTCAGAGCCATTTTTAAAAGAGTCTGCATTGTAAATAATCGTATCTCCCTTAACAGTAACTGGCATTTTAGCTACAATGTTAATACCATCTAACATGTTATCTTCGTACATGGTATAATTTTTATTGATGTCTGTAGTTTTGGTTTTTACAAACTCGCTAATTTCTTTAAATCCTACGTAGCTAATTTTTATATTGTAAACGGTGTTTTTCTTTAAATCTAATTTAAAAGTCCCTTGTGCATCAGAAAAACCATAAGATGCAATGGTTTTTGCAACCGTATCTAAAGCAATAACATTTGCCATTTCTAAGGGTTCACCTATAGAGTCTTTTACAACACCTGTGTATTTAATTTGGGCAGTAGCTACCCAAGACACCGATAAAATGGTGATTAGTAATATTTTTTTCATCTGTTTGATTTGAATTAATTTAGTTGGGGAAAAGTAATTTAATAGATTTATTAAAACCTTCCACTACTTCTTCTTCTGTTTTGAAAGCGTTCTTTAAGTTCTTCTGTTTTTACTTTAACAATTTTGTTGTACTCTTCTCTGTTTACTTTTTTCCCTTTTGTTGGTTTCTTAATTTCAACAGCATCTTCTGGATTCAAAACAATTTCTGTACATAACATTGTTGTTCTACCAGCATTTAATTCTAAAATTAAACCTGGTAAACCCCAGTAGTTTTCTGGGCCAGAACTTACAGGAATTTGTGGTGTATACCAAGCAGTAACTTGTAATAGTTTTATATCGTTTTTTGCTTCAGTTTTGGTAGAATCCTTTTTTTGACCTCTTCCTCTTCTAAAAATACTACCCCAATCAATTTTGGTATCTACAGTTGTCATTGTAGCTTTATAACAAGTATATTGCCCTATTTTTTTGGTTTCTGTACCTAGCTGCCATTTTGGTTGTTCCATTTTTTCAACAATCAAAAAACGTTTGCTAAATTGCTCTACATCTTCAATCATTTCATGGTCTTTCAAATTTTTATATATAGAACCCTGACCATTACTAGCACCCCAACCACGACCAGATGAAGCACCAGGTGCATCTAATTTTACATTTTCTTTAAATGAAGATTCAGTTCTATTAAAATTTAGTGTAAATGTTTTTTCTAAGAAACTTTTCATTCTAGCCAGCCTTTGCTGTTTCTGTTGTTCTGTCATTCTATCTCCAAACATACTCATATCAACAGTAGTTTTAGACATATAAGTTGCTTTACCTTGAAAATCTTTCTGAGCAAAAGTTGTAATTGTTGCCAGTATAAACACCAGCCTAAGTAATGATTTCATTTGTTTAGTTTTTGCAAAAGTACCTGTATTAATATTCTGTAAGACTTAAAAAAAACTTAAAAGTTTAATAACGTTAGCAAAAGTTTAACACAATGTTTTAACCTCCCATTTTAATATTAATTCCACCACCAATATCTACACCATTTCTACTTTTAAATTTCTCTATCATTTCTTTGCTTTTTTGTTCTTGTATTTCGTCAAACTTTTTTTGAGTAACTACTTTACCTTTTTCAGGTTCATCAATTTTAATAGTTTTACTTGGGTTTAATACAATTTCTGTACATACAATTAAGTTTTTACCATCATTGATTTCTAAAATTAAACCAGGTAAACCTTGGTAATCTTTTGGGCCATTGCTTACAGGTACTCGTAAAGTATACCAAGCTGTGGTTACTTTGGTTTCTTTGGTAACGGTTTCTTTTGTTTCGCCATTTAAAAGGCTAATTTTCTTGTTTTCTACTTCTTCTGTATAAGTTGCTTTATAGCAGGTATATTGCCCTATATTTTTTGTTTCGGTTGTCATTTTCCAATCATATACAGGTAAAGCATCTTTTATTAAAAAACCTTTTCCCATAATTTCGGTTTGATTTACAAAACGTTTTTCCTTAAGGTTTTTAAAAAAAATACCTCCCTTTCCAGAACCTCCAAGATTCATAACAACCATTCTTGTAGCATTGGCTTTTGGGTTTGGTGCGTTTAATTTTTCTTCTTCTTTGTAAGTAGAAGAGGTTTTATCAAACTCAAGAATAAACGTTTTTTGATTCATTTTTTGCAATCTTTTTTGCAATTCTTTTTGCATTTTATCGGTTATTCCCTTTTGATTTTCTCCAAATTTCACATTCGATTTTCTACTCGTTTTATAGGTTGCTTTTCCAGTAAAATTTTGTGCATGTAAAGCACCTATTAATAATAATGCTAATGATGTAATAATGGTTTTCATGTTGTTTAGTTTTTATTGTTGTTAGCTAATTTTATAATTGCTTTAATTCCTTTTTTTGCTTTTACAATTAGCGAATCTATATTTTTAGATTTTCCACCAACTTTTATAGAACTTTTTATGTTGTTTTTTGATTTAGGAAAGTGTAACGAAAAACTCATTTCTATATCTTCGTTTTTTGTGTTGTACGCAAAAACTTCTTTGATATCTTTCCAATCTATCGTTTCTAGTTCTTCTGCACTATTTGCCTCAATTGCCATTTTAGTCACTTTTATAATTTCTTTATTGATGTCTTTATCTTGAGCGCAATAAAATGATGAGGTTAAAACTGCAAGTAACAAAAGGATATTTTTCATAATAAATAGTTTTAAATTAATAATCACTGCAAAGATGCAAACCACATCTTGTAATTTAGGTTAACGAATGTTAACGAGTGTTAACCAGCTATTTTTATTGCAATTAGATGCTATATTTGCAATATGAATACCCAAAAATACAAATGGATTTTTTACTTTATCACACTTACAATTCTTACCACAATTGGAGTGCAATTTTATTGGAACTATAAAAATTACGAAGAAAATAAACAAAGAGTTACCAACGAAATTCAATTAAGTTTAGATAACGCTATTGAGGAATATTACTCTTCATTGGCTAAAAGTAATTTCTTAACCATTATTAATGCAGATACTAAACAAAATAAATTACAATTTACAAGGAACAACACTTTTGATACTATTTTTAAAAAGTTACGCAACAATCCAAAGAAAACAGGAAAACCTAAGGTAACTTTGAGTAATATTAAAATTACTAGTGATGATAATTTATCAAAAGAAAAAATAGATTCTATAATGTTGGACACAAAAAAGTTTGTGGCCGAGTTTAACACCACTAAAGATTCTATTCTTAAAACCCAATATAACGTTGATTCGATTAAAGCTGTAACTCAATTTATTGATGATAAAAAGGGGATTCATTTGAATAAAAATGGCACACAATCTGAAGTAAGATATTTTAAAGGAAAAGCAGCTGCAGATAGTTTAAAGTTAATTGGTAATTTAAAACCAATATTCATTTCTTTTTTAGATCAATCTGTAGATTACCAAAAAATAGATTCCTTAATTGATCATCAATTGCAAAAAAAAGGAATGGATTTATCATATAGTTTTCATCACATAAAAAATGATACTATTTTTAAGCAAACAAAAGACACGAGTTTAGTAAATAATAACTTTTCAGTTACTTCAAAATCAACCTATTTAAAAGACCTTGAAGCTTTTAAATTGTATTATAGCAATCCAAATTTTGAAGCATTAAAACGAAGTTTTGGAGGCATATTTTTATCATTTATTTTATCTTTATTAATTATCTCATGTTTGTTTTATTTGTTAAAAATCATCAATCAACAAAAAGAATTAGCGGCTATAAAAAACGATTTAATCAGTAATATTACCCACGAATTTAAAACACCAATTGCAACTGTATCTACAGCCATTGAAGCTATCGAAAATTTTAATGTAATTGATGATAAAGAAAAAACCCAAAGGTATTTGGCAATGTCTTCAGTACAATTAAAAAAATTGCATCAAATGGTAGAAAAATTGTTAGAAACTGCCACTTTAGATAGTGAACAATTGTTATTGAAAAAGGAAACTGTAGATGTGGTAACATTGTCAGAAAAGTTGGTGTACAAACATCAATTGCTAAGTAAAACCAAGGAGCTTATTTTTTCATCGAACATAAAACCCATTTATTTTAATGTTGATGTGTTTCATTTTGAGAATGTAATTTCTAATTTAATTGATAATGCCATTAAATATGGAGGTAATCATATTGAAATTAATATCAATTCTATTTTAAAATCAACAGAAATAACCATAGCAGATAATGGTATTGGAATTGAAAAAAATCAACAAGAAAAAATATTTGATAAGTTTTATAGAGTTCCAAAAGGAAATACTCATGATGTAAAAGGTTTTGGAATCGGCTTATATTACTGCAAAAAAATCATAGAAAAACATGGTGGTACGATTTCGGTTTCATCAAATAAAAATCAAACCATTTTTAAAATAACCATACCTAATGCATAAGATAAAAGTACTTTTAGCAGAAGATGAAGCTAGTTTAGGAATGATTGTAAAAGAAAGTTTAGAGACTAGAGATTTTATAGTGTTTCATGCAGAAAATGGGGAAGAAGCCTTAGAAGTTTACAAAACAAAAAAGCCAGATATTTTAGTTTTAGATGTTATGATGCCTAAAAAAGATGGCTTTACTTTGGCCAAAGAAATTAGAGAAGAAAACAAAGAAATTCCTATTGTTTTTTTAACAGCAAAATCTCAAGTAAGTGATGTTGTAGAAGGGTTTAACCATGGTGGAAATGATTATTTAAAAAAACCTTTTTCTATGGAAGAGTTGATTGTAAGAATTAAAGCTTTACTCAATAGAATTCAATTAAAAAATAACGTAGAAACTCTTAAAATAGGGGAGTATGTTTTCAATTTTACGAAACAAACATTGTCTTACGCTGCCAGCACAGAAAATTTAACACATAGAGAAGCACAACTTTTATTTTATCTTTTAGAGAAGAAAAACGAAGTATTAGACAGAACTTTTATCTTAAATAAACTCTGGGGAAATGACGATTTTTTTAATGCAAGAAGTATGGATGTTTTTATAAGTAAACTTAGAAAAAAATTAAAGAAAGATACCAACATTCAAATTTTAAATGTTCGAGGCTTTGGCTACAAATTAATTTGTTAGCTATTACAATGCTTTATATTTTTTAGTACCTTTGAATGCCCCTTGTTTTTTTAATCTTTTAGAATTTTTACAACTATGCATGTTGCAATTGCAGGTAATATTGGTGCTGGAAAAACCACACTTACCAAACTTTTAGCCAAACATTACAAATGGAAGCCTCATTATGAATCTGTTGATGAAAATCCGTATTTAGATGATTTTTATGCAGAGATGGAGCGTTGGTCTTTTAACTTACAGGTGTACTTTTTAAACAGTCGTTTTCGTCAAATTTTAGAATTAAGAAAAACAGGCAAAAGCATTATTCAAGACAGAACAATTTATGAAGATGCGCACATTTTTGCGCCCAATTTACATGCAATGGGATTAATGACTAATAGAGATTTTAGCAATTATAGCTCTCTTTTTGAGTTGATGGAAAACCTAATTTCTCCACCAGATTTGTTAATTTATTTACGTGCAGATATTTCTACTTTGGTTGGGCAAATTCATAAACGTGGTAGAGATTACGAAAACTCGATTAGTATTGATTATTTAAGTAGATTAAACGAACGTTATGAGGCTTTTATATCGAAATACACCAAAGGTAAACTTTTAGTGATTGATGTAGATAATTTAGATTTTGTAACAAATCAAGAAGACTTAGGCTATATTATTGATAGAATAGACGCACAAATTAATGGTCTTTTTTAAAGTTTATTTCTTTAAAATATAGGCTTTTAAAATATAATCTACTTTTGGATAATTTTCTTTTAAAAATGCATTTCCTTCTTTGGTTATTTTGCCTTGTTTACGGCCTAATTCATCTCCATAACCATCGTAAAAATTTAAAATATTCTCCTCTCCATGAATCACTTTTGCAACCACTGGAAAACCTTTTACACCAGAATAATCTAATTTGTCTAGTCGATAATTATCTTTTAAATTGATAAAAATTTGATTGGATCTTGTGTTCACACCACCTCTTGCAAAAGAAATGGTCATTTTTGCATTTTTCTTAATTACGGGTTCATCTTTAATTCCTCTTTTTTGCCAAGCTTTGTTAATGATACTATCATTATGAATACCAAATTGAGCCACAAAATTCGGTACCACTCTAAAAATAGCCACATCTTGATAATACTCATTTTTAATCAATTGATACAAACGATCAACACCTTTTGGAGACCACTCTCTAACTGCTTCAATCTCAAAATTACCCTTTGTGGTTTCAAATCTTGCTTTAAAAGTCTCTGGTGCTTTCTTTTCTAACCACTTTTCCTTAAATTTTTTGGATGCACAAGAAGAGAACAAAACCGCACATAGTATTACAATACCTTTTTTCATTTTTTCTATTAATTTTAATCAATTGTATTAAGATTCTTTTAAAACCATAGACTCTGAATTGATGCAATAACGCAAACCACTAGGTTCTGGGCCATCAGGAAAAATATGCCCTAAATGAGCATCGCAAGTATTACACATTACTTCTACTCGAATCATTCCAAAAGAAGTGTCTTTGTGATATTTAATCGCATTTTCTGCAATGGGTTGCGTAAAACTTGGCCATCCAGTACCAGAGCTAAACTTTATGGTAGAATCAAATAACGGCGTATTGCAACAAACACAATTGTATTGGCCTTCTTCATAAATGCTACATAAAGCACCACTATGAGGCCTTTCAGTGCCTTTTTGTCTGGTAATTCTAAATTGCTCAGGGGTTAGTTGGGCTTTCCATTCATCAGCTGTTTTTTCAACTCTCTTATCAGGTTCTGGATTTCCTTTTGTTGTAAAATGCATTACATCTTTCCAAGTTAGCATAGGCTGTTTTCGTTTTTTAAATATCTTGTAACTTTACAAATAACTCTTAAGTTGTAAGTTGCTAAAAGTAAAACATAAAATTACGACAAAAATTAGCAAAGAAGTGTTAAAGCTATATATTACCTTGTTGTTTTTTTCGATTCATTAATAAGATAATCTTATATGAGTTCATTAAATGCTAATGCCAAAAATTTGTATTTTTAGGCTTAGTTTTAAATAGGAAATATAAAATTTTAAGAATTACGTACACTGTTTTTGTTATTGCAATTGTTATTAGTGTAATTGCCTTTGCTTTATCATTTAAGATGTAAAGGGTCAGTTAATTAATGGTTACTTAAACTTTTGATAACACTATTTTAATCTTATAAAATTAATTAGTTATATTTGCGGACAAAAACCCTTAATTATGTCCTTAAAAATAAGACAATTCAAACCTCTATACAATTTGAAGTTCTGTTATAAAATATTAGTTTTATTTTTTTTATTTTCTGCTCAATCGTATGCTCAAGATATTTCTATTAACGAAATTATGTCTTCAAACGGATCAACTACTTCAGACGAAGATGGTGAATTTTCTGATTGGATAGAAATTTATAATTATGGTACAACCGCTATAAATTTAAAAGGATTTGGATTGTCAGACCAAATTGATAATCCTTCTAAATGGGTTTTTCCTGACATAGAAATAGCTGCAAAAGAATATATTATTGTTTGGGCATCAGATAAAAATAGAGTTGCTCAGAAAGATGAGCTTCATACAAACTTTAAAATAAAATCTGGAGGAGAAGCCATCATTTTATCGAATGCTTCAGGTACAAAAATTAGTGAATCACCAGCTGTAGCTTTAGCAACAGATAAATCTTATGGTAGAATACCAAATGGTACAGGAAATTGGACTTTTTTAGAAACAGCCACGCCTAAAGCAAATAATTCAGGCGCTTCGAGTGCAATTCCTGAAAAAGTAGCAATAAATGAATTTGTATCCTCTAATGCAACAGGCATTACAGATGAAGATGGCGCTTTTGAAGATTGGATAGAGATTTACAATTATGGTACAGAAGCTGTAAACTTGTCTGGTTTTGGTTTATCAGATGATAAAGCTTTGCCTTATAAATGGGTTTTTCCATCAGTAACCATCAACCCTAATCAATATATAATAGTGTTTGCTTCTGACAAAGATCGTAGCAATGCAGGTAGTGAGTTGCATACAAATTTTAAAATTGGTGCAGGAGGTGAAACGTTGCTTTTAACAAATACAGAAGGAATATTAATTAGTGGTGGACCGTCTGTTAATTTAGCAGAAGATACCTCTTATGGTAGACAACCAGATGGTACAGGTGCTTGGTTCTTTTTTGATACGCCAACTCCAGGAGCATCAAATGTAGAAACAGGATCTACAACTTCTTTAGAACCGCCAACTTTTTCACATGCATCAGGTTTATATACTGATAGTTTTAACTTATCATTATCTACAGATATTCAAGGTGCCACAATTGTATATACCTTAGATGGTTCTGAACCGGATATTAATAATTTAAATGGTTCTAGTTTTCAATATAAAAACGATTATCCTTACGATATAGGTGAAAGTTTTGGTGAGATGTTATTTCAAAATTATCAATCTTTTTCATATTCAAATCCAATTGAAATAAGAGATAGATCTAATGATGAAGACATTTTAGCAAGAAAAAATACAGTTTCTGCAGACATTTATATTCCACCAGTTAAAGTGAGAAAAGCTACAGTTTTAAGAGCTAAAGTTTTTTTAAATGGTAAAGGATCTAGAACAAGAACTCGAAATTATTTTGTTTGGTCAGAAGGCAACCCATATAATGTTCCTGTATTATCTTTAACCACATTCGAAGAAAATTTATTTGGTTATGAAAAAGGAATCTATACATCAGGGAAAACTTTTGATGATTGGAGAACTGCAGAGCCAAATGGTAACCAGCCAGGTAATGCACAGTTTAGTAATTATGGGCAAGGAGGTAGAGAATGGGAGCGAGAAGTACATGTTCAAGTATTTAACGAAAATTTAGAATCGATTTTAAATCAAGATGCTGGTGTAAGAATTCATGGTAACACCTCAAGAGCAGATATTATTAAAAATTTAAGACTATATGCTAGAAGTGAATATGATGAAGATAATGAATTTGAGTTAAATATTTTCGATCAACAAATTCCGAACTCTCCAAAACCCTTTAACGATACATTTAAAAGATTAATGCTTCGTGGAAATGGTAGTGGTGGTCAGATTGCAAATGATATGGTTTTTAGTAGGCTTATGCAACCATTTTTTAATGGAGTGATGAGAATAAAAACAGCTGTTCATTTTATAAATGGTGAGTATTTTGGAATTACAGCTATTAGAGATCGTTTTGACGTACACCACATAGCTAATAATTTTGGCTTAGATAGTGATAATGTATCTATTGTAAGTTGTGTTGGGTCTTGTGCGTTACAAGATGGACCAACTGATCGTGAAAGCAATCCTGAAAGGGTATTGAGACATTTATTCAGAAATATGGAGCATGATGATTTAAAGTCGGATGCTGAATACAAAAAAGTATCAGATGTAATAGATATCGATTCATACATAGACCACATTGCACTAGAGACATTTTCTGAAGGGGATAGTTATGAAATTAAATTTTGGAGGGCTACAAATCCAGTAAATGATGGATTTGGAGATGGCAAGTTTCGTATTTACACACAAGATTTTGAAGCAGCAATGATTGATCGTATCAACTGGTTAGAAGATTTTTCTGAGAATTCTAGCAGTTGGCAACGTAATATATTTTCAAATCTAATCGATAATGAAGGTTTTAAGGTGAAATTCATCAATCGTACTGCAGATTTATTAAACACAGCATTTATTAAGGAAAGATTTGATGCTATTGTAAATGCAACTTTTGATGAAGTAGCACCACTCTTAGAGGAGGATAGAAATCGTTCTCCAAGATTAAGATTTTATGAAGATGGTGATAAAGTTAAACTTTTAGAATGGATTAAAGAAAGACCCGCTCTTTTTAGAGAACAAATAAATGAGCTATTCAATATCGAAAAAACTGTTGATGTAAATCTTAGTGTTTCTAATTCAAATGCGGGTTATATTACGCTAAATACAGTAGATATTAAAGGCTCAACACCTGGTGTAAGCGCTAAGCCATACCCATGGTCTGGAGTGTATTTTAGCAATATTCCGATTACTTTAGAGGCAAAACCAAGAGCTGGATATACCTTCTCTTATTGGACAGGAGCATCTTCTAGTACAAACAGTAAAATTACAATTACCCCAACTGATGATATGCAAATACGCGCTGTATTTACTGCAGATGAAGACTACGATCACTTATTGTATTTCTGGTTATTAGATGACGAAATTGAGAATGATATACCTTTAGAAAATTTAAATTCTACCTATTCAAGAAATAATGCAACTGCAACATTAAATTATAATTCATCACTAGCAGGTTATCCATTTGATGAAAATGATGCAAATTGGAGAAAAGCTTCTTTAGAGAGAATTAATGAACCAACAGCAATAAACTACCAAGGTTTAGCAAACAATAATATTCCTTTTGCACCTCAAATAATGAAAGGTTTACAAATAAAACAACCTTTTCAATCTGGTGGTTCTGAAAACTCTATAGAGTTAGACTTTTCTACAATAGGTTACGAAGATGTAAAAGTTTCAGTAGCTATTAGTTCTGATGGTGCTGCAAATAGCATTACAGCAGCATATTGGAATGGATCTTTATGGCTAACAAAAAGTACTCAAGCAATTACAGCAGATTATGAACGTAAAGAATTTGATTTTTCTAATGTGGCTATGGCAGATGAAAACGAAAACTTTAAAGTAAGGTTTAGTTTTGGTGGAACAAATATGACAGCTGATGAAGGCAAAAAAGTAATTTTGAATAATATAGCAGTAAGTGCTATTGATAAAAATGTATTAGCTGCACAAGATTTTTCTTCAACTAAAAATAGTATTGATATTTACCCTAATCCAGTAAATAATAGAATTTACATATCTTCAAACACTTCTATTGATAAAGTTTTAGTGTATAATATTTTCGGACAAACAATGTATACATCATCAGAAAACAAAAGTGATGCAACTGTAGATGTTAGCAATTTTGCAAAGGGTATTTATTTAGTTAAAGTTTTTACTGATGGTAAATCTATGACTAAAAAAATAGTGAAGAAATAATACTATTTAAGTAAAAAAACCAGATTTTGAATACTACTCTAGTGCACACTGTTAATCAATTCAAACCCATTTCACTAGATGAGATGAACAGTGTTGCGTTAATGAAAAGAACTGATACAAAATATGTGATTAACATAGCTAAATTGCCTATTGTATTACAAGAATTGGTAGATACGCATAAAGTTTTAGAAATAAAGGGAAGAAGAATCATGAATTATTCTTCCCTTTATTTAGATACTGATGGTTTTAAGTTTTATTTAGATCATCATAATGGAAGAGTAAACAGAACTAAAATACGACAACGAAAATATGTAGATTCTGATTTGACTTTTTTAGAGATAAAAAAGAAAAATGGTAAAGGAGAAACCAATAAATCTAGAATACAAATAGATGATTTTGAAACCGAATTGTCTGATGCTTCTAAAGAATTCATTACAGAAATTACTGAAGAAAATTATGACTTAACCACAAGTCTTTGGAATAGTTTTAATAGAATTACACTAGTAAATTTAAAAGATAACGAACGTGTTACCATCGATTTAAATTTAACCTATACAGTAAACGATAAAGAAAAAAAATACAATAATATAGTTGTGGTAGAACTTAAGCAGAGTAGATTCGATAGAAAATCTGCTGTGGTAAAAGCATTAAAAAATATAGGTCATAATCCATACAGTATTAGTAAATATTGTATTGGTGTAGCAAATCTTTATCAACATTTGAAACAAAACACCTTCAAATCAAAATTATTAAAAATTAACAATTTATCTGCTTAGTATGGAGTACATGAACATTCCTTTATTTGACAAGGATTTTTATAAATTAGTTTCTCTTTTTTTTCTGAATCTAGTTTTTTTAACCATAGTTGTAAGATGGTTTTACTACAGTAGCACCCGTAAAAAAGATTACTTATTTACCTTTTATTTGGTGAGTATCATTGTATTTTTCTTAACCTTTACACTAAAAAAATATAATATAGATGTTGGTTTAGCTTTAGGGTTATTTGCCATTTTTGGTATTATTAGATATAGAACAGAATCTATACCTATTAGAGAAATGGGGTATCTTTTTATTGTTCTTGGAATTTCAATTATGAATGCACTTGCCAATAAAAAACTAAGTTATGCAGAAATCTTATTTTCTAATTTTGTTATCGTTATTGTTATTGGGATTATTGAGAAATTATGGCATTTAAAATACGAGGTTACCAAAAAAATTACCTACGAAATTATTGAAAATATAAAACCAGAAAATTACGATATTTTAAAAGAAGATTTAGAAACCAGAACAGGTTTAAAAATTAATCAATTAGTTATTGAAAATATAGATTTTGTAAAAGATAGTGCAACAATAATCATACACTATAATAAAACTGAAAATGAGAAATAAGTCTTTTGTAATTAGTGTATTACTTTTTTTTTCGGTAATAATCCATGCCCAAGAAGAGGACAATAAAGATCTTGCTTTATGGAATTCTATTGGGGTTAAATATTCGCCTATTAAGTGGATAAAATTAGGTGTAGAACAAAATTTAAGATTAAAAGAAGATATTTCTGTTACAGATGAGTATTTTACCGAGGTTCAAGCTGAATTTGAAATTATCAAAGATCTAGAAATTGGTGGTGCTGTGCGTTTTATCAGAGAAAACGATAATGTGGGCAAAATTCAGGGTTATGAAAAGCACTTTAGATATAACATAGATTTAAGTTATAAATTAGATGTCATAAAAAAATTGGATATCGCATTTAGATTACGTTATCAAAATAAAAGAGAATTAGAGTTAGCTGAGGGAGTAGAAGATATACGACGTGAAAATCTCCGTTTTAAAACAGCTTTTGAATATAAAATTAAAAATTGGCCTTTAGATCCTGAGTTTGCTGTAGAGATTTTTAATAGAAAAAGAGATGGAGCTTCTCTTATTGGTGATGCCAAATTAAGTAGATACAGACTTACTTGGGGTACAAGTTACAATTTAAAAAAGTTTGGAAAGTTTGGTATCTACTTTAGGTATCAAGAAAACACGAGAATAGATAACGATTTTCAAACTAAAATTGTAGGGTTAAAATATTCCTATGATATTAACTAAGCTTCATTTTTTTGGATAAGATCATTAAAAGTAATGATATTTTTTTGGTTATAATCTTGCTGATATTTTACATCTATTTTTAGTGCTTATAAAACAGTTATTCCTTGAAGGTTTTCTAATTCTAAATATTCTACATTTCCTCGTTGTTTTTTTTGATTGTACTTAGGTATGTACTTGAAGTATTCTACTCCACCTTTTTCTTGTGAATAAATATACAATAGCAATTTCACCAGGAATTGTTACCCGATTTTGAGCACCTTTTAAGTAAGCCTTGTCAATATGTTTTTTAAGAATTTAGCACCATCAACTAGACCCTCCAGTGCTACTTCTTCAATTTTATTAGAGTCTATAATTCTCAGAATCTTTATTTCTTTAATTTTTGTGGTTTTTATAGTTTAATTTAAGCCAATAAAAGGGCTTATTAAAACATATAGGTTAGAGTTTTTTACGGTAAACAAAAAAGCATTTAACGATTTGTTAAATGCTTTTGTTGATATTTTTAATATTTATTATTGAATATCGGGTTGTCTTATTCTAGGATCCCATTTTTTCAATTGTTTCTTTATTTCATCAGTTACCTCTTTATCATTTTTAAAATACCAATCTACATTTTTATAAGTAATTGTACCATCACTTGCATAATGAAAAAATACAATTGCATTTACAAAAGGGTATTTTTTATTAAAATCTTCTAGGGTATCTCCAAACCATTGTGCTCTATTTCCACCAGGTTTTAAACATCCAAACTCAGCAATCATAATTGGTTTGTAAAAAGCAGCTAATTGATCGTAATAATTACCAAAAATTTCTTTGAATGTCCACCAATCACTCCAACTAGTACTTGTACCATAATTTAAAACTCCAGTTGCAATCATATCTACATAATCTTCTCCTGGGTAATATTCTTTGAATTTTCCATATGATAAATGCGGACTCCAAACCCATATAATATTTGTGGCACCAACAGATTCAAATACCTCTCTTACATGCCTAAATGCAGCTACATATTCTTCAGGATCATTATTTTGTGGTCCCCAAGGATAACGATAAGGATCGTTCATTTCATGCCCCATTCTTAAATAAATAGGTGTATCTACTTTTGCAGCTTCAGTAGCCCATTCTTTTATGTAAGCATCATAATCTCCATTTGCTATTGAGCCCAAACCATGATCATTTCTTTGCTCTAAATCTTTAATTTTTGGAAAGTTTTCTTGTGAGAATTTTTCTAACCAAGGTTCCCAAGTAATCATAGGTACAGAACCTATTCTTACAATAGCATCGATTTTGTTTTTTGGGAAATCATAAATCTGGCCTTCACCCCAAGCTTTATAAATTTGAATGATAGGAAATGTAAGTGCTAACGAATCTTCTAAATTAATGATATTTTCATAAGATTCTCCATTGCTATCATCTGCAGCTCCAAATAAAATATTTTTGGTTTTTAAAAGGGCATATTTGTTTTGCCTTTGGTCTTTAAACCAATCTAATTTTTTACTTCTATTCTTTTCTCTTTTCCCTAAAATATTATCTTGTTCAATATCTTTTACCATATTTCCAATACTCTCTAAAAAACCTCCTAAAGGCCCTTTAGAACTTTTACTTACAGTAGATAAACCGTAAACTATAAAATAACCTAATACTAAAGCAAGCAGAACATTAAATATTCTTTTAGATTTTTTTTTGAATGATGACATAATTCTATTTTGATTTATAATGGTTTTATTACAAAACCATTTATTTGGTAAAATTAATATTTTTATTTTTTTAGATAATTACTTTACTTTTATTTTTTTGTCTTTAGTGATTACGATTCTACTCCAAGCATTTTCTGCTTTTAAGTATAACGATTTATAAGCAGCAACAAGACCACCAAAAAATTGTAAAAAGGCAATCAAGGCAAAACCTAACATTCCCCAAGTTTTTTCTGCTGTTAAAATTAATTCACTTTGTGGTATGTAATATCTTCTTTCTATATAAACCCCAGTTACAACAAGTATAAATAAAATACAGTATATAATTAAGGGTTTTACAAACGGACTCATAAAACCTTTAACAGCTACTTTTGCTGTTGGTATATAAGGTACTTTTTTATTGATTAAGGCTAACAGAAATGCATACGTAAATACAGGCCAACAAGAGTATTTTAAAACCATACCTCTCCAATGAATTCCTCTTTCTGTTTTTGTATCACATAAAAAACGTTGTGCTTGCGCATACACTAATATGGCGATTAATACAATGGGTGCACCCAGAACTATAAATTCTGTAAAGTCCATACTAGCTGGACTTATTTTTGTTGTAAAAAATAAAAGGGGTACAAATACAAAAAATGCGGTCATAGGCCCCACTAAATAGTATGTACCTATTGAAAAATAAGATAACTTTTGCCAAAAAGTTAATGTTTTAAAGGCTCTAGGCATTTCATCAAAAAGCATTTCAAATACGCCTCTTGCCCATTTTAATTGTTGTTTACAGAACGAAGTAAAATCTTCAGGAACCAAACCACGACTTACAATTACAGGGTTGTAGACTGATTCCCATCCTTTTGAATGGATTCGAATTGAAGTATTTAAATCTTCAGATAAACCAGTGGCATGCCCTCCTATACTTTCTAGAGCTTTTCTCCTAAACGTACAATTGGCTCCAATTGCTACAGCACCTCCATAGCCATACAATGCCATTTGTGTTGGGCCATAAAAGGTGTAAGTTTGTTCTGCAGCTGCTTGTGCAGTAAAAGAACGAAACATATTGTAGTATCCTTGACTTACTTGAACAAAACCTACTTTTTCATCTTCAAAAAAACCTAAGGTTTGATCTAAGAAATTGGGAAACACAATATGATCTGGATCTAACACCAAAATAAATTCTTCTTTGGTTATTTTAAGAGCCTCATTAATTTTACCAGCTTTGGCTCCAGGAATATTTACTAAATTTAGCCAAACAGCCCCATGTTTTTCTGCTAACTCTTTAAAAGCAACATCTTCTGTATCGTCTAATAAGTAGGTGGTGTGTGGATAGTTTAAGTTTTCTAATGCTTTTAAGGTGTTTTCAAACATTGATAAAGGCTCTCCAGGAGATGATGTTGTAAAAACGGCAACACTTAAATCTTTTTTAGGAACAGGTACTTCTGCTGGCTTTTTTATACGCAGATAATTAATCCAAATTAATGCTATTCTAATTACACCATAACCAAAAAGCAAACTTAAAATTATAAATAGCGGAAAATTTTCGATATGTTCTTTTCTAAACCACCATTCCATTAAATTAAACATGCTTAATAAACCAGCTAATGTTAAGCCTAAAAATATTGCTTTATCAACGCTAGTTACCTTTTTAGCTTGTTTAAATACCCATAAATCATCTCTTAATTTTGAATTCATTAAAACGTGAAATTTAGTCCGAAGTTAATATTTTGTCTGGCATAGAAAAAGGTTTCTTGATCTATGTATGTAATTAGTGCAGTAAAACCTTTTGAAAAACTGTAGCTGATATTACCTGTATATTCTATAGGGGTAAAAGTAGCGTCATATAATCCTCCAATTTCAAAGGTGTTAGACTGTGTTCTTATAGGATAAGGATTTCTAATATTACCAACAAAACCATAGTTTACCTTAGCTTGAAATGATAATTTTTTTGTGGGTTTATAATTTAGGATAAATAAACCAGAGTGAATTTCTTGTTCTTTTGGGGTAAAGTAAGGGTCGTAAATTCCAACTCCTTGATCATCAAAGAAAAATAAGATATCCTTAGAATCAGTATAATTAAAGCTATATCCTAATTGAAAACTAAAATTTTGAACTTTTATATGTTGTGATAAAATCCAAGCCCCCATAGATTGTATTTCATTTTCATCTTTAAAGAATTGATGGTCATACCAAGCATGGAACATTACCCATTTATTGTTGTAATCTAATTCGCTAAAAAGACTTTGATAGGTTAAATTGATTGAGGTACTTGCTATTGTACCCAATAAACTATTTTTTGCAGCACCAACTTTTAAAGAAGCTTTTTTAAATAAATTTTTAGTCAGGCTAATTCCTCCAATCCAGTCTGATGTGTCAGAATGGTTTTGATAAAAACCACCAAATACATTTGCTGTAAGTTTTATTTTATTAAAGTAAAATTGATTTTTTAAGCTAACAATAAAAGCACTTTCTTTTTGAGGTGAAAAATTATATCTCGATATTTCTAACTGTGGACTCAAATACCTTGAAATATATTCACCAGCAGTTATATGCGTTGCAAAAAAATCTAATGGTTGAGAGTCTGTTTGATATTCAAAATTTGCTCTTATATAAGTAGCGGTTACAGATTCTATTTCTTGTTCTAGATTTTTTGTGTAGTCCGTATTCGGATAAATTTCATTAATTTTTGAAATTATTTTTCTGGAGTTTTTTAAATCTCCTTTCCAATAATTTATATTGGCCTTCATTAATAAAAACTCTACATCTTTAGAGTTTTCATCTAAAGAATTTGCTAAAATAGTTTCTACTGTATTTATTTCGCCAATTTTATACAAAAATCTAGCATAATCTAACTGAAGATTTTTATCAGAAGCATTAATAGAAATCGCTTTTTTAAATTTCTTTTTTGCCTCTTTATTTTCGTTATTCATTGATAAAACATACCCATATAACCAATTGATGTAGAGGTTTTCAGAGAAATTATCATAGTGTTTTGAGAAAAATAAAATCGCTTTTTTGTATTCATTTCTAGAAATGAATTCTTTAGAAATTCTTAGTACATCGTTTGCATCTTTAATGCTAATAGAATCTTTTTTTAAAGAGGAGGAATTTTCTGTGTTTTGAGAAAAGGCAGTTGTATTAAAAAAAATAAAAAGTAAAAAAGCAGTTGTTTTAAAAACTTTACCTGCTCTTGTTAAAATCATAATTTTATTAAATTTATAAGAATTTTAAGTTTCTAAATATTTTAAAACATAAATGTTACTTTGCTTTTTTCATAGAAAAACAAATATATATCTATATTTATATAAATCTTTAATTTTTAGTAGTGTTTTTCCATTAATAGTTTATAAAGCGCTTACTGTACCAAAATCTTTCCAAATTGTTGCGCCCTTATATGAGTCAATTGAAGATGAAGGAACTTTTAAAGTTGCACTACCAATCTTAACAAATTCAAATACACTTGTGTCTATAGTTAAAGGTGTAGCAACATCAATAGATACATTTTGTAAGCTGCCACAATTGTAAAAAGCACTGTTTCCAATACTTGTTATGCTATTTGGTATAAAAACATCAGTTAAACTTGTACATTGAAAAAAAGTTTGTTCAGCTATACCTGTAACCGTATTTGGAATTACAAAATTTGTTAAACTTGAACATAATCCAAAAGCTGTTTTACCTATACTAGTTAAGGTACTTGGAAAATTTACTTTAGTTAAGCTACTACAAGCATAAAAGGTGTTTTCTGGAAGGGTAGTAATACCTTCTGGAATTGTGATTTCAGTTACACTACTACATCCCCCAAAAGCACCATCTTTAATATCTGTTATACTATTTGGGATATTAATTTCAGTTAGGCTGCTACAATTCCAAAAAAGTGTAGCCTCAATAGTTGTTAAACTGCTAGGTAATGCAAAATTCTTTAAACTAAAGCAATTTCCAAAAGCAGCGCTACCAATATTATTTATAGTACTTGGTAAAGTAATGTTTTCTAAACTTTCACATCCATAAAAAGCAGCATTTCCAATACTGGTAACATTTGTTGGTATTGTAATATCCGTAAGTTTAGAACACTCATAAAATAAATTATCTGGTAAGCTTGTAAAATTATCTGGAATCTCAGCCTTTGTTAGATTTACACATAATCCAAAAGCAGAGTCACCAATAGACGTTACTGTGTTAGGTATTGTAATTTCTTTTAAAATAGAGCAAGAATAAAAAGCAGAAGCACCTATAGTAGTTATGTGGCTTGGTATCGTATACGTTTCGATATTATTACAAGCAAAGAATGTAGCTTCAGGAATTGTTGTATAAGTTGTTGGAAAAGTTACAGTAGTTAATGAATTACAATAACCAAATACTGCTGTTCCCATATCATCATTAGCTACACTATCTGGAATGGTAACATTGTTTAAACTACTACAATAGTAAAAAGCAGAATTTCCTATACTGGTTATTGTTGATGGTATGTTAATTGAAGTTAAACTTTCGCATCCAAAAAATAGGTTGTCTGCTAAATTGTTAGTGGCTGCAGGGATATTTATTGATGTTAAACTTTTACATTGGCCAAAAGCTGTATGTTCTATTTTTGAAACAGTATTTGGTACATCAATACTTGTTATTCTTGAAGAATCGTAAAAAGCAAGCTCTCCAATAGTGATAATACTCTCTGGAATGGTAACGTTTATCAAGTCGTAACAATACGCGAAACCTTCATTTGCAATACTAGTTACTGTATAAGTTAAGTCAAACTGATTAACAGTTTCTGGGAGGTTTAACGTTCCTGAAGGGCCTTCATCAGTGTTTTTTTCTATGGATACTTCTCTGTTTTCTGAACTAGTAATAACATACTTTAAATCACCAATTGTAAAAGAAGTACCTACTGCAGGGCCACTTGGCGGAATTACAACAACACTAACAGTTGCCGTAGATGAATCTCCATTACTGTCTGTAATTGTATAATCGAAGGTATCTGTTCCTTCAAAATCTGTTTGTGGTGTATAATCTATGGTGTCATCAGTTGGGTTAGTAGCTGTGCCAGCTGTGTTTACAGTTACTGTACCATTACCAACAGAAGTAGCCGATGTTACAGAAATAGCACCAGAGTTTGGCCCATCATTTCCAAAATCATCATTATCAACCACACTAATATTTACAGAAGTATTTTGTTCTGTAGATGCACTATCATCAACAGCATTAGGAACATCGTTTTCTATTGTAGTTGGTTTACTACAAGATATAATTAGTAAAGATAATAAGACGTAGGCATAAAATATTTTTTTCATTTTTGATGTTTAAGGGGTAGTAAAACTATACAAACAAAGGTATTTAAATATTCTTGATATCAAAATTTTTTCATTTTTTTAGAATGGTATCAATTTTAAAATTTTATTTCTGTCTGAAATATATGGTAATTGGTACACCAGAAAAGTTGTAAATTTCTCTTAGCTTATTTTCTAAAAAACGTTTGTAAGGGTCTCTTACATATTGTGGTAAATTACAGAAAAAAGCAAATTGAGGTGTTTGTGTAGGTAATTGCATGCAGTATTTAATCTTTACAAACTTACCTTTTATGGCTGGTGGTGGATAACTTTTTACGATATCTAACATTACATCATTAAACTTACTTGTAGGTATTCTGTTTTTTCTGTTTTCAAATACTTCAACCGCAGTTTCTATGGCTTTAAAAAGGCGTTGCTTTGTTAATGCAGAGATAAATATAATAGGCACATCTGTAAAAGGAGAAATTTGCTCTTTCACTTTAGCCTCATAATCACGCATGGTATTGGTTTCTTTTGCAACCAAATCCCATTTATTAATTAAAATAACTACTCCTTTTCTGTTTTTTTCTGCGAGCCAAAATATGTTTTGATCTTGTCCCTCAAAACCACGTGTTGCATCAATTACTAAAATAATAACATCTGCATATTCAATTGATCTTACTGCTCGCATTACAGAGTAAAACTCTAAATCTTCTTTTACTTTCGATTTTTTTCGGATACCAGCTGTATCCACCAAGTTAAAATCGAAACCGAATCTGTTGTATTTTGTATCTATAGAGTCTCTAGTAGTACCTGCAATGTTGGTTACAATATTTCTGTCTTTACCAATTAAAGCATTTATAAAAGATGATTTTCCTGCATTTGGTCTTCCTACAACTGCAAACCTTGGCAACTCATCTTTTTCTAAATCAATAACTTCTGGTTCTGGCATTTTTTTTACCAAATCATCAAGTAAATCTCCAGTTCCAGAACCATTAATTGATGAAATGGTATGATAATCACCCAAACCTAAGTTGTAAAATTCTACAGCATCTGCCTCTAACATAGCATTGTCTACTTTATTAACAGCAGTAAAAATGGGTTTTTTTACTTTTCTTAATAGTTTAGCAACTTCGGCATCCATAGGGGAAATGCCATCTCTAACATCTACCACAAAAACAATAATATCTGCTTCATCAATAGCAAGCGATACTTGTTTTCTGATTTCTTCTTCAAAAATATCATCAGAACCAATAGTGTATCCACCAGTATCAATTACAGAAAATTCTTTTCCATTCCAGTCCGATTTTCCATAATGGCGATCTCTAGTTACACCACTCACAGCGTCTACAATAGCTTCCCTTTTTTGAACCAATCTGTTAAAAAGAGTCGATTTTCCTACATTTGGTCTTCCTACAATGGCAACAATGCTATTCATTTAAATTCATATTTTTTGCAAAGATACAATTTACTATACGATATTAGTTGTAAATTTAAACGGTTATACAATAGGTTTTTATGGGTGAAAAAACAAAAATTTTAATAGAAAAAAGAAATAGCGAGGTTTTTTTACGACCAAGGTTTATTATTGATTTAAATAACGATAAAGAAACTATACTACAACTTTTTTCTAAAGAATTACAGAACGAAAATCCAAAAATAGTAGTGAAAATTGTTGATGGACATGTTTTTATTTCAATTTGTAAAAAGGATGATCATTTTTGGTCACCACAATTGCATTTAGAAATTCTTGAAAAAACATCAAAACCTTCACTTTTAAAAGGATTATTTGGTCCAAAACCATAAGTTTGGTCACTTTTTATGTTTATCCATTTGGTTATTGGATTTGCATTTCTTGCTTTTTGTGTATTATTATATACAAGATTTTCTTTAGGTAAATCAGTGTTTTTCCCATTTTTGATGATGATAGTTTTACCGTTAATACCGTTTCTTAATTAAAAATACTGTTATAACTATCCACTAAATATTCATAGGATGTAATACTTTTAACTCTTTGTTTATCAGTATCATTAATAATATTTACTATTTTCTGTTCAAGTTGATCAAGGGATTTATAAATTTTCATTGCAATTTTACTTTTAAAGAATAGCCACATTTGTTCGGCAGGATTGAGTTCTGGACAATATGGAGGTATGGGTATTAGTATTATGTTTTCAGGTAATTTCACATCTTTAGTAGAGTGAAAAACTGCATTATCTATAATTAAAATTTTCAGTTCTTTTGGCTTGTATATACTTAAATCGTTTAAATAAGCTATAAATGCATTCTTTGAAACCCCATCACTGATCATATAATGTGCATCTCCAGTTATAGGAGAAAAACTTCCCCAGAGCCAAAAGTATTTATAGCTATGCTTATATTTTCCAACAGGCTTAATACCTTTTATGGTAAGTACTCTTTTTTGCTTTGTGATTAAACCCAAACGAGATTCGTCTTGGCAATAGATATTAACAGTATTAAACTTATTTTTATTTAGACTGTTTCTAATGTTAATTAAGGTGTTTGGTAGTTTTTTTAAAGGCTTCAATAGCCATATCATCTTGTTTATAGTGTGATTTTCTAGACACCTTTAGTTTACTTTTAAAAACTCTATTGCAATACCCATTTAATGTTTTGTAATTCACAGTTTCCCCAAGGGTATCTTCTATGAGTTGCTGCAATTCAACGTAAGATGTAATGGTTGTTTGAGGGTTATTAAGTTGAGTTTCTATAAATTGTAGCGCTTTATTACTTATAATAGAATCTCGATTACCACCTACACGAACAGTTAAAAAACTTGATAAACCTTCTGATTCATATAGTTTTAGCCATTCTCGTATCGTCTTTTCTGTAAAGCCTAGTTTAGAAGCTAACTGACTTTGGTAATCAACTTTATTTTGCTTGAGCAATAATAACGCTTTTATACGTCCACGAATCCTATCTGTAGTGGTTTTGGTTAGAAGTAAACGAAGCTCTTGTTCGCTTTCTAAAACGGTAATCTGTATCTTTTTTAGCATAGGGAAAGACACAAAATATTACAGAAATATAAAAGAAATGGTATCAGTTGATTTTTTGAATACACTTGCAAGTGCCGAAAAAATTGACAATGATACGTTAAATCAAATATTGCAACCTGTAAGACATACAGGATGGTGCATGATAGTGCATGATAAGTTTATCTTTATTGTTTATTATATTTGTTAATATTAATTAAAATCAATATTTATGAAAAAATTTACTTTTAAATTTACAGTGTTAATTCTTTTTGCTATGGTTTTTCAGGCACAAGCTCAGCTTGAAAGTGGTAATTCATATACTTTAAGAAATGTGGGAACTGGTCACTATCTCTCTACAGGCGGGGGTAACGGATGGCTTTATGAGCCTGCAGAAAATATAGATGAGACCACGTACACGACGGCGTTCTTATTTACTTCGATTGGTGATGGTGTGTTCACTATGGAGGGGTCAAGACCAGGACTAATGGTTATGAGAAGTAATGGTGTAGTCGGACAATCAACAACGAGAGCCACTGCCGCAAGTATTGCTGCAGACAGACAATTAAATGTTGAAAGTACCGGTACCGATGGTGTTTATTTTATTCATAGAGATTCTAAATATCTTCGCGAGAATACTCAAGAGGAAGTGGATGCTGACACGTATGGATCAATTGTCTATGGTGCTGATGCTGATGCAACTGACCAAAGACAAATGTGGTTTTTAGAAGCTGCCACCCTTAGTACTATCCAAATTGCTAAATCCTCTGTTTTTATGTCAAACCCAGTTAAAGAGAACGTTTCTATTTCAGGTCTTACTGCAGAAATAAATCAAATACATGTTTATTCATTGTTAGGCGCAAAAATTATTTCTCAAAAAGTAAACAATTTATCTTCATTACAATTAAATGTAAGTGGACTTTCCAAAGGCATGTACATTGTTAATTTTGTAGGTGAAAACGGAAACTTTACTAAAAAGTTGATTAAGGAATAAAGAATTTATTTTTTATTTACACTATTTAGAACATCCTGCTGCGTAACTGGCAGGATGTTTTTTTTATCTTTATGTCTCTTCACATAGTGTAAAACTAAACATTATAATATGGATTTAAATGGATCAATCACAAAAGTTGTGTGTAAATTGAATTAGTTTTTAGATTTATGCAAAAAGATTAAGATTTGGAATTAACCTCAGAAGTATTAAAGCTTATTTTGCCAGAATTATTAGTAACTCACTTTGATTTACTAAAACACGAATTACAAAATTCAGAACTACATCTATATTTCGAAGAAAAGTCTAAACTTCCAGAAGAATTTTCTAAGGAATTAATTATCTCTCACGGTTTTCATAAACAAATCACCATTCAAGATTTTCCACTTAGAGGTAAAGTAGTTTTTCTCCATATAAAACGCCGTAGATGGTTAGATAAGACTACCAAGAAAGTAGTACAGAGAGATTGGAATTTAGTAGCAAAAGACTCGTATGACAGCAGAGTTTGCCGATTTTTTAAAAGCTATTAATCACTACTAAGCCTAATGATTGCCAAACTATAGGTGGTTTTTATGGAGTTAACGGTAAAAAGCTTCAACGTCAATTTAAAGATTACTTGAGTGACTTCAAACAATGGAAAGCAAAGTCACACGCTAAAGATTGGCTTGTATTTCCTGAAAATATAGGCAAACAACTTGCTATTGATGAAGTAGCTTTATCCAAAGGTGAACTCTATACCATTGTTACCAACAAAAAGGCAAAAGGAAAAGCAGGAAGTATTGTGGCTATTATTGCAGGAACCAAAGCAGAGCAAGTCATTGAATATCTGCTAAAAATCCCAAGTAATAAGAGATATAAGGTTGAAGAAATTACCTTAGATATGGCGAATGCAATGAAACTGATTGCTAAAAAATGTTTTCGTAAAGCAACTCAAGTTACAGACAGATTCCATGTACAGAAATTAGCTTTAGATGCGCTACAAGATATTCGTATCAAACATCGTTGGGAAGCTATAGATAAAGAAAATCAAGAAATTAAAGAAGCTAGAAATAATAGCAAAACATATACCCCAAAAACCTTTACTAATGGAGATACATTAAAACAACTACTAGCTAGAAGTAGGTATTTACTTTATAAAGCCAAAGTAGACTGGACTGAAAAACAACAGCAAAGAGCAACAATACTATTTGAAAATTATCCTGATATCAAAAAGGCGTACAAAATATGTCAAAAGCTAAGAAACTTACTTAACAATAAAAATATCTCAAAACAAATAGCATATACAAAATTAGCGCACTGGTTTAGAGAAGTTGAACAATCTGGTTTCAAAGCTTTTAATATTGTAGCGAACTCTATTAGCCTAAACTATCAATCGATATTGAATTATTTTGATAACAGAAGTACAAATGCATCTGCTGAATCTTTTAATGCCAAAATAAAAGCGTTTAGAACACAGTTCAGAGGGGTCAGAAATATAGAATTCTTCCTCTTTAGATTAACTCAAATTTTTGCCTAAACACAACTTTTAGTCTTGATCCATAAAAACTTTATTTGTTGTACCTATGTTGTACCTGACACTATAAAAAAAAGCTTCACATTTCTGTGAAGCCTTGTATTTGCTAGTAGCGGGAACTGGACTCGAACCAGTGACCTTCGGGTTATGAGCCCGACGAGCTACCTACTGCTCTATCCCGCGATTTGGACTGCAAATATACAACACAAAGAGAGTAATTTCCAAACTTTATTTTAAATATTTTTTAATAGACTAAATTCTAATCAACAATAAAAAGCCATTATCTTTGCAAAATGATACATAAAGCTGGTTTTGTAAATATTATTGGAAATCCTAATGTAGGAAAATCTACATTGATGAATGCTTTAGTAGGAGAAAAACTATCTATCATTACTCCAAAAGCACAAACAACAAGACATCGAATTTTAGGAATTGTAAATCACGAAGAATACCAAATCGTTTTTTCTGATACACCTGGAATTATTAAACCTGCTTATGAATTGCAAGCCTCTATGATGGATTTTGTAAAATCTGCTTTAGATGATGCTGATGTTTTAGTTTACATGGTAGAAGTTGGCGAAACTGCTTTAAAAAACGAAGCATTCTTCAATAAAATTATCAATAGTAAAATTCCTGTAATTTTATTATTGAACAAAATTGATAAGTCCAATAAAGAGGAAGTTGATAAAAAGATTGCCTATTGGAGAGAGAAAGTACCAAATTCTTTTGTGTACGTAATTTCTGCTTTAGAGAAATTTAACGTCGAGTCTGTTTTTTACAAAATCATTGAATTACTTCCAGAAGGACCTCCTTTTTACCCAAAAGATCAATTAACAGATAAACCTGAACGTTTTTTTGTAAATGAAAAAATTCGAGAAAAAATTTTAATTCACTATAAGAAAGAAATTCCATATTCTGTAGAAGTAGAAACAGAAAGTTTTATTGAAGAAGAAAACATCGTTAGAATTCGATCTATCATTATGGTTGAACGTGAAACACAAAAAGGAATCATTATAGGGCATAAAGGTACTGCTATAAAACGAGTTGGTGCTGAAGCTCGTAAAGATTTAGAACGTTTTTTTCAAAAGAAAGTCTTTATAGAATTGTATGTAAAAATTAATAAAAACTGGAGAAGTGATAAAAATCAATTAAAACGTTTTGGATATAATCAAAATTGATGCTGTATTACTTTCAACATAAAATCATGTAAATCATTCATTTGATGTTTGCCTGTACTCTTTCCTATTTTACCTAAAAAATACAACAAAACCCAAATTATACCATTTCTTATTTTATATTACTGTAATATTTTGTATCTCTCACTATGCCAAAAAAGATATAGATTACCGTTTTAGAAAGCGAACAAGAGCTTCGTTTACTTCTAAGCAAAACCACTACAGATAGGATTCGTGGACGTATAAAAGCGTTATTATTACTCAAGCAAAATAAAGTTGATTATTAGAGTCAGTTAGCTTCTAAACTAGGCTTTACAGAAAAGACCATACAAGAATGGCTAAAACTATATGAATCAGAAGGTTTATCAAGTTTTTTAACTGTTCGTGTAGGTGGTAATCGAGATTCTATTATAAGTAATAAAGCGCTACAATTTATAGAAAATCAACTTAATAACCCTCAAACAACCATTACATCTTACGTTGAATTGCAGCAACTCATAGAAGATACCCTTGGGGAAACTTTGAATTACAAAACATTAAATGGGTATTGCAATAGAGTTTTAAAAAGTAAACTAAAGGTGTCTAGAAAATCACACCATAAACAAGATGATATAGCTATTGTATTGTCCTGATATAGGTTGACCTTTTTTTAGTTTAATTTATACCGTTCAAAAGATTTTTTTTAGCCGTTTAGAAGGCAAAAAAATAATTTGAACTATGTTCGTTCTAAATTTTAAGTTCAGGTAAATTTAGTTTATTTTTCCGATATGATTTCACTAGTGTCCACTTAAAACAAGTTAAAAACCAGTTGATTAGAATTTAGTTTATTGGCATTATTGTAATCTAATTTCATAAGTAATTCATTTACAGGTGTTTTATCAAGTAATGATGCTGATAAAATTTGTATGATTTCATATATTGAGCGATTGATTTTTAAATCTTTTGCAATTATAGAAATTAAGCAATAAGTTATTATTGCGATATTAATCTGTATGCGAACAGCATTTTCTGTTCTGCCCCAAAAAGTTTTTACTTTTAAGTGTTGTTTTATCCATTTGAAGAATAATTCCACTTGCCATCTTTGTTTGTAAAGCAATGCAATATCGTTTGCTGATAATTCAAAGTTGTTTGTTAAAAACACTAATGTCTTTCCATTTTCTTTATCGACAAATTTTACTTTCCGTAATTTTTTGGGATAATCTTTAGAGGTGTAAAACCCTTCTCTTTTTCCGATTTGGTCATATTTAATTCCTGTAGTTTTATCTACCGTATTTGAATACATTCTCTTGAATTTAATATTGGATTTTGCTCT
>CBFIFR010000026.1:0-41042 GCA_965661915.1 Polaribacter sp. | reverse complement strand
TTATCTCCAAGTGATAATGCCTTCTCCTCGTCCCATAAATAATCTACGTATTTAAAGCTTTGCATAATTTCTTTCATTTTAAATTGTTATTTGTTAATTTTTCCTGACTAGTTCAACTTCTATCAAGACAGCTAAAATTTACCCATACTGCTATTATCCATTTTCTCAAAAGTAAAGAAGAAACGTTTACACAAAAAAAGACTAATCTATAATTACTATAATAGGTTTTTAGTTGTTAAAATCTTTTAATTGTCTATCATTATTAGACGAAAATCTAGATTTTCTTGACGCAATATCATTAAATTGAGAATAATTATTGTTAGTTTTTGAACGATGGTCAATCTTATAATTTCTTTAACATTTCTTAAATTCATAAGATAATTTGATAACAATTATATACTATTAGATTGAAGATGTTATAGTGATATGATTTTAAAAAAAAAGAAATTTATTTATCACTATTGAACAGGCTGATTTAGTTAATCTGAAAACAAGTAAAAGTGGATGAATTTAAACTAAGAAGTGAATTAGGTATTACCTCTTAAAAAAAAATCCTTTAAATAACTTTTAGGAATTACAAATGAGGTCTACTGATTCTAATAAAATGGAAAAAATAGTATTTAAGTTTATGATATAACAATATTTTGGTTTGGTTTAGCAGTTTTGAAACCATTATGCCAGGATTTATCGCAAAAAAAACTTCAACTAAAAATCTATTCATTGAAGTTTTTTTCTGGATATTATTAAAAATTTTAGCGCCCTCTTCTTCTACTTCTTCTGTTGTTACGCATTTCTAACATTTTTTCTTGAACTATGGATACGTAACTATCTTTTGTAGTTTCTGTACCTTTTTCTGGAGCTACTATTTTTACTTTTTCTTGTGGGTTTAATACCAACTCTGTACATAATAATGTGGTATTATCTGCACTAACTTCTAAAATTAAACCTGGCAAACCCCAAAATTCTGCTGGCCCTTGTGCAACAGGTATTTGAGGAGAATACCAAGCCTCTACAACAGTCATGCTTTGTTCAGGTTTTTCACCACTTTCTTTACTATCATTATCTTTTATTCTTAAATCACTCCAAGAAAAACTAAACCATTTTAGTTCTGTTGTTGGTACAAATGCCTTTGCTTTATAACAAGTATAATTCCCGATTTTCTTAGTTTCTGTACCCATTATCCAATCAATCTTATATAGACTATCTTTAATTAAAAAACGTTTACCGTAAAATTCTTGACTTTGAGCTAAGATAGCTTTTTTTACATTTTTGTACTGATCGCCTCTAGAAAAATAGCCTCCCCAAGAATCTGTTGCACCAGAGATAGCATCTATTTTCTCCTCTTCTAAAAACATAGATTCTTGCATGTTAAAGGTAAGCGTATATGTTTTTTCTAATCTATTTTTTAAACGCGCTGCAACCTGTTTTTTTTGTTCTTCACTCATTCTTGCTCCCCAACTACCCAAATTCATTTTAGATTTAGACATATAAACAGCCTTTCCTTGAAAGCTTTGAGCTTTTACTGAAGATGGAATATATGCTATGAATAGTAAAAATATGAGTTTAAATAGTGTTGCTTTCATGGTTTGGAATTTGCGTTGTTTAACAAATGTATTAAAATGATAAACAATTAATATGTACTTCAAAAAATTTAACAATACTTTATGTTTACTTACATAAAATCAATAAGTTACACTAAGCACTTTACTTTATATATTACTACAGATTGAATTCTAAAAATAGTTGTGTGTTTTATATCTAAGAGATATTTAAAAAGCCTTTACTTGTTTTTGTATATTTTACTATCTTAAAATTTGCCTTACAAATAAAATAGACCTATTGAATTTTGGTTTTATTGTAAAATTGATTCAGTCAAATATGCAGCAACCTTATTACTTACAGTACAAACATTTAAAATTTTTGTTTTTAGGATAAAATTAGTGCTATTTTTAAACGTATAATTTAACATACTTTACAAAAACCATCTCAATATATCATATAATCAGTATAAGTTTATATATTGCAAAAAATATACATTTTTGGAAAAAATTATTGTTTCTGTTACCAATGATTTAACTACAGATCAACGTGTAGCCAAAGTTTGTACTACCCTTTTTAATAATGGTTTTAACATTGTATTAGTAGGTAGAAAACTAAAAAATAGCGTACCTATTCAAAGAGAATATCCAACAAAAAGAATGTCACTTTTTTTCAACAAAGGTTTTTTATTTTATGCCGAATATAATTTTCGCTTATTTTTTGTGCTACTTTTCAGCAAAAAACACATTTTGCTTTCTAATGATTTAGATACACTTTTAGCTAATTATTTGGTGAGCAAATTACAGCAAAAAAAATTAGTATACGACAGTCATGAACTATTTCCTGAAGTTCCTGAACTTTTACACAAGCCATTGGTTAAAAAAACTTGGGTAGCCTTAGAAAAATTTATTTTACCAAAACTTAAAAATTGTTACACAGTTTGCAAAAGTATTGCTGATTTTTATGATGAAAAATATCAAACAAATTTTAAAATAATTAAAAACTATCCTTATTCAAAAAACATTGAAAAAGGACTTTTTCCTTTTAATTACAATCAAAAAAAAATTATTTTATATCAAGGTGCAATTAATGTGGGTAGAGGCTTAGCTTTAATGATAAAAACAATGCAATTGTTACCCAATTTTACATTTGTAATTGCTGGTAAAGGAGATATTGATGCTGATTTAAAAGCATTTGTAAAAAAACTAAACTGTAAAAACGTAAAGTTTTTGGGTAGTCTTACACCAAAAGAACTCCAAAAAATAACACCTCATGCAGATTTGGGTATTAGTTTAGAAGAAGATTTAGGGTTAAACTATAGGTATGCATTGCCTAACAAGATCTTTGATTACATTCAAGCAGAAGTTCCCATATTAATCTCTAATTTGCCTGAAATGAAAAAAATAGTCCAAAAATTCGGAGTTGGAGAAATTGTAAGCCAAAGAACACCTGAGAGTATGGCAAATCAAATAAAACAATTATTAGAAAAAGATTTTTCTCATCAACTTAAAAAAGCAAAAAAAGAGTGTATTTGGGAGGAAGAGAAACTGATTGATATTTTTAAAAATTTAAACTAATCACATATTAAACTTGCTTTTTTTACGTTACACTTTTTAAATACAGCGCTAATAAATTAAATGAATAAGAAATTACACATTGTTTCTTTTGATATTCCTTACCCTCCAAACTATGGAGGTATCATAGATGTATTTTACAAAATAAAAGAACTCTATAAGTTAGATGTAGAAATTTACCTACACACTTTTGTGTACAATGGCAAAAAAAAACAAGACCCTCTAAAAAAATACTGTAAAGAAATATTTTACTACCCAAGAAGAAACAGTTTTACCTCTTTATTTTCTACATTGCCTTTTAGGGTAATCAGTAGAAAGAACAAATCATTAAACAATAATTTATTAAAAGTAGATGCACCTATATTATTTGAGGGCTTAAACACAACTTACCCACTTTATAAATTTAATCTTAAAAACAGTTATGTTAGGACGCACAATATAGAAGACAAGTATTTTTTAGGTTTAGCGAAAAGTGAAAAAAATTATCTTTTAAAATTAATGCATTATGTAGAGGCAAAAAAACAAAAAAGATATGAAAACAACTTAAAAAAAGCAGCTGGTTTGTTTACAATTTCTTTGTTTGAACAAGATTATTTCTCTAAAATATTTAGGGATAAAACACATTATATTCCTGCTTTCCATGACACCAAAACGATTAGAAATCACACAAAAAAAGGAGGTTTTATTTTATTTCATGGAGATTTAAGAGTAGCTGATAATATTAAAGCATGCTTATTTTTAATTGATGTTTACAAAAACACAACGTTTAAATTTGTTGTTGCCACTTCTTTAAAAGTTTCTCCGGTTATAACTGAAATTAATAAATATAAAAATATTGAATTGGCGAAATTTGAAACCCAAAAAGAATTGGATATTTTATTAAAAGAAGCACACATTAACACTTTATTTTCTTTTCAAAAAACAGGTATTAAACTAAAACTACTCAACACACTGCATAAAGGAAAATTCATCATTGCAAACACCCCTTTAATTGAAGACACTGGTTTAGAAAAAGTATGCGAAATTGCAAACTCTAAAGAAGAAATTCTGCAAAAAACTGCAACACTTTTTCGTAAAGATTTTGAGAAATCAGAAATAGAGAAAAGAGTAGAAATACTAAAACAATTTTCTCCTGAAAAATCTGCAAAAAATTTGGTAAAAATAATTTTTAATCAAATAAACTAATTCACTTCGTATAATTGACCCGCTTCTACTTTTAAGGTTTTATGTTTGAATTTTACGATTAATTGATAATCGTGTGTTGCCATTAAAATGGTTTTTCCACTTTTATGTATATCATTTAACAATTGCATTACTTCTAAAGAAGTTTTAGGATCTAAATTACCTGTAGGCTCATCAGCTAAAATTAATTCAGGATCGTTTAATAATGCCCTAGCAATGGCAACTCTTTGTTGCTCACCTCCAGAAAGCTCGTAAGTTTTTTTATAATATTGAGATTGCATACCTACTTTTTCTAAAACCTCATTGATTTTATTTTTTATTTCTTCTTTATTTTTCCAACCTGTAGCCTTTAACACAAACTCTAAGTTTCCAAAAATAGTTCTATCATTTAATAATTTAAAATCTTGAAAAACGATTCCTATTTTTCTTCTTAAAAAAGGTATCTCTTTTTCTTTTAGTTTTTTTAAATCAAAACCAACAATGTTTCCTGTACCACTTTTCAATTTTAAATCGCCATACAAAGTTTTCATTAAACTACTTTTACCACTTCCTGTTTTTCCTATTAAATAATAAAAATCACCTTTATGAATCGTTAAATCAACAGTAGTTAACACCAAATTATCTCTTTGATAAATGTCTGCTCTTTCTAAATTTAAAACTGGTTTTTCCATAAAAGTAGTCGTTTTTACAAACTTATTAGTTTCTAATGATTTTAGCATCTAAATTTTAAATAATTCTTAAATTTCATCACAATTATTTTATTATTTTTTTTACCATATCATCCAACAAATTCAAAAAATATTCGTTTATTAGAATATAACAAATACTATGATATGAAATTTCGGTTTTACAGAAAACTTATTTATATATTTATTTTTACACAATTCTGCTTTGTGGGTTTTGCACAACAATCTATTGCAGATGTTGGTATAAAAACCCACTTTAATAATGCTTTAAAATTATATAACAATAAAGCCTACAAAGCTGCACAAAAAACGTTTATAAAAGTAAAAAAAGAAGCTGCACAAAACTCTAGCTTAAAGACGGATGCCTCTTATTATGATGCTATGTGTGCTGTAAAATTAAACCAAACCAATGCCGATGAAAAAGTATTAACTTTTGTTGAAGAAAACCCAACCAGTAATAAAAAAAATAGAGCTTTTTACAACGTTGGTAATTATTATTTTGCAAATAAAAAAGCAGCGTATGCTTTAAAATGGTATCAAAAAGTAAATATCGATTTAATATCTGAAGAAAACAGAAAGGAACTCAATTTTAAAATGGGCTATGCTTTTTTGGTGGCGAAACGATTAGATTTAGCCAAAAACAAATTCTTACCTTTAATTAATGATGCCAAATATGGAAATGATGCCAGGTATTATTATGGCTATATTTCTTACAAACAAGAAGATTATGGCATTGCAACCTCTACACTCAAAGAAATTGCAGACAACAAATCTTACAAAGCAGAAATTTCTTATTACTTATTAGATATCAGTTTTAAATCTGGTCAATTTGAGCGCTGTGTTAATGTAGGACAAGAATTACTAAAAACTGCTAAGAAAAAAGATATTTCTGAAATTTCTAAAATTATAGGCGAGAGTTACTTCAACTTAAAAAAATACCAAGAAGCTATTCCGTTTTTAAAAGCTTATGAAGGCAAACGAAAAAAATGGAATAATACAGACTATTATCAATTAGGATACGCTTATTTTAAACAAAATGATTTTGAAAACGCCATTAGCTATTTCAATAAAATCATCAGTCAAAAAAATGAGGTTTCGCAAAACGCTTATTATCACTTGGCAGAATGTTATTTAAATATTGATAAAAAAAGTGAGGCATTAAACGCATTCAAAACCGCTAGTGAAATGCCTTTTAACACTGAAATTCAAGAAGATGCTGCCTTAAATTATGCCAAGTTGAGTTACGAAGAAGGTAATCCGTTTGAAAGTGTTTCTGACGTATTACAAAATTATTTAAAGAAATACCCTAACTCTAACGCTTACAAAGAAATTAATGAATTGGTAGTTTCTTCTTTTATACATCAACAAGATTATCAAGGGGCTTTAGATTATCTAAAAAAGAAAAAATCACCAGAAAACGCTACATTAACTTTTGAGGTTTCTTTATACAGAGGCATGCAGTTATTTAACGAACAAAAATTCTCAGAATCGCTTTCTTATTTTGTTGTTTCTCAGGCCTCTAGTGATAACACAATCCAGCAAAAAGGAAAATACTGGGAAGCAGAAACCTTATACAGATTAGAGAATTACAATGAAGCTCTAAGTAAGTTCATCAACCTAAACAATACTTTACGAACAAATAATTATACTGATTTTCCTTTATTGCCCTACAACATTGGTTACGCCCATTTTAAGTTAAAAAATTACGAAAAAGCAAAACAAACCCTTTTAATTTTTTTAGAGAATAGCAATATAGAAAATGACATAAAAAATGATGCTTTTATTCGTTTAGCTGATTGCTATTTTGCCACTAGAAATTACAAAGAAGCTATAAAAAATTATCAAATTGTTATTAAAAATGCTGGTGCAGAGGCTGATTATGCACAATACCAATTAGGTATGAGTTATGGTTTTAGAAATGAGAGTGATGCTAAAATTAAAGCTTTAACCAAAGTGATTAATGATTATGAAAATTCAATTTTAAAAGATGATGCATTATATCAATTGGCAAATACATACACTAAAATTAAAAACAATAAAAAAGCCCATGAAGCCTACGATCGTTTATTAAGTAAACATCAAAGAAGTGTGTTTTTACCAAGAACTTTAGTACGTCAAGGTTTGCTATATTACAATGAAAATAAAAATGCAAAAGCTTTAGAAAAATTTAAATTGACAGTGCGTAAATTCCCAAATTCTTCGGATGCTTTAGAAGCGGTTAGAAACGCAAAAAACATTTACATTGATGAAGATAATTTAGACGGTTATGTAAGTTGGACAAAAACGTTGAAATTTGTTGATGTTTCTAATAGCGAATTAGAAAATTCGTCTTTTGCAATTGCACAACGTAAATATTTTGAAGGTAAAAACAATAGCACCATACTTAGTTTAAAAAAATATTTACGAAGTTTCCCAAATGGAAAAAACAGTTTAAAAGCCAACTATTATTTGGCTGATATTTTGTTTAAAGAAAAACTATTTACTCAAGCTATAGATAAATATAAAGCGGTTTTACAAGCTGGGCAAAGTGAATTTAGTGAAGATGCCTTAGCCAAATTGGCTCAAATTTATTTACAAAACGAAGATGTTGTTGCTGCAATTCCTTTATTGCAACAATTAGAAAAAGAAGCCTATGCCAACGAAAACATACTATTTGCACAAAGTAATTTAATGAAAGCATACACAAAAACAGAAAACCATGATGCATCCATTGAATATGCTAAAAAGATTTTAACTAAAGATAAATTAGATGAAAACTTACGTTTAGATGCTAAAAAAACCATTGCTAGAGCTTCTTTTAAAACCAATAAATTAGATGTGGCAGAGTCTTATTATGCTGAAGTTGAAGAAGAAGCTAAAGGAGAACTAAAAGCAGAGGCACTTTACTATAGTGCGTATTTTAAAAATGTAAATAAAGAGTATGAAGCGTCTACAAAAGTAGTTCAAGAATTGATTGCTAATTATTCTACATACAAATATTGGGGTGTAAAAAGTTATGTTATTATGGCAAAGAATTATTACAGTTTACAAGATGCATATCAAGCCACTTTTATTTTAGAAAATGTTATAAAAAACTTTACACAGTTTGATGATATTGTAAAAGAAGCGCAAATAGAACTCAATAACATAAAAGCCAACGAAGCTAAAACCAATAATTCTGTAAGCCCTCAAAATAAAAATTAATGAAAAAAAGTGTTCTTATATTTTTGATTTTCTTTGGTTTTGGAAGCAGTATTGCTCAAGAAACAAAACCTTTAACAGCAAAAGACACTGTTAAAACAGAGGTTGTAGAAGTTATTACAACATACAACCCAGAAATTGCAGATGCCAATAAAATCAAGAGAAATCCAACCATAAAACTATCTGATAAAAACAAAAAGAAAAAGTTAACATACAGCATTTTTTCTGCACCTGTTGCCTCTACATTTATCCCAAAAAGTGGTGTTGTAAAAGGTATTGATGTAGGCGTAAAAGAGCGAATTTACGATAATTATGCAGCACTTGGTTTTGGCAATTATAAATCTACCTTAGCTGAACTTTACATCCATAATTATTCACGTTTTCAAAGCGAATACGGAATTTCATCAAAATATCAAATTTCTCAAAACAATATCAATAACACTTTACTCGACAGTGATTTTTCTAATTTTTTAGCTAGCCTTTTTTACAAAAGAGAAGAGCGTTATTTCGATTGGAAAATTTCTTTAAACACAGAACAAAACAGTTACAATTGGTATGGCTTACAAGAAAATACTTTTGCTCCAAATATAATTGAGAACATCGATGAAAATCAGAAATACAGCTATTTTAATGCAACAGGTGAAATTGATTTTTTAGATGCTTACTTAGACAAAAGTATCTTATCGCTCTCTTATTTTACAGATGATTATAGCAGTAGTGAATTTCTCGTTAATTTAAATACCAATTTTGATTTTCCTATTGATTTTATCAGTAGACGATTAAATAATTTACAGGTAAAAACAGGCTTAGAATATTTAGGTGGTAATTTTACAACTGGTTATACTGATGAAAATGAATTGAACTATTCTATTTTTACGGTTAAAGTACACCCACAATATAAAGATAGCTTTGGAGGTTTTAATTTACAAATTGGCGCAAAATTATTTGCTTCTTTTGATGATGAGAATAGTACAAATCACTTTTTGGTTTATCCAGATATTAAATTACAACAAGCTATTATAAGTGAAAAACTAAATATCTATGCAGGTGTTTTTGGAGATTTTCACACCAATACGTATAAGAAATTTACTGAAGAGAATCAATTTATTTCTCCAACTCAATTTATCACCCAAACTGCAGAAAAATACAATGCTTTTTTAGGTTTTAATGGTGTAGTTAGTAATGATTTAACTTTTAATATTTCAGCAAGTTTTAAAGAGGAACAAGACAAAGCTTTGTTTATTAGAAACAACTCAAAATCTACAGGTGTCAATAACAGCCTAAATGGTATCACATTTAAAGGTTATGAATATGGTAACTCATTTTCTTTGATTTATGATGATGTAAAAACAACGTCCTTTTTCGCAGAATTAGCATATGATTTAAGCAAAAGAATTACGCTTTCAACAAACTTTCAGTTTGATAATTTTACTTTAGCAACACAATCTGAAGCTTGGAACTTACCAACAATTCAAGGTAGCTTTACAGCAAAATATAAAAACTCTAAATGGTATGCAACTTCTAACATTTTTTATGTAAGTGAACGTAAAGATGTTTTATATGCTGGTATTTTTCCATCAAATTTAAATGACACACAATTGTTAGATGAATTTTTAGATGTAAATGTTAATGGTGGTTATCATTTTAATGATAAATTTTCCGCATTTATACGATTAAATAATATTTTAAATACAGACTACCAACGTTTTGCAAATTTCCAAGTGCAAGGTTTTCAAGTTTTAGGTGGTATTACCTATAAATTTGACTTTTAAAATAGTAATTAAACCATACGAAAACTTGAAATTATATAAAAAAGAGATTATATAAAATCACTTTTTTCATATATTTACACTATGTTGTATTACTTACTGATTGCTTTTCAGGCCTTTTGTATTTTTCATGTATACAGAACTAAAAACGATTATTACTGGTATATTCTAATATTTTTTTTACCAGTACTAGGTGGTGCTGTTTATTTGTTTACACAAATACTGAATAAAAAAAACATGGATAATGCACTTGATACAATTAATGCAGTTGTGAACCCTACTAAAAAAATTAAAGATTTAGAACAAAAACTTTCTTTCTCAGAAACTTTTCAGAATAAAATAAATCTTGCAGATGCACATGTAGAAAATCAAAATTTCGAAAAAGCTCTTGAACTTTATGAAAAAGCTTTAGTGGGTAAATACAAAGAACACCCTTATACTATTAATAAAGCTTTAAAATGCTATTATAAAATTAAAGATTTTAAAAAAGTAATAGAATATGCTGGTAAAATAGACCTCGAAAAAACGTTTGGAGATTCTCTATGCTTTTATGCCATAGCCTTAGAAAAATGTGACTTTTTAGATGAAGCTGAAATTCAATTTAAGAAATTAGATAAAAGATATTCAAATTATCCTGAACGTTTAGAGTTATCTAGATTTTTGATTAGAAGAGACAAAAAAGAAGCTGCAAAATTTGTTTTAGATGATATAATTACGGAAATCAATAATATGATTGAAACTAATAAAAGAAAATACAAATACATATATAAAGAATCTAAGCTATTAATACGTGATATTTAGATTTTGTAAAAACCTCTTACATCTTGTAATCATAGTATTATTAACCATACTCACCCAAATTGGTGGTTTAATTTACATAATTACTCTTGTTAGTATTAGAAAAAAAGAATCAAAATATAAACGTAAAAGATTCCTTTTTTTTATAGTTTTATATGTTTTTACAACGTTTTTAATCATTCCAAATATTGCTCCTTTGTTTGGTAGAGTTAAGATTGATAACAATCATAGGATAGCTGCACATCATTTTTTTACAATTCTTCTAAATAGAAATTATGTAACAGCTCAAATGCATGAAACTTTAACTGATGTTTCTCTTCGGTTTCAAAAAGAATACCCAAAATTAAAACTTATTTATTTAGATGCCAATTTTCCATTTTTTGATGGTTTTCCATTATTACCTCATTTAAGTCATAAGGATGGCAAAAAGATAGATCTATCATTTATTTATGAGGATAAAAAAGGAAACATAAGCAACCGAAAACCTTCAAAAAGTGGTTATGGAGTTTTAAAAAACGAAAGAAATCAAACCCTAATTTGCAAACAAAAGGGGTATTGGCAGTATGACTTTACAAAAAACCTAACATTTGGAACAGATTATACTTTAAAATTAGCTACAAAAGCTACAAGAAGACTCATTGAAATACTTACAGAAAACAAAAAAGTTAAAAAGGTATTTATAGAACCTCATTTACAAAATAGATTTCAATTCAATAATTCTAAATTGAGATTTCATGGTTGTAAAGCTGTTAGACATGATGATCATATTCATTTTCAAATACAGTAATTTGTCAACTCATTTTTGTAATTTTATAAAATCTAACAATTCTACCATGAAAAAACTCATTCTTTTATTTTCAGTTACACTTTTTATAACGTCTTGCCAACAAAAAAAAGTTAATCAAAAAGAACTCTCGAATACATTATCAACCGAAGAAAAAACAGATTCTACAAATATAAAAACGCTGTTTAATAGTGCTTTAACTCATGGCAAATCTTATGAATGGTTAAGAGATTTAACTCAAAATGTTGGTGGTAGGTTATCAGGATCACCAGAAGCCCAAAAAGCTGTAGAATGGGGAGAGCAATTAATGAAAGAAGTGGGTTTAGACTCTGTTTGGTTACAACCAGTTATGGTACCACACTGGGTTCGTGGTGAAAAAGAAGTGGCAACGTATACCGTAAATGGATTGCAAAAAAATGTACCAATTTGTGCTTTAGGCTTTTCTATTGCCACACCAAAAGAGGGCATTTTAGCAGAGGTCTTAGAAGTAAAAAGTTTAGAAGAAGCTAAAGCTTTAGGTACTAAAATGAAGGGTAAAATCGTTTTTTTTAATCGTCCTTTTGATGATACGTTAATCAACACGTTTAAAGCGTATGGAGGTTGTGTAGATCAACGTGTAAGAGGTGCTACAGTTTGTGGCGAGTTTGGAGCAAAAGGAGTAATTGTACGTTCTATGACCAACTCTATTGATGATTTTCCACACACTGGCACCATGAGTTATGGAGATTTACCAAGAGAAAAATACATTCCTGCTGCTGCAATTAGCAGTAAAGCTGCTGAAATTTTAAGTGCTGATTTACAAAAAAATCCAAACTTAAAATTTTACTTTAAACAAAGTTGTGAAACTTTACCAGATGCTCCTTCTTTTAATGTAGTTGGTGAAATTAAAGGTGTTGAAACTCCTGAAAATATTTTTGTGGTTGGTGGCCATTTAGATTCCTGGGATTTGGGTGAAGGCGCTCATGATGATGGTACAGGTGTTGTACAATCTTTAGAAGTAGCCTATTTGTTTAAAAAGAACAATATCAAACCAAAAAATACGATTAGAGTTGTGTTTTTTATGAACGAAGAAAATGGAACCAGAGGTGCTAAAAAATATGCTGAATTGGCTAACCTTAACAAAGAAAATCATATTGGTGGTTTAGAGTCTGATGCTGGTGGCCATACCCCTAGAGGTTTTTCTATTGATGCAAATACTGTAAACACAGCACTTTTACAAAGCTGGAAAAAACTGCTATCTCCTTATGGTTTGCATGATTTAGATATAGGTGGTTCTGGTGCAGACATAAGCCCTTTAAAAGGTGAGAATGTAACCTTAGTTGGTTATAGACCAGATTCACAGCGTTATTTTGATTATCATCATACAAGTAGAGATACTTTTGATAAAGTAAATAAACGCGAATTAGAATTAGGCAGTGCATCTATGGCAAGTATTATATATTTAATGGATAAATATTTACATGCAGATACACCTGTAAAACCTTAATGTTTTGGATAATTTAGTACTCGTTTTACAAATAATTTATGGAGGATTCTTCTGCTTTGCAGGGATAATGCACCTCATAAAAACGGACCTGTTTAAGCATTTTATACCTAACTTTTTAAATAAGAAATTGGTAAATTATGTGGTTGGTTTTATAGAATTAGCCTTAGGATTAGGATTGTTTTTTTCAAAAACATTAAAAGAAGCCTCCATTGGTATTTTTATTTTATTAGTGTTGCTTTTACCAATTCATATTTGGGATGTAACCAAAAAAAAACCAGCCATAGGTTCCAAAAAAATAGCTATTATTAGAATCCCATTTCAATTCTTATTAATGTATGGTATCTATTTTGTATTTAAAAACGCTTAATTAAAATGAAAAAAAACCTCCTCTTTTTAGTAATTTTTTTGTCATTACTTTCATGTGGACAAAAAGATGTAGACCTTATTGTATACAATGCAAAAATTTACACCGTAAATAACCTTTTTGACAAAGCAGAAGCCTTCGCTGTTAAAGATGGTAAGTTTTTAGCAATAGGTTCAAATGATGAAATTTTTAATGAATATAGTGCTCTAGATACTGTTAACGCAGAAGAAAAAATTATAGTTCCTGGTTTAATTGATGCACATTGTCATTTTTATAGAATGGGCTTACAACAACAAAAGGTATCTTTAGAAGGTACAAAAAGTTATAATGATGTTATAAAAAGAATAGACTCTTTTCAGAAAGTAAAAAACACAAATTTTATCACTGGTCGTGGATGGGATCAAAATGATTGGAAAGTAAAAGAGTTTCCAACAAAATACAAGTTAGATTCTTTATTCCCAACAACGCCTGTAGCTGTTAGAAGAGTTGACGGACATGCATTACTGGTGAATCAAGCTGCAATCAATTTAGCAGGTATTACAAAAGACACCCCTGTTTCTGGTGGTGAAATTATAGTAGAAAACGGAGAGATGACTGGTGTTTTAATAGATGCTGCAATGGATTTTATTAAAATTCCAGAACCCACAAAGCAAGAGGCTATTCAAGGCTTATTAGATGCCCAAAAAATATGTTTTTCTTATGGATTAACCACTGTTGATGATGCTGGATTAGACAGAAACACGATTGAATTAATTGATGAATTACAGAAAAAAAATCAATTAAAGATGCGAATTTATGCTATGGTTTCTGGTGATAAACAATCTCAAATTGATTATTATATCAATAAAGGTATTTATAAAACTGATAAATTAAATGTGTGTTCATTTAAAGTTTATGGTGATGGTGCACTAGGTTCAAGAGGTGCTGCAATGCGTAAACCCTACTCAGATAGAGAAAATCATTTTGGAGCCTTAATATATCCAGCTGAGCGATACAGAGAAATCGCCAAACAAATTGCAGCATCAGAATTTCAAATGAATACGCACGCTATTGGAGATTCAGCAAATACTTGGATGCTTAAAACCTATAACGAAGTTCTAAAAAATACTAAAAATAGAAGATGGCGAATTGAGCATGCACAAATAATATCTTCTAAAGATTTTAGAAATTTTGATAATATTATACCTTCTGTACAACCTACACATGCAACTTCAGATATGTATTGGGCTGAAGAAAGAATTGGTAAAGAGCGAATGAAAGGTGCTTATGCTTTTCGAAATTTATTAAATAGACATGGAAAAATTGCTTTAGGTACAGATTTTCCTGTGGAAAAAGTAAATCCATTTTTAACCTTTTACGCAGCTACTTTTCGTAAAGACCTGGCTGGTTTTCCTGAAGAAGGCTTTCAAATGAATAATGCACTTTATAGAGATCAAACCTTAAAAGGAATGACAATTTGGGCAGCATATTCTAATTTTGAGGAAGAAGAAAAAGGCTCAATTGAAGTAGGTAAATTTGCTGATTTTGTAATTTTAAATCAAGATATTATGACGATTTCAGGAGATAAAATTCCAAACACCAAAGTACTTGCCACGTATTTAGATGGTGAAAAAGTCTATTAAAACATAAAAAAATCCGTTCATATTTCTGAACGGATTTTTTTATATTTTTGAATGTAATACAACTTTAATTGGTATACATCATTGCTCTATTATCTTCGATGTCTGATGCTTTTTTTATAGCTTCATAAATTTTAAAAGTTTGTCTTTTTCTAGCATCAGTAATTCTTTTTCTATTGGCATCATAATTAGGTAGGGCAGTTGGTAACTCTTTTTTAGTTACTTTAAAAGTATAAACACCTCTACTACCTTCTATTGCATTATACAATTTATTTACCTCTGCATTATACATTGCACCAACAATTTTTGGTTCAACACCAACACCAGATAAAGTAGGACTTTTTAAGGTAACATTATTTGCATTTCTGATACTAGTATTGTTTGTTTTCGCAATTTCTTGTAAGTCTGTACCTTGCAATTTATCTTTTAACAACTCAGCCTTCTTTTGATTCAATAAAATAGGTCTTACACTACTTATTGCTTTTTCAACAGTCATTAAACCTTTGTCAGCAGCGTAAGTTACAGAGGCAACAACATGACTACCTTCTAAATCAAAACGCTTAAAATCACCAACTTCAGTATCATTGCTAAATGCCCAGCTCACTATTTGTCTTTCTTTTCCTAAGCTTGGTACGTTTTCATCTAAAACTTTTAAACCTACAGCTGGCATTACTCTATAACTGTTCTCTTTTGCAGCTTCCGAAAAATCACTTGCTTTAGAAACAGCTAAAGCAAATTCTTCAGCTTTTCTAAAAACATCATTTTCAGTGGCTTCAGAAGGAACTATTTTTCTACCATAAGTAGCTAATTTTAATACTTTTTGTTTATTTTTTTGATCATCAATTTTAATAATATGGAAGCCAAAAGGTGATTGTACTACATCCATATCTCCTTTTTTTCCTTCAAAAACAAAATCTCTAAAAGCCGGTGTCATTCTCGTGTAATTGAACCAGTCTAAATCTCCACCTTTTGCTCCTGAACCTTTATCCGATGAAAATTCTTTTGCTAAATCTTCAAACTTACTTCTTCTTCTTTTTACAACAGTAAACAAACTATCCGCTAATTGCTTTGCTTCATCTTCTGTTCTTGTAACATCTGGAGCAGCTCTTTGAGAACCAACAAAAGGGATTAAAATATGACTTGCTCTTGCTGAATCTGGCATTTCAGTAACAGCTGTTATTTTAGAAATCTTAAAAAAATCTTTATCTTTATAAGGTCCAACTACATCTCCTTCTGATCCTTCAAAAATTTGATTTGCAACAACTTGATTTAAAGAACTCTTAAATTGAAAGTTGGTATTTAAATTAGTGTCTGAATCATTTTCTGATAAGAAAAGTTGATTGTTCTTGGCAGCTATAAAGTCTTCAATTAACAATGCAACATCATTTTTAATAGCTTGTTCATCTTCAGGTGTTGCCTTGATATCAAACTTTACAAAAGAAATATCTCTTGTAGCATCCACTTTATAGTTATCAGCATGGCTTTTTATATACGCTTCTACTTCAGACTTTTTTATTTGGACTAAACTATCTGCAACAGAAGTATAAGGTACATATACAAATTGAGCATTTAGTTTTGTATTATCTATCATATATGATAATTCCCCTTCTTTTAAAGAAGCTCCTAAACCAGCAGTAACTAAGTTGTTATAGGTGTTTCTTTCAGCATTATCTCTAATTTGATTCATATAATTAGACCATTGAGACCACAATTGTGTTTGCTGATCTTTCTCGTTAGCTAAAAATTGTTTAAATTTTGATTCATCAAACAAACCTGCTTCGTTTTGATATTGTGGGTTATTTTGTACAAACTGTGCATTAACAATTTCATTCCAAACATCTGCTTCACCAATAGTAATACCAGCTTCTTCTAGTTGGTTTGAATATATTTTTTTTTGTACAATATTATCCCAAACTGTTTTTGCAGCTTGCATTTCAGAAACTCTACCCCCTGTTTGTTGTTGGTAAGCTTCTAATTCGTTAGCAAATTCTTGTCTTGAAATAGCTTCGCCATCTACCTCGCCAATCTCATTTACTTTGCTTGAATTAAAAAAATCACTTAGAGATGATGGGTCTAATACAAAAGCAAAAAGTGCTAGTCCAATAATAATGATTAAGAACATTGAGCGTTCTCTAATTTTTGATAAAACTGCCATACGATTTTTAATTTAATTTCAGTGGGCGAATATACGATTTTTGGTTTTAATTTCGCAAACGATTTTATAGTTATTCCCTATAAAAAAAGGGTTGTTTTTTTAGAATAATCAACTAAAAACAAATTAGTCTGTTTCTTTATCATTTTTTACAGAAACTTCATCAATTTTAGCACCACTCATTTTAAGTATTTTTATTTCAAATCCCTCAATTTCAATATGTTCTTTTTCTTCAGGAATATTCTCTGTATGCTCTATAATAAAGCCTCCTAAAGTTTCATAAGCTTCTGATTTAGGAATATTTAAATCATACTCCTCATTTAAATAATCTACTTCTAATCTTGCAGAAAAATGAAACTCAGTTTCTGTAATTTTTACTTCTAAAAATTCTTGTGAATCGTGTTCGTCTTCAATTTCGCCAAACAATTCTTCCACAATGTCTTCTACGGTTATCATACCAGAAGTTCCCCCATATTCATCTACAACAACAGCTACACTTTTTCTTTTTTTCATTAATGTATTCAGAATATCGTTAATCATCATAGATTCTGGTACAATTTCTATAGGAAGCAAAATTGATTTTATTGTTTTGGGTTTTTTAAATAATTCAAAAGCACTTACATAACCTAGAACATCATCTAAAGAAGTTTTGTATACCAAAATTTTAGATAAGCCTGTTTCTATAAATGCCTTTTTTAAATTCGTAACTTTTTCATGAATTTCTACAGATATAATTTCAGTTCTTGGCACCATAATTTCTCTTGCCTTAACATTATGGAAATCTAATGCATTCTGAAAAATTTGAATTTCGGAATCCATTTCATCAACATCATTGCCTGTTTCCAATTGTTCGTTTATATAGTTTCCTAATTCTTCTTTGCTGAATTCGGTTTGTTGTTCATCTGCATTGGTTTTAAAAAAAACGCGAAGAAAAAAGTCTGAAATTATGATAATAAACTCAGAAAAAAAATGAAAAATAGTGTAGAATATATACGCAGGAAAAGCAAATAGCTTTAAAACTTCGTTGGCATAAATTCTAAAAATTGCTTTAGGTAAAAATTCTGCTGTGACTAAAATAACAATAGTAGATATAATGGTTTGTATCAATAAAATTGAAAATTCGTTATATGTAGATGTGGGTATAAACCGAATTAAAAATTTACCCATGTAATAACTATAAATAACCAATGAGATATTATTACCCACCAACATTGTGGTAATAAATTTTGATGATTTTTGGGTAATTTTAGTAAGGATTTTAGGAATAAACCCCTCTCTTTTCTTCTCTAATTCTATATGCATTTTGTTAGCAGATACAAATGCAATTTCCATACCTGAAAAAAATGCAGATAGTAAAATAGATAAGATGATTATAATGAGTTCAACCTCCATTATAAGGATAAATTAGTGCTTATTTTGCTCATTTCTTTTTTGAACTTTTTTTCTAAAGTGTCTTTTAAAGAAAAATACTAAGGTAATAAAAATTGCAAAACCGATAAAGAAATAAGACCTATTTCTATCTGAATTCCAACGCATTACACCTTCAACCAAACAAATAAACGCTACCATTAAATAACCATACTGAAAGAATTTCCAAATTTTGTTCATATCAATTAATCTTCTGTTGTTTCTAGTTTACCTGTAGTTTTTTTAGCCAAATGTTTTGTTAAGTCTTCTTTAGATTCAAAACCAATACCGTAAATGGTATCATTTTGCTTTATTAACTTAAATGGTTTTTCTGAAATAAAGTAATTTGTTTTTTGATCCCAAAACAATTGATCTGTTTCTAAAATGGATTGGTCTGTATGATTTACTACAACCACATTCCCTTTAATTTCTGAGATTGATGTTTTTTCGTAAGATAGCGCATAATCACCAATAATTGTGATGGAATCTGCCCCTCTATTTTCAAAATTTATAATTTTAATACCTGAAGGAAACTCTCTATAAGGATGTTCTTCCCTATTTGTAAAATCTAATAATAATGGTGTTATGAGTTTAGAGGTAATTCTACCAGAATCTTTATAAACATGAAGCGCATCTTTAGATTTACCTATGGGAAGGTTTTTATCAGCTAAAAAATCTCTTGCTTTTTGAGTATTATTTGTACAAGAAAAAAGCACTACTGTTATCAAACAAACAGCAGCACTTCTTTTTATTATTTTAAAAATATATTTCATTTTTAGTCGCTAGTAGCAACCTTTACAGTTTCTCCAATCCAACATTTAATGGTAAAAGATGATCCTGCTTTAATACCCTCTGTAAATATTACTTTTTTACTTGGTAAGTTTGCTTTATAGGTTGCAACATATTTTCTTGCTACAGAAGATATACTTGGGTCTACTGACACTGCTCTTCTTGCCTGTCTTAAAGCTGCAGCATACACCATTCTTTTTTCGAACTCGTTAGAACCACAATTGTTAACACTAGACTGATATAATCTAGCAATAAACAAATACGCTTTTCCGTAATTAGGGTTAAATTTTAAAGCCTCTCTAGCTAAACTTCTTGCTTTAGACAATTGTCCTCTAGATTTAGCTGCTTGTGCAAATTTTAATTTTGTTTTCGCTTTCTTTAAAGGATCAGTTTCTAAATCAAAAGCTTTTTGTCTCATTTCTGCTGCACCAGAAACATCTCCGTTTTTTTCTAAGATACCTGCGTAAAAAGAGTATGAATCTGGAGATGGTGTTGCTTCTGCATAAGCTTTTGCCAACTTTTCAAATAATGGATCTTCTTGACACCCTTTATTAAACATTCTAGAAACTGCTCTTCTTAACCAAGTTTCGTTGGTTTTATTACTTTCAAAATCTCTATTATATATTGGCACCAATCTCTCACAAGTTGCTATTCCAGAAATAATGTTATCTAAACCACCTTCAATTTGCCCTAAAGCTTTAGAGTTAATTTTGTAGGCTCTTAAATATCTTTTTTCTTTAGCGTCTAAAGTTCTTGTTGAATCACTTAATTTAATAATCTTTTTCGTGTAATCGTCTAATTTTTCTCCAACAGATTCTATCACATCATCATACGTATCGAAAACCTTTTGTGGCTCTACATCTTTATATTTATCAGTTACCAATTGAAAATATTTGTAAATGTTTCTAACCCCCATATCTTTTGGAGATATTTGATATGCTTTTTCTAAAATTACAAAAATTTCATCATCAGTTGCTAACTTATTTTTTGCTAAATATGTAGCATAATCACTGTGAGCCTTAGCTAAATTATTTGTATTTGTTTGCTTTGGAAAGTATTGTAGTCTTTGTTCGTAAACTTTTTTTGCTAAAACAGGATCTTTTTTAACATCTTGAGCAATATCTGCTCCGTATTTATAGATATTAACAGATAAATCTTGGCAATTCTCCATTAAATATGTCCAGTTTGTATAGGCTTCGTCATATTTTTTTGATTTAAAATCACCTTTAAAAAGATTGTATTTAATCAAACATTCTCGTTTTGCATCGTCTTGTGCGTTAGTTTTTGCAGTACTAAAAAACACAACTACTGCTAGTAAAAACGTAATTTTCTTCATTTTGATAGTTTTTCTGTTAATCTATTTTTCTTTTTACGAACCATTTCTCTGACAAAGATAAACTTAATCTAAAATTAAAATAATTTTCTTCTATTAAATTGTTACTTATGGTTCCTCTTTTACCAAATTCAAATCCTGTATTTATGGTGGATAAGCCTTTTAGTGGTAAACCTAAACCAAAAGATATGCCAAAGTCTTTAATTTCTGTAAAATTGGTATTATTTATTCCGCTATTTACTAATAAGCCTGTGTTTTCATAGCGAAAACCAGCTCTGTAGGTAACTCTATTCCAATAACTTGAAATGGAGTTGACTTTAGGTAAATAAAACCCACCAACAGCTATTCTATTTCCTTTACCAAAACGATATGCTGCAGTATTACCAAAAATACTAGTACTTGAAATTGCATCTTTATTTTCGTACTCTATACCTGCGTACCATTTATCTAATTGACCTACACCTACTCCGAGAATTGTTTTTACAGGCAATGTAAAATCGCCATCAATAGCTATTACTTTATCTCCATTTTGATTAATCAAAGTATCTTTTACGGTTTCTGCTCCATTACCAGACAATGTTAAACTGTAGGTAAGACTTTCACCACTAACACTTAAATCGTTGCCTAATTTTACAGTAGCACCAGCAGTTAGCATTAGTTTATCTTTTAACACATTTTTATACTGTGCCCCAAACTTTAAAGAACTTCCTCTTAATTGTACAGCTTCTTTATATTTTGTTGCTAAAGCTACATTTATTAACTGGTTTGTAATACTATTTTCTACATTTCCAAAACTAAAATCTCCTTCTACACCTAATGACAGCCCCTTAAAGACTTTTATACCAAAACTTCCGTAAAATCTATTTACACCTCCACTACCTTCAAATAAGGTAATTTCATTAATAGACGTTCCATCTGATGCTAAACCAGTGTTTGTTAAAGAATAGCCTACAGAAGATATTGGTTGCATACCAAAAGAAAAACCAGCTTTATCACCTATAGGAAAAGCTAAAGCAACATAAGATAGTGTTGTAGAAATACTATTTTGTTTAATGTTGGCAGTTTTTACGGTTAAATCGTTATTTAACAAACCTAAAGAATAGGTACTGTATCTTAAATTGGCGTAAGCAGCAGGATTTGTAAAATTTAAATATTTATAATGACTAAAAGCCACACCTATACCTCCCATTGCACTTTGCTCTACTGTAGTTGTGCTAAACTCATCTCCAATACCAAAAAAAGAATATGGAGAAGAACTTGTTCTTTGCCCCATAACAACAACAGACGTTAATAGTAAAATACTTACTACAATATTTTTAATCATTCGTTTTTGTTAAAAATCAATATTTTATTTAATCCTTCTAGGAGAAAATTTTGATTCGCAAATATGCTACTTTTTAATTGTTTTGACAAGAAATTTGCATCACCACCTGTTAAAACAACTGTTAAATCTAAATATTTGTTTTTATACTGTTCTATAATGCCATTAATTTCTTGTATAACTCCGTTAACAACGCCAGAATGTATACTTTCAATTGAACTATTTCCTGTAAAATTAGTAGGTTCTTTAATTTCTAATAATGGTAATTTAGCTGTATATTGATGCAACGCTTTGTATCTCATTTTAATACCAGGTGAAATAGCTCCACCAAAATATCTTTTTTGTTTAGTTACAAAATCGTATGTGATGCATGTACCTGAATCGATTATTAAAATATTTTGATTCGGGTATTTTAGTACAGCTGCAAAAACCAAAGCAAGCCTATCTACCCCTAAAGTTTTTGGAGTGCTATATAAATTTTTAAAAGGGAGTTTCATTTCAGCAGAAATGCGAGTTAAAGGCACTAATTGCGCTATCTTTTCTAAAGTTTTTTCTGAAATTGAAGATACACTCGAAATGATAGCTTGCTTAATTTTATATTTTTCGATATTTTTTTGCAGTTCTGTAATTATTTTTTCTTTATTAAAAATATGCTGATAAACTATTTTATCTTCCTCAAAAACAGCAACTTTTGCTCTTGTATTTCCAACATCAATAATCAAATTCATTCTAGTGATTTATAAGATTTCAAAAATACGACAGATTTTTTTTACATTTTATCTAGGAGATATAAAAAAACATTTTATATTTGCATCCGCTAAGGCAATGGTACCTTAGCTCAGTTGGTAGAGCAAAGGACTGAAAATCCTTGTGTCCCTGGTTCGATTCCTGGAGGTACCACAAAACAACCCTGTAAACGCAATGTTTATAGGGTTTTTTGATTTTTATGGGGACAATATAGGGAGCCCAATTTATGTATCAAGACTAAAAGGGATCAAGACTAAAAGTTGTGTTTAGGCAAAAATTTGAGTTTATCTAAAGAGGAAGAATTCTACATTTCTGACCCCTCTAAATTGAGTTCTAAAGGCTTTTATTTTTGCATTAAAAAATTCAGCAGACGCATTTGTGCTTCTAGTATCAAAATAGTTGAGTATATTTGATAATTTATGGACATTGTTCTAGCAATGCTATTAAAACTTTTAAATTTAGCTTACCTTACTTTTTCATCCCATTTCGCAAGTCTAATTAAAGCAATCGTTTTATCTTTAGTTTGATTATAAATCCGTGGTAAGTTTTGACATAGCTGGTATGCTTTTTCTATATCAGGATAATATTTAACGTGAGCTCGATTTAACTTATCCTTAAATTAGGTAAAAATCTTTGGATTTTGATACTTGGTTTTGTGTCAAGAAAAGAATCAGCAGCTAATCCTGCTATTAAATTTCCTAAAAAGTTATCAAAAGATTTATGTCTAGAATGTTCAATTTGGCAAGCTTTTTTAACACATCGTTTACAGATTCTATTATAGCTCTTTTTCTAAGATAAACTTTATCCATAAAATCGGGTGATTTTTTCTTCATATTCTTTCTTAACTTGGTTACCAAATGAATACCGTCAAATAGTTTATCAAATAAGTCTTTACCTAAATACCCTTTATCACCTTATATTTTTCCAAATATTTTATCGTGAGAATTTTTATTTATAAGTGGATATCTATCATCTACATTAGCCTTAGTAATCAAGAAATCAATAATTTGTCCCCTATCGCTACTGACTAAATGCAGTTTAAAACCATAGCACCAACCCAATGTTCTATAACTTTTTTCAGCAATTCCTTGAAATACTTTGTTTTGTTTTTCTCTTTTGTAATGACACAATTTAAAAGCTGTAGAATCAATAAAAGAAAAACTAGAACATTTACCTAAACCAAGAAGTTTTAAATATACAGCTAAAGGCTGAATTATTGATTTTTGTAATTCTACAAAACGATTATAAGAGACTAAATCAGGAAAGTAATGATTCATATGTTTAGATCCGTAATAGGGATAAAAATGCTTAAAATTACGATGTGATTTTAGGTGAAAAATAATCATAATGGTTATTACTTCTCTTTTACTCATTTTGAATTTTCTATTGCGTTTTTTTTGGCAATGAAGTATTTGAAATACTGTTTTTTGTTAAAATAGCATCAAATTCTTACATAAAATCGTATTGATTGCATAAAATTTCAATAATTTTAGAATCAGAAATCATAAGCAGATTAATTTTAGTTAATTGAATATCAAAACCTTAATTTACTAAATTTTCTACTTTTTTCTACTATAAACAACAACTTTCTTAAGTCGAACTCATGTTATTTAATAATTTTTGTTTTGTAATTGTTTAGTCCTAGAATATAACCACAGTTTAAAATTGTTTTTTAGCTGATAATTTATACACCAAGTTTGCTCATGGCTGGTTTTATTTGAGATTCAGATAATATATACAGTTTTTTCCAAAACCATTGTATATGTTTTGGGAGGTGATCTATAAAAATAACATGATATTCAAAAACCGGTAAGCCTCCACGTTGTTTTTTAAATGTTGGTGCACCACTACTCATGTTGAAAATCTTTCCTTCTCTAACAGCTAACTGAGTAAGCTGTATATTCATTAATCGATAAAGCCCAGTTTTCTTTGGCACATCTTGATCATAGCCTATAAAAGGGGTACAAACCACTTGGCTATTTGTTTCTACAGCCTGAATAGCAAGTAACCTTTTGGTTTCTATTTCTCTAAGAATATAAAAATCAAGTAACCCAGATTTTATGGTAGCCTTTAGAAATTCAGGCGTATAATCTGGGTTAAGTTTTGAGTATTTTTTTAAATATAAATGACTATAATACCCTAAAAGTGTCTCAATTTCTTTAGAATTAAACTTGACTATCTTTTCCCAAAATAAATTTTCTGTTTTTTTCCAAAGTTTTGAATCTTGAATAAATGGTCTTTTCTTTTGGTAGCTGCTTTTAGTCGGGTCGAGTATGTATAACTGTCTGCAAGCTAAGGCTAATCCTCCCTGCATTTTTAATTTGCAGAGTAATCCATCATCAGTATATTCATTAATAGATCTAAATGCAATCACCTTCTTGGGGTAATGTTTTTTAAGATATTGTATCACAAAACTTTTGCTTAACTGAGTATCTTTTTCATATAAATTTGTTGCCAAAAAGAAATTGTTTACAAAAACAACTTTCTCCATACCAAACCAACTTGCCAATATTCTTAAAACTGGAAAAATGAGTCTGGAGATAAGCTTTTGAGTCCTGCTGTATTTATTTCCATCAAGAACTTCTTCTCTGGTATAATCTATATACTGGGCTATAAAACTGAATAAATAACAAGTATTTTTTGAGTACTTACTTCCAATAGTTAACGGATATAATCTATTTTCTACTTGAAGTATATCAACCTGATGGTTTGAATTTTGAACAAAAACTTTACTAGAGTTTTTTACAGCAGTTTCATAAAAATCACGTAAATCTTTGCCGTTTTCAACAGACATCCAATCCAGATCAGCAATAGAGCTTTTGGTATAAATCTTTATAAACATGTGCTGAAAGTACTTCGATATTTAAAATTAATCTATTATCAAGCTTTCATTTAATAGAATCTTAATTTTAAATTAACGCTCACATAACTCTTGTAAATGTAATTTTAAAAAATTATAAATAATCCTTTTACAAGTTTTTTTAACAGTATAAATAACAGTTTTTACTTACATAAATGCAAAAGAAAATAAACACTCTAAAAGATAAGATCTTTTCGAAAGTACATTCAAACTACTTGATTTATAATACTTGCTGGGAAGATTCTCGAGTTGATAGACAGCTTTTAAAGCTTAATGAAAAAAGTGAAGTTGTAATGATAACTAGTGCAGGTTGTAATGCGCTAAACTACTCATTAGACAACCCTAAAGCTATTAACTGTATTGATGTAAATTCAAAGCAAAATGCACTGTTGGAATTAAAAAAAGCCAGCATAAAAAACGGGGATTTTGATATGCATTTTAGTATGTTTGGTCATGGTCAGCTTAAACAAATTAGCAACCACTATCAAACTAACCTTAAGTTACATCTATCAGATTATGCTATAGATTTTTGGGATAAAAAAATTAAAAAGTTTAGCGGAAATAGTGTTAAAAAATCATTTTATTTTTTTGGAACATCTGGCAGTTTTGCCTGGCTCCTTAAAAAATACTTTAATTTAAAACCCGGAGCAAAAGATTTGGTCAAAAGACTTTTAAACTGCAAAACTCTTGAAGAACAAATAGAGGTCTACAATAAGCTTGAGCCTAAATTTTTAAACAAAATAATTCTTTGGCTTATGAACAGGCATCTTACCATGACACTGCTTGGCGTACCAAGGGCACAGCAAAATTTGATTTTGCAAAAATACCCTGATGCCATGGCAGGTTATATAAGCAGCAATCTTCGTCGTGTATTTACTGAAATCTCAATTCAAGACAATTATTTTTGGCGTTTATACCTAACTGGAGAATACACTAAAGCTTGCTGTCCTGAATATTTAAAGGATCATAATTTTAAAACATTACAAAACAATATTGATGTACTGCAAACCCACACCACAACCATAAGCGACTTTCTTATAACAAATCCTGGTCAATATTCGCATTACGTTTTATTAGATCATCAGGATTGGCTGGCGCATTATAAACCAGAAGCTTTAGTTGAAGAATGGGAGCTTATCCTTAAAAACAGTTTTCCGGGAACTAAAATTCTTATGCGTTCTGCTATTGAAAAAATTGATTTTTTTCCTGAATTTATACATGATAGGGTAGACTGGAGATTGGATGTTACTAAAGAAATGCATGCTTTTGATCGTGTTGGCACTTATGCCAGTACCTATTTAGGGGTTGTTAAGTAGATAAAACAATAAGCTACTAAAACAAGCTTTTGCAATTGCTAGTGTAGGAGTAATATATCACAACACTATAAAAGTACTTTAGTGAAAAATTAATGTGTGTTTACTTTTTTATCACAGTACTTTGTTTCTGAACGTTTTTATTTTCAGCTTAATTCTATTCCAGCTTTCATAAAAAATATTTTCTAGTTCTTGTTCAATTGGAAATGGTTTTAAAGGCGGAACATTCACACCTCCAGGATTTCCAATAGGATTCTTTCCAACAAAGGATTTTACTCCGCCGAAAATTAGTCTTGGAATTTTTCCAATAATTTCTTTTCCGCTTTTTGATTTTAATTCCAAATTTCAACATTTCCCAATGCACATAACTGCTTTTTGAGGTAAAATAGCTTTTTCTGAATTTGAGACGAGTTCATTTTTCTCATAATAACCTGAAATGTATTGGTAGTTATTTCTTTTATAACTTGCTTGTGTTTTACAACTTAAAGTACAATACATATGATTACTTCTTCTAGCGTCGAAAAGCTCTTCAAAATGCCCTTCAAATTCAATCACTTAATAATTTGATAACTCTTATAGAACCTTTTCATAAACATTAAATCACCTTTTTTTCATTTTAAATTTACAAAAAAAACACTTTAAACTTCTAAATTTGTTGGCACCTAGAGTTCAGAAAATTATGTTTTTTAGATTTCAAGCAAAACACTTGATATTTTTTCTTTTTAAAACAGTGTTTCTATCTCCATCAATCGACTTTTAAAATGAAAAAAACTAAAAAACGTAAAGTAGAATTAGTTGTAATTTCTGATATCCATTTGGGAACTTATGGTTGTAGAGCTAAAGAAGCACTAAATTATTTAAAAACAATTCAACCAAAAACCTTGGTATTGAATGGCGATATTATTGATATCTGGCAGTTTAACAAACGATATTTCCCAAAATCCCATATGAATGTTATTAAACATATAACTTCATTACTATCGAAAGAAACTCAGGTGTATTACATCACTGGAAATCACGATGAAATGTTGCGAAAATTTAAAGGATTTCGACTAGGAAACTTTAAAATTTTGAATAAATTGATTTTAAATCTTGATGGTAAAAAAGCTTGGATTTTTCACGGGGACGTTTTTGATGTTACTATGAAACATTCAAAATGGTTGGCAAAATTAGGAGGAAAAGGTTATGACTTACTGATTCTTATCAACACTTTTATAAATTGGTGTAGCAAGCTTTTAGGTTATGGAAAATTATCATTATCAAAAAGGATAAAAAACAGTGTAAAAAGTGCTGTTAAATTCATTAATAATTTTGAAACTATAGCTTCAGACATCGCTATTGATAATAAATATGATTATGTAGTTTGTGGTCATATTCATAAACCAGAAATAAAAGAAATCAAGAACCAAAAAGGAGCAACAACCTACTTAAATTCAGGAGATTGGATTGAAAATTTAACAGCTTTAGAATATAATAAAGGTAATTGGAGTTTATACGAATATACTAAAGATGAAGTTGCTAAAAACTTAGAAGAAAAAAAGAAGAAAAGAAAAAAAGAGAAAGAAAAGGACAATAATATTTTATTTACTGAACTCTTAAAGGAGTTTAATATTCCAAAAACTTAATTCTTTTTATGAAAGTATTATTCGCAATTCAAGGCACTGGAAATAGTCATAATAAAAGAGCCGAAGAAATAACCCCTATTCTACAAGAAAAAGGTGATTTAGATCTTTTAATAAGTGGTAAGAAACCAATTTAGAATTGGGGCATCCAATAAAATTCAAACTAAAAAGTTTAAACTTTTAATTCAATGTCTTTTTAATACTTTTCTAAAAAAGTCCAAGCACTTTTAAAGTCTTTTTTTCTTTTGCTATAGCAGAATGTATTTTTGTTTTTAACTATTTTCTACAATCTTAATTTCTTCATCAGTTAAACCATACAAGGCATACACCATTTGGTCTATTTCTTTTTCTAAAATACTGGTATCTGCTTTTGGGTTTTCTTTTTTGATAGAAAGAATTTGATTACCAATTAATACAAAATCATCTTGATTTAAGGCTTTTTTAATAGGAAACTTATATAAATCACTATTTTTTAATTGGGGTGTACTATCTATGTTTGTGACTAACTCATTTAAATAAAAGAAATTAAAAAGTTTAGAATTCATTAGACACAATAAAAATATTGGAAAAACTTCTTCGTTAATTTTGTAAATAAAATAAAGTGATTGCTCTGGATATACACCATCAAAGTCAATTGTAGAAATTAATTGTATACCAGTTTTTCGAAGTAATATTTTAGGTTTGAAAGATAACTTTTCTATATCTCTGGTTCTTCCTGTTATGTTATCATCTATAAAATCAAAAAACAATAATTCTTTTACATTAAATTTACCAATTGAACGACCTTTCAAAATTTGGATTTGATTATCATTAATTCTTTTACTTGTAATTAGTTTTGATTTACCACCAAAACCAGAAGTTGCAGAAGCAATCTCTTTTAATTTTTGTAGTTTATTAAGTTTTACAATTAATGAATAAATTTTATCAGATTTGTAACTCTTAAAACTATTACTTTCATCTTCTAAATAAACGCTTTTTGGAATTTTAATAATTTGAGAATCAGGATTATTTTTTACTTTTATGAAGTAATCTTCTTTTTTCGTTTTTGAGCACATAAAAGTTAAAGTGTCAGTTATAATATCTGGAAAAAACCATCTATAAATGACTTCTAATATTGTAGTTTCCGTTAAAAGATAATTTCGCAAGTAAGTAAGTGATTCATTTGAGCCAATTCTATCAGGAACTATTAGGCAATTAATTCCATCAGATCTTAACAATTCAATACTTTTTTTTATGAAATACTCATATAAATTAGGCATATATGTATTTTCAGGAAATATCTTCTTATAATAATTAATTAATGTTTTATCATCTATAGAACTATGTTTCCCCATTAATGAAACCCAAGGAGGATTCCCAATAACAGCATCAAAACCAATATAATCACCATCTTCTGCTAAAACTTCTGGAAACTCAAAACGCCATTCAAAAGCATTTTCATAAATAGCATTGTTTACAATTTCTTCTTTTTCTAAATAGGCTTTTTCTGCTTTTACTTTTAGTTTTTTAAGGGTATCTTTTTCTGTTTTCTTTATTTTTTCGCCAAAGTTTTTTAGGTTGTTTTGGCGTTCTTGTTCGTTTATTACATCGCCTTGTATTTTTTGATACTTCGTTATAAACTTATTGTCTAACGTGCTTTTAAAGTTGTTTTTAACTTCGTTTATAATTTCTAAAACTTCACGTTTACGCTCTTTACTATTGGTTTCTTTGTATTCTGCTACTGCATTTTTATAATCGTCTAAAGAATACTTAATGGTGTCTTGGTTTCTTTTATTTCTAAAAGCGTCTTTTAAATCATCATCTAAATTAAAACGGCTAATTAAAGAGTTTCCACATTTTATATTAATATCTATATTAGGCAGGGTTTGTAGTTGTGGTTTTTTGCTGCTAGTTTTTGGTTGCTGGTAATAGGCATTTTTAAGCAGTTCTATCCATAAACGGAGTCTACATATTTTTACGGAATTTGGGTTAATGTCTACCCCAAACAAACAATTTTCTATTAAGGTTTGTTTTTCGTGAAATAACGTGTGTTGTGTTCTTACACTTTCTTTATCTGTTGGGTTGTATTCAAACAACAAGCCTTTATCATCAATTACATATAACTCATCGTTTACAATTTCAATATCGCATCTTAAAGGCACACCTTTAGCATCAATAAGTATTTTTAGTTCGTTTTTTATAACAATTAGTTCATTTAAAGCACTAACTAAAAAGTGGCCAGAACCTACTGCTGGGTCACAAATTTTTATGCTGTTTACAATATTGTTTAAACGCTTTAAATCATTCACTTTAAAAAATCTACCACAATAAGATTGTAAGTCTTGAAAGGTTTCAATTGTGGGTTCTTCTTGCGTTGCAAATTTTTGAATTACAGCCCTTCTTATAGTTTCTTTACACATATACATAGTGATGTATGCAGGGGTGTAAAATGAGCCTTCTTTGTACCCGTTTATTTTCTCGAAAATTAAACCTAATACAGAGGCATTGATTAAAGATTTGGTTTCTTGGGCATCTTCTATACCTTCTGAGCCATCTGTAGCAAAATCGTAGGCATCTAAAAATTTAAATAAGTATGCTAAAGTAGAAAGTTTCCCTTTTTGTTTTTTGCCATTGGCATCTTTTAATACTGTGCCACTGTAAATGGTAATTTCATCGTTATTTAAAGAAGATATTTCAAACGCTTCATTCTCTAAGGTATTTCTTTCAAATAAAGAGCTGTTTAGGTAAGGTATGTTTTGGTATTTCTCTTTGTATTTTGGGTGCCTGTCTTCAATTGGTTTTGCTAATGCAGAGAAAAATAAATCGTTTAATTCATCAAACCCATTAATAAAGTTTGCATTTAAGAATTTATATTTTTCATCTTTTTGATGATAGGTTACCAATTGAGATTCTAATAATTTTAAGAATAAGATTCTATTTACCCAAGTTAAACATAATTCTAAACCTGCATTAAACGCCTTTTCTTCTCCGTTTGAAATGCTTTTTATATTTGGTAAGTAATCTCTGTCTTCTAATATTACAATGGTATTTTCTAATAAAGATGCGTAGTCTCGGTTTTTGATTTCTTTACGACTAATTATCTTTTTTCCTTTTTCTTTTACTTCTTCTAAACCAATGATATGTAATAGCTCATTATAAAAGGCTTTATTTAATTGGTTGCTATCGTTACCAAAAGCGTGACCCAGCAAATGCACATCAGAAAACACTTTAAATAAGGTGTTTAAATGAGTATCGCTTAATTTAGTAAAGTTGGTTTTGGTAAAATCTAAATGAACAAAGGGGATTTCTTGCGCAACCTCTGCAATGTATTTTTTTGCAATTTCGTTATAGAATAATTCATTTTTAGAAGTGTCTTTTAAGCCATCTCTAAAACTTTTATATTCTTTTAGTAATGCTTTGTTTTTAAAGAAGTAATTGTAGAAATCTTCTCCTTTAAACAAATACCATTCATAACCATTGGTAGCAATTAGGTGCTTAATATTGTTATTACCATTATCTAAACGTTCTCTTAAATAATATAACAGTAGTTCTTGTAATGCTTTTTTATTGAGATTATCTGGTTTTAAAAATTCTGATTTGTTACTAGGTTTTTTGGCTTCAATGATTACACCTACATCAGATTTTGCATTATCGTCTAAATAAATGGCAAGATCTATTCTGTCTTTTGTATTTATGTAATTTTTGGCATAGAAAGTAGTATTAAAAAATGAAATGAAATGCGCTTTTGTATGCTCTTCACTTTCTCCATTATCATCACTTAATTTAACTGCATCAATACATTTTACCAATTGGTTTGTAAAATGCGTAACCTCTTTACGTAAAGGTTTGTGTTTTCTATAAGCAGGATTTAAAGCTTTTCTGGTATTAATTTTATTCATTTAAAGAGTGGCTTTTCATAGTAGTCTATAAAAATATAATTTTATATGTAGATGAAGCTCTTTTTATTAATGATTTTTAAATTGGTTCTACTGTTTTTTAAGTAAATTTTGAATACTAAATAATTTTTAACAGATTTTATATCCTATTTATGAGTAGAAACCATTTCTTTATTCATTCTTTACTTTATAGTTATTGATTTGTGATTTCTTGTTAACCTTTGCAATATTTATCCTTAAATAAGCAGCTTTTACCAACCTTTTAAAGCACTCCCCTTTTGGCTAGTGAACCCAAATAATCTGCAGTTAATTGTTAGTACAGAACAGCTTACCATTAGTGGTAACAAACAACCATCTAACCCAATTGATTACAGCATAATAAAACACATTAGTAACTATTCTTCAAAACTTACGATACTTTGTTGACAAAGTTTCCTTTGTTTTTTGACACGCACTCTTTAGTATTTTAATAAAGTTGTAGTAGAGTTGTGTAAAAATACTAGTATTATTGAATAGGTATACTACAATATTTGTTTAGATTATGTAGTATATTTTTGTACAGTGTGTTTAACACCTAAATATGGGCACAAAACAAAATTTAATAAAAGTATAAAAAAGTTCTAAAATGAAGGTATAAACTTTCAGAATTCTTTACATTATTACAAAGTTTCCATCCAGTTTACAGCGTTTTACTTTTTAACTACTGTAAGTGAAATTTTTCAACTGCATTGTATTTTGATGCTACCTACGTAAAATAAAAATTTTCTAAATAAATGTTTTGTGTTTTATTATGCTAAAATTCATACAAAAAACGCTCTATAAAAAACTTCATTTTTATAAATACAGTAAATTTTTTATTCCTGATAAATACAAATGGAAGTGATTTGTAAATTATTCAAACAAAAAAGCAACACAATACAAATAAATATGTAATCGATTGCATTTTTTACTATATTGCCGAACTTATTGATTTTTAATTATTATCAATCATAATGAGAATTACATTTAAGACCTAAAAATAAAACCAAACTTTACTATTTTAAGTATGAATTCAAAAATATCATTACCCTCTGCACTATTTATTTTCTTTCTTTTTTTAAGTCCTACTATAAAATCACAAGACGCTAATTTTACCATGACTCAAATTGGCGCAAATAATTTTTTAAACACTCCTTGGGATTTACATTATGGCCCAGAAGGTTTTCTGTGGGTTACAGAAAGAGCCAATGGCGTTGTTGTTAGAGTACATCCAGAAACCGCTGTTAAAGATGAATTATTAAAAATTTCTGATGTTTACGCTAATGGAAGTCAAGAAGGATTATTAGGAATAGCGCTTCATAAAGACATCCTTACTGGAGAACCCTACGTGTATGTTTCGTACACCTATTTTACATCTGGCAAAAGAGCGCAAAAATTAGTGCGCTATACTTATCAAAATAATGGTGATGACAATGCTTTAACATCACCCTTAACAATCATTTCAAATTTACCAGCAAGTAATGATCATAATTCTGGGAGACTCATTTTTGGTGCTGATGAGAAACTTTATTACACCATTGGCGATCAAGGTGAAAAAAACTGTAACTCTAATTTAGCTCAGTTTTTACCAACTCAGCAGGAAATTGACAGCCAAAATTGGTCTAAATATCCAGGTAAAATTTTAAGGCTTAATTTAGATGGTACAATACCTGATGACAACCCTATTATAGAAGGTGTAAAAAGTCATATTTTTACTTACGGTCATCGAAATCCACAAGGCATCATCTTGGGCTCAAATGGTGTATTATATTCTGATGAACATGGGCCTAGCTCTGATGATGAAGTAAATATTTTAAAATCTGGTAAAAATTACGGATGGCCTTTTGTTGTAGGTGTTATCGATAATTTAGTTTATGATAATGATGGCTGCCATGACAAAGAAACTTCATTTAATAAGGCTAATTATCAAGATCCATTAATGTCTTTATTTTTACCAAATACCACGCAACCCTCTGGTTGTAATAATTCTTGGATGTGTCGTCCTAATATTGCACCCTCTAGTCTTGGTATTTATGAAAGTGATGAAATCGCTGAATGGAAAAACTCACTTTTAATTACCAGTTTAAAAAAAGGAAGAATTTATAGATTAAAATTAAATAGTGATGGTACTGCTGTAGAAAGTGATGCAACACAACACTTCTACACACAAAACAGGTATAGAGATATTGTTACTGACCCTGATGGAAAATCTTTTTACATTATAACAGATGGTTCTGGAAAAACAGCAGATGCTTCTGGAATGAATGTGGTTACTTCCATGAAAAATCCAGGAGCTATATTAAAATTTACCTATGATAATGCTCTTGCTGTAAAAGATTCTAATCTTGAATCTTTTTTAAAAATTTGGCCTAACCCAGCCACAGATGAATTTAATATTGAGTTAAACTTAGATAAAGATGTTAAAGGTGAATTGATCAATTCTTTAGGGCAAGTAGTTCAAAGAATTGACAAATTTAAATCTGGTATTAACAAATTTAAAGTAGCCAATTATCCAAAAGGAGTGTACTTTTTAAAATTAGTTTCTAATACCCATTCTTTTCAAAAAAGAATTCTTTTAAAATAAACCCTACAAAGTTAGATAAGATTGCATAGACTGAACTTAAATTCTAGTTTCTTTTTGTAAAGTTGTAATCGATTACAAAATCGACCGTCGTTCAAAAATATTGCAAGTCTATTATATATTATACAATTTAGTACCCTAAAATTTAGATATATCTTATTATAGATATCACTTAATTTAATTATAAACAAATAAATTTAATTTACTTAATTATGAAAAAACAAATTACATTTTTAATGCTAACATTGTTTTTTGCTTTCAGTACCCTGCAAGCACAAAAGAATGTTCTCTACATTAATCAAGATGGTGTAGAAGTACCACCAGGATCTGGAGCCTCAACGCCTGGCAATGATCCAGTTACAAGGATGCTAGATTCAGATGCTAACCTTACTTTATCGTATGTAGAAATTGGTCAAGATTTTGTAGTTACAAAAATTGGTGAAAACAATCTAGGATCTAATGCTGTAGGCAGTCCTATAAATTTCACTGGTTTCGATTTAATTATTGTAACAGATTCTATGGCTTCAAATAATGGAATCTTTCAAGATGGAAATCCATTACACATTGATGAATTAACAATACCCGTAATTTATTCTAAAACATTTGCTTTTAGAGGTGGGGATGTTATTGATACTTCAAGAAATGGATCTCAAGTAACACAAACTCAAAATTTATCAGTAACTGCATTAGATACTAGTAGCGACATGTTTAATGGTATTGATTTTGCAGGCGGTGCAGAAATTCCATTATTTAGAACTACTTCTAATGATAAAGGTGAAGCTAATGGTTATAAGGCCATAGATGTTTTAAATGGATTAGAAAATTCTGCTAGTGGAACTTTACTAGCTGGAGTAGAACAAGTTACAACTGGTGAAGAAGACAAAGCAGCTGTAATTAATTACATTCCTTCTGGAACAACTCTTGGAACTACTAGTGAAGTTAGTACACAAGATATTGTAATTTTTGGTTTTAGTTATGGAGCTACTGTTAAACAAGATGGTGGAAACATTACTTCAGAATATTTAACTATTTGGAGAAATGCAGCTTACAAATTAACAGGACAAACTGTGCCTACAACATTATATACCAATCCTATATATGATAAATACGAAATCACTACAGAGACAACTAGATATGATTTTACAGATGGATCTATTATTCCTAACCCTGTTGATGGTTATGTAATACCAGGATCTCCTGAGGCAGATGCTCAACCACAGACTGACAGATTTTTAAGTGCAGATGGAGTATTACAATACAGACATGCAGCTGGTGATAACTATCATAGTAGTACATATGGTCTAAATATGAAAGCTGGTGCAAGAGTATTTGTAAAACCAGCAGGTTCTGGTGTTGTTAAAATTCCATTATCTCAATATTCAAGTTTAGGCTTAGAAGTTAAAATGCCTAATAACAACAATAAAGCTTATATAAAAGTTAATGGTGTTGCAACTTCTGCTCCATCAAAAACTACATATCAAGAAACATTAAATGCTACTGCAGCAGATGGAAATGATTTAAGTGAGTTTATTACCATAGAATACTTTCCAAACGGTGGTGGTCAAAACTTAGAGTTAATGGCAGATGCTACTGATGGAGGTAGTGATATCTATTTACCTTACATAGATGTAGATTACCCAGTATTAACAAGAAAACCAACAAAGGTATTATATGTAAACCAAAGTGGGGTTGGACAAGGTGAAGGCGCTTCTGCTCCAGGCGAAGATCCAGTAATTGAAATGTTAATTGCTGATGAAAATTTTGATGTAACTTATGTAGAAACACCTCAAGATGGATCAGCTATTCCAGATCTTTCTGGTTTTGATATGGTTATTGCACAAGAGACAATTAGCTCAGGTGCTGCAATGTTTCAACCAGATGGTGTTTTAGGAATCAATACTGTTTCTATACCAATTATATATAACAAATCTTGGGCATTTAGAAATGGTAAAGCCGTAACTGATGCTGATGCTGCTGTTACTGGTACTCAAAACTTATCTGTTACTGTAGATGTTGATAACCAAACACACCCATTATTTAGTGGTATTGATTTTTCTTCTAGCAATGATGTTAGAATTTTTAAATCTGCAACTGCTAATGACGATGGAAGTGCTGGAGGAAACAAAGCGATAGATGTATTAAATGGATTAGACATTTCTAATGCAAATGGAGGTACATTAGCAACTGTTCCTGAGGTAACAGATGCATCACAATCAATTTTAATCAACCATATACCTGCTGGTACACAATTAGGTGAAGCAACTACAGATGTTTTAGGGGTTGATGCAATTACTTTCGCATTTAGTTATGGTGCTCAAATTTTTGGTGATGGTGCTAACATTAGCCCACAAGCGTTAACTATTTGGAGAAATGCAGCGTATATACTTGCTGGTTTAGATGTACCAACATCACTTGTAGAAAATGAAGTGTTTTTCTTACCTAAAAAAATATTGTATGTAAACCAAGCTGGTGTTGGACAAGGTGCTGGTGCTTCTGCTCCAGGTCAAGACCCAGTTATTAAAATGTTAATGGCAGATGATAAGTTTGATGTAACTTATTTAGAAACTCCTTCTGATGGTTCTCTTATAGACCTTACAGGATATGATTTAGTTATTGCTCAAGAAACAATTTCTTCTGGTGCAGCAATGTTTCAACCAGGTGGTGTATTAGGTGTAAAAGATGTTACTGTACCTATTATTTATAACAAATCTTGGGCATTTAGAGATGGTAGAGCTATAACTGATGCTGATGCAGCTGTTACAGGTACTCAAAATTTATCTATAACTGCAACAGATACTGATCACCCATTATTTAGTGGTATTGATTTTTCTGGTGGAGACGATATTAGAATTTTTAAATCAGCTACCGCTAATGACGATGGTAGTACAGGAGGTAACAAAGCTATAGATGTTTTAAATGATTTAGAATTTTCAAGTACATCAGCAGGCTCAATTGCTACGATACCAGAAATAACAGATGCTGACAAAGCAATGTTAGTAAACTATATGCCTGCAGGAACACAATTAGGTGAAGCTGATACAGATGTATTACAAGTAAATGCAATTGGCTTAGCCTTTAGTTATGGTGCTCAAATTTTAGGTGATGGCGCTAATATTAGTCCAGAAGCTTTAACCATTTGGAGAAATGCAGCTTACATGCTTGCTTACGGACCTTCTGAAGTTCCAACTACATTAGTAGAAAATCCAGCATTCTTTTTAGCTAAAGATGTATTATATGTTACTAAAGCAGGTTTTACTTCTGCAGCTGATGCTTCTGCATCTACAGACGATCCTATTATTAGAATGTTAACAGATGATGAAAACTTTAACATTACTGTTGTTGAAACGGATGGAGCTGGAACTGGAGTAGATTTTACAGGTTACGATTTAGCTATTGCACAAGAAACTTTTGGATCTGGTGATGATATATGGAAATCTACTGGGCCTTTTGGAATTCAAAATATTACAATTCCTGTAATTTATAATAAAACTTGGGCTTTAAGAGATGGAAAAGGAATTTCTTCAGGTGGAGCAGCAGTGGAGCTTTCAACAGAAGTATCTGTTACTATAGATCCAAGTAACCAAACAAATCCTTTATTTAGTGGAATTGATTTTTCTGGTTCTAATGATGTAAGATTATATGCTGGACAATCAGATAATAATGGTGCTGTTGGAACAAATGCTATAGATGTATTACAAAATCTTGAAATTAGTGCTACTGGTACAAACCTAGCAACTGTTTCAGATTTAACTACATCTCCAGATACATCAATTATAATAAATGATATTCCTTCAGGAACACAAATTGGAACTGTAGCTACAGATGTGTTACAAGCACCAATGGTTGCTTTAGCTTTTAATTATGGAGCAATCATTAGAAATGATGGCGCAAACATATCTCCTGAGGCATTAACTATTTGGAGAAACGCAGCATACAAACTAACAGGTATACCAGTGCCTACTACTTTAGTTGAAAACAATGACTTTACGTTAAGTGTAGATAGAGTAAATGAGTTTTCTAAAGTTACTTCAAATGTAAGGTCTTATGGAAATACAGTATTTATTTCTAATATAGCATCTAAAACTGAGGTTAAGGTTTATAGTATAACTGGAGCTTTAGTGAAGTCTATGAATATAGATCAAGATACTCAGTTTGAATTAAAGGCTGGTCTTTATATTGCAACTGTAAAAACATTCGAAGGTACTAAAGCAGTAAAATTCGTAACAAATTAATAAGATATTAATCTTATAAATTATAAAGAGGTATATGCAAGCATATACCTCTTTTTTTTATGATATAAAGATTTCACAAATTAAGCTTACCAGCTTACCAACCTGTATTTAATTGTTTTATAAGTAAATTTTATGAGGCAAAGTATCGTCTTTTAGACCTTATGGAAAAATCTAAATTATCCTAAAGTTTATAGATTTAGCTGTTTCCTTATCACTTCAAACGGAATGACATAGCATTCAAATTAAGTTTTAATTTTGTTAATGACAAAAAGGCTTACATAGGTTTTTACCAACTATTTTTGACCATATTACCATTTTTCAAAAAATTATTAATCGAATGAAGGTTTGTAAAGTTTAGCAATCTATATTTTAGGTAAATGATTATTTAATAAACAAAATTATAGCTTCTTATGAAACGTAAATTTGCATCAATAAAGTGATACAAATAGAGAATTAATATGCAATTTTAAACCTGAAAACTTAAATAATCTATCCCAAAAGAGTACGAACTTTTCATCATAAATTTATATCCCAATTTACTAATGATAAATTTTAGGAGCTAATAAGAAATGCTCTAAAGTGTTTTTAACAATTTTGAGACATCTAAAACCGAATAAATGAATTTTACAACTCAAATATCTCTTCCAAAAGAAGCCATTTTTCTCCTTCTTTAGCCATTGGTAATTTCTGTTGATAATTCCACATTAACGCTTCCCATTCTTGTACTTTTGAGTTGTTTGCATCCAACTTTGCTTTTTTATCAAAAGAGAACGATTCATTTACTTCAATAATCATAAAAAGCCTGTTCCCTAGATTATAAATATTCATCTTTTCTATACCAGATACTTTAATGCTTTCTAAAATTTCTGGCCATACATTTTTGTGATGTTCTTTATATTCATTAATAAGTATAGGATCATCTTTTAAATCACAGGATAAGCAATATCTTTTTGTAATCATATTAATAAAACTAAACTGATTTTTTGGTTACTTTATATGCATAAACTCCATAAAAACCAACAATTAGTAGACATAGCATTGGCAAAATAAATGAAAAATGAATTTCAGTAATATTACCTGTTACAATATCCCCAAAAACTTCTTCTCCATTAATGGTATCTCCAAAATCCATAATTGCTGCTTGTATTTTTGGTAAAAATGCACCACCAACAATTGCCATGATTAAACCAGATGAGGCTAATTTTGCTTCTTCGCCCATATCTTTTAAGGCTAAACCATAAATTGTTGGAAACATTATAGACATAAAAACAGAAACAAAAACCAAACAAAGTAAACTTGTAATACCTGTAGTGATTATCACACCCAAACAGAGTAACGCTGCTACAATTGAAAAAACTGTTAATAGTTTTGCTGGATTGATTTTTCGCATTAATGCAGTACCAATAAACCTTGTAGTTACAAAAAGCACCATGGCACCAATATTCCAAAATGTACCATCAATAGGATTTTCATTCCCAATATTTATATATTCTACTAATTGAAAAATAGCAGTCCAACACATAATTTGAGCACCAACATAAAAAGTTTGTGCAATTACACCAAAAACATAGGTTTTACTTTTAAAAATTCTTTTTAAAGACTCTTTGATTGTTAAGTGTTCTCCCATCGCCATTTTTGGAATGTTCGTTTTCCAAATGATGACAAAAACTATAGCTACAAAAATACCTACTGCAATGTATGGTGTGCTAATAACATCTAAATCATGTACCTTTATTTCTGCTGCTTTTTCTTCTCCTAAAGCTATAATTTCTGCACTATTTTCATAATCGGAAGAAAGTATTCTATCAAGA